>CAYTBN010000003.1:0-178127 GCA_964436045.1 uncultured Rickettsiales bacterium | reverse complement strand
GGCATGCTCGGCTACACCCCCCGGCCGGCCAATCCGTTCCTGTTCAACTTCGCCAATCGCCCACCTGCACCACCCTGTCGGACACCCAGCACACGCTCGGCGTCGAGGTGGGCGGAGCGGGCGCCCGCAGCATCGGCAGCCTGGGGGCGGGACAGGTGGACCGCCTGGGCAACGCGAACTCCACCGCCGTGCCCCCGATCCTGCTCCTGGTCGGGTCGGGCGGCGCCAACGACGTCGCCTCGGCGGCCAGCGAGGTGGTGCTGACCTGCCCCGCGGACCCGCTGCGGGTGGTGGAGCGGGTCCCCTACCGCACCTTCACCGGACACCGCGTCCGGGCCCTGGCGACCGACGCGGGCGTGCTGACCAAGTACCCTGACGAGCACGAGCTGGTGCTGACCGCCGTCCCCGGATCCCGGCACCTGCTGACAGACGCCGTGGCCCGGGCCCGCGCCATCTTCGGCTGGCCGCTGGCGGTCGCCGATGACCTGGCCCCCTTTGCCGACCCCGATCCCGCGGAGTTGCGCTAGCTGCGAGCCTTCGATCCCAGCCGCGTCTTCCTGGGGGATTGACCGGCGCACCCGCTCTCGCGCACGGGCGCGCCATCATTGACAATCGCTCCGCAGGCGCCTTAGATCGCTCCCCCCGGGTCCGGGACTCGGGTGAGAGGCGCGAACGAACGAAAGGGAGACCGTGAGCGAGATCGCACAGGAGTTCAGTGGACGGATCGCCTTCATCACCGGCGGTGCGCGGGGGATCGGCCTGGCCGTCTCCCACGCCCTCGCCGAGCAGGGCGCGGATCTGATCCTGGGCTACAAGAAGGACGAGACCAACGCCGAGCAGGCTGCGGCCGCACTCCACGAGCAATACGGCTGCCAGGTATGGACCGTGGCTGGCGACCTGCGGGACCCCAAGTCGATCACCGCGATGTTCAAGCAGATCGCCGAAGAGGCCGGCAAGTTGGACATCCTGGTGCTGTCGGCGGCCTTCGGCACCATGGGCCGCATCGAGCGGATGGGCCTGTACTCGTGGGACGCCACCTACGAGATCAACGTGCGGTCGGTGATGCTCTGTGCCCGCGCCGCCCATCCGATGCTCAAGGAGAGCGGCGGCTGCATCGTCGCGCTCAGCTCCATCGGCGCCTTCGTGGCGTTCCAGGAGTACGCCGCGGTGGGGTCGTCCAAAGCGGCGCTCGAGTCGCTGGTGCGTTACCTGGCCAACGAGTTCACCCCCGACGGGATCGCGGTCAACGCGGTCTCCGCCGGACCGGTGGACACCCGGGCGATCCAGTGGTTCCGCAAGCCCGAGGCGGTCCACCGTTTTGCCGAGTGCAAGACCACCCAGGGCCGCATCGGCCAGCCCGAGGACATCTCCTCGGTGGTGGCCTTCCTCTGCTCGGACAAGGCCCGCTGGATCGTGGGTCAGACCATCGTCGCCGACGGTGGAATCACCCTGGGCATCAACTTCGAAGACTGGCTGCGCGACACGGGTCAGGACGAGGGGCTCTGAGATGACGACGCGCACGTGGTTCATCACGGGAGTGACCGGCTTCGTCGGCCGGGAGCTGCTCAAACGGATCCTCAATCGCAGCGACGACCGGGTGATCGGCCTGGTCCGGGGTCGGGACGACGAGGCCGTCGAGGGCCGTCGGACCAAGGTCCTGACCGACCTGTACGGCGGCGAGGTCCCCGAGGGCTTCGACGCCCGCTTCGAGGCCGTGCGCGGTGAGCTGCACGCCGAGCAGCTGGGACTGGACGACGCGACCTGGGACCGCGTCGCGGCCGCCGCCTCGCGGATCGTCCACTCCGCCGCCTCCGTGCGGTTCGACCTCAAGCTGGACGAGGCCCGCAAGCACAACGTCGACGGCACCACGCGGATGCTGGACCTCGCGCTGCGGGCTGCCGAGTTGGGCGGGCTGGAACGCTTCGCATACGTGGGCACCTGCTACGTGGCCGGCGATCGAACCGACGTGGTCAAGGCCGAAGAGCTGGACGTGGGGCAGGGCTTTCGCAACAGCTACGAGCAGACCAAGCTCGAGAGCGAGAAGCTGGTGCGTGCGCACATGGACCGGCTGTCGATCGCCATCTTCCGACCGTCGATCATCGTCGGCGACAGCCGCACCGGAGAGACCTCCAGCTTCAACGTCATCTACTGGCCGGTGCGGGTCTACGCCCGCGGCTGGTGGCCGTTCTTCATCGGCAACCCGGACGCTCCCGCCGACGTGGTTCCGATCAACTTCGTCTGCGACGCGATGTTGCACATCCTCGACCAGGATGACTGCGCCGGGAACTGCTACCCACTGGCCGCCGGGGTCGATGGCTGCTCCACCAACGGCGAGATGATGAAGCTGGCCGCCCATCACTTCGACCAGCCGCTGCCCGAGATCATCCGCCCGGAGGAGTTCACCGACGAATACCGGATCGAGATGTACAACCGCCTCTCGGCGTCCCAGCGGGCCATCATCGGCCAGGGGATCCAGTACCTGCCGTACATGTCCCAGAACCCCTTCTTCGACAACACGCCCACCCTGGAGGCGCTGGCGGGCACCGACCTGCGTCCGCCGCGGGTGGACGAGTACTTCGCCAACCTGTTCGACTTCGCCAAGCGCACCGACTGGGGGCGCCGGCCCCAGGGACGCTGAGACCCCGATGCGCGCCCGCCGACTGCTGCCGATGCTGCTCGCCAGCGCCTGCCTGGCCGGCGGAGCCATGCAGGCCCGCGGCGGGGAGGATGACGCGGTACCGCTGACCCTCGCCGAGGCGCTCCAGGCCAGCGACGACGCGGACGAGCAGATTGGTCAGGCCGAGCTGGATCTCGAGGTGATCCGCGCGGACACCGCGGCCGCCCTGTCGGCCCTGCTGCCGACGCCGGGTGTGGGCCTGTCTCGCATCGAGTCCGGCGACGAGATGATGTTCCTTCGAGCTGGCATCGGCTATCCGCTGGCGACCTACAAGGTCTGGCGTCCGACTCTGGACGTGTCCGCGCCGCTGCTCGCGCCGTCGGCCATCGGCAGCCTGGTGGCCGCCGGCCGCGCCGAGAAGGCCGAGGTCCGCAACCTGGAGGCCTCTCGCCAGCAGGTGCTCTACGGCGTGGTTCGCTCCTACTACCTCGCGCTCTCGGCCCACTCGGCAGTGGAGGTCTCGCGGGCATCGGCCGACTCGGCCCTGACCCTGGAAGCCGCCGCAGAGAGCCGGCTGGCCGCGGGTACAGAGACCCGGGTCGGGGTCGAACGCGCACGCGCCGATCGCATCACCGCCGACGGTGCTGTCGAGCAGGCTCGCTTCACCGCCGAACAGGCCGACCTGGGGCTGGCATACGCCGCTCACCTGCCCCTGTCCGCCTACACGCTGACCGTGCCGGTCCGGCCGGAGATGCCAGGAGCGAGCACGGACGACCGGGTCGAGCAAGCCCGGGAAGACCGCCCGGACATCCGGGCTGCCGACTGGACCGCTGCTGCTGCGCACTCCGCCGCGCAGGCCGCCGGACTGGGCCTGAGCCCCGAGCTGCGGCTGGGCTTCTCGTGGCAGTACACGATCTACGACCGCCAGGACCTGCGCGACGAGCTGCCCGCCGAGCGCTGGTCGCTGGGGCTGCAGCTGGAGTGGGAGCTGCCGGGCACCATCGGCCCCGCCGCCGATATCCGGGCCGCCCGAGCTTCGCAGCGCCAGGCCCAGCTGGAGCAGGCGCGGCTGGAGCGCGAGGTCGAGGCCCTGGTCCGCTCCGCCGAGCTGGCGCTTCGGGCCGCCGAGGCCAACCTGCAGGTCGCCTTCGAGATCGACGTGCTGGCGCAGGCCAACCTGGGCGCTGGGCTGCGACTGTATCAGGAGGGGCTGGCCACCGGGCTCGAGGTGACCACCCTGAAGACCGAGCGCGACGCGGCCGCCGCCGAACTGGTGGGCGCTCGCCTGGCTCGTGACCTGGCCGAGGTGGATCTGGTCGAGTCGCTGGGTCTGGATCCGCTGACGACGTACGGAGCGAGGGCACGATGACCACCACCGGGACCCGCAGCCTGCTGGCGATGGTGACCCTGGCGCTCCTGCCCCTCGGCGCCTTCGGCTGCGGCGGCGACGCGGATGCGGCCCTGGGCGGAGTCGGCGGCAGCGAACGGCGGCCGGTGGCTGTGCGAATCGAGCCGGTCCAGCTGCGGTCCCTGACCCGCAGCCTGGAACGCACCGGCACCCTGCTGACCGACCAGGACGTCGAGGTCGCCACCCAGTTTGGCGGGCGGTTGATCTACGTGGGCGTCCAGGTGGGCGACGAGGTCCACGCCGGACAGCTGATGGCCGCGATGGATGACCGGGAGGTCAAGCGATACCGCCAGGAGGCCGCCGCTGGGCTGGATCTGGCGGACGCCACCTTGCGGCAAGCGCGGCTGGATGCCGAGCGCGCCGACCGGGACCTGGCCCGCATCGAGACCCTGGCCGCCGATCAGCTGGTCACCACCCAGCAGCTGGACGATGCCCGCACCGCCGCCGCGGGTGCCCAGGCCGGGCTGGACTCGGCGGTGGCCCAGATGGAACAGGCCCGGGCCCGGCTCGAGAGCCTGCTGCTACAGGAGGCCGAGACCCGGCTGGTGGCCCCCTTCGATGGCCAGGTGGCGGACCGCTACCACGAGGCCGGGGATACCGTGCCCGCGGGGGCGGCCGTGATCCGGCTGGTGGGTCGCGGGCCGCTGCGGGCGCGGATCCAGGTTCCCGACTACGCCGCGGTCCAGCTAGAGACCGGCACTCCGGTGGCCATCGACGTGGACGCCTACCCGGCCGAAGGTTTCACCGGCACCATCGCCGGCGTCTCACCGGCCGTGGACCCCGAGAGCGGCACCGTGGTGGTAGAGGCCACTGTCGAGGACGATTCGGGCCGGCTGATGCCGGGGATGTTCGCCCGGCTGACCGTGGACCTGCCCCGGGTCGAGGGCGCACTGATGATCCCGGCCGAGGCGGTGATCGATCACCCCGAAGGCGAAGGTGACGCGGTGTTCGTGGTCCGGGAGTCCAAGGCGTCGCTGCGACCGGTGGTGATCGGCACCACCCAGCAGGGCCAGACCGAGGTGATCGAGGGGTTGGCGACCGGGGACGCCGTCGTCGTGGGCGGGCAGCACCTGCTCAAGGATGGGGCGAAGGTCGAGATCCTGGGGGCGGCTCCCTTGCCTCGCTCTTCCGTGACCGAGGCCAAGGCCGAGACCGAGACCGAGGCCGAGACCGAGACCGAGGCCGAGACCGAGGCCGAGGCCGAGACCGAGACCGAGGCCGAGGCCAAGGCGGAGACCTCCCCTTGACCCGCTTCGCCATCCGCCACCCGGTGGCGGTCGCGATGGCCGCCATCGCCCTGATCTCCACCGGGGCGGTCAGCCTCTCCCGCCTCCCCGTCGACCTGATGCCGGCCATCGACTTCCCATCGATCTCGGTGGTCACGTCCTACTCCGACGTGGCCCCCGAGGAGATGGAGAGCCTGATCACCCGGCCCATCGAGCAGTCGGTGGCGACCATCGAAGGGGTGTCGGAGCTGGAGGCCCGCTCGTCCGAGGGGCGGTCGCAGGTATCGCTGCGCTTCCCCTGGGGCTCGTCGCTGGATACCGCGATGAACGACGTCCGGGCCAACGTGGAGCGGGTCCGCGGCCGCCTACCCGAGGACGCGGACGTCCCGGTGGTCTACAAATTCGACATCTCCGCGACGCCGGTGATGTACCTGTCGCTGGAGGGGGACCGGCCTCCCAAGGAGATGCGGGCCTTCGCCGAGGAGGTGGTCCAGGTCCGGCTGGAGCAGGTGACCGGGGTGGCTCGGGTCGACGTGCGCGGTGGCCAGCGGCGCGAGTACCAGGTCGAGCTCGACGCGGGCAAGCTCACCGAGATGCGCATCGGCCCGACGATGGTGATCGAGGCGCTGGCCCGGGAGAACCAGGACGTCCCCGGCGGCGACGTGCTCGAGGGCGGACGCGAGCTGCTGGTCCGCAATCCAGGGAGGTTCTCCGGCGCGGAGGACATCGCGCGTGTCGTGGTCGCGTGGCGCAACGGCACACCGGTGACCGTGGGTGACGTCGCCCGGGTGCGCGACGGCTTCGAGGAGCCCAGATCCTACGTCCGGGCCAACGGTCGCGACGGCATCCGGCTGGCGGTGGCGAAGCAGGCCGGCGCCAACACCGTGGCGGTGGCCGAGGGTGCCCGGCGGGCGATCGAGCGGCTGGAGGCCGACTATCCGGACGTGCGGCTGCAGGTGATCGTCGACTCGTCGACCTACATCAGCGACTCGGTGCGAAACGTGGAGTTCGGGGTCGGAATTGGCGCGATCCTGGCGGTGCTGGTGCTCCTGTTCTTCCTGCGGGACGTGCGGTCGACCCTGGTGGTGGCGGTCAGCATCCCGATCTCGGTGATGGCCACCTTCACGCTGATGGACCTGGCTGGCCACACGCTGAATCTGATCACCTTCGGCGGGCTGGCGCTGGGGCTGGGGATGCTGGTCGACGGTGCGATCGTGATCCTCGAGAACATCGTGCGCTGCCGGGAGAAGGGGCTGTCGCCGTTCGAGGCGGCGGCCCGCGGCACCGACGAGGTCCGGGCGCCGGTCATCGCGGGCACCGTGACCACCCTGGCAGTGTTCGTGCCCGTGCTGTTCGTCGAGGGGTTCGCCCGGGTGTTCTTCGGCGCGCTGGCGATGGTGGTCTCCTTTGCCCTGCTGTGTGCGCTGGCGGTGGCGTTGACCCTGGTCCCCGTGCTCGCCGCGCGGCTACCCACACCACGGCCGGTGGAGCAACAACCTCTCTGGGCGCGGATGTCCGGGGCGTTGATGGCGGGCATCGAGTCCGTGTACGGGCGCCTGCTGTCCGGTTCACTGGCCCATCCGTGGCTGACCACACTGATCGCGCTGCTGGTGCTGGCGGGCAGCATCGCCGCGTCACGCGGCATCGGCCGCGAGCTGATGCCGATGGGGGATGAAGGGGTGGTGTCGGTGTCGGGCAAGATGCCGGCCGGGACACCGCTGGAGAGCACCCTGGAGGTCCTGCGCCAGGCCGAGGACATCGTACTGGCCGAGGTGCCGGAGCTCGAGGACCTGCTCGCGGTGGCCGGCGCAGGGGGTTGGTGGTCCAGTGCCGGGGCCAACAGCTTCCGCCTGCAGCTGCGGCTGGACGACGAACGGTTACGCTCGTCCGAGGAGGTGGCCACCGCACTGCGCGCCCCGATGGCGCAGATCCCGGATCTTCGCCCGCGTATCCGCGCCGCCGAGGGGTTCTGGCTGTTCCGCTACCTGCGCGGCGGCGGCGAGCGGCTCGAGGTCGAGATCCGCGGTCACGACCTGGAGGAGGCGGATCGACTGACGGCCGCGGTGATGCGGGTGATGGAGGAGGCCGAGGGGGTCACGGACGTGCGCGCGTCCCGCGAAGATGGACTGCCCGAGCTGCGGATGACCGTCGAGCGGGACAAGGCCCAAGCGATGGGCCTGACATCCGCTGCGGTACGCGAAACCGTCCAGACCTACGTGCTGGGGACCGAGGCGACCCGCGTGCTCAAGGATGGCGAGGAGTACTCGGTGCGGGTGCGGCTCCCCGAGTCGGACCGCCGCCGGGTGGACCAGCTACCCGACCTGCCTGTGGTCTCCCCCAGCGGCGAGGTGGCCTACCTGGGCCGATTGGTGCGCCTCGACCGCCAGGAGGGGCCGCTGGCCATCGAGCGCAAGGACCAGATGCGGGTGGTTACGGTGTCGGCGGGCTTCGAGGGAGGCTCCCTCAGCGACGTGATCGAACGGCTGCGGCCCGAGCTGCAAGCCATTCCGCAAGCCGACGGCTTCGACGTGGTCATCGCCGGTGAATCCGAGCAGCAGCAGGGAACCTTCGCCCAGATGGGGGTCGGGCTGCTGCTGGCGCTGGCCCTGGTCTACATGGTGATGGCGGCCCAGTTCGAATCCCTGCGCCACCCGCTGGTGATCATGGGATCGGTGCCCTTCGCTGGCGTGGGCGCCGTCCTGGCGCTGCTCCTCACCGGCACCACCTTCAACGTGTATTCGTACCTGGGTCTGATCGTGCTGGCGGGGATCGTGGTCAACAACGCGATCGTGATGGTCGATCTGGTCAATCGCCTGCGGCGCGACGAGGGGATGGGGCGGCGCGAAGCCCTGCTGGTGGGCGCCCGGCTGCGCCTGCGGCCGATCCTCATGACCACCCTGACCACCGTGCTGGCGCTGCTGCCGGTGGCGATCGGCGTGGGCGAGGGCGGCGAATTGCAGGCCCCGCTGGCGCGGGTCGTGGTGGGCGGCCTGCTGGTCTCGACGGCGGTCAGCCTGGTGCTGGTGCCGGTGCTCTATCAAGCGGTCGGCGGCAGGATCGAGGCCTCCCCGGACCTGGCGGAGACCCTCATCGAAGAGTGACCGGAGCCCCTCCTCGCGCGAGGGTGCGCGCGTGCTTCGCGCAAGCGCGCCGTTCCAATACCGCGCGGTTTCCCTTGAATTCGTCTCAGTTCGGAGTATAACGGCGCGTTGCCCGGGTGGCCTTGTGGCTCGCCCGGGTTCCGAGGGATCCTGATTTGGCGGAGCGGACACGACCAATCGTCACCTGCTGCCTGGCGGTGGCCCTGCTGGGGCTTCCCCTGGGGGCCTCCGCACGCATGGCCGTGGTCACCGCCGCCGACGCCGAGGGTAACCCCGAACCCTTCCCCCACGAGCTACCCGAAGGTCACGGCGGCACCGTCCCGCTGAGCTGGTCCTACGTGGGCGATCTGGTACCGCTGGTCGCGGCTGGCGCCACGGTCAACGAGGCTTGCGACGAGCCCGGGCCGCCGGCGATCAACGTGGTCGTCGCCCAGTCGATGCAGCAGATGGCCTCGATGGACATCGAGGGCGCCGTCGACGGACTGGATGCGCTGCTGGCCGATCTGCCCTGCCTCGACGAGCCGATCCAGCCCCTGGAGCTGGCGCGGATCTACTACTACCGCGGCGCGGCGCTGGCCTTCTTGGGCGAGTTCGAACGGGCGTCTGCCTCCATGGGCCAGGCCCTGTCCGTCGACAGCGAGCTGGACGGCGATCCCAACCTTCCGCCGGAGATCGACGAGCTGTTCGCCGAGCAGCGCAAGGCGCGGAAGTCGGGGAACTATCTGCCGCTGACCCTGCTGCTGCCCCGGGGTACAGAGGCCCGGCTGGACGGCAAGGAGGCCAGCATCCGCCTGGGCCGGGCGGGGGCGGGGCTCCTCCAGTGGGAGCTGGCCGACGGTTCGTGGCGTTCGGTGCTCCTCGAGCAGCTGGCCAACGAGGTAATCGTCGCCACCACCGAGGGGATTCGCGCCCACCTGTCGGACGGTGACCCCGAGGTCGCAAGGGTGGCCGCCTCGCTGAGCGAGACCATCGCCGACGCGCTACGGGTCCAGTCCGTGTTGCTGTACGACGGTTCGGACGGCGCAGTGGTATGGGAAGCAAGGGAGCGGACCACCGAGTGGCTCGATCTGCTAGCGCTGGGCGATGACCCCGACGTGGGGGGAGGCTCGAGCCCCGGCGACCGGCGCCCGGATCGGACCACGCCGTCGGTCAAGTTGCCACCTCCTCCCACCGACACCGTTCGGGTGGCCTTCGGCGGCGGCATCTTCTACCTGCACCCCTTCCCCTACGCCACCGCCAACATCGACGGCACGTTCAGGCTCTACCGCTCTCTGTGCATTGGCGTAGGCGTCGATCTGGGCTTCCCGGTCACGGGGTACCGAGATCCGGTGATCCTGCCGGTCGGCCACCTCGGCCTCCGCCTCCGCTTCGGCGGCAAGGTCCATCCGTGGTTCGGGCTGGCCTATCGCATCGGCATGGACGACCGACCGGGGGCGACCTGGGCGCCGATGGGGGTCGGGCTGGAGATCGGGGTCGACATCCCGATGACCAAGATCCTGCTGCTGCGGGTCAGCGGACAAGGCGGTGTGATGGGCATCCCGGAGGTCGAGTTCCAGGCCGGCGGCACCATCAGCTTTGTACTGGGAATATGAAGTAGGATCGAGGGATTCGGGGCTCGGGAGCTGGATGCGCAACATGGGACGATATCGCCTCCTCGAGGAGCTGGGCTCCGGAGGCTTTGCCACGGTCTACCGGGCCGAGATCGTGGGCACCCAGGGCTACACCCCCAAGGTGGCCATCAAGCGGATCCACCCCTTCCTGACCCACAACTCACCGAACGTGGTCTCGTCGCTGAAGAACGAAGCCCGTTTGGCGGCGATGATCGAGCACCCCAACGTGGTGCACGTCTACGAGCTGGGCAGCGAACCCGACGCCGAGGGGCAGCTCCAGTACTACATGGTCATGGAGCTGGTCGAGGGCCGGACCCTCGACATCCTCCGGCGGATGTCGAACAAGCGGGGCGAGCCGTTGCCGCCCGCGGTGGTCATCGACCTGCTCTTGCAGATCGCCCGGGGCCTGGCCTATGTCCACTCGCTCACCAACGACGACGGCATCGCACTGCAGATGGTCCACCGTGATCTGAAGCCGGGCAACGTGCTGGTCTCCACCGAGGGCGTGGCCAAGATCTTCGACTTCGGCATCGCCAAGGCCATCAACTCCCAGGGCCCGCGCACCGCCACCGGAGTCACCCGCGGCACCGCCGCGTACATGAGCCCCGAGCAGGCCTACGGCAAGAAGGTCACCTTCGCGTCGGACCTGTTCGCCTTCGGCGCGATCCTGTTCGAGTTGGCGGCAGGCGACCAGTTGATCCAGGCCGACTCGATGGCCAGCCAGTTGATGACAGTGGTCAACACCCCGGCCGACTACCGGGCTGACGACGTGGAGGCATCGGTCCCCGGGCTGGGCGAGGTCTTCGTCAAGCTGCGGCAGCCGGCTGCCCGGGACCGCTACGACTCCACCGACGAACTGATCGAGACCCTGCGGGTGCTCCGTCGCCGCCTGGAGGACGAGACCGATCCGGCCACCTTCCTGGCCAACCTGCTCGACGATCCCGACGTCCAGGTCAGCCACGAGGAGATCGCACACCAGCGCGTGCTGGGGCCGGGCATGCGTGCGCCGTCGACCGCCACGTTCTTCGAGCTGCCCGGCTACAGGAAGGACTCCACCGGAAAGCTGGTCCCCACCGATCAGGCCGCCAGCTCCTGGGGGGTCGCGCAGGCCAGCACCGCCACGGCCGAGACCACCGTCGAGGAGGCCGCCACCGACATGGTCGCCTCCTCCCTTCCCGGGAGGCGCTGGCTGCTCGCGCCCCTGCTGGCGATCCCGCTGGTCGTTCTGTTGCTGGTGGGGCTGGCGTTTGCCGCCGGCCGCCTGCTGCGGGGAGACGGACCCGCGGGGGGCGACGCTGCCGACGGAGGTGCCGGGGAGATCGCCGCAGCCCCCGCTCCGGACCCCGACGATGGAGCGGCGGCAGCAGCAGCAGCGGCCGAAGCCGAAGCCGATCGGATTCGTCAGGAGGAAGAGGCCGCCGCCGAGCAGGCGCGCAAGGAGCGCGAGGAGCGCAAGGAGCGGGAGCGTCGGGAGCGGGAGGAGGCCGCGGCGGAGAGCCCGTCCGAAGCCGAGACCGAGGCCGAGGTGGAGGAGGAACGAGATGACGGGGAGGCGAGCGCTGCGGGGAAGACCGGCACCTTCAAGATCAACGCCTACCCGGCGGCCACTGTCTACGTGGACGGAATCAAGAAGGGTTCGACCTTCGTCACCGCGTCCCGGGGAATCGAGCTGAAGCCCGGCAAGCACCGGATCAAGATGGTCCGCAGCTCCGATGGCAAGGAGCAATTCCTGACCGTCAAGATCGTGGCCGGCGAGACGGCCGTCGTGCCGTTCGCGTGGGAGCCTTGATGCGCCTGACCAAATCGTTCCTGGGACTCTTGGCTGCGGTGGCGTTCGGCGCCACGCCTGCGGGCGCCGATCCCTGCGACGTGCCCAATGCCGAGATCTACGCCGACTACTGCGAGCCATCGCTGACCTGGGAAGGCTGCTGCAACTCGGTGTTCGTGTTCTGGTGCGACGAGGGAGTGACCTGCCGACTGAGCTGCGTCGGCCATTCCTCGTGCGGCTGGAGCACCGACCAGGGGTACTACTGGTGCGAGACCGACGGAGAACCCGACCCCTCGGGGACCTGGCCGTTGGATTGCCCCGACGACGACGGCGACTTCTGGCACGTGGGCGGCGACTGCGACGACAGCAACCCGGACATCAACCCCAGCGCTCCCGAGATCTGCGACGGGATCCCGGACAACAACTGCGACGGCGTCGAGGACTCCAAGGAGTTCGACGATGACGGCGACGGCTTCTCGGAGTGCGACGATCCCTACGACTGCAACGACTCGGACGACACCTTCTACCCCGGCGCGTACGACATCTGCGGTGACGGCTTCGACCAGGACTGCATGAACGACTTCGAGGCCGAGGCGGACGAGGACGGAGACGGGGTCCCGATCTGCGGCGGGGACTGTGACGACCACAACCCGGACCGCAGCCCGGAGCTGCCCGAGATCTGCGACGACGGCATCGACAACGACTGCGACGAGCACGCCGACAGCTACGAT
The DNA here is from genome assembly GCA_964436045.1 of uncultured Rickettsiales bacterium. Taxonomy (GTDB): domain Bacteria; phylum Myxococcota_A; class UBA796; order UBA9615; family CAYRNR01; genus CAYTBN01. Next base: position 165,666 of record CAYTBN010000003.1, on the reverse strand, counting down.
CACGAGTGCGAGGGGGGCGACGACGACGACGACGACGCCAGCTACGACCCGCGCGCCGGCCCCTACGGCATGCGCTGCCGACTGGACATCGACCCGGCCATCGGCCCCCACGCCGCCCTGCTCGCCACCCTCCTCCTCACCAGCCTCCTCCGCCGCCGCCAGCGCTGAGCGGGATCTTCAGGCAAGAAGAAGAACAAGAAGAAGAGAGGCTCTCTCTTCTCTTCTCTCCTACGCGCTCGCCGCCACCACCAGGGCGGCATGGCTGCCTTCGGGGGAGAGGGAGAGGATCAGGGCGTTCTTCATCTTCGCCGAACGCGCCGTGGTGTCGGTGGGTCCACGCCAGCCGGGGATCGGGTCGGTCAGGTTGGGCCAGGCCGGGACGACCCCCTCGGCCATCGCCCGCAGAGCCACGGCCGCGCCCAGGGGGCCGGAAGCGGCCTCGACCGACCCCAGGGTCGGGCCGAGCACCAGCGCCGGCACCTCGGCCGCGCGATCGCCCAGCACCTCGGCGTGGACCGCGGCCTCCAGGGAGTCCATCGGCGCCCAGGACCAGCCGGTGAGCACCACCAGATCCGGCTCCACACCCGCTTCGTCCAGCGCCCGCCGGGCGGCGGAGATTGCCGCGCCGGTCCCCGCTGGCGTGCCCGGATGGGTCGCTGGCGGCTCGAAGCCGGTGGCGAAGCCCGTCAGTTCGCCGATCACCTCGGCATCCGCCGGGATGCCGCCCGCACCGGGCTGCCCGAGGATCAGGAACCCGCCCGCCTCGCCGGGCACGATGCCGGTGGCGCCGCGGTCGAAGGGGCGGCAGGCCTGCTCCGGAGCCGCCTCGGGCGACGAGAGCATGAAGCGGAAGCCGCGGGTCAGCAGCACCTGGTCGGCCACTGACGCCCCCACGCCGCCGGTCACCATCCCGTCGGCCTGGCCGTCCTCGATGGCGCGGCCGGCGCGGCCGACTGCCTGCAGCCCGGCGGCGGCGAAGCCCAGGAAGGTGTTGCACGGCCCCTTGCAGGCGGCCTGGATGCCCCCGTGGGCTGTGGGCATGTTGTTCATCAGCTTGAGGAACTCGAAACCGGTGAAGCGCTTGAGCCCTAGCATCACCCGCTCGTCGTCGATCCGGTGGGGTTCGCCGTCCCATGCCTTGCGGTCGGCTATGATGTGCGCCAGCCGGATGTATTTGGGCATCGCGTCCATGTTGCAGTAGGAGCCCAGGTAGAGCCCCCGCCGCTCGGCGTCCGCCTGAAGATCGACCCCGGCGCTGGCAAGCGCGGTGCCGATACCTCCGCAGGCCAGGTAGGTATAGCGGGTCATGGTCAGCGGGCGGTGGCCCCGGGCCCCGGGCAGGGGGCGTAGCTCGGGCCAGCGGGTCGAGACCTGACCACCGTAGCCCGGCCGCAGCAAGTCCAGCGGCTCGGCCAGCGGGGTGATCCCGCAGGTCCCGTCGACCATTGCCTGCCAGAGGGCGTCGAAGCCCAGTCCGAACGGGGTGATTGCGCCCACTCCGGTGATCGGTACGTGCATCGCTCAGCCCTCCCACCGGCGCAGGACCAGGGACACGTTCTGGCCGCCGAAACCGAAGGAGTTGTTCATCACGGTCCGGGCGTCGGCCTGGCGCGCCTGGTTGGGGATGTAGTCCAGGTCGCAGTCCGGATCCGGCTCCTCGTAGTTGATGGTCGGCGGTAGCACGCCGTCCTGCATCGCCTTCACACAGAAGATCGCCTCGCAGGTACCCGCCCCGTGGATCAGGTGCCCCACCATCGACTTGGTGGAGCTCACCGCCAGCTGGTAGGCGTGGTCTCCGAAGGCCTTCTTCATCGCCAGGGTCTCGGCCGCGTCGTTCCGTGACGTGGACGTGCCATGTGCATTGACGTAGGTCACCTCGGCGGGCTCGACACCCGCATCGGTGAGCGCCCGCGTCATCGCCAGCGCCATCCCGTTGCCTCCGGGTTCCGGATCCGTCAGCCGGTAGGAGTCGGTGGCGTAGCCGAAGCCCAGCACCTCGGCGTGGATCCGGACTCCCCGCGCCTGCGCGTGCTCCAGGTCCTCGAGCACGATCACCGCCGAGCCCTCGCTCATCACGAAGCCGTCGCGGCCGGCGTCGAAGGGCCGGCTGGCCTTCTCCGGCTCGTCGTTGCGCTGGCTCAGGGCCTGCAGCACCGAGAAGCCGGGCACCATCGCCCGGTTGACCGCCGTGCACACCCCGCCCACCAGGGTCACGTCCACCTCTCCTCGACGGATCAGCTGCGCCCCGTCGGCGATGGCGTGGGATCCCGACGCGCAGGCCGACGCCGTGTCATAGACCTGGCCCGCTCCCGTCAGCACCGCCGCGATCCCCGGGGCGGTGTCCATGTAGAACCCGTCCAGCTCGCTGGACTCGGGCTGCTCCTGCATGAAGGAGAAGAACTCCCGCAGGTCCATCTTCCAGGCGTCCTCGTCCTCGGCGTAGAACCGCGACGTGGGCGGCCCGAATTTCTCCAACGAGGCCTTGCCGATGCCCGTGGCCAGCACCACCGCCCGCCGCGACGTGTCCTCGGGAGGCTCCAGCCCCGCGTCCTGGACCGCCGAGCGCACGGATCCCGCCGTGAACGCCAGCGCGTCTCCATCCACCGGGTAGGGCCCGACCTGATCCGGGGCGTCGACCTCGTAGAGGACCTCGCCACCGATCTGGGTGGGGAAGTCCACCGGATCGAACTTCTGCAGCCGGTGCAGGTTGCTCTCGCCGGCCACGATGCGCTTCCACACCGCATCCACCTGCTGCCCGTGGGGGATGACCAGACCCATCCCGGTGATCACGACCCGTCGTCTCATCCATCGCCTCCGCGATCCCCGCAGCCCCCCGGGCGCGAGGTCGCGGAAGAATAGCAGATCCGCGCGGGCATTCACGCGTGCGCGTGGGGGAGTCGGGCGGGTCGGACTGACCGGCGGGCTCTGGCCCTGACGGGTCTCCTCGTCGTATACCCTTCGGGACAGCGAGCCGACGTGAGGGCATCGATGGCCAGAACGAAGACCGATCGAACAGACCGTCCCAGGCCGCTCCCGCGGCGATCGAGGGTCGCGCTCGTGGGCGGATTCAAGCGCACCGCGCTGCTGGCTGTCTGCGGAGTTCTCCTGATCGGGGTGGCGGCCGCCTGTCTGGCGTCATCGTTCGTGATCCGGCCATCGTCCCGGGCTGGCGCTGTGGTGACCAAGGACGTGGTCATCGATCTCAACAACCTTGCCTCGGGCACCGTCGAGTTCCCGCTCCAACACCGGTCTGGGGCTCGCTACGACTTCTACCTGACCGCCGAGGAACGCGACGGCAACTCGGGCGACTACTGCCAGTTCGACGTCAATGCCTACAAGGGCACTGGCAGCCAGAGCCGCTACCTGACCTACGCCTACATCTATTTCGGCAACGACGTGGTACGGACCCGGCGCGAGGGCAGCACGAAGTACGAGACCTACGAGATGGATCGCAACGTCCACGTCTCCTCGACGAACGAGGCGATCCGGCTGTCGTTCACCCCCACGTCGGCCTGGTTCACCGGCAACCTGCCGGTCATGGCCCAGATCGACGTGGTCGAGATCACGCCCACCGACCGGCTGCTGTTGCTGGGACGCAGCGTGCTGCAGGTGACCACCTTCCCCGTGGGCCTGATCGGTGTGCTGCTGCTGTGGCTGGCGGTGATGCGCCAGCTTCGGCTGGTCGGGGTGCGGGTATCGCCGCCGCCGGCCCGGCAGTACAAGGCTCCGCCGGGCCGAGCGCAGCGGGCGAAGGAGGCCCTCGAGGCCGCAGGAGGGACACCGTGAACCGCATCGTCATCGCCCTGATGCTGGCCGGCCTTGCCGTGGGCTGCACCGAGGAAGAGGGGATCACCGGGCCAGCCGCCCCCGAGGAGCTGTCCTCGGCGCTGCTGCTTCCCATCGACCGGGAGACCCGGATCGAGGCCCTGCTGCTGCTGTCCGGCGAAAGCTACGACTGCAACCAGCTGGTGGAATACGAGGACGAGGGTGACCTCTCGTCGGCCTACGACAGCTGGCTGACGGGTCGGCACAGCCTGTCCGTGTTGCGGCGAGAGGCATCGCTGACCTGGGACGGCCTCTATCCCGGCGCCACGTCGGAGACCCTGGCTCTGGACGACATGGGCATGAACCGCGCCTCCACGTCGGCGGTGTTCTTCGATGGCGAGATCATCCTCTCCGAGGAGGGCGGCTACGTGCTGCTGGAGGGCTACGAGGACGCAGGCGAGGCCGACGCCCGCATCGACCTGGGCGTGCTCGGCGGCCCCTTCGTGGCCGAGGTCTGCGCGACCATCGAGCGGCCGGGGACCTGACCGTGGACCGCCTGCTCCGCTGGCTCTCCCCGCTCCTCGCGATGGGCATGCTCGCCGGCTGCACAGGCAGCGGGCTGGTCGGTGACGGTGTGCCCAAACCGGTCCGCTCGGTGCTGTTCGGCCATCGGGACGGGGGCGCCGTGATCGAAGGTTGGTTGTTGGTGGCCCAGCTGAAGACCGAGTGCAGCGACATCGGCGCCACCCTCGAGGGAAACCACGACCCCGGCGAGTCGATCTGGATCCTCGCCGAACGGGGCGCCACCCAGGGTTGGGAAGGCCTCTACCCGGGCACCGCGGCCGCCGCCCCCGGCGACGCCGAGGCCCGCCACGCCGAGGTCTACTTCCGCCAGGCGGGGGACGTGGCGGTGCTGACCGGCGACGACGCCTGGGTCCGCCTGATCTCCCACGAGGAGGACGGCCTGGTGAAGGCCGAGCTCGGCACGTCCCTCGCCGAGGGCCTCCTCATCGCCGACGAGTGTGGCGCGTTCTAGCTCGTTCCCATCCCGCATTTCGGGATGGAGACTAGCTCGGCAAGGCCTCGTACAGTTCGGATGCCCGGTAGCTCGAGCGCACCAGCGGCCCGGCCGCCACATGGCCGAACCCCATCCGTCGGGCCCGGCGCCCCAGGTCGTCGAACCAGGCCGGCTCCCTGTACTCGACCACCGGGTGGTGGCGGCGGCTGGGTCGGAGGTACTGGCCGATGGCGACCATCTGGCAGCCTGCTTCGACCAGGTCGGCGAGGGTCTCCTCCACCTCCTCGTCGGTCTCGCCCAGGCCGACGAGCAGGGAGCTCTTGACCAGCTGGTGCTCGCCGGCCAATGCGCGGAAGGTGCGCAACACGTCCAGTGAGCGGCGGTAGTCTGCCCGCGGGTGGCGGATCGCGGGCGTCAGCCGCTCGACCACCTCGATGTTGTGGCCCAGGACCACGGGACCGGCGGCTGCCACGGTGGCGAGCGACTCCCCATCGCCCCCCATGTCCGGGATCAGTACCTCCACGCGCAGCCCGTCCACCCGCGCGCGCAGGGCGCCGACGCAGGCCGCGATGTGTGCCGCGCCCCCGTCGGGGAGATCGTCGCGAGTCACGCCGGTGATGACCGCGTAGCGCAGCTGCAGCTCGGCAACGGTGTCCGCGAGCTTGGCCGGTTCGTCCGGATCCAGGGGCTGGCCGGCGGCGCCGGAGCTGACGGCACAGAAGCGGCATCCGCGGGTACAGGTTGCGCCCATGACCATGAACGTGGCGGTGCCGCACTCCCAGCATTCGGCCCGGTTGGGGCACAGGGCCTCCTCGCAGACCGTGGCCAGTCCCCGGGCCTTGCGTCGGGCCAGGATCCGGCCGTGGGCGCCCCCGCCGGGTACCTTGACCCGCAGCCAAGGGGGCTTGCGTCGCACGTCACCACTCATGCCCGCCATCCTAGCCCCCCGGCCGCCGGACCGCCGCCCCTCCTTGCCCCGTGCGCGTGAAAGGCGGATCATGCGGCCGATGCCACGCGCCTCCAGAGCCCTCCGCCAGCCCCCGGCCGCCGAGCGGCGGCGGGCGGCGGCGATCCTCGACGGGCTGGAGCGAGAGTACCCACAAGCGGGGATCCAGCTGGACCACATCGACCCGGTGCAACTGATGGTGGCGGTGATCCTGTCGGCCCAGTGCACCGACGCGCGGGTCAACCTCGTCACCCCCGGATTGTTCGCCCGCTATCCAGACCTGGAGTCCTTCGCCGACGCCGACCCGGCCGAACTCGAGGACGAGATCCGCTCCTGCGGCCTGGGGCGCTCCAAGACCCGCAGCATCATCGGCAGCAGCCAGGCCCTGCTCGAGCGCTTCGACGGCCAGTTGCCCCGGGACCGGGCCGCGTTGATGTCCCTGCCAGGAATCGGCCGCAAATCGGCCAACGTGATCCTGTCCAACGCCTTCGGCGAGCCGGCCTTCGCCGTCGACACCCACGTGGGCCGGCTGGCCCGGCGAATGATGCTGAGCGCCGAGAAGGATCCGACGAAGGTGGAGGCAGATTTGACCGCCCGCATCGACCGGGATCGCTGGTCGCGGGGGCACCATCTACTGATCTGGCACGGCCGACGCTGCTGCCACGCTCGCAAACCAGAGTGCGGCCGCTGTGTGGTCGCGGAGCTGTGTCCGTCCGCCCCATGAGCGCCGACATTCCCCACCCGTACCTGCGCTACCTGGCCGCCTGGGACCAGGACGAGCCGGCGTTCTTCGCGGCGCTGGACGAGATCGCCGGGCAGCCCGTACGTTTTTCGGGCCTGACCCGCTCGCCCCAGGATCTGGGCGACTGCCTGGCGTTCTTCCGCAACGACCCGATGGCCGCGGTAACCGAGGCCCCGGACAGGACCCTGCTGCTGCCCGGCAACCCCCACCTGGTCTTGCGGCTGCTGCTGGAGCGACATTACCTGCCGCCGGACCAGCCGCGCCTCGGCCGTGCCCGGCGGGATCTGCTGCGAGCCGGCGCCTCCTTGCGCCGCTTCTTCGAGCGTGGACCAGGCCCGGAGGAGCGGGCGGACGACTGTGGACTTCGCTGGCCCGACGAGGCCCGGGTCGACCGTTACCGCCGCGACCTGTTCGAGGGCCTGGTCGAGGAGCGCCGCGGGCCGGCCGGCGGCCTGCTGGACCCGCCCTGGCCCGGCGGCAAGCGATACGCGCTCTGCCTGACCCTCGAGGTGGCCAGCCCCGACGGGATGCGACTGGTCGGCACGGCCCTGGAGGATGCGGTCTCCCGGGGTGTGCCGCCGGCCTTCTTCATCGGCACGAAGCGTGAGATCTGGGATCACGAGCTGGTCGGTGAGGTGAGCGCTGGCGGCGGCGAAGTGGGCTTGCTGGGGCTGTCCCTCGGGGCCAATCTGGCTCACGCTCGCCCCGGCCGCATCCGCCGGGCGCTGGACCGGATCCAGCCGTTGATCGATCGCCACCGGATCGTGGGCTACCGGCACCGCTCGTCGCGGGTCACGCGGCCGCTGCTGGAGGCCCTGGCCGAACGGTTCGCCTACGACAGCAGCATCCCGGACACCGCCCGTGACCCCGCCACCGATGCGGTGCGCGGCTGTGCGTTGACCACACCTTTCGCCATCCCGCCGATGATGGAGATACCGCTGACCCTGCCCCCGGATGACTCCCTGCTCTCCCAGGGCTACGAGGGGCTGGACTTCCTGGATCTGTTGCGGCGCAAGGCACTGGCGATCCGCGATCGCCGGGGGGTCGCCACCCTGGCGGTCCGTCTGGAGCCCGACGTGGGTGGACGCCGGGTCCAGCGCGACCTGCTGGGTGCGCTGCTGGGCGAGCTGGCCGATCTGAACGACGTCTGGTTCGCGACCCCGGCACAGGTGGCCCGCCACTGGCAGCGGGCGATGGCGGTCGGTGGGAGCTAGTCAAAATGTTTCGAAGAACGGGACAGCGGAGCTAGGATGGTCGACCGGAGCAAAGTGATGCCCAAGCTGACCGTCGACCACGACCTGCTGGAGGCCATTCCCAAGGCCGACCTGCACGTGCACCTGGATGGTTCGCTGCGCATCGAGACGATGATCGAGCTGGCCGCTGGCGCGGGCCTGGAGCTGCCCGCCGACCAGCCCGAGGATCTCAAGCGCGCCCTGCGCCTGGGCGAGATCCGCACCGATCTGGTCGAGTACCTACGCCCCTTCGAGCACACCATCGCCGTGCTGCAGACCTATGACGCCCTGCGGAGGGTAGCCTTCGAGCTGGCCGAGGACGCGGCCCGCGAGAACGTAGCCTACATGGAGGTGCGCTACTCCCCGATCCTGCACACGGAGCAGGGGCTGCGGCGAGACCAGGTGGTTCAGGCCGTGCTCGACGGGCTGACCCAGGCCGAGCGCAAGTACGACATCCTCACCGGCGTGATCCTCTGCGGCATGCGCAACATCTCACCGGAGAGCAGCCTGCAGCTGGCCGAGCTGGCGGTGGCGTTCAAGAATCGCGGGGTGGTCGGCTTCGACCTGGCGGGCGCGGAGGAGGACTATCCGGCCAAGCACCACCGGCAGGCCTTCTATCTGATCCTCAACAACAACATCAATTGCACCCTGCACGCAGGCGAGGCCTATGGTCCAGAGTCGGTGGCGCAAGCGGTCCACTATTGCGGGGCCCACCGGATCGGCCACGGGGTGCGGCTGCGCGAAGACGGCGACCTTCTCAACTACGTCAACGACCACCGTATCCCGCTGGAGATGTGCGTCTCGTCCAACGTCCAGACCGGCAGCGCCCGCAGCCTGGACCGCCATCCCTTCAAGTTCTACCTGGACCTGGGACTGCGGGTGACGCTGAACACCGACAACCGACTGGTGACCGACACCACCGTCACCCGGGAGTATCTGATCGCCGCCCGGCAATGGAATCTCACTCTCCAGGAGCTGCGCTGGGTGATGATCAACGGATTCAAGAGCGCGTTCCTGCCATTCCGCGACAAGAAGATGCTGCTACGCCGGGTGACGACCGCCTTCGACGCGGCCGTGGCCGACGCGATGGGCATCGAGATCAGCGACGCCCCCAAGGAGTGGATGGGGGATCCGGGCGAGACCGGTGAAGTTGTCTTGCCCCGTGGACGTCAGGAGAAGTGATGCGCCGCGATCACCGACTCGCGCTCCCGCTGTTGATCGTCGCCCTCGGCCTGCTGTGCGCGGCCGCCGAGATGGCGGACAAGATGTTGCTCAAGACCAAGGGTGCCGACGAAGGCGTGGTGACGCTGAACCACAAGGCCCACGCCCTCGAACGGTCCATGCCCTGCCTGCGCTGCCACCACAACATGGCCGAGGAGGGTACGCCGCCGTGCAACCAGTGCCACACCCTGGCGGGCGAGGGGCAGGTCAGTGACCTGCAGACCGCGTATCACGACAGCTGCCAGGGCTGTCACTCGGAGCCCCCGAAGGGCAAGACGCCGCCCATGGAGTGCGGCGGATGCCACGAAGGGTCGACGTCCGTCGCTGGCGAAGGCTGAGTGAGCGAAACCTCCGAGACTCCGAGCCCGTCGCCGCCGAGGGCCGCGGTGCCCCGCATCCTGCAGGCGATCGGCGTCTGCCTGGTGCTGTTCCACGCCGCCCAGACCTTCGCTGGCGAGTATCCGCTCGCCGGGGTGCTGGTCTTCGGCTTGGCCGGGGCGGGGATGGTGGGTTTCCGACTGGATGTGCTGCGTTCCGTGCGCACGGCGGTGGTCCTGCTGGCCGCCCTGTCGATCTCGTGCATCCTGGGGACCCTGACCGTCCAGCGCTCCCAGCTGGCCGGCGCCAACGAAGCGGAGTTCCGGCAGACCGCCCAGTTCGCCTGGGCCCACCTGGCGTACAAGATCTCCCACCCGTTCCCCGGCGACGACGAGCTGGCGCCGGACCAGTCCGAACACCTGCAGCGGGTGGCGACGGTGTTCGGCGAGGACGCGGCCGACGAAAAACGTGCGGCCCTGGTCAAGGGCCGGGCCGCGGCCGCCAGCGAGGCCGCCGCCCGGGAACTGGCGGCCGCCCACCCGGCTCCCTTCACCGTGCTCTACCGGTTCGCCGCGGCACTGGGGCTGATCGATCTGTACCGAGCGTGGTGGTTCGCCGGGTTGTTCTACCTGCTGGCCGCGAACCTGCTGGCGGGCGCGGTGGTGCGACGGAAACCGGCGGTGCGCAACGTGGGCTTCCACGCCTCCCACCTGGGGCTGGTGCTGGTGGTCCTCGGCGCCACGGCGGGGGCGTTCAGCGGCAGCCGCGGGATGCTGCCGCTGGAGGTGGGGGGGGACGCCTCGACCATGCTCGTCGAGGGAGGCCAGCAGCCCCTGGGATTCACCGTCCGGCTCGACGACTTCGAGACCCTCTACCACGAAGACCTGGTGATCGAGGCGCTGGCCTACTCCGATCCCGGGCCCGACGACATGGGCCACGGGGCCACCCGGCCCCTGCGCCACACGGTCAAGCTCGAGGAGGGGGCGACCTTCTCGTTCACCGATCCCGAGTCCGGCGACGACTACGAGCTGACCCTGGAGGCCATCGAAGAGGCGGTCTCCCTGCGCCGCAGCCACGGACCGGCGGAGAGCGGCGGCGTGGCCGCGGTGGCGCTGGACACCGCGGGCGCGGCGGCGGCCTTCGGGCTGGTCGACCCGGTCTGGCTGTCCACGGACGACCCGCTCTTCATCCATCCTGCCAACGGTTACAAGGTCCGGATCGAGGACTGGGACGGCGAGCCGCTGGACAGCCTCGGGCTGGACTGCGAACCCGGGATCGGAACGCTGACGATGGCCGAGGACGGCGGCGAGCCGCTGCAGGCACGCATCGTCGAGGGGGGCGAGTTCACCCTGGGCCGGTTCACGGGCAGGGCCGAGGAGGTGGTGTCGGACTTCCGCGTGGGCGAGATGCCCGAGGCTCCGGCGGGTTTCCCCCGCAACCCTGCGCTCCGGGTCCAGCTGACCGACGAGGCCGGCGAGGGTGGGCGCTTCTTGATGTTCTCCGACCCCCGGCTCAAGGACTTCACCGAGCTGCCGTGGGAGGGGGTCCAGGCCTCCTTCGACTACGACTACTGGTGCGCGCCGACGCCGATCTGGATGCGGATTCTGGTCGCAGAGGATGGGACCGCGCTGGCCGCCGGATTCTCCCGGCCGCCGCTAGTGGCCCGCCCCGAGGGCCTCGATGGCGAGGCGTCTCCGGCGACCGTTCCCGACGTGGTCCCCAGGCCGCTGGCGCCCGGCGATGCGCTGTTGTCGATCCCACACATCTCCTCCCCCGTATTTGTCGCCCGGATCGAAGGCCGCGCCGCCGAGCGCACCGAGCTGGTGGGGGCCAAACAGGCCGCCGCCGAGGGGCTGGAGGGCCCGGCCCGCACTGCCCTGAAGCTCCGCATCGACGGCCCCGCCAGCAGCGAGCAGCGCTGGCTGCTGTCCAACACCGAGCAAGGCGCCAGCTGGATCGGCCGCGACGCGGGTGACGACGGTACCCCCGGCACCACCGGCTTCGGGGTGCTGCTGGCCAACAACACCGAGCGCCCTCCCCGGGACTGGCGCAGCCACCTGACCTTCCTCGAAGAGGGCTCCGAGGTTGCCAGCGGCGCGCTGGAGGTCAACACCCCGGCCAGCTACGCCGGCTACGCCTTCTTCCAGTCCGACGCCGACCCCCGCCGCCCTGGCTACAGCGGCCTTTCGGTGGTGCGCGACCCCGCCTGGCCCCTGGTCAAGGCCGGCCTCTGGGCACTCCTGGCGGGGATCTGCTGGTGCTTCTACGTCCAGCCCCTGTTCGACCGGCGCAGGCGTGCTGCTCAGCGGGTGGCGGCCGGGGCGAGCAATCCCTCCACCACCCCGACGATCGAACCCGCATCCCGGCCATAGGCATCGGCGCCCATCTCGCGGGCGGCGCGGCGGGTGACGACGGCGCCGCCGACCACGGTCTTGGCCTGGCTGCCGTCGGCGGCCAGGGCCTCGATGACCTCGGCCATGCGGGCCATGGTCGTGGTCATCAGGGCGGACATCGCCACCAGGTCCGCGTCGTGCTCGCGGGCGGCCTCGACAAAACGCTCGGCGGGGACCGAGCGGCCCAGGTCGATCACCTGGAAGCCGAAGGAGCGCAGCATCAGCACGCAGATGTTCTTGCCGATGTCGTGGACGTCGCCGGCCACGGTGCCGAAGACGACGGTGCCCCGCTGGCCGCGGCCGGCCGCCTCCAGCTGGGGTTCGATCACCCGCACCGCGCGTTGCATCGCCTCGGCCCCGGCTACCAGGTGGGGGATGAAGCGCTTTCGCTCGCCGAACAACACCCCCAGCCGCTGGATCGCGGGAGTCAGGGTGTCCAGCAGCAGGGGCAGGGCATCGGCGCCAGCGGCGACCGCCTCGCGGGTCAGCGCCTCGGCACCCTCCCGGTCGCCGTCGGTGACGGCCTGGAAGAGGCGCTCAGTGACCGGGGCCTTCGCCGCGGCGGACGCCGCGACAGGGGCCGCATCCTCGTCCGCGGACCGGTGGAAATCCAGGTAGTGCCGGCAGCCGGGATCGCGGCCGCTGAACAGGCCACCAGCCGCCACCGCCGCCATCAGGTCGGAGTCCAGGGGATCGGCGATGGCCGCGTCCAGGCCGGCGCCTGCGGCCATGGTCAGGAAGGTGCGGTTGACCAGCTTGCGGCGGGGCAGGCCGAAGCTGATGTTGCTCAGCCCGCAGATGGCGGGCACGTCCAGTTCGTCCCGGTAGGCGCGGATCGCGTCCAGACCCGAGCGGGCCCCCTCCTGCATGGCGCTGACCGTCAGGGCCAGCACGTCCAGCACCAGGTCCTCGCGGCGCAGGCCGGCGGCCAACGCCCGGTCGACCAGGTCGCGGGCGAAGGTCATCCGCCCGTCCAGATCCTCGGGGATGCTGTCGCCGGTGGGCAGCAGCAGCACGGCCGCGCCCTGACGCCGGATCAGGGCCAGCAGCTCGTCGGTGCGCTCCCTGGCGTTGACCGAGTTGACCAGCGCCCGGCCGGCGTAGGCCTCCAGTCCGCGGGCCAGGGCGGCGGGATCGGCGCTGTCGATCACCAGGGGCAGGTCGACCGCGTTCTGGACCGCCGCCACCGCCTGGGCCATGGCGGCAGGCTCGTCGATGCCGGGCACGCCCACGTTCACGTCCAGCGCCGCGGCGCCGGCCGCGGCCTGGCGGCGGGCCGCGCCCAGCACCCGGTCCATCCGCCCCTCGCGCAGGGCGTCCTGGAACTTGGGCTTGCCGGTCGGGTTAATACGCTCGCCGATGATGGCCAGCGGCGCCCCCTGGCCGATGGACAGCACGGTCGAGCGGCTGGCGATTCGCAGGGCCCCGTCCCGGGCCACCGCCGGCGGGGACACGGGACGGCCGCCGACCGCGGCCGCGGCCCTCCGGATGGTCTCGGGGTTGGTGCCGCAGCAGCCGCCAACCAGGGCCGCGCCCGCGTCCACGAAGCGCGGGTACCAGGGCTCCATCGCCGCCGCGTCCATGGGGAAGCGCAGCTGGCCGGCGCACTGCTCGGGCAGGCCGGCGTTGGGCTGGACCGCCACCGGCAGGGCGGTGGCCGCCGACAGCTGGCGGACCACGTCCACCATCGGTTCGGGGCCGGTGGAGCAATTGACGCCGATGGCGTCCACCCCCAGCCCCTCGAGGATCACCGCCGTCGCCGCCGGGGTGACGCCGGTGTCGGTGACGCCGTCTTCGCCGAAGCTCATGGAGGCGATGAGGGGCAGCCGGTTTGCGGCGCGTCCGCGCACCTCGTTGGCCGCGATCACTGCCGCCCGCATCTCGACGATGTCGATCACCGTCTCGATCACCAGCAGGTCGACGCCCACCTCCACCATGGCGGCGATCTGCTCCCGGAAGTGCGCGACCGCCTCGGCGAACGGCAGCTCGCCGGCCGGAGCCACGGTGAGCCCCAGGGGGCCCACGTCACCGGCCACGGCCGGGGCCTCGGGGCCGTCACCAGCCGCCGCGCGGGCGTTGGCCACCGCCGCCCGGCAGACCTCGGCGACCCGGTCCTGGGCGCCGTGGCCAGCCAGCCGTGGCGCCGTGGCGCCGAAGGTGTTGGTCAGCAGGATCTGGGCGCCTGCCTCCACGTACTGGCGGTGGGCCGAGCGAACCACGTCCGGCCGGTCGATGTTCCACAGGTCGGGAGCCATGCCCGACGGCAGCCCCTGGGACTGCAGGAAGGCCCCCATCGAACCGTCGAGGATCAGCACCTCGCGGCCCAGTCGCTGGCGCAGGTCGATCACGGCGTACCCTGCCTCCTCGGGCGCCAGCCGATCACCGCGGTGATCGACTTGGACGGCTCCAGGTAATGGTCGTCCGTGCAGCGCACGCCGATGCGCTCCGCGCCGCACCATTGAAGGATAAGTGGCTGTACGGTCAACGGCCAGTCGCCGTAGCCCGGCGATCGGCGGGCGGTGGGCTCGTAGCCGGCCCGGCGGATGGCGTTGCCCACGTCCTTGTCGACGGCGATGGCGGCGGCCTCGACCAGCACCGAACCCACCGAGTCCAGGTGGTAGGCGTTGGTGACCTCATCGTCGCTCAGCGCCCGCACCTGGTTGACCAGCGCCGCGCCGATGGTGACCACCATCAGCGTGGCGCGCTCGCAGCCCTCCAGCCAGCGGGAGGCGGAGTCACCGACAAACATCCGCGAAGCGGCTGCGGGAGCCACGCCGGGCCGCAGATCGACCCAGCGGACGGTGGCCTCGGCCCGGGCCAGCGGTACGCCGATCTCGATCGCCCCGCGGATGTCGGTCCGCAGGGTGGACTCCTCGATCTCCGAGACGAGCGCCAGGCCCGGGATCCGCAAGGTCCGCAACAGGGCCCGCTCATCCCACGTCAGCGGGATGTCCTCGAGCAGGTGAATCGAACCGGCAGAGTGCACGAGCGCCTCCCGGCCGGGATCCTACACAGCCGCGAGCGGGGCGCCTATAGTGGCGACGTTTCCCGCGGATCGGAGGAGAGCATGCCCTCACAGGCGTTGGTGCTCGGCGGCACGGGGCTGATTGGCCGGGCGGTGGTGCGCGCGCTGGCCGCGGACGGCTACCAGGTCCGCATCCACTACCACCAGGAACGGCAGCTCGCCGAGGAGCTGCGCCGGGACTGCCGCCGCTCCGAGCTGGTGGGCGCCGACCTGCGGGATCCGATCGCGATCGCCAAGGTGACCGCCGGGTTGGAGAGGCTCGACCTGCTGGTGGTCGCCAGCGGGGTCTATCGCAGCGCTCCGATCGGCGGCGCGACGATCGAGGACCTGGACGAGCTGTGGCAGCTCAACCTGCGGGCGCCGTTGATGGCGGTGCGCAGCGCGCTGCCAGCGCTGAAGGCGGCGGCGGGCCAGGCGATCCTGCTGACCGACATCGCCGCGGAACAGCCATGGTGTGACCACGCGGCCTACGCCGCCACCAAGGCCGGCCTGGCCCATGCGGTTCGCTGCCTGGCCCTGGAGCTGGCCCCCAAGGTGCGGGTCAACGCCGTCGCGCCCGGGCTGGTCGAGGGGGCCACCGGGACAGACGCTTCGACCCGTGCCGCGCTGGCGGCCCGGATCCCGCTGGGACGCGCAGCCACCGCCGACGAGGTGGCCGCTGCGGTGCTGCTGCTGGCCCGCTCGCCAGGGCCGATCACCGGACAGCGGCTGGCCGTGGACGGGGCCCGGCGGCTGGGCCGCAGGCGCGGCGACGAGCAGGGGTCTTGACAGGCCGACGGGCCGGGACTACCCTCCGATGCCCTTTGCAGGCGGAGGTGCGTCATGCGAGAGAAGATCAAGCTCGTGTCCACCGAAGGGACCGGCTACTTCTATACGACGACCAAGAACAAGAAGAACAGCACGGGCAAGCTGAAGCTGAAGAAGTACGACGCCAAGGCCCGAAAGCACGTGCTGTTCAAGGAGTCCAAGCTCCGTTAGGGGCCTGGACGAGGAGCCGGACCATGCCCAAGTGCAAGATCACTGGGAAGAAGCCGCTGGTGGGCTACAAGGTCTCCCACGCGCACAACAAGTCCAAGAAGCGCCAGCAGCCCAATGTGCAGGCCAAGCGATTCTGGGACGAGACCGAGGGCAAGTTCGTCAAGCTCAAGGTCAGCGCCCGCGGGATCCGCACGATCCAGAAGAAGGGTCTGCAGGCGGCACTGAAGGACGCCAAGGCCTGAGCCCGCTCTCCGCTCCGCTTCTCCCCCACGCGTGAGTTCGCCCCATCAGGGATCGGTGCGAAAGTCCGTCAGCAGCCAGCGATTCTGATGGCTGATAGCTTCCCGAGCTTCGTGAGAAGTCCGGGTCAGGGGAGGCTGGTCGGGTCCTTGGGCTTGAGCGGGAGGGGCTTGGGTTCGGGGGAGGGGGAGGGCCGGGTCGCGGGCTTGACCGCGGCGGGGGCCTTGCGGCCCATCTTCAGGACACCGTCGAGAAGGGCCCCCTCCTGCATGGTCACCACGGGCGCGGCGATGTTGCCCGTCACGTCCGCGCCGCTGTGCAGGTCGGCCCGCTGCTTGGCCTTGATGTTGCCGCGCACCTTGCCGCCGACCACGATGACTCCCACGTCGATCTCGGCCTTGATGTCAGCCTCGGGACCGACCTCGAGGGTGTCGTCGCTGAAGATCTCACCGGTGAACCGGCCATCGATGGTGACCGTCCCGTCGAAGGTCAGCTTGCCATCGAAGGAACAGCCCTTTCCCAGGAACGTGTTGGTACCGCCGCCCTTCGCGGTCATGTCTGCCTCCTTGCTTCCCGGCTCCCCGGAGGGGGCGGGTTCGAGATCTTTTCTGAGGAACTTCATCGATCCTCTCCGCGGTCGCGCCCGGGTCCGTGGGCGCCTTTTCTTTTGCCTACAACTGCGTCGTAGTTACGTTGTTGTTGTAATCCCAACTGCTTGTTTTTATTACGGAATCTAGAATACCCTCTCGATTGTCTCAACGATCCTGTTCAGGTCTTCACCATCCACGAAGTCCACCACGATCCGACCGCCGCCGCCCCGCCGCGCGACGATGTCCACCCGGGTCTCCAGGTGGGTACCCAGCCTGTCGGAGAGGGAGCGCAGCTGGGGGGGCGGTTCCGGGCGCGATGGAGGAGCGGAATCGGGCGGCCCGGTCGTGTGGCGCCGGACCAGCTCCTCGGTCTGGCGCACATTGAGTCCACCCTCGACGATCCGGCGCAACAACTCCCGGACCTCGTCCGGGTGATCGACGCCCAGCAGCGCCTTGCCGTGCCCGGTACTGATGGCGCCGGTACAGATCGCCTCCTGCGCCTCGCCGGGCAGACGGAGCAGCCGCAGGGTATTGGCCACCGTCGCCCGGGCCCGGCCGAGCCTGCGGCTCAGGCGCTCCTGGGTGTAGCCATGCTGCTCCATCAACGACTGGTATGCCTCGGCCTCTTCGATGGGGTTCAGGTCCTCGCGCTGGATGTTCTCGATGAGCGCCAGCTCCAGCGCGTCGACGTCCTTACCGAGGGTCTGGATGATGGCAGGCACGGCCTTGAGGCCGGCCATACAAGCCGCCCGGTAGCGTCGTTCGCCCGCGATCAGCTCGTAACCACCGTCGGACAGGCGCAACAACACCGGCTGGATGACGCCATTGGCCCGAACCGAGGCCACCAGCTCCTGGAGCTTGCCGGGATCGAAGGTCTTTCGGGGCTGAAACCGATTCGGGCGGACCTCTTCGATGGGGACCTGACGCACGCGGCCACCCTCGTCATCGGCGACGGGGGCGGTCTTGTCTGGGACCAGTGCCGCTAGCGTCGCGCCGCGCTTGCTGCCATTCTTCGCTGCTCGTCGTGCTGGCACCGGGGGAACCCACCTTTCCGCAGCAGGAAGATACGGTCTCCTGCCCCCTCCCTTCAACCTCTTTTACCGCTCCCGCGCCAAGCATGGCGTAGGGGCCGGCTATGCCCGACGGTAGCGAGCCCAGCAGCGGGAGTCGGCTGAGGTGGGCGGGGTGTGGGTGTCGAGGGCGAGGGCGGAGCTGGCGCGGGTATCGAGGGCATCCAGTGTGGTGGCGACGATCCAGACGCCCCCCGGCGCGAGACGTCCGGGGACGATCGAGGTGAGGCCGCCGACAGCGCGGGAGGTGACAAGCGACAGCGCGGGACCGCTTACCTCGAGCCGCTCCCGGCGGACCGTGACGTTTGTCAGAGCCAGCTGGTGGCAGACCTCGCCGAGGAAGGAGGCCCGCTTGCGACGGGGCTCCATCAGGAGCCATCGCCGCCCGGGCTCGGCCAGCGCCAGGGGAATCGCGGGGAACCCCGCCCCGCTGCCGACGTCCACCGCGGGCTCGTCCGGCGGCAGCAACGGTAACGGCACGAGCGAATCGCCGATCCCGAGCCGGATCAGATCCTCCGGCCTGCGGAACCCCGTCAGGTTGTGCGTCCGGTTCCACCGCTCCAGCAACTCCAGATACCGCCCCACCCCCGCGACCACGGCCTCCACCCGCTCTTCCGGCAATTGCGCGGACACCACGCTCCGCAGATCGATCCCAGCTGCCATCAGGCCGTCCCCCTTTTCTCCCTCATCCGCAGATGCGCCAGCAAGGCCGTGATGGCGGCGGGGGTGATACCGGGGATACGGCCGGCCTGGCCCAGGGTCTCGGGGCGGACCCGACGGAGCTTCTCCCGCACCTCAAAACTCAGGCCGGCAACCTTCCCATAGGACAGATCGACGGGGAGCCGCAGGGTCTCGGTACGGTGCATCCGCTCCACCTGCCGCTGCTGCCGCTCGATGTAGCCGGCGTACTTGAGACGCGACGCCACCTCCTCGACAACGGCCCGGGGCCAGTCGGCGGCCTCGGGAATCCAGGGCAGCAGGTCGTCGAGCAAGACCCGGGGCCGGGCCAGCAGCTCGGCAAGTCGCCGCGGCTGTCGAGGTGGCTCGATCCCCCGCTCCACCAACCGCTCGGAGACCCCCGGATCGGTGGGCCGAACAGTGCTCGAGGCCAGCAACTCGAGGGCGTCCTCCACCTGCTGCCGTCGCCGGGCGAACCGTCGGTGGTCGGCCCCACCCAGGAGCCCGATGCGCGCGCCCAGGTCGCTGAGCCGGTGGTCCGCGTTGCCCTCTCGCAGCAGCATCCGGTACTCGGCTCGCGAGGTGAACATCCGGTAGGGCTCGTCCGTTCCCCGGGTGACCAGATCGTCGATCAGCACGCCGATGTACGCCTGCTCCCGGGCCAGCGTGACCGGCGACTGGCCCTGGATCTTCCGGGCGGCGTTGATCCCCGCCAGCAACCCCTGCGCAGCCGCCTCCTCGTACCCGGTGGTACCGTTCACCTGGCCGGCCAGGAACAGGCCAGGGATTCCCCGCACCTCGAGGGACGGCTGGAGCTGCCGGGGATCGGCGAAGTCGTACTCGATCGCGTACCCGGGCCGCACGATCTCGGCGTTCTCCAGCCCCCCGATGGTGCGCACCATCTCCCGCTGCACCGTCACCGGCAGGCTGGAGGACAGGCCGTTGGGATAGATCTCCTTGCTCAGCAGGCCCTCGGGCTCCAGGAACAGCTGATGCCGATCCCGGTCGGCGAAGCGCACCACCTTGTCCTCGATGGAGGGGCAATAGCGGGGTCCGACGCCGTCGATGGTGCCATCGTAGACCGGGGCCCGGTGCAGGTTGCGGCGGATGATCTCGTGGGTCCGCTCGTTGGTGTAGGTGATCCGGCACCGGATCCGATCCAGCGATGGCCGGGTCTCGTGGGCCGAGAACCGCCCCTCGGGATCGTCCTCGGTCTGCTCCGGCAGGTCGTCCCAGCGAATCGAAGACGCCAGCAACCGCGGGGGCGTGCCGGTCTTCATCCGGGCCAGCCGCAACCCCAGGGAGGCCAACGAGCGGCTCAGGTCCCCCGTCGCTCCCTCGCCCGTCCGGCCAGCGCGGTACTGGGTGCTGCCCACGATCACCCGCCCGCCCAGGAAGGTCCCGGCGGTCACCACCACAGCCGAGGCTGGCAGCTCGCCGCCGTGCCGGGTCGCCACCGCCAGTCCGCCGCCATCGCCGGTACGGATCCCGGTGGCGCTGTCGATTGAGACGGTCAGTCCGCGCTGGGCCTCTAGCTCCCGCTGGGCCTCGAGGGCGTAGCGAAACCGATCCACCTGAGCTCGCGATCCCTGTACCGCCAGCCCCTTGCGGGTGTTCAGGCGCTTGAACTGCAGGGTGGCCCTGTCGGTCAGCCGGCCGGTGACGCCTCCCAGGGCGTCGATCTCCCGTACCAGGTGTCCCTTGGCCAGGCCGCCGATGGCCGGATTACACGGCATCCGGCCGATCCACTCCCGGTCCAGGGTCAGGAGCACGGTCGGCACACCCAGCCGCGCCGAGGCCAGTGCGGCCTCGATGCCGGCATGTCCACCGCCGATCACGACCACCGGATGTTCCACGTGGAACATTCCGCTCACTTCCCCACGCAGAAGCGCGCGAACAGCTCGTCGAGCACCGCCTCGGAGGGGTCGATCCCCAGCAGCTCGTCCAGGCTCCGCAACGCATCGCCGATCTCGGTGGCTGCCGGGCCGTACTCGCCGCGGGCCAGCTCTGCCCGGGCTCCCCTCAGCTGGATCGCTGCCCGGGCCGCCGCCGCTCCCTGACGTTGTGTCCACAGCAGGGTGCCAGCCACCTCGTCAACGCCGCCCACCATCGCCTCGAGCCGCGCCTCGAGGCCGTCGATCCCTTCGCCGGTCAACGCCGATACCGCCACGGCCTCCCCCGGAAGTGACGGCAACGATGAGTCCCTGTCGATCTTGTTGACCACCACCAAGTCGCCCGGCGCGGGTCGCCCCTCGTCGGGACGGGTCGCGTCCAGGACGAACAGCACGCAGGTGGCGCGCGCGCGGAGAGCCTCGGCCCGCCGCATCCCCTCGCCTTCCACCTCACCCGCCCCCAGGCGGATACCGGCCGTGTCGTGGAAACGTACCCGCACACCGGCCAGCTCCCTCTCGCCGGTAACCACGTCCCGGGTGGTTCCCGGTTCGGCGTGAACGATGGCTCGCTCCTGGCCCACCAGCCGGTTCAGCAGGGTGGATTTACCCGCGTTGACCGGCCCCAGGATCACCACGTCGGCACCCGCGACCAGCCGCCCCGCCGCTCGCACGCCGTTCGCGAGCCCCTCGATCTGATCCGACGCACGTGCGATCCGATCCACCATCGCCGCATCGATGGGATCGCCGACATCAGCCTCGTGGTCGATGGACGCCTCCAGCGCAGCGGCAGCCCCGAGCAGCGCCCGCCGCACTTCGTCGACCGACCGCGCCAACTCCCCGTCCAGCACCCGGACCGCGGCCCGCGCTCCGGCGAGCGAGGTCGCGTCGACCGCAGCGAGCACCGCCTCGGCCCCCGACAGGTCCAGCTTCCCGGCCAGTAGCGCCCGTCGGGTGAACTCGCCCGGTTCCGCGGGGCGCGCGCCCAGCCGGACACAGGCGTCGACCAGGGCGTCGAGCACGGCCGGGTTGCCGTGGGCGTGGAGTTCGACCATCTCGTCTCCGGTGAACGTGTCGGGGGCAGGTGCCCACCAGACCATCGCCTGGTCGATGGGCAATCCGTCGTCCGGGCCGGACAGGGTGCGAACCCGCGTGCGCCGCGGCTCCCCCGCGGACCGACGACACAGGGACTCGAGGGTGTCTTTCGAGCCGGGCCCGCTCAAACGCACCACGCCGATGGCGGCCGCACCAGCGGCGGTGGAGATGGCGACGATACGGTCGGTTGAATGCCGGGACAACGATCTGGGGCGACCCGCCCCTCAGGCCCGGACGATTTCCACGTTTTTCATCTTGCCGTCACCCACGCTGCGGGAGCGCAGGCCGTCGTGCTTCTTGACCTCGACATGCACGAGGCGGCGCTCGTAGGAGTTCATCGGCCCGATGGACGCCGGATCGCCGTGGTTCAGCACGTCACGGATCGCGGCCTGGGCCTGGTCACGAATACGATCTTCGCGCCGGGAGCGGTACTCCTCCACGTCGATGACGGCCTTCAGATTGCTTCCCCTGTGGGTCATCGCGGCGGTCAATACGTGCTGCAGGGCCTCGAGGTTCTTGCCCTCCCGGCCGATGAGCAGATTGCCCTCCTGGCCGGGCGCGTTCACGCTCAGGGTGACCTTCTGGTCTTCCTCGATCACGCGGACGTGGGCGTCGCCGACGCCGAAGCGCTGGAGGAATCCGGTCACGAACTCATGGGCGAATCCCACGGCTTCGAGGATCTGCGGGTCCCGCTTCCAGGCGAAGATGCGCACGGTGCTGGCACCCGAGCGGAAATGCGCGCGGTCGTACTCGAACTCGAATTCGTGGTCCGACTCGACCCCCAACTCCTTGCAGGCGTTGTCCAGCGCGTCGTTCAGGGACTCCCCCTCGATGGCGATCTTCTCCTGCCCCATGGTCAACCTCCCGTTTCGACGTCTCCGCCGCAGTCTGTATCAAAAAAACACGCCAAAACGCGGCTAAGTCTGCGGTTTTTCTGGCTTTTCTTACTTGCCAGCTGCCGCTGCTGATTTCGTCTCAGGATCGCCGCTTCGATTGACCAACCACTGCTGCAGGAGCCTCAAACACGAGCTGACCAGGATGTATAGCACGAGCCCAGACGGAAGGGCGAACATGATGAAGGCGAAGAATAATGGCATGAACTGCATCATCATCTTCTGGTTCGGATCCGTCGGTGGCGGGCTCATCTTCTGCTGGACGAACATGATTCCGGACAGGGCCACCGGGAAGATGCAGATCGGATCGCGGGCGGTCAGGTCGCAGAAGTACAGGAACTGCTCCTGATACAGCTCGATACTGCCCCACAGCACCCGGTAGAGTGCGAACCAGATCGGCATCTGGATCAACATCGGGAAGCAGCCGGAGAAGGGGTTGGCCCCCGCCGCCTTGTACATCGACATGATCTCTTGCTGCTGGCGCTGGGGATCGTTCTTGAACTGGTCCCGGATCTCCTGCATGCGCGGGGCGAGCACGCGCATCTTCTTCATCGACTTGTAGGACGCCTGGTCCAGGGGGAACACCAGCGCCTTGACCACCACGGTCAGCAGGATGATGGCGAGCCCCCAGTTGCCGATCCAGGCGTGGAACAGGGTCAGCATGAACAGCATCGGCCGCGCGATGATCGAGAACACGCCGTACTGCACGGTGTTCTCGAGCCCCAGGCCCAGCTCCTTCATGTCGCCCAGCACCTTGGGCCCGACGTAGACGTCGAAGGCGTAGGTGGCGGTCTGGCCGGGCAGCAGCGTGCTCTCGGGGTAGATCATGGTCGAGCGGTAGCTGCGATCCTCGGGTTCGCCGTTGTCGCCGAGGGGCGCGGTGTCAAGCAACGCCAGTCGCTCGTCGTCCATCCAGCCGATGGGCGCGGCCTCGTAGGCGGCCGGCCGCTCGTGGGGGACCAGGGCGGTCATGAAGTACCGCTCCTCGATGCCCGCGAACCGGACCGGGTTCTCCTCGTCGCGGATAACCCGCTTCTTGTCCACCTTGGTGATGGCCAGGTCCTTGGCCTTGCCGCCCTTGTCGTAGAACGGCGTCATCGAGCTGGTGTAGCGGCTCCCGGCCGGGGGGATGGCGGCCACCACGGAGAAACGGGGGGATAGCTGCTCGGGCTGGTCTCCGCTGTTGTGGACGGTGACCTGGTAGCCCATCAAGTAGCCGGACTCGGGCAGGTCGTAGGTGGTGGTGATCTCCAGCTCGCCGCCCCAGGTGGGCCGCTCGGTGGAGTAGATCAGCTGTCGATCGTTGCGCTCCAGCAGTTCCCAGCGATGGAAGTCGAGGTCCTCGCCGGCGTTGGCCCAGACGTAGGCCCGCTCGGTGCCGCCGGACATCAGCCGGTCGTTGCCCGGCGCCCGCACCAGCCCCCCGCTCTGGAAGCTGGGGACCAGCCGGTAGGCGCCCTCGCCCTTGATCAACTCGGCGTTGTCCTTGGGGGGGCACTTCATCGAGAAGCTGTCGAAGTCCAGACCGCTCTTGATGCCGTCCCAGGCCCACGAGGGCAGCCAGTCGATCTCGATCGGCTCGTAGTAGTCGGCCAGCACCCAGCTGGACGGACCGCCGCCCTGGGTCGAGAACTGGGCGGTGAAGAACCCGTCGACCGCGATGGTCTCGACGGCGGGCTCCCCCTCCAGCCGCTCGTAGACCAGCGTGTCGGGCCCCAGCTCGGCCAGGTTTCGGCTTCCGGTGTCGCCCTCGGCCGAGTCGTCGCCCTCGGCCGAGTCGTCGTCGGCCGAGGCCCGCAGCGGCGGCGGCGTGACGCTCTCCATGCCCGCGTCCGCTGCGCCGTCTCCGGCGGCCGTCTCCTCGACGGCTGGCGGCCGTGGGGCCAGGAAGGTCATGTAAATGAAGACCAGCCCCACGCTGAAGGCGATCGCCAGGAAGAACCGGCGGCCGTCCCCGTCTCCCCGGTTGCCCCCACGCTGGTACAGCGGTTCCCCTGGTCGCATGGTCCCTCAGTTCTCCTCGTCGTCGAAGTCGTCGTGGTCCAGATCTCCGGCCCCGGGCACCGGGTCGTGGCCGCCGGGATGGAAGGGATGACAGCGCGCCAGGCGCAGTGCTGCCATGTAGCTTCCCCGGAAAGGACCCCACACGGACACCGCCTCCATCGCGTACTCGCTGCACGTCGGTGTGAAGCGGCAGGCGGGCGGCAAGAACGGCGAGAGGAAGCGCTTGTAGAAGCGCAGCAGCACCACCAGGGCGCGGGTCACGGGGCCCTCCGCGCCAGGTAGGCGTACAGTTCGCCAAGCTGTTCAGCGATGCCCCCGGCCGGGCAGTCCCGTGCCGACGGGCGTGCGATCACCACCGCATCCCAGGTGCCGGGCACGTCCCGCACGTGCGTGCGTACGTACTCCCTTACACCGCGCTTGACCCGGTTGCGCACCACCGCGTTGCCCACGCGACGACTGACCGTGATGCCAGTCCTGCTCACAGGGCCCCTTCCACGACGGTAGAGGATGACGAAATGCCGGGTCTGGAAGCGGCGCGCGCGGTGCGCCATGTCCCGGTAGTCGGTCGACCGACGAATCCGCATCGCTGGAGGAAACCCGCACGAAGTGCGCCGGATTCCCCCGGATGCGGACGTCGATGCCACCGGCT
This sequence comes from uncultured Rickettsiales bacterium, assembly GCA_964436045.1. GTDB lineage: Bacteria > Myxococcota_A > UBA796 > UBA9615 > CAYRNR01 > CAYTBN01. The sequence continues at coordinate 140,920 of CAYTBN010000003.1, read as the reverse complement.
CGCTTACCGGAGCTTGGACGCGATCGTCACCGCGAGCCGCTTGCGGCCCTTCAGACGCCTACGCTTGATCACGGCGCGGCCATTCTTGGTCCGCATCCGGACCCGAAACCCGTGGGTCCGCTTGCGCGAGACATTGCTGGGCTGGAAGGTCCGTTTCATCTTCCTGTCTCCAACTCTCTGGTTCCCTCGGCCCCCCCCTGGTTCGCGTCGAATCGTGACGCGACCATCCACAGGGAGGGTCCGGAAAAAGGCGGCGAATTTTAGGCCGGCACCCAAACCATGTCAACGGCGGTTTTCGGGTCAACTTCCCCCTTGCGGGACCGGCGTGAGAGGGTATAGCATCTTTCCGCTGCCATTCACTGTAGATAGTTATCAACAACGAATCCACAGCTCGGCTCGTCCGCGCTGCCAACGCACGTGGTGCGCCAGATAGACGATGAGAACAACCTGGGATCAGGCTGTCCAAGAGCTCCGTAACGAGATGGAGGAGGCCGTCTGGGAGTGCTGGTTTCCGCCGCTTCGTTTCCTCGATGCACAGGGGGACTCCCTGCGTATCGAGGTCCCCAATCGGTACTTCGGCGACTACTTCGAGGAGAACTTCAAGGCCCTGATCTGCCGCAAGCTGTCTGAGCTGACCGGCCGCTCGGCCGACGTGACGATCTCGGTGTCCAAGAACGGACGCGCCCAACTCGAGGCGGGACGCGAGGAGAAGGACGTCGCCGGCTACCAGCTCAACTTCAAGCAGACGTTCGGCACCTTCGTGGTCGGCGAGAGCAACAAGTTCGCCCACGCGGCCTGCCAGAACGTGGCCTCCAAGCCCGGCGAGAACTTCAACCCGCTGTTCATCTTCGGCGGCGTCGGCGTGGGCAAGACCCATCTGCTCAACGCCATCGGCAACGCCGTGTACGCCCGCGACCCGGCGGCCCGGGTGCTCTACCTGTCCGCCGAGCAGTTCCTCAACGACATGGTCAACTCGCTGCGCCACCAGCGGATGGAGCGCTTCCACTCCCGCTACCGCCAGCGGTGCGACGTGCTGCTGGTCGACGACATCCACTTCCTGTCGGGCAAGAAGCAGACCCAGGAGGAGTTCTTCCACACCTTCAACGCGCTGCACGGTGCCGGTCGCCAGATCGTGGTCACCTCGGACCGCTATCCACGGGAGATCGAGGGTATCGAGGAGCGCCTGCGGACTCGCTTCGAGTGGGGCCTGGTCGCCGACATCCAGCCACCGGAGCTGGAGACCCGGGTCGCCATCCTGCAGAAGAAGGCGGACGTCGAGGAGATCACGCTACCGGACGACGTGGCCCTGTTCATCGCCTCGAACGTGCAGGCCAACGTCCGCGAGCTCGAGGGTGTGCTCACCCGGCTACAGGCCTTCTCGTCGTTCTACGGCCGCCCGATCACCCTCGACTTCGCCAAGACGGCGCTGGGCGATGTGGCCGGCCCCCGGGAGAACCGGCTGACCATCGAGCGCATCCAGGATCAGGTCTCGCGGTTCTTCAACATCCAGGTCAAGGACCTCAAGTCCGCACGCCGCAACAAGTTCATCGCCCGCCCCCGGCAGATCGCCATGTACCTGACCCGGGAGCACACCGCCCACTCCTTCCCGGAGATCGGAGCCGCCTTCGGCAAGCGTCACCACACCACGGTGATGCACGCCTGCGACACCATCCGGCGCCAGCTCGAGGCGGACGCCGATCTGCGCGGCAAGGTCGCCAGCATCGAGCGAAGTTTGCAGATCTGAGGGGGTGCGAATCATGGGGGCAGCAGCGCGCGCGCGAGGGGAGTATCCTGGGGCGCAGTTCGGATCGAGGAGATGCTGAGGAACCGCTGTGGAAACCCTGTTGGGAAAAATGGACGGACGATGGTAGGAATTCGAGCCGCGGTGGATAACCGGCAGTTATGCACGGGAATCCGCAGGACAATCCAGAGCGGAATCGACAGTGATTTTCCCCGTGATTCCACTGGTTTAGGGGACTTCTCCACAGAAAAAGACGTCCCCTGTTACGACGACGATGAATTACAGATCTCCGTCCTTTATCTAGGATCGTTGAAGGAGTGCTGAACATGGAGTTCCACATCGCCAAGGAGGAGTTGGTCCGGGCACTGCAGCGGGTTCAGGGGATCGTCGAGCGTCGTTCGACCAACCCGATCATCGCCAACGTTCTCCTGCGCGCGGAGTCATCCGGCCTGGTGGTGACCGCCACCGACACCGAGATCTCGTTCGTGGGGACCTACGAGGCCCAGGTGACCACCGAGGGTGAGATCACCATCGAGGCCAAGCACCTGTTCGACATCGCGCGCAACATGCCGACGCAGGAGGTGAGCGTGCAGTCGGCGGAAGATGCTCCGATGGAGGTCGAGATCCGCAGTGGCAGGGCCTACTTCCGGGTCAAGGGTATGGCCGCCGAGAGCTTCCCGCCCGTGCCCGGGATGGCTGGGGAGAGCGCGATGCAGATCACGTCGGGTGAGTTGCGCCGGGTGATCGAACGGACCGCATTCTCCATCAGCAGCGACGACACCCGCACGGGCCTCAACGGCGCGAGCTTGGAGGCGGTGGACGACACCCGGCTGCGGTTGGTGGCCACCGACGGACACCGGCTGAGCCTGGCCGAGGTTGCGTTCCAGGGCGAGCTCGCGGGCGGACAGAGCCTGTTGTTGCCCCGCAAGGGGCTGGGCGAGCTTCGCAAGCTCTGCGACGACTCGGACGAAGCCTACGACATCGCCTTCGTGCAGAATCAGGCCGTCTTCCACCGGGGGAACGTGACCCTGGCCATGCGGTTGCTCGAGGGGGTCTTCCCGGACTACCGCCAGGTCATCCCGTCCAAGCCGACGCGCGCGGTGATCGTCGAACGCAGGGCCCTGGTCGACGGCCTCAAGCGGGCCTCCATCCTGGCGCCGGAGCGTTCCAACGCGGTCCGCTTCACCATCGGCGACCAGCTGCTGGGCCTGCAGTCCAGCCACAGCGAGTTCGGATCCGCCAGCGAGGAACTCGAGGTGGAGACCGACGGTGAACCCCTGGAGATCGGCTTCAACGCGCGTTACTTCCTGGACGCGCTGGCCGTGATCGAGGACGAGCGGGTCAAGCTCGAGTTCGGCGACTCCCTCGGCCCTTGCCTGCTCAAGCCCGCCGCCGACACTCCGGCGATGTTCGTCATCATGCCCATGCGCCTCGACTGAGGCTGTGCGCGTAAAGCACCTTTTCCTGCGCGATTTCCGCAACGTCGAAGCCCTCGATCTGGGGCTGGACGACGATCTGGTCGTGTTCCACGGCGACAACGGCCAGGGCAAGACGGGGCTGCTAGAGGCCCTCTATCTGCTGGCCAACCTGCGGTCCTTCCGCCGCTCCAAACGCAACGAGATGATCCGCTGGAACCAGCCGACGGCCCACGTGGCTGCCCGGGTGGAGGCCGACGACACCGCCCGGCGGTTCGAGGTGGAGTTGCACCGCGATCACCGCGAAGTACGGCTGGACGGCAAGGACATGAGTTCGTTCGTGCGCTACTTCTCCGGGATCCGGGCCGTGGCCTTCACGCCCGAGGATCCGGCGATGGTGCGCGGCGGACCCCAGGGCCGGCGGGGCTTCCTGGATCGCGGCGTGTTCCTGGCGCGCCCGGACCACCTGGGCCTGATTCGGGAGCTGGGCCGGCTGGTGAGCCAGAAGAACGCCCTGCTCCGTGCCCGGGGTGATCGGACGGCTTCTGCCGCCCAGCTGGCAGTCTGGAACGAGCGTCTCGCCGAGGTTGGCGCGGAGGTGATGGCGCGGCGGAACACCTTCGCCGTGGCCCTGGCCGAGCACCTGGAGGGGGTCCATCGGGCGCTCACGGACGACGAGCAGCCCTTCGAGGCCTCGTACCGGGCCTGCTGTCCTCCCGGCGATGTCGAGGCGCTCAGGGCGCTGCTCGAAGGCCAGATGGACGCGGAACTGGACCGAGGACAGACCCTGGTCGGGCCCCATCGCGAGGATCTGTCGCTGCGCCTCGCAGGCAAGGACCTGCGGACCTACGGCAGTCAAGGACAGGTCCGGACCGCGGCGCTGACGTTGAAGCTGGCGCTGCTGGCGACCACCGCCTCGCGGGTGGGGTCGCCGCCGATGTTCCTGCTCGACGACCTGGGCAGCGAGCTCGACCCCTCCCGCAACGAGCGGCTGCTGGCCTGGGTGGTGAAGGAGGGGTGCCAGGTGTTCGTGGCCACCACAGCGCTGGCTCACGTCCCCGTAGAGCCTTCGCGATATCGTGCGCTGCACGTGGTGGAGGGGCGGGTGGTGGAGGATCGCGCCGACGGTGGCGCAGGGGGCGGCTAGCCACCCCGGGGCAAGTAGTTCCCTCTGTGCGTGCGCGCGTTCTATACATTGCCTTTTTTACCGCGTTGTGGTAGTTTGCGCCCTCTCCGGCAAGGGTCCACGGACGAACCCTCCAGGAGCCAACCAGCGAACCCGTCGAGCAGAGCAGCGGCAGCCAAGCGCAACACGAGGAGAACCGACGTTGAGCGAGAACATCGACCTGCCCCAGGCGGCAGAGAACTACGGCGCAGAGAGCATCAAGGTCCTCGAGGGCCTGGACGCGGTGCGCAAGCGGCCTGGCATGTACATCGGCGACACCGCGGTTCGCGGATTCCATCATCTGGTCTACGAGGTGGTGGACAACGCCATCGACGAGGCCCTGGCCGGCCACTGCGACCACGTCCAGATCCAACTCCACGAGGACGGCTCGGCCACCATCGAGGACAACGGTCGTGGCATCCCCACCGACCTGCATTCCAGCGAGGGAGTCTCCGCCGCCGAGGTGGTCATGACCCGCCTTCACGCTGGCGGCAAGTTCGACAACAAGGCCTACAAGGTCTCCGGCGGACTGCACGGCGTGGGTGTCAGCGTCGTCAACGCGCTGAGCGAGTGGTTGACGATGACCATCCACCGGGATGGCCGGATCTTCCACCAGCAGTACGATCGCGGGGAACCCCGAGAGCCGCTGGCGGTGGTGGGGGAGACCAGCCGGCACGGCACCAAGATCACCTTCCGTCCCGACATGGACATCTTCGAGGTGGACGGGTTCCAGTTCGAGCTGCTATCCGCGCGGCTTCGTGAGTTGGCCTTCCTTAACCCGGGCCTGATGATCGAGATCGAGGACCAGATCACCGGCAAGAAGCAGGAGTTTCAGTACGAGGGCGGGATCGTCAGCTTCGTCGAGTACCTCTGCCAGAAGAAGGCCCCACTCCACGAGGTACCCATCGCCATCCGCGGCGAGAACGACGGCATCCAGCTCGAGATCGCGATGATGTGGACCAGCGCCTACGCGGAGTCGGTGCTGGGGTTCGCCAACAACATCAACACCATCGACGGTGGCACCCACATCTCCGGGTTCAAGGCATCGCTGACCCGCACCTTCAACGCCTACGGTCAGTCCTCCGGGCTGTTCAAGAAGATCAAGGAGAACCTCTCGGGCGAGGACATCCGCGAAGGGATGACCGGGATCATCAGCGTCAAGATCCCAGAGCCCCAGTTCGAGGGCCAGACCAAGACCAAGCTCGGCAACTCCGAGGTCAAGGGTATGGTCGAGTCGATGGTCAACGAGGTGCTGGCCGAGTTCCTCGAGGAGAATCCGGCGGTCGCCAAGGCGATCCTGAGCAAGGCCATCGACGCATCACGGGCCCGCGACGCGGCACGCAAGGCCCGCGACCTGGCCCGCCGCAAGAGCGCGCTGGACTCCGGCGATCTGCCCGGCAAGCTGGCGGATTGCCAGGAGAAGGACCCCAGCCAGTGCGAGCTGTACATCGTCGAGGGTGAGTCCGCCGGCGGATCGGCCAAGGCCTGCCGCGACCGGCGTTTCCAGGCGATCCTCCCGCTGCGGGGCAAGATCCTCAACGTCGAAAAAGCGCGCTTCGACCGGATGCTGTCCAGCCAGGAGCTGCGGATCCTGATCAGCGCGCTGGGGACGGGGATCGGCGAGGAGGAGTTTGATCCGGCGCGTCTGCGTTACCACCGGATCATCATCATGACCGACGCCGATGTGGACGGTAGTCACATCCGCACCCTGTTGCTGACCTTCTTCTTCCGGCAGATGAACGAGCTGATCACCGGCGGGCACCTCTACATCGCCCAGCCACCGCTGTTCAAGGTGCGCAAGGGCAAGCGGATCACCTACCTCAAGGACGAGGGGGCCCTGACCCACTTCTTCCTCGAGCGCCAGGTGGCCGGTCTGCAGCTGGTGGCCGGCAACGCCACGGAACCCGCCGTCGGCGCCGCGCTGCTGGAGTTGCTGGACCGGCTCGAGCGGTTCAAGGAGATCGGCGATCGGCTGGAGCGCAGGCTGAGCGCGTCGGCGGTCGAGGCCTTCCTGATCGCCGGCCGCCCCGGGTTGTCGTTCGGTGATCGCGCCTCGCTGGAGGCGATGGTCGGGCGGATGGGCGAATACCTGTCCGAGGCATACCCAGAGCAGCGCGTGCAGGGCGTGGAGGTCGTCGAAGACCCCGAGCTCGAAGACAAGTTCGCGGTCCAGGTCAGCACCGAGCAGTCGGGGCACCGGCGGGTCAGCGTGGTCGGGGCCGAGCTGTACAACTCCCCCGAGGTGCGCGAGCTGCGCCGGCTGGCCTACACCATCGGCATGGGTGGGGCGCCGCCTTACCGGCTGGTCGATGGCGACGAGGAGCTGTCCTTCGCCAATGCGAGGGCGTTGCTGGAACACGTTCGGGCGAGCAGCCAGAAGGGATTCGACGTCCAGCGCTACAAGGGACTGGGCGAGATGAACCCCGATCAGCTGTGGGACACCACCATGAACCCGGAGACCCGCACCCTGATGCAGGTCCAGGTGGCCGACTCGGTGGGCGCCGACGAGGTCTTCACCGTGCTGATGGGGGACGAGGTGGAGCCCCGGCGGGAGTTCATCCAGGCCAACGCTCTCGACGTGCGCAACCTGGACATCTGAGGCCGATCCACGAACCTGGCGTTATAGTTACCCAGCGAGGACCGACGCCGCCGCCGGTCCCGGAGAGGCAACGAGATGTTCCAGCGCCTGATCCTGCTCTCGCTGCTCGCGCTGCCCCTGCTGTTGTGGGGCTGCCCGGTGGACGACGATGACGACGCGTCGGGCGACGACGACACCGGGGACGACGACACTGGCGACGACGACACTGGCGACGACGATACCGGCGACGACGACACCACGCCTCCCGTCGAGCCCTACCTGACCGGCCACGTCTACGACGTGACTTGCACCGATCCGGTGGCGGGCGTCCGGGTCACCTTCTGCCAGGTGGCGTGCACCTTCAAGGACACGGACTCGGACGGCAAGTTCATCTTCGGCGGACTGGCCTCGGAGCCGGGCCTGTTCGACGTGATCGGACACGTCAACCCGGAGGGCAAGTACTACACCGGTATCGCCTGGACCATCGACATTCCGGATTCGGGGTTCGTCGAGGCGCCGACGACCTGTCTACCCGAGGTGGAGTCGCTGGTCGACGTGCCGTCGGGGACCAACGACGTGTCGGTGGGGGACGACCTGATCCTCACCGTGAATCCCGACGAAGTCGAGTGGCTGCTGGGCGAGCCGGAGCTGGGGGCGGTCGAGGTGCCGGACACCGCCTGGCAGTACGTGGACCTCGAGGGGGTGGACATGCTCGGGGTCTGGGCCCTCTACGCGTGGGGTAACGTACTGTCGGAGGACGCGGCGGATCCGGTGGGTATCAGCCTGCCGGTGCGCGGCGATCTGGACACCGGCGATCCGGTGACGATCTACGGCATGTCCCACGACGAAGGCGGCTTCCACGAGATCGCCAGCGCGACGGTCACCGGTGGCGATCTGCGGGTGGTCACGGACTCCGGCCAGGGGCTGACCGAGTTCACCTGGATCGCATACGGCGTACCCGAGTAGCGCCGGGTTCCTCGGGGGGGGCGGGGGCCCCACGGACGACATGTATCGATCACTCTCCCGACGACGCCTGATCTTCGTCACCGGCAAGGGAGGGGTGGGCAAGAGCACCTTCGTCACCAGCCTGGGCATGCACCTGGCGTCCATGGGCCGCCGGGTCCTGCTGGCCGAGGTCGACAACGCCAAACCGACCCTGGGCGGCTACTTCGATCGACCGATCGGCTTCGAACCGGTGCGGGTCGCGGTCAATCTGGACGCGATCAACATCGACTTCCTGGGCGCGCTGCGCTCCTTCCTGTTCGACGCGATCCCCGTCGAACGGTTGGTGAAGTTGATCCTGCGCAACCGGATCGTGCGCACCTTCCTGGTCGCCACCCCGGGCGCCCGCGAGATGGTGGTGCTGGGGCGGGTGCGGCGGCTGGCACAGTTGACCCGTGACCGCCACGACGATGAGGGTTGGGATCACCTGATCGTCGACATGCCAGCCTCCGGGCACGCGGTCAGCACCCTGAGCACACCGGTCACGGCCCGCAAGCTGTTCAAGGTCGGGCCGATCCGCAAGGAGGCCGAGCAGCTGCTCGCGGAGTTCAACGATCCCGAGCACGTGGCGCTGGTGATGGTCAGCATCTCCGAGGAGATGAGCATCAACGAGACCCTGGAGACCATGGCCAAGGTCCGCGCCGCTGGCTGGCCACCGCTGGCTGGCGTGGTGCTCAACCGCTTCCCCAGGGTCGCCTTCGATGCCACCGACGCCGGCTTGCTGGGGCAGGTCGGCGCCTCCGTGGACGCCCCGGCCGGCGACGGCCGCGCTTTTGGCGACACCGGGTTGGCCGATCGCGGCCCCGGCAACGCCCCGGTGGTCCTCGAGGCCGCCTCGGCGTCGCTGATCGAGGCCCGGCGCTCCGCCGAGGCCCTGCGGAGGCTCGAACACTCCACCGGAGGCGCGGTCCAGCGCCTGCCCTTCGTGCCCGGTGGAAGCGTCGAGGTAGCTCACCAGCTGGCGGAGATCATCGGGCAGAACTTCGGCGACGAGGGGGGGGCGCCGTGAGCAACCTACCCCGGGGGATCGACCTGCGCGGTGAGCTGATGCAACGTCGACTGCTGGTGTGCGTGGGTTCCGGCGGTGTGGGCAAGACCACGGTGGCCGCGGCGCTGGCGGTGGAAGCCGCGCGCCTGGGCCGGCGGACGCTGGTGATCACCATCGACCCCGCCCGGCGCCTGGCCAACTCGCTGGGACTCGAGGTGCTGGGCAATACCGAGACGCGGATCCCCGACGAGAAGTGGGCCAGCGTCGGGATCAAACCGGCCGGGTCGCTGCACGCGATGATGCTGGACACCCGCTCGACCTTCGACGAGCTGATCAGGCGGGTCAGCCCCAACGACGCCACCCGGGCCCGGGTGCTCAACAACCGGGCATATCAGCACATCAACAACACGCTGGTGAACACCCGGGACTACATGGCGGCCGAGAAGCTGTACGACGTGTATACCCGCGGCGACTACGACCTGATCGTGCTGGACACGCCGCCGATGAAGAACGCCATCGACTTCATCGAGTCGGGCAGCCTGCTGACCCGCTTCCTCGACGAGAAGATCATGCGCTGGTTCCTGACGCCCTACGACGAGAGCCGGGTGTTCGGGCGCCGGATGATGCTGGGGACCAGCGCCATCGCGTTCCGCCTGCTCGGCAGTATCTTCGGGCGGGAGTTCCTTGACGAGCTCAGCGAGTTCTTCCTGGCGTTCAAGGATCTCTACCGCGGCTTTCGCGAGCGCTCCGAGCGGGTGGCCGCGCTGATGGCCGACGTGGACGAGACCCGGTTCGCGATCGTGTGCAGCCCCCGCCCGACCAGCATCGAGGAGGCCCGCTTCTTCCACGAGCAGCTGACCAGCCGGGACATCAACGCCAGCGTGTTCATCGTCAACCAGGTGGGACGGTACGCCAACCGCTATCCCCACGCCGACCGGCGCTTCCTGGGCGACACGGAGCGCGAGTGGCTCGCCGATCGGCTCGAGGGGGCCGATCCGGGGCACGTCGATCAGCTCTGCGATCGCCTGGAGGCCAACTTCCGCGAGGCCTATCAGGCGAGCCTCTCCGACCAGGATACGGTGGAGACGCTGCGCTCCTGGGTCGGCCGCGATCAGACCTTCAGGACGGTCCCGAGATTCATCGACGAGGTGATGGATTTCGAAGGTCTGCTCGAGATCGCGGCCCGTGTTTTCGAGTCCGACACCCAGGTCTCGGCGGCGGACGGTTAGATTCGCCCTTTTCCCTCGTTATTTCGACAAGTTGAGCCCTGTTTTTTCTTGACCTGAGACCCTGTTTTTCTTAGACTTCCGACGCTGCATTCCACAGTCCGCCGGGCCCACCGAATGGCCCGGCTCCCGCGGGACCCCGGAGACCACAGATCCATGGACGACATAGCCCGAAACTTGCTCGACGTGAACATCGAGGACGAGATGCGTTCGTCGTATCTCGACTACTCGATGAGCGTGATCATCGGCCGCGCGCTCCCCAACGCGCGCGACGGGCTCAAGCCGGTGCACCGCCGCATCCTGTACGCCATGTTCCGCGAGGGACTGCTGAGCAGCCGCCGCTACAGCAAGTGCGCCGGTGTGGTCGGTGAGGTGCTCAAGAAGTACCACCCCCACGGGGACCAGGCGGTCTACGACGCGCTGGTGCGGATGGCCCAGCCGTGGAACCTGCGCTACCCGCTGGTGGACGGCCAGGGCAACTTCGGCTCGGTGGACGGTGACCCCGCGGCGGCATACCGCTACACGGAGAGCCGGCTGACCAAGATCGCCGAGCAGATGTTGCGGGACATCGACAAGGACACGGTCGACTTCGTCGAGAACTTCGACGGCACCTCGGCCGAACCCGTCGTCCTGCCCACCGCCTTCCCCAACCTGCTGGTCAACGGCAGCGACGGCATCGCGGTGGGGATGGCGACCAAGATCCCGCCCCACAACCTGGTGGAGGTGGTCGGTGGCGTGACCGCCCTGATCGACAACCCCGAGCTGACCAACCTGGAGTTGATGGACTACATCCCGGCGCCGGATTTCCCCACCGCCGGGACCATCTACGGCCGGGACGGCGTGCGGGAGGCCTACACCACGGGGCGCGGCCGGATCATCGTGCGCGGCAAGGCCGAGATCGAGACCGACGAGGAGGGCAACGAGAAGGCGATCATCATCACCGAGATCCCCTACCAGGTGAACAAGGCGCGGCTGATCGAGCACATCGCCGATCTGGTCAAGGCCAAGAACATGGAAGGGATCCGCGATCTGCGTGACGAATCGGACCGGCGCGGGATGCGGATCGTGGTCGAGCTCAAGCGGGACGCCAACGGGCTGATCGTGCTCAACCACCTGTTCAAGCAGACCGCCCTGCAGAGCACCTTCGGGATGATCAACCTGTCCATCGTCGACGGGCAGCCGCGTGTGCTGACCCTCAGGCAGACCCTGCATCAGTTCATCATCCACCGCCGCGAGGTGATCACTCGCCGCAGCGAGTTCGAGCTGAGACAGGCGCGGGCCCGGGCCCACCTCCTCGAGGGCTTCATCATCGCCCTGGACCACCTGGACGAGGTGATCTCGACCATTCGCCAGAGCCCCGACGGCGAGATGGCCCGCAATCGCCTGGTCGAGAAGTTCGGCTTCACCGAGGTCCAGGCCAAGGCCGTGCTGGACATGCGGCTGCAGCGGCTCACCGGCCTGGAGCGGGACAAGATCCGCGAGGAGTACACCGAGGCCTGCGCGACCATCGAGCGGCTCCTGCAGCTGCTGGCCAGCGACGTCCTGTTGATGGATCTGATCAAGGGCGAGCTGAGCGAGGTGGTCGACAAGTTCGGCGACGAACGCCGCACCTCGATCCTGGACGCCACCGCCGACGTCGACCTCGAGGACCTGATCGCCGAGGAGGACATGGCGGTCATCCTGACCCACAACGGCTACATGAAACGTACGAACCTGGCCGAGTACCGCAGCCAGCACCGGGGCGGCAAGGGTCTGCGGGGCGTGGCCACCAAGCAGGAGGACTTCGTCGAGGATGTCTGGGTCGCATCGACCCACGCCTACATCCTGATCTTCACGCGCAAGGGCCGGGTGAACTGGCTGAAGGTCTACCAGCTGCCCGTGGGTGGTCGTTCCGCCCGCGGTCGCCCCCTGGTCAACCTGATCCCCTGTGATCCGGACGACTCGGTGGCCGCAGTTCTGCCCGTGCGAGAGTTCGACGATCTGCGCTCGATCGTGATGGTCTCGCTCAACGGCCAGGTGAAGCGGACCAACCTGTCGGCCTACAGCCATGTGCGTTCGACCGGAATCATCGCCTGCGGCCTCAAGGAGAACGACGAGGTGCTCACCGCGCGGCTGCTCGAGCCCGACGAGGAGGTGCTGCTGTGCACCCGCGAGGGCAAGGCGATCCGCTTCCGCGCCGAGGACGTGCGGGAGATGGGCCGCACGGCGGCGGGGGTCAAGGGCATCACCCTGGTGGGCGAGGACCAGGTGGTCGGCATGGACGTGATCGGCCCGGACGACACCCTGCTGACGGTGACCGAGAACGGCTACGGCAAGCGGACCGACGCCAGCGAGTACCGGGTCCAGGGCCGTGGCGGCATCGGCCTGATCAACATCAAGACCCGGGGCCGCAACGGTCCGGTGGTCCGCACGGTGCAGGTCGACGACGACACCGAGGTGATGCTGATCACCGACCAGGGTCAGGTGATCCGGATGCCGGTCGCCGGGATCTCTGTCATCGGCCGCAACACCCAGGGGGTCACGCTGATCCGGCTGAACAAGAACGAGAAGGTCGTCGCGCTGGCGAGGATCAACGAGGCCGCGGACGAGGAGGACGAGACCGAGTCCGAGGCCGAGACCGAGACCGAGACCGAGTCCGAGGCCGAGACCGAGACCGAGACCGAGACCGAGACCGAGACCGAGACCGAGACCGAGACCGAGTCCGAGTCCGAGGCCGAGGAGTGATTCCCCGCGCCACCCATCGCGGAACAGCTCTACTGGTCGTCTTCCTCTTGCTGTTCGGCTGCGACAGCCCCCAAAAACAGCTCGAGCGCGCCGGGGAGCTGCGTCGCGCCGGGGACCTGGAAGGGGCGGCGGCGGCCTATGCCCGGGCGTCGAGCAGCGAACTGGCGGAGATCGGGGGAGTCTCCCTGCTGGGCCAGGCCGAGCTGGCCATCGACACCGGGGATCCGCGGCGGGCCGAGGAGCTGTGCCAGGACGCAGTCACGCGATTCCCGGGGAGCGAGTCCGCGGGCGAATGCCTCCGGATACAGGCGCGGCTGCGGGTCGTCGATGGAGATCCGTGGGGCGCCATCGAGGCGCTGCGGTTGTTCCTCGAGCAGCTCCCGGACGATCCAGCCAACGAGGAGGTCCGCTTCACCGTGGCGCAGCGTTACCTCGATCTGTCGGATCCAGCCCAGGCCCGGCTGGAGTGGAACGCCCAGCTCGAGGCGTTTCCCGAGGGCCGGCTGGCCGCCGATGCCCGGCTGGGGGTAGCCCTCACCCACGACGTGGCGGGCGACTGTGATCTGGCCGTGCCCGCATTCCGTCGCGTCATCAGCGAGCACCCGGCCACGCCCCAGGCCGCCGAGGCGATGGTCGGCGAGGCCGGCTGCCTGGAGGCCACCGGTGATCTGGACGCCGCCGAGCGGCTGTACCGCAAGGCCCAGCCCCGGCACCCGAACCCGGCGATGGTGCTGCAGCGGCTCGAGGCTCTGGAGCGTTCGCGCTGGGTCCGGGATCCCCCGCAATAATGACCGCAGAGTCGCTTGCTGTCCCTTGAGATCGCGTACCGATCGTGTTAGGAAAACGCGCGCGTAGCTGGCGACCCGCGCCCCATGGGCCGCCAAAGCATGATGGGGATGACGTGGAGCCCGAACACCAGGCTGGGGCTCGCACCATCGTGCTCGTGGGCACCGCGCTGTGGGTGGTGCTCGTGGGCGCGGGCTACGCCCTTCGCGGCCTGGACTTCGCGGTGGGTGTGTCCATCGGCGGAGGTCTAGCGCTGGTCAACTTCCAGCTGTTGTCCTGGGCGACTGCGCGGGCGCTGGGATTGACCCCGAGTCGGCCGCGGCGAGCCGTCTTCATCTGCGCGTTGCGCTGGGGCGGAACCGCGGCGGCGCTGATGGCGGCGATCTGGATCGTCGATCTGGACCCGGCGGGCCTGCTGGTTGGGCTGTCGGTGATCGTCGCGGCGATTCTGTTCGCTGCCGCCCTGGGCCTGATCCGGGGGTAGGACGTGGCTTGATGAGCGTGATCCTCGCGAGCGACTTCAGCTGGTTTTCGCTGGTGCCCGGGCTGGGCCACAGCGAGTCCGGCCCCAACTTGGTACCGTTCATCCACTCGATGTTGGTGGTCACGGTGCTGTTGGTCGGCGCACTGATCGCCCGCATGACCCTGCTCGAGAAACTGCGCAGCGGCGACCGCCGTGATGCGCTGGTCCCGGACGCCGATCTGCGGCCCCGCAACCTGTTCGAGCTGGTCATCGAGTTCGTCTACGGGCTGTGCAAGCAGGAGCTGGGCAAGGACGCCCAACGTTTCTTCCCGCTGATCGGCACCATCTTCCTGTACATCCTGCTGTGCAACCTGCTGGGGCTGGTGCCCGGGTTCGTGCCCGCGACCTCCAACATCAACACCAACATCGGCATGGCCCTGTGCGTGTTCTTGGTCTACAACCTCAGCGGCCTGATGAGGCACGGGGTGGGCTACATCAAGCACTTCATGGGGCCGGTGCTCTGGCTCGCACCGCTGATGTTCGTGATCGAGGTGGTCGGCGCCGTTGCGCGGCCGGTCAGCCTCAGCGTCCGGCTGTACGGCAACATGTTCGGGGACCACACGGTCCTGTCGATCTTCATGCACGAGCTCCCGGCCCAGACCTCGCCGCTGCTGGCCTATGGCATTCCGGTGATCTTCCTGGGACTGGGGACGTTCGTCTGTGTCGTGCAGGCCTTCGTATTCAGCCTGCTGTCCATCATCTACATCAGCCTGGCGGTCAAACACGAGGAACACTGACCCTCGCCAGGGAGACGAGCCGGACCACGAACGGGTCCGGCTGGAGGAAGAAGAAAATGACCCGTTCGCTGTCTCGCATCCTTTCCGTACTGACGGCTCTCGTCGTGACGACCGTGCCCTTCGCCGCCATGGCGGCAGAAGGCGACGAGAGTGGCCTGGCTTCAGCCCTGGGCTTGATCGCCTTCAGCGCGAGTGTGGCCATCGGCCTGGTAGCCCTCGGTGGCGTCCTCGCCCAGGGTCGCGCCGCCGCTGCCGCCCTCGAGGGCATCGCACGCAACCCGTCGGCCTCGGGCAAGATCTTCACGCCGTTGATCATCGGCCTGGCCCTGATCGAGTCGCTGGTGATCTATGCGCTGGTCATCGCGTTCATGCTGCAGGGCTACATCGGCAGCATCCTGGACAATGTGTTCTTCCACTGACACGCTCCCCCGCGATTCCCTTCACCCTCCCGCCCCGGGGGGGATGCGCCGCGGCACGTTCCGCAGCCGCCGCCGCCATTTGGTTGAATTGACACCGGTTTTCGGGCGTCGATAACATGCGCCCAACCCGCGCGGATTTCCGCGTGGGCGAGGAGGCGCGCCTGCTGCGCGTGTCCGAGGGGAGGAAGGAACGTCATGCCTCGCCGAACCCTGACCACGGTGGTGACGATCGTCGCGATGGCGCTGATCGCCCCTGCCGCGATGGCCAAGAAGAAAAAATCGGCCGAACCACCCCCGCCGGAGCCCAACTCCTGGTTCGACTACCACGGTGTGCAGTGCTACCAGCCGCCGGACTTCGCCTCGGAGGCCAACGAACCCAAGAAGCGGATGATGCGGCAGCACGCGATGGACGCGATCCTCAGCCTGATGCGCGGGGAGATCAACGAGCAGCTCGTGGTCGACGAACGCAAGATCGACGACTGGGAGATCGACTTCCTGGGCAAGCCGGTCGCCATCGAACCCTTCCTCACCGAGAACCTGGCGCAGTGCAAGCTCTACGCCCAGGGCGAACTGGGCCTGAAGGCCTACGCCGACTGGGTCGCGGCCGCCGGCAAGCGGGCCACCGCGGGGGACTGCCACAACCCCCTGATCTACGAGCTGCACCAGACCATGACCGTCCAGGACAGCTGGCAAGTTCGCCGCCATGTGTGCGTCGAGGACCAGGTGCTGATCGAGACGTCGAAGACCAACCGCTACACAGTGGCCGATACCGGTGACTACGGGACCACGGCGTGGATCAATCCGTCGGGGGCCTGCGTGAACATCGAGGGCGCGGGTGTCGTGCAGGTCGAGTGCCCGCCAGCGCTGACGCCGGTCGATCCCGCGTCGTTGCCCTGCCCCGAGTGCCCCTGGGGTGCCGTGGTCTACCGCTTCGAGGACGAGGTGACCAAGGAGATCACCCTGGGGACCCTGGGGACGTCGATGGAGTTCAAGGCGACCGCCAACGGGTGGATCAGCTTCACGGTCAACGACGCGACCTACTACGACAACGTCTTCCACGAGGCCAACGGCGTCATCGACTACCTCCCCCTGTCGATCTACCCGCCGGCGACCGGCATCGACGACGGCGGCTGAGCCCCGGCCGTGTTGACCCTGGGCCTGGTCGCGGACACCCACGGGGTGGTTCCGCGTTCCGTGTTCGACGCCCTGGCCGGCGTCGACGAGATCCTCCACGCCGGGGACGTGGGTGGGGCGGTCGTCGAGGCGGAGCTCGAGCAGATCGCTCCGGTGGTCGCCGTGGCCGGAAACATGGACACCCCCGGCTTTTGGCCTGATGAGCGTCTCCTCGAACGGGAGGGGCGCCGAATCCTGCTGATCCACGACATCGGACAGGTCCACCAGCCGTCGCGGGACTTCATGGCCCGTGCCGTGCAGCACCGAGCGGACCTGGTGGTGTTCGGCCACAGTCACCGGCCTGCCGATTTCCAGATCGGCCCGATCCGGTACCTGAACCCCGGATCCGCCGGTCACGCCCGCCGCGCGCCGTCGACGGTCGCCCGCCTGATCCTGTCGGACGAGGTTCGAGTCGAACACCTGCGTCTGTAGTCCGGGCACCGTGGGCGGGTACAATTCTCCCAGGAGTGAGCGTTGCCCCAGGTGATCCCCTGCCCCTCGTGCGGCCGGCCCAACGGGCCGAAGTACACCCGCTGTATGTACTGCGGCACCGAACTGCCCGAGCGTGACGAGCCGGCCACGGCGGACGCGGCCGAGGGGAGCGACGAGCGGTCCGAGCAATTCGCCTCGACCATGGATCCCAAGCTGTTGGCCTCGTTACCCCCCAAGCTGCGGGCCCAGATCCAGGCCGAGACCGATCCGCCAAGAGAGCCCCCCGCTCCGGCGCAGTTCGTCTCGCCCGCGCCGCCGCCCTTGGGCGTGGACCCCGCGCTGGCCGAAGAGGAGCTGGAGGCCACCATCACCGGGGAGCACGCGTCCGTGGGCGACCTTCTGTCCGGCGAGCACGCGGCGGTGATCTCGGCCAGCGGCGCCTACGCCCAGGTGGACGAGGACGACGTGCAGACCGATCAGTACCGATCGGTCGCGGTGCCCGGCGCCGACTCCCCGTTGCTCAGGGGCCGGGGGCCGTTCGGCCCGCGGGACGCGGCGGCCCGTGTGCTGCTCGTGCCCGATCCGGGGTATCGCCAGAACCTGCCCTGGCTCCGGGTCCGGCTGAACAACCTGATGGGTCTCGACGCCTACACCGCCAACCTCTACCTGCAGCGCGAATTCCCGGTCTTCCTCGAGGCCTTCGAGGAGATGTCGGAGGCCTGGGCGCTGGAAGACGACCTGATCGCCGGCGGCATGCGTGTGCTGGTGTTGACCCGGGAGATGGTCGAGGGTCACCGGGAGGCGTTCTACGCCGACAATGCGGAGGTGGACGCCACCAGCGTGCTGTTCAGCGCCGCCGGCGAGGCGCCACTCCAGGTCGAGCGGCTGGACCTCGAGGCGGCGTTGCTCGGCGAGATCAAACCCCTCGAACAACCGGACCGCCCGTTGGTGGAGCGGACCTTCTGGCGCAACAAGGCCCGTGAATCCCGGTCTTTCGAGGATATCCAGCACCCCTTCTGGTTGCTGGAGCTGTCGGCAAAAGAGCCGGTACTGCCGATCCGCATCCGCCAGGATCGCTTCGACTTCCGCTGTCTCGGCGATCAACGCCGGCCATCATCCTTGCTCAACCTCAAGAACCTGCCGGCGTTCTTCGCCTACCCGGGCGCCGAGGTGCCGGTGGACGATCTGTTCCGCCGGGTTCCACGCGTGCGCCGCCAGAAGGTGGCATCCGAGGAAGCCGTCGCCGGCCCACCCGAGGAAGAAGTGCTGTTCAGCGAGTACGCGCTGATCCAGACCCTCTCCCGCCGCGCAGCCCGTGGCGGGGAAGACCAAGAAGGCTGAATCCACGATGACCGCGATCCCCGTCGACGGCAGGATCCGCCTGCGCAAGGGCCGCGAACGGCGCCTGCGTGGCGGCTCGCCCTGGGTCTACAGCAACGAGTTGGTCCATCCCGAGCAGGGCCTGCCCGCCGGGGCGCTGGTCGAACTCGAGGACCACAAGGGGGGGTATGTGGCCACCGCCGCCTACCACCCCCACACCCTGCTGGCCGCCAGGGTCTGGACGAGGGAGAGGGGCACGGCCATCGATCGGCCGTTGCTGGCTCGGCGGCTGGCGGCATCGGCTGCCCGCAGGACGGTGGTCGCCGCGGGCTGGGCCGGTCACCGCCTGATCCACGCCGAGGCCGACGGCATGCCGGGGCTGGTGGTGGACCGGTACGGCGAGCTGGCGGTGATCCAGAGCACGTCGGCGTTCGGCGATCGGCTGGTGGAGGGGATCGCCGACATCCTGGTGGGGGTGCACGGGTGCCCGCTGGTGCTGCTGCGCAACGACGCCCGTGGCCGCGGGCTGGAGGGCTTGCCGGACGAGGTCCGGTGGCTGCGGGGAAGCCGCGACGGCCCCTGGGAGGTGGACGAGGGCGGGGTCGCGATCCGATTTGATCCGGCGGGTGGCCAGAAGACCGGGCTGTACCTGGACATGCGAACCACCCGGGAGCGGATCGTGGACTGGAGCCAGGGAAGCGAGTTGCTGGAACTGCACGCCTACGTGGGCGTCGCCGGGGTGCGCGCCGCCGCCGCCGGGGCTGCGCGGGTGACCCTGGTCGACTCGTCGTCGGCAGCCTGCGAGCTGGCCCGCGACAACGGGGCGCGGGCTGGCGTGGCGGACCAGCTGGATGTCCGTTGCGCCGACGCTGGGGACGTGCTGAAGGAGCTGGAGCCGGGGTCCTACGACGTGGTCAGCTGCGATCCTCCCTCGCTGATCCAGCGCAAGAAAGACCTGCGCCGCGGAACCGAGGCCTTCCGCCGGTTGAACTACCTGGCCCTGCGGGCCGTGCGCCCCGGGGGGCTGCTGGTCACCAGCAGCTGCTCCCACCACCTGGGCTGGGACGCCTTCTCCGACCTGGTGCCGTCCGCTGCCCGGCGAGCCGGCCGGCGAGTGGTCCGGGTCTTCCAGGGCGGGGCCGCGCCAGACCACCCGGTGCTGCCCGGCCACCCGCCCACCGACTACCTGCGTTGCCTGGCCTATCTGGTGGAAGGGGAACACGGTGGCAGCCGCTGAGCTGTCCGCCGCGCGGATCAGGGCCCTGCGGGGGGCCGTGGGAAGCGCTGCCGTGTTACTGGAGCCCGAACAGCGTTCGGAGTATGCCGGCGACCGCTCCGTCGCCGAGCCGGTGATCCCGGCCGCGGTCTGCCTGCCCGCCACACCAGAAGCCGTCGCGGAGCTGATGGCCGTCTGTGCCCGGGAGTCGATCCCGGTCACGGCCCGGGGTGCTGGCACGGGCAAGGCCGGCGGTTGTGTACCCACGCCCGGCGCGGTGGTGTGCGGCCTGGAGCGTCTGGTCGGCGTGACCCGGCTGTCGGCGGCCGACCAGCAGGCCGAGGTCCTGGCGGGCACGGTCACCGCCGACCTCAACCGGGCAGCGTCCGCGGCGGGGCTTTTTTATCCGCCCGATCCCGCCAGCCTCGACGAATGTTCGGTCGGCGGCAACGTGGCCACCAATGCCGGCGGGCCGCTGTGCGTGAAGTACGGGGTGACGGGGGACTACGTGCTCGGCCTGGACGTGGTGCTGGCTGACGGCCGTCCACTGCGGGTCGGCAGGCGGTCGATCAAGGGGGTCGCGGGCTACGACCTGCGCGGGCTGCTGGTGGGATCGGAGGGCACGCTGGCGGTGATCACGGGCGTCACCGTACGACTGTTGCCGGCACCGGCCGAGGTCCGCACGGCCTGGATCACCTTCGACTCGACGGTGGACGCCTGCGAGGGGGTGCAGGCGATCCTGGCCGCAGGCGTGCTACCGCGGGCGCTGGAGCTGCTGGACACCAACGCGCTGCGGATCGCGGGCGGCGGTGCGGCGCTGCTGCTGGAGGTCGATGGCCCCGTTGGCACGGCCGCACCCCAGCTGGAGCGTGCCGTCGATGTCCTCGGAGAGCGGCCCCTCGCGGTGCGGCCGGCGGACACCGCGGAAAAGACGGCCGCCCTGTGGGAGCTGCGACGACGGGCGTCCGACGAGATCAAGCAGCCCTTCGCCCACCACCTGAGCGAGGACATCGCGGTGCCCACGGGGCGGCTGGCCGAGCTGCTGCGCCGGCTCGGTGACCTGGCCGCGACCACCCCGGAGCTGACCGTGGTCGCGTACGGCCACGCCGGGGACGGCAACCTGCACGTGAACCTGCTGTACGACGATCCGGACCTGGGCCGCCGGGTCCGGCTGCTGTCCGAGCAGGTCTTCCGCCTGGCCCTCGACTTGGGCGGCACGATCACGGGCGAGCACGGCATCGGTCTGCTCAAGCGCCCCTATCTGGCCTGGGAGCAGGACGCCACCGCCCTGTCGCTGCAGCGCGCGGTCAAGCAAGCGCTGGATCCGGCCGGGATCCTGAACCCGGACAAGGTGCTGTAGGGGCTTCACCCGGCCCGGCGGTTTCTCTATGCTCCCCGGCGGGATGGGTGGCCGCGGAGGTTCGACGTCATGCACAAGGATCTGATCACGCTGGACGCCTGGAACCCGGATGAGGTGCGGGCGGTGCTGGACCTGGGCCGCAAGGTCAAGGCACAGCCCGAGGACTTCCGGGACCGGATAGCCTTCAAGACCTTGCTGATGTTGTTCGAGAAACCCTCCCTGCGCACCCGGGTGTCGTTCGAGACCGGGATGACCCAGCTGGGCGGACACGCGATCTACTACAACATCTCGACCTCGCCGCTGGGCAAGAAGGAGAGCATCGAGGACTTCGCCCGGGTGATCACCCGGATGTGCGACGCGATCATGGCGCGCACCTTCTCGCACCGCTCGGTGGAGGTGCTGTCCGAGCTGTGCACGATCCCGGTGGTCAACGGACTCACCGACTTCAGCCACCCGTGCCAGATCCTGGCGGATCTGCTGACCATCGAGGAGAGCAAGGGGGAGCTGGCTGGCCGCACGCTGACCTACATGGGCGACAGCAACAACAACGTCACCCACTCGCTGATCTACGGCTGTGCGCTGGCGGGCATGAACATCCGCATCGGCTGTCCGGCCGGCGAGGCGTGGGAGCCTCAGCCCCAGGTGCTGGCCCGGGGCCGGGAGATCGCCAGCGGGACCGAGATCCTGGTGACCCACGACGCGGCGGAGGCGGCCCGGGACACGGACGTGGTCTACACCGACAGCTGGATGAGCTACCACATCGATCCCGCCGAACGGGAGGCGCGGTTGCGCGATCTGATGCCTTACCAGGTCAACACCGAGCTGATGGCCCACGCCCGCCCCGATGCGATCTTCATGAACTGCCTGCCCGCCATGCGGGGTGACGAGCAGACCGCCGAGGTCATCGATGGGCCCCAGTCGGTGGTGTTCCAGGAGGCCGAGAACCGGCTGCATGCCCAGAAGGCGCTGCTGCTGCTGCTGATGGGGGGGGTGTAGGAAAGGCGTCAGGCGTCAGGCGCCAGGCGTCAGGGGATAGGAAATGTCGGACACGGATCTGTCGGCGATCGTTATGGGGGCGGGGTTCGGGAACCGGCTGCGGCCGTTGACCGACGAGCTGCCCAAGCCCGCCTGTCCGCTGATGGGGGTTCCGCTGGCGGGGTACGCGCTGGCGAGGCTCCATCGCGCCGGGCTCCGGGAGATCACGGTCAACGCCCACCACCTGGCGCCGCGGCTGGTGGAGCGCCTCGGCGTCTGGGCGGCAGCCCACCTACCCGATCTGGAGCTGCGGTACTCGGTGGAGGTCCCCGAGATCCTCGGTACCGGAGGGGCGCTGGTAGCAGCCCGTCCGCTGATGGGCGACGGGCCACGGGTGGTGGTCAACGGCGATATCCTCTGCGACTTCGACCTGGCGACATTGCTGGATCGTCACCGGAGCAGCCGGGCGACTGCGACCTTGCTGCTCGCCGACCACCCGGAGGTGGAGCGCTTCGGGGCGGTGGTGGTCGACGGCGAGGGGCGGATCGTCGACCTGGCTGGCCTGGCCGCGCGGCGAGGGGACGCCAGCGGCGGCCCCGCAGGCAGCGCGGCAGCCCGCGGAGTGTTCACGGGCGTCCACCTGCTCGAACCCGAGGTCTTCGATCACCTCCCCGGCGAGGGCAAATCCTGCGTGGTCCGCCAGGGCTATGTGCCGCTGATGGCCGCCGGGCGCGATCTGCGGGGTGTCGTCCACCGTGGCCAGTGGAACGATCTGGGCACGGCCGAACGTTACCTGGGAACGCACATCGAACTGCTGGACGCGGGATACCCCCGGGGTGCCGCGCAGCAGCTGCTGTGGGAGGGGCCCCCGCCGCCCGGGGTGCAGCCGGCCTACGCAGTCGACGTGCACGGCGTCGAGCACGGGGGCCGCGCCGCGCTGAAGGTGTCCGCCGGAGTCCAGTTCGTGCCGCCGCTGGCCCTGTTCCGGGACTGTCGGCTGGGAGCGGGCGCCGTGGTCGGCCCCCACGCGGTGATCGGCGCCCGCGCCACCGTCGAGGGGCGCGCCGTCGTGCAGCGCAGTGTGGTCTGGGCGGACGCCCACGTGGCCGCGGATCGCCAGCTGGATCGCGCCATCGTGTTCCGCCACGGCAAGCGGAACCGCGTCGTCGACGTCGGGGAGTAGGACGGGCCTCTGTGCCGGCCGGAATGTCGATCTAGGAAGCGGAGTCGTCGTCTCCGGGCTCGAGCTCGGCGTTGATCGGGATCCGCAGCTCGGCGGGGGTGCCGGTGGTGGTCGCCACCAGCTCGGCGTCGGCGTCGGTGGTCGACCCGTCGGGGGAGAACGAGACCTGGATCTCCAGGGAGCCGCCCGGGACCAGGGTCACCGAGAGCTCGCCGGGGTGGACGGCGAGCTGGCCCGCCGCTTCGCCCTCCAGCGCCAGGACCATCTCGACGCCGCGCTCGCCCGTGGTCTCGACGAAGGTCAGGCTGGCCTTGGCGTCCTCGCCGCCAGACGCGGCCAGGGACAGGGAAGCCGGCGAGACCTCGACGGCTCCGTCGGTGTCCATGAACAGGTCGTCGGAGTCGCCCTCGTCCTGGTAGCTCAAGACCTCCCAGCAGCCCCCGAGGAGCAGAAGGAGCGGCAGCAGGACCGTGAGGGCAGAGAGCCGGTGACGGGCGGGCATCGGGATCAGTCCCCGCCCTTCTCGAACTCGTCGATCAGCAGCTCGATCTGGTCGTCGAGGTCCAGCACGATGTTATCGAACTCCTCGGCCGGCGCCTTGGCCGCCGCCGATTGGTAGCGGAGGGACTCCAGGGCGGTGGTGGACTTGACCACGCAGGCTGCCAGGTTGGCCATCGAGCGCAGCATCAGCAGCTCCGCCGGATCGAACTCCCGGGAGCGGCCGCGGGTGGACACCGACATGATCCCCACCGCCGTCTCGCGGACGATCAGCGGGAAGACCAGAATCGAGCCCAGGGAGATCACCTCCACCTCGTTGCGCACCTTCTCCGTCACCGGGTGGAGCTGGGCGTCGTCGACCAACACCGGCTCCATCGAGTCCAGGGCCAGCCGGTACTCGGGGTAGCGCTCCAGGGTGATGGCGTGGCGCCTGAGGTTGGGGTCCTCGTGGCTGGCGACCACGAAGGCCTCGGACTCGCCGATGCCCCGCAGCACCACGTTGCACCGGTCGCATTCCACCGCGTCGGAGACCCTCCGTACCAGCACGTAGTACACGTCCTCCGGATCCAACGAGCTGGCGATCGCTTCGGTGATCTCGATGAAGGTCGTCAGGCCCCGGTCGTAGCTCGCCGAGCCGGTCTTCAGCGCCGCCACCGGGAACTCGGTCCCCAGGCTCAGCTCCGACAGCTCCAGGTCCGTGGTGCGCCAGCCGGTCTTGCGGGTGTGCAGCTGGATCCGGTTGGTCAGGTCCGCGGGTACCAGCGGCTTGTGGACCACGTCGACCGCGCCCTGGGCCAGGGAGTCGCCAACCGAGCGGCGATCGCCGCCGTCGATCATGGTGATCACCGCCACCTGGTGGCCGCTGCGCTTGATGTCGCGGAGGATGTCCCCGTAGTACTGCCCCTCGATCTCCGTGGAGAGCAAGGCCACATCGGCTTCGAAGGTACGCAACTCGTCGAGGATGTTGGCGAAGTCGACGGACTCCTGTACCGCGAACCCCCCCGGCTCCAGCGTGCCGCGGACGAACTGCACGACGCCGGGGTCGGGGTCGGCGACGTAGACTCGGGCCTTGGTGCTCATGGTCGCTGTCCTCTTCCAGGGTGCGTCGGCCCCGGAGATCGAGACCCTACTCTACCGCATCCGCCTCGATGATCGGGCGTTCCCGCGCCTCAGTCGGCTGCCTGCTGCAGCTCGATCAGGACACCCCCGGTGGACTTCGGGTGCAGGAAGATGATCTGTGAGCCGTGGGCGCCCGACTGGATGTCGTCGGTGACGAAGCGCAGCCCGGCGGCCCGCATTCGCTCCACCTCCGCGGCCAGGTCGTCGACCTCCAGGCAGATGTGGTGGATGCCGGGACCCTTCTTGGCCAGGTACTTGCCGATGGGCGAATCCTCACCCATCGGTGCCGCCAGCTCGATGCGGCTCTCACCCACCGTGAAGAACTGGGCCACGGTGCGGGCCGCGGTCACGTCCTCGGGCTCGCCCGGGTCGCGGTCCAGGACCGTGGTCAGCGAATCGGCCACCGACCCGAGGGCCTCGACGGCGACCGCGATGTGATGGATGCGTCTGATCATGCTGCTAAGATACGGATCCCCCCCGCCGGTTTCCAGACGCGGCGGGGGAGGAGACGCCGGGCATGAGCGACAGCTACGAGATTCGAATCACGCGCTACACCGAGGAGGGGGCCTTCGACCGGGTCGTGGACTTCCTGGCTCGCCTCTTTCCGGACCGCCGTCGAGAAGAACTGGCGGCCGGCCTGGCGCTGACCCCGGTCCTGCTGAGCCATGACGCCAGCCGGTCGTCTGCGGACGCCCTCGGCGAGGCCCTGCTGGGCATGGGCGCGGCGGTCAAAGTGGCCGAGGTCGAGGAGGATGAACCCACCATGGGGGCCGTCGAGATCGGAGCGGACTTCTTCTTGGAGAAGCGCAAGCGCCGGGAGCAACAGACCCGGACCATCCGGTCGATGCGCGCCCCCAAGCCCGACGGACCCAGGGCTCCATGGGAAGAGGATTGACCCGAGACCGGGCCGACGACCTGGGCGTCCCCCTCATCAGCGTGGTGATTCCGAGCGTGAACGGGGCGGCCCACCTGCGCTTCGTCCTGGGCTCCCTGCGGCCGCCGTCCGCCGGTCCCCTGGAGGTCGTGGTCGTCGATGGCGGCTCCACCGACGGGAGCCGGGCGGCCTGCGCGGACGCACCGATCCCCGTCCGTTTCCTGTCCACGGGGCACAACCTGGGGTACGCCGCCGCCGCCAACGCCGGTCTGCGGGCGGCCCGGGGCCGCTTCCTGCTGGTGCTCAACAACGACACCGTCGCCGCGCCGGATCTGCTGGACCGGCTGGTGCAGGCGGCCGAGGACAGCGGCGCGGCGCTGGTGGTGCCAAGGGTGCTGACGCTGACGGGGGAAGGGCGGATCGACAACACCGGCCACCGGCTCTACCGGGACGGTCTCAACCTCTGCCGCGGCCGGGGGAAACCCGCGGACGACGAGCGTGGCCGGGTGCCGATTCCACCCCTGCTCCCCAGCGGCGCGGCCCTGCTGCTGCGGCGCGACGCGCTGGCGCGGCTCGGGGGCTTCGACGAGGAGTTCTTCGCCTACGGCGAGGATGCCGAGCTGGGGCTCCGGTCGCTCCGGGCGGGGCTGGCGATCCACTACGCCCCGGACGCGGTGGTCCGCCACCTGGGGGGAGGGACCTGGGGCGCAGCCAGCGTCCGCAAGGCCTTCTTGGTGGAACGAAACCGCGCGCGACTGGCGGTCGCCCACCTGCCCTGGGCCCAGCTGGCCGCCAGCCCATGGCACTGGCTGGCGCGGTATGCCGAGCACGCGCGAGCGAGGGACGAGGGGCCACTGGGAGCCTATCCCGGCCGCTGGCAACAGGGCGTGGCAGCCATCGGAGCGGCCGCCGCCGTGACCGCGTCACTGGCCGGGCTTCCCGGCGACCTCCGTCGTCGAGCCCGGGCGAGGGCGCAGGCGACATTGTCCGACGAGCAGCTGGAGAGCCTGCTGCGCCGATCGATGGTCGGGCGCCGCGCCCTGCGCACACGCAAGCACTGGTGAGTCCTGAATCCAGTTGTCGAGGGGGTGCGGAGGAGTCAGGGGGTGTCGAGGCCAGCCTTCAGCTCGGCCGTCGAGGTCTTCAGGTCGGCGGCGGTCTGCTGCAGCTCGGCCACCTTGCGCTCCATCTCGCCCACCTTGCCGTCGATGACCTCGAGGCGCTCGCGAACCACGGCGATCCGGCCGCTGGTCCCCGTCTGGATCGCCTGGCTCTCGGTCTCGACGTCGGCGCCGAGCTTGTCCAGCTGACGGCTGACCGTGGCCAGGTTACGGCAGGCGTTGACCGCCTGGATCGCCTGGCGGCGCGCCGTGCCGTATGCCGCGGTGCCGGCCACGGCCAGGGCGGCGGGTAGGGAAAGCAGTAACGAGATCAACAGGATGGTCAGTGCACGTCGCATGGTATCGCTCCCGACGGGCTATCCTACCGGACGATGATGGACGCGTCCCCCCCTGTGGTCGTGATCACCGACGGCCACCAGCCCCTGCTCCGGCGGACCGTGGCCCGGGTGCGCCCGCCTCTGTGGCTGATCGCTCCCGATGAGGGGTTTGCCGCCGCGGCCAACACAGCGCTGGAGCGGGCCCGGAGCGAGGGATTCCCGTCGATCATCCTGCTCAACGACGACGCCGCGCTGCTGCCCGGGGCTCGGGAGGTGCTGGCCCGGGAGGTGGCGCGACCCGGGGTGGGCGCGGCCGGCGCCCTGCTGCTGGAAGAGGATGGCCGGACGATCCAGTCCGCGGGTCTGTCGGTGCGGCTACGGGGCGGGCGGGTACGGGCGCTGCGTCCGGGGACCGCGCCCGTGGGCTCCTCGCGGGCGGTCGCAGCGCTGCCCGCCACGGCGTTGGCGCTGCGGGTAGGGCCGGCGCTGGCCGTGGGCGGCTTCGACGCCGAGCGGTTCCCGTTCTACTTCGAGGACGTGGACCTCTGCCTGCGACTGCGGGACGCCGGCTACCGGGTGGCGCTGGCCCCGGGTGCGCGGGCGGTCCACGCGGGCGGCGCCAGCGCGGGACGACGGAGTGCCTTTTCCACCTATCACGGCACCCGGGGCCAGATCGCCCTCTGCCGCGCGCACCCAGCGCCCCATCCGGCCGCTCCGCTGGTGGCGGCTGCGATGTCGGCTGCGACGTTGTTGCGTGACGGCGACGACCCCCGCGCCGTGCGCGTCCGGGCCCTGCTTCGCGGGATCCGTGAAGGCTGGCGCTCCCCCGCGCGCTAGCGGACTCAGAACATCACCGACATCATCCAGGAGTGGAGCATGCGGTTGGCGACCTCGCCCTTGTCCGGGTTCAGCCGGCGTTCCATCTCGCCGAGCTCGACGCGCATGGTGTAGCCCACCGAGAACTGGGGGATGGTCCATCCGAGCCCCCAGGACATGTACTGCTGGCCAAATGCGCTGTCGCTGGCGTACCCGGCGCGGATGTTGAACTGGGTCAGGATCGTCACCTGGGCCCCGGCGCGCAGGTCCACCTGGGCCTTGTCACCCGAGTCGAAGTCGATGACGCCATCGGCCTCGAACCAGAGGATCCCACCCAGGCTCATGACACCGAAGCCCGCCGCCAGGGTGGTCGGCTCCTCCTCGAGCTTGGTCGGGATCAGGTTTCCCCCGACCACGCCGATGGCCACGTTGGGGCTGACCCACCAGGTGGCGCCCACGTCCAGGCTGACCGGGGTCTTCTCCTCCCGCAGGGGATCCTGCACGTGGTAGACGCGCAGGCCGGCGCCGATGTTGAACCGGCGCTGGGCGAAGCCGTAGGCCAGCGCCCAGGCGAAGCGGTCGACCCGGCGCTTGGTGTCCAGCTCGTCGATGGTGTCCGCGGAGTACCACGAGAGGTCCGTGTAGGGATCAAAGGGCGGGTTGGCCCACTCGAAGGTCTGGCTGATGCCCATCGCCAGCTCGCTGGTCTTGCAGTCCTGGGCCGATGCGTGGAACACGTCCGAGCGGGTGGCGTCCATGCGCTGGTAGCCCGCCTCGGTGGTGTAGGCAGCGAAGGGACTGACGATGGCCGCTGGATTGAGCACGATGCCCGAGTTGTCCAGCGGCATGGCCCGTCCCGCGCCTCCCACGGCCAGGGTCTTGCCCGAGGTCCAGTCCTCCTCGGCCGCTGCCGGGGCCGCCAGGATCGTCGTGATCAGCAGTAGCGAGCAGGTCCAGCGGTTCACGGTCAGCTCCCGTCGGCGTGCGGCACGCGAGGCGATTGTCGCCCGTTACCGTGCATAGAGCAAAGGACATGCCAGCAACCGCAACCCCGTCGTGACGGAGGTTTGCGCCGATCGTGCGGTCCCGAAGTGCCATCCTGTCACCCACGCCCGATCCCCGGGCCCGGCCCATGACACTCTGTCATCTGGACAGCAACCCGATTCGCGGCTACCATCCTCCGGCCGTGAGGCCCGCACGCATCGAGCAATGGGTCTGCGAAACCGCCGGTTGACGAACTCTGTGGGGGAGCGGGAATACCGGCAGGGGGAGCAGCGAGCATGACGACAGATAAACGCGAGTTTTTCCGCAAGTTGCTCAACGAGCGCCTCGAGGCGCTGGTCGAGGAAGCCAACCGCAGTGTGGGCGACCTCACCGAGCAGAAACTCAACCTTCCCGACGCCATCGATCTGGCGACCGAGGAGTCCAATAGAGACTTCTCGATCCGGCTGAAGGACCGCGAGCGGAAGCTGATCTACAAGATCCGCAAGGCGCTCCAGCGGCTCGACAGCGGTGACTATGGGATCTGCGAGGTCTGCGGCGAGGACATCGCCCAGAAGCGTCTGATCGCACGTCCGGTGACCACCCACTGCATCGATTGCAAGACCGAGGCCGAGACCCAGGAGCGAATCCGGGGTCAGTGATCTCCGAGTCACTGCCCGGTCTCTTCCCCGCGGGCGACAGCCCGGTCGAACGCACCGTCGCTGTCGCGCTGCCCATCCCCCTCGACGAGTGTTTTCACTACACCGTACCGTCCGATGTGGCGTGCGAGCTGACCGTCGGTCAGGTGGTCAGCGCGCCCTTCGGCCGCCGGACCCTGGCCGGGGTGGTGGTGGAGATCGATCCAGCCAGCCGTCCTGACCTGAAGCTCAAGCCCCTGCGCGGGGTGCTCTCCGAGGGCCCCGTGCTGGAACCCGACGAGCTGGCCTTCCTGCGCTGGGTCGCCCGCTACTACCGCCATCCACTGGGGCAGGTGGTTGCCACCGCCTTGCCCCCCCATCTGCGCGGTCAGCGAGATGCGGCCGACGGCAGCCCGGCCGGTTGGCGGGCGCCGACGGTGGAAGTGGCCTCGCTGGCCGTCAGCCTGACGGCGGCGATGTCGGCCTTCTCCCGGCCGGGCCCGGTCCGGGATCGGCTGCTCGCTTACCTGGATCGCTTCGGCCAGGTGCCGGTGCCCGATCTGGTCGAGCAGTTCTCGGGCGCCCGCCGGGTGCTGCAGCAGCTGGTCGCGCGGGAGCTGGTGACCCTGGATCGGCGGGAGCGGCCGCCGCGGCTGGAGCACGACGGCACGGCGGGCGCCGACGAGGCGCCGGACGAGCCGCCGGAGCTGAACGATGCCCAGCGAGCGGCGGTCGATCAGCTGCGGACCGCGGTGCACGGCGGCGAGTTCTCCAGCTGGCTGCTGCACGGGGTGACCGGCTCGGGCAAGACCGAGGTCTACCTGCAGGTCGCCGAGACGGTGCTCGACAGCGGCGGTGGGGTGCTGGTGCTGGTGCCGGAGATCGCGCTGACGCCCCAGCTGGTGTCCCGCTTCGCCGCCCGGCTACGGCGGCCGCTGGCGGTGCTGCATTCGGGGTTGACCCCGGCCCAGCGGATGGAGTGCTGGCGGGCCCTGCGTTCGGGGGAGGTGACCGCCGCGATCGGCGCCCGCTCGGCGGTGTTCGCCCCGGTGAAAGACCTGCGGCTGGTGGTGGTCGACGAGGAGCACGACGGCTCGTACAAGCAGGACGACGGGCTGCGCTACCACGGCCGCGACGTGGCCGTCGCCCGGGCGGCGCGGGTGGGCGCGGTCTGCGTGCTGGGATCGGCGACCCCTTCGCTGGAGAGCCTGCACAACGCCGACCTGGGCAAGTACGGCACCCTGTCGCTGCCCGATCGGGTGGCCGAGCGGCCGATGCCCGAGGTGACCGTGGTCGACCTGCGCGAGGAGCGGGGCGGCGAGGCCGAGGAGGAGCGGTTCCTGACCGCGCCGCTGCTGGAGGCCATCGGCGAGACCGTCGACCGCGGTGAGCAGGCGATCCTGCTGCTGAACCGGCGGGGCCTGTCGACCCTGGTGGTCTGCAGCTCCTGCGGGGCGGAGTCCCGCTGCAGCTCCTGCGACACCTCGATGACCTACCACGGCCGCCGTCACCTGCTGCGCTGCCACTATTGCGGCCGCTCCTGGCCGCTGCCCGACCGGTGCCCGGCCTGCAATGCCGACGCTCTCGAGCTGCTGGGCGAGGGCACCGAACGGATCGAGGAGGCCCTCTCCCAGCGGCTGCCCGACCTGCGGGTGGACCGGATGGACCGGGACACCACCGCCGGCCGCGGGGGCCACCGCAAGATCCTCGACCGCTTCCGCTCCGGCGAGATCCAGGTGCTGGTGGGCACCCAGATGGTGGCCAAGGGCCACGATTTCCCCCGGGTGACCCTGGTGGGGGTGCTCCACGCCGACGCGTCCCTGCGGCTGCCCGACTTCCGCTCCGGCGAGCGGACCTTCTCGCTGTTGACCCAGGTGGCGGGCCGCGCCGGCCGCGGCGAGTTGCCCGGCCGGGTGATCGTCCAGACCTTCGTGCCCGACCACGACGCCATCCGATTTGCCCTCGAACACGACTTCGACGGTTATTCGCGCAGGTTGCTGCGCGCCCGCGAGGCCCTGCGTTATCCCCCCTTCGCCCGGCTGGCGATGGTCCGGCTGAGCCATCCCCACGAGGGAGAGGTCCGCCGCGCCGCCACCAAGTTTGGCGCCGCCGTGCGGGAGGCCGTGCGCGCCCGCGCCGGCTCCGGCCGCCAGATCCGCCTGCTGGGACCCGCGCCCTCCCCCATCCAGCGCATTGCCAACCGCCAGCGGTGGCAGATGCTCCTGCTGGCGCCCGACCCCCGCACCCTGGCCGCCGTCCTCGACGCCGCCCACTCCGCCCTGATGTCCATCTCCCGGATCTCGCGCCTCCGCGTGGCGGTCGACGTCGATCCCCAGTCCATGCTCTGAGGAAACAAAATCCCCACCTCGGGCGTTGAAGGGGCACTAACCCCACGGGAGGAACCAGGAGGACGTCCGATGAGACGGATGGTGGCGTGCGCGCTGGCTTTGGCGTTCGTGGCAGCGCCCACGACAATGGCTTTCGCCCAGGCGGAGGACGACGACGAGGAACGCAAACCAAGGGTGATCTATCAGAAGGAGACCGAGATCGACTTCCTCGAAGGCCGCAACATCGAGGGAGCCCTGCTTGGCCCCAGTATCGGCGACATCTTTGTGCCGAAGGAGCCCGTCTTCACCCCCCTGCTCAAGCTGCGGGGGCACTTCAACCCGGAGATCGAGCAGTCGGTCAACCAGCTGTAGCTCTCCGCCCCCACCCCTCCCTCGCTCCCCGCCACGTCCCTGTTACAATGGGGCTCCCGCGTCCACTCGCGGGTCGAGGAAGCGAGGGTGGGCGACTCACCCCTACCAGTTTCAGAGATCGTCGTGCTGGGTGTCTGCCTGCTGTTCAGCGGTTTCTTCTCGGGCACCGAGACGGCGCTGACGGCTCTGTCGCAGTCCCGTTGCCAGCAGCTGATCGATGAGGGAGACCGCTGGGCACCGGTGCTGCGGCGCTGGATCAAGCACCCCACCCGGATCCTGACCACCCTGCTGGTGGGCAACAACCTGGTCAACATCCTCGGATCGATCCTCGCGTACCGGGTCGCCGACTACTTCCTGAACAGCTACGTCGAAGCGATGGCCGTGGCCGCGATGACCCTGATCGTGCTGGTGTTCGGCGAGGTGACGCCCAAGACCTACGCCAAGCACAACCCGGAGCGGGTGGCGATCCCGGCCATGTACCTGGTGCGGATCTTCGAATTCCTGTTCTTTCCGCTGGCCGTGGTGCTGGCTCGCTTCGGGCGGGTCCTGGTGCGGCTGTTCGGCGGCAAGGACGCCGCCGCCGGGCCGACGGTCACCGAGGGCGAGATCGAGTACATGATCGAGCTGGGCCAGAAGGAGGGGGCCTTCGAGGAGCCGGCCCAGGGCACGCTGATGGCGTCGGCGCTGGAGTTCAAGGAGACCATCGCCAAGGAGGTGATGATCCCGCGCACCGCCGCCCATTTCCTGCAGCTGGACACCCCGGTCGACCGGGCGCTGGAGAAGGTGATCGCCTGGGGCCACTCGCGGGTGCCGGTCTTCGGCGAGGACACGGACCACGTCGAGGGTGTGCTCTACGCCAAGGACCTGCTGCAGATGACGGCCTACGCGCCGCCGTCCAAGCACAGCCTGCGGCGGGTGGTGCGGCGCAACCTGCTGTTCGTGCCCGAGACCCAGCGCATCAGTGACACCCTGGGCGAGATGCGGACGCGGCGGCTGCACCTGGGGGTCGTGGTCGACGAGTTCGGCGGCACTTCTGGGCTGATCACCATCGAGGACATCCTCGAGGAGCTGGTGGGGGAGATCCGGGACGAGTACGACCGCGAGGAGGAGCCGCTGCGGCAGGTGGGCGAGGGGATCTGGGTGGCCAACGCCCAGATATCCATCGGCGATCTGGGCGAACTGCTGGACGTGGAGTTCCCGGACAACGGCGAGTACGAGTCCCTGGGCGGGATGATCGTCAACGAGCTGGGCCGGGTGCCCGAACCCGGCGCCGAGGTACGGCTCGAGGGGCTGGCGATGAAGGTCACCGCGGCCGACGAGCGGCGGGTGGCCCGTGTGCAGATCGAGCGACTCGAGACCGGCGAGGACTCGCAGGATTCGATGGATTCGGTGGACGACGAGGGAGGGCGGCTCTCCCACGGGGGGTGAGCCGAGACCGAGACCGAGACCGAGACCGAGACCGAGATCCTACCTGGAATTACTGGCCGCGCCCTTGGACTTGAGCGCTTTGGCGGCCTTCTTCTTCTTGACCGATTCGAGCCGCGTCTGGGCGGGCTTGTACTTGCCGTCCGCCTCGATGGCGAGCTCGTAGCGCCGGATG
This sequence comes from uncultured Rickettsiales bacterium, assembly GCA_964436045.1. Classification (GTDB taxonomy): domain Bacteria; phylum Myxococcota_A; class UBA796; order UBA9615; family CAYRNR01; genus CAYTBN01. The sequence continues at coordinate 107,294 of CAYTBN010000003.1, read as the reverse complement.
GCCTCGTCGTAGTCCTTGGAGCGCTGGGCGATCTGGCCCAGGCGGTAATGGGTGTGGCAGATGTAGGAGGCGGGGATGGATTGCTCCAGGTATTGCTCGAAGTACCGCCTGGCGTCGGCGTCGTGGCGCCGGGTCTTGTAGTAGGTGTCACCCAGGTGCCACAGCACCCGGCGGTTGCTCGGGTCGATGGTCTGGATCCGCTCGAAGGTCGCCACCGCGCTGTCGTAGTCCTTGGCCTTGGTGTAGACGCGGCCCAGCAGCATGTTGTTGATGATGCTGTTGGGGTATTCTTGCTGCAGCGTCAGGCACTCGGCGATCGCCTTGTCGTAGTCGCGCTCCTCCATGTAGGTGTACGCCAGCGCGAACGAGGCGCCGGCCCAGACCAGCATCCCCTCGTCACGGGCGCGCTCCATCTGGGCGATACCCTCGGCCCGGTGATCGCCGAAGCGAGGCAGGAAGTCGACCCGGTCGGTGATGGCGGTGCGCCAGTAGTTGTAGATGCCGATCCCCAGGTCGGGGTCGGCGAAGGTGGGCTCGGCGCGGCCGGCCTTCTTCATCGACTCGATAGCGTCCCAGCCCTTGTTGAAGGCGGTCAGGTAGTCGCCCTCGCGCACTCGGTCGAGGCCGTCGAGGCCGATGATCCCGGCGTAGATGAACTGGTTCCATCCCTTCAGCTGGGAGGAATTGAGGGCCTTCTCGACCCGTTCCAACGACTTGTCCGCCTCGACCCGGTAGGTGTCGCGGTACTCGTAGTCGAAGTTCTCGAGCATCATCGCCTGGAACACCACCGAGCGGCCGAAGGGGCCGATGGGCGAGTCGGGGTAGATCTCACCCACCTCGCGGAAGTGGCGCAGAGCGAGCTGGTACTCCCGCTGGTAGATCAGGTCCAGCCCCTCCTGGGTCCGGCGCATCAGATCCGTCTCGACTCCCAGCGCGTTCTCGCCGGTGAATTCGCGCGCTTGCGCCGCCGCCAGGGGCAGCATCATCGTCAATGCCAGCAAGCCGAATATCCATCGAATGTGTCTCATCGTTTGCTCCATCGCCGGCTCATCGGGGCCGGCACGGCAATCCCCTGGAGGGGACCCTTGCCTAGAAGGACGAACGAACCGGGCTGGTTCTTCGGTTCCAGTCGTTCTCCAGCGCGGATCGATCCTACGGATTATGGGGCCGGGCCGCGAGTTTCCGTGAACGATGGGTGCCACGGTCGGTTTGTCCGGCCGTGACCGTCGATGCACGGGGGGAAGCACGGCCGGACGAGCCGACCGTAGCACCCGCACTGCCCCTCGCGCGCGGGATCGGTGTAGACTCGTTCGCCGGAGGTTGGAGCCACCATGCCGTCGATCCGCTGGTTGCTGCTGCTCCCCACCATCGCGGTTCTCCAGACCGCCTGCGGTCCGATTCGTTCCACCAGTGGCCTGGTGGACGCGCGCGCCGCGATCCGCGCGGCCGAGGACGTCGACGCCGAATCGGTCGCCCTCTACGAGATGACGCTGGCGCGGGAGTACCTGGACAAGGCCCGCGAAGAGATGGGCTACAACGACTACTACGTGGCCGAGCAGCTGTCGCTCAAGGCCATCGAGCTGGCCACGACCGCCCGCGAGAAGGCCGTGGGTGACGAGCTGCTGCTGGAGGACGAGGTCATCGGCCCGGTGATGGAGGATCTCGATCTGGACGAGTTGCCTGACATCGGCGAGCTGTCCCCGGAACGGCGCAGCGGCGCCGAGGAGGCCGCCGACGACCTGCTGGCACCCGATCCATGGGAGGAGGAGGGCGCGTCCCCGGCTCCGGCCGAGCCCGCCGAGCCCGCCGAGCCCGCCGAGCCCGCCGAGCCGCTGATACCCGCGGCCGACCCCTGGACGCTGGACATGCCGCCGCGCCCGCCGACCCCGTCCGCGGTCCCGCCCACCGCTCCGGTCGAGGGCACGCCGCCGGCCGAGGGGACACCACCCACCGAGGAAGAGCCGCCTCCGGCCGAGGAAGAGGAGGAGGAGGACAGCGGCGACCTGTTGCTGCCCGACTGGCTCGACGGGGAGGACCCGTGAGCCGGCTGCTGATCGGGCTGCTGGGGATCGTCGCCGCGGCGGGGACGCTGGGCGGATGTGCCGCCAGTCTCAACGACCTGCGGGCGACCCACGCCGGTTTTGATGTGGAGTTGACCCAGGCGGCGGACAAGGGCCGCGCCTGCGCGCCAGTGGCCTACGCCAAGGCCGAGGCTGAGCATTCCTTCGCCGCCATCGAGTTCGTCCAGGGCGACGTGGTGCGAGCCGTCCACCACATGGAGGAGGCCCGCACCTACCTGGATGTGGCCAAGATCGCGTCCGCCGGTTGTACGGCGGATGCCCCGATCGAGGAGGTCGCCCCGGCGGCCGCCGCCGACCCGCCGCCCGCTCGGCTCGTGACGGACGCCGACCGCATCACCGACTCGGACGGTGACGGCCTCGTGGACGCAGACGACCGTTGCCCCAACAAACCCGAGGATCGGGACGGCTTCAACGACGGCGACGGCTGCCCCGACCTGGACAACGACGGCGACGGATTCCCCGATCTGACCGATAACTGCCCCAACGAGGCGGAGGACCAGGACGGCACCCTGGACACCGACGGCTGCGTCGATCCGGACGACGACGGCGACGGCATCGTCGACGTGGACGACGTCTGCCCCAACGCGCCGGAGACCTTCAACGGCCTCGACGACACCGACGGTTGCCCGGACGAGGCGCTGACCCGGGTGCGGCTGGACCGCAATCAGGTGGTGCTGGTCGAGCCGATCCAGTTCAACGGCAAGACCGTCGAGTTGACCGCGGCGTCCTACCTGGTGCTCAACGAGCTGTCGGTCTTCCTCGAGTCCCAGGTCGCCACCCGGGTGCGCATCGAGTCCCACACGGACTCCGGGGTGGACGAGACCGCCAACCAGTTGCTGACCCAGCAGCAGGCCGAGGTGGTCGTCACTTACCTGGCCCAGCAGGGCCTCGACCGCGCGCGCATGGAGATCGTCGGGTATGGCTCGCGCATGCCCATCGACACCAATCGCACGCCCGACGGCCGTACTCGCAACCGTCGGATCGAGATCTACGTCATCCCCTGATAGATTCCGCCCTCATCGGCACTGGCCCGGCTGAAAGCCCGCCGCCCGGGCGCCGATCGGAGAGAGACCCATGGAGCCCTCGCAGGTGTACATCCGCGATATCGCCGAGCACGTCGGCAAGACCGTCACCCTCAAGGGGTGGCTCTACAACTTCCGCAAGAGCGGCAAGCTGCGCTTCCTGCAGGTGCGCGACGGCACGGGCACCATCCAGTGCATCGTGTTCCGCAAGGAGGTGAGCGAGGAGGTCTGGGAGGACGCCAAGCAGCTGACCCAGGAATCGTCGCTGATGGTGACCGGCGAGGTGCGCGAGGACCCGCGCTCGCCCATCGGCTTCGAGTTGGGTGTGAGCGATCTGACCCTGGTCCAGCGCTCCGAGGGGTACCCGATCACAAAGAAGGAGCACGGGGTCCACTTCCTGATGACTCAGCGCCACCTGTGGGTCCGTAGCCGGCGGCAGCAGGCCGTGTTGCGCATCCGGCACACCGTGGTCAAGGCGATCCGCGACTACCTGGACGACCAGGGGTTCGTGCTGTTCGACGCACCGATCTTCACCCCCAACGCGGTGGAGGGGACCTCGACCCTGTTCGGTACCGAGTACTTCGGCTCGATGGTCTACCTGACCCAGTCGGGGCAGCTGTACCAGGAGTCCGGGGCGATGTCCTTCGGCAAGGTCTACTGCTTCGGCCCCACCTTCCGGGCCGAGAAGTCCAAGACCCGCCGCCACCTGACCGAGTTCTGGATGGTGGAGCCGGAGGTCGCCTACGCCGATCTGGATGACGCGATCGACCTGTGCGAGGACTTCACGATGGCCATCGTGACCCGGGTCCTCGAGAACAACCGGGCCGATCTGGAGACGCTGGAGCGGGACATCTCCAAGCTGGAGGCGATCCAGAAGCCATTCCCGCGGATCAGCTACGACGACGCCGTCAAGCGGCTGAACGAGCTAGGTGTGGAGAAGGAGTGGGGCGGCGACCTGGGCGCCGAGGAGGAGACGGTGCTGTCCAAGGAGTACGACAGCCCGCTGTTCGTCCACCGCTACCCGCTGGCGGTCAAGGCCTTCTACATGAAGAGCGATCCCGCCGACGAGCGGCTGTCGATGTCGGTCGACATGCTGGCCCCGGAGGGCTACGGCGAGGTGATCGGCGCGGGGCAGCGTGAGGACGATCTGGACGTGCTGCTGGGCAAGATCGACCACCACGGACTGCCGCAGGACGTGTTCGAGTGGTACCTGGACCTGCGCCGCTACGGCTCGGTCCCCCACTCGGGCTTCGGCATGGGCCTGGAGCGCACCGTCACCTGGATGTGCGGCATCCACCACCTGCGCGAGACCATCCCCTTCCCGCGCCTGATGGATCACAAGGAGCCCTAGACCTTCCCCTCCTCCCCCGCCAGCAACCGCCGGACGTTCTCCCGGTGGCGCCAGATCATCAGCGCGCCGACCACCAGCCCGATGGGCAGGTAAGGGCGCGCCCCCGGCAGCACCGCGAGCACCGTGACCAGCGCCGCCAGCCCCGCCATCGCGCCGGCCGAGGACTTGCGGGTCACCACGACCGTGGCGATCCAGACACCGGTCGCCGCCACCGCCGCCAGCGGAGTGGTGGCCAGGAACGCCCCGATGGCCACGGCCACGCCCTTGCCCCCCCGCCCGTCCAGGTACGGGGTGTAGCAGTGGCCCAGGAAGACCACCAGGATGGTCAGCGACTGCCCCAGCGGCCCGTCGAAGACGGCGTAGGCGATCAGCGCCGGGACCAGCCCCTTGAGCACGTCGCAGGCCAGGGTCATCGCGCCCATGGTGCGGCCAGCCAGCCGGTAGACGTTGGTGGCGCCGATGTTTCCCGAGCCCGCGCTGCGGATGTCCACGTCCGACAGCAGCGCCGTCAACACCAGCCCAAACGGCACCGCCGCGAGCAAGAAGGCGCAGAGCAGGAAGGTGAGCTGACCGAAGAGCACGAGACCGGGGCTACTTCCCGGCGTCCAGGTACTGCTGGACCCCGTCGGAGATCGTGATGAAGTTCGGGCGGATCAGCGCGATCACGAACTTCTCGATCTGGGGCACGATGCGGCGGCCGAGCATGCCGGGCACCCCCGGGATGTTGTTGCCGTCGATCTCCAGGGTCCCGCGGATCTCGTAGCGGGTGCGATCGGGCCCGTTCTCCACCAGGAAGTTCTTGCCCGAGGCCTTGACCTGCTCGCGCATGAAGGCCATCTCGAAGCGCCAGGCGCAGGAGTACTCGTTGCGGTTCCAGTCGGCGAAGTCCTTCCACAGCAGCGTCTCGGGCTTGATGATCTTGCGGGCCACCTTGGGGATGTCGCCCCTGGCCTTCCACTCGTTGACCAGGTGGGTGACCGGGCCTTCCTCCCTGCGCTCGAGGACCTTGATCCAGTCCACGTTGGGCAGGTAGGGCACCAGCTCGACGAGCTTGTCGCGGTAGACCTCGAACACCTGCTCCCGGGGGTAGCTGACCGCAGCATCGGCGTGGATCTGCATGCTTCCCAAACCTCCAGAGGGACCCGATCCTACCCCGACCGGGTCGGTCTTGTCGCCGGCCGCGAACCTGGCAGATCGACAGGCTGCGTGGTAGCGTCCGACCGATGGGAGGGCCCGATGACACTACACATCGGCATCGTCGCCTGTAGCGCAGAGGGGGCCGCGCTGTGCTACCGGACGCTCTGCGACGAGGGTGCCGCGATCCTGGGGCCTCACATGCACCCCGAGGTCAGCCTGCACAACCACCCGCTGGGCACGTACATGCGCCACGTCCGCTCCGACGACTGGGAGGGAGTCGCCGGGTTGATGCGTTCGTCGGCCGACAAGCTCGAGGCGATGGGAGCCGAGCTGCTGATCTGCCCGGACAACACCATCCACCAGGCGTACGAGCAGGCGACGGCGGACAGCAAGATACCCTGGTTGCATATCGCCGACGAGGTCGCTGCCGCCGCCAGACGGGCGGGGTACCGCAACCTGGGCGTACTGGGGACCCGCTACCTGATGACGGGGCCGGTCTACACCGACGCGCTGGCGCGGGAGGGGCTGGAGTGCAGCGTCCCCGAGCCCCCGGACCGGGACCTGCTGGACCAGGTGATCTTCGACGAGCTGGTGTACGGCGAGTTCGTCGAGGTCTCGCGCCTGTACGTCACCAAGATGATCCGCCGGCTGGCCGAACGCGGCTGCGACGCGGTGGTGCTGGGCTGCACCGAGATTCCCCTGCTGATCGCCGAAGGCGATTCCCCCCTGCCCACCCTGGACTCGACCCGCATCCTGGCCCGCGCCGCCCTGGCCCTGGCCACCGAGGGCGAGATGACCGTCGCCGAGTCCATCGCCGAGGGCGAGAGCCTCGACGACGAGGACGACTTCTGAGCGACGACCCGTGCCGCCTCGCCGGCGTTGTGCTGGCCGCGGGGCTGTCGACCCGGATGGGGGCGTTCAAGCCCTTGCTACCGCTGGGTGAGACGACGGTTCTCGAGTCGGCCATCGCCACCTTGCGCGAAGGTGGCGTGGCCGACGTGGTGGTGGTCACGGGCCACCGGGGCGACGAGCTGGCCGGCGCCATCTCTCGCGGGGGCGCCCGCCGCGCGCACAATCCTCGCTTCGCGGACGGCATGTACACTTCGGTCCAGGCCGGCGTCGCCGCCCTGCCCGGCGACCTCGACGCCTTCTTCCTGCTCCCCTGCGACATCCCCGGCGCTGGCGCCAACACCGTCCGCCAGCTGGCCCGCGCCCGCGACCACGCCGCCGATCCCGCGGTGCTCTACCCGGTCCACGCCGGTCGCCGCGGCCATCCGCCCCTGATCGCCGCCCGCCTGATCCCCGCCATCCTTGCCGCCGAGCCCGCGGGTGGCCTACGTGATCTCCTCCGCGCCCAAGACACCATCGAGATCGAGGTCGACGAGCCGGGGATCCTGCGGGATCTGGATACGCGGGAGGCCTACGAGGCCCAGCAGGGCTAGCGCCGGACGCGGCGCACGTAGACGACGGTCAGCAACAGCGCCAGGGCCATCGCCGGAGCCATGGGGGTGGCGGAGGTCAGGGTGCCGGTGAAGCCGAGACCGGCGGGGTTGAACGAGAAGGGGGTGGCGGCGGCGCCGCAGCCGGAGCCGAAGCCGCCGAGCTTGCCTGCTTCGGAGGAACCGATGTGGGGGACGAGATCGCGGCCGGTGACCACGACCTCCATGGGGCCCTTGTCGGCCGGGGTCAGGGTGAAGGTGGCGTTGCCATCGGCGTTGGTGAGGGCGACCTCGTCCCATTCGCCGGGCTTGTGCAGGGCCACGGTGGCGTAGGGGAAGGGCTGGTCGTCCACCGTCACGGTGACGGTGAACTCGGACTCGGCCATCGGGAAGCCGCCGGGGTAGGAGATGGCGGGCTCCAGGGCCGGCATCGAGCGGATCTGCAGCGACGCGTCGCCGAACAGCACCCACTGCTGGAACAGCCACTCCGAGTCCATGCCCGAGCCCCAGCGCTCGAACACGTAGGCCCGGGCCCACAGGGCGGCGGCGCCCCAGTAGGCGTGGCCGTTGTCGGCGAAGCCGTAGGCCACCCCCTCGGCCAGGTCTCCCGCCGGGTCCCAGGACGTGGATGTGGACGAGGCGAAGTTGCCCACGGCGCCCAGGGGGGCGTCGGGGGTACCGTGCTTCATCAGCGCCTCGGACATGCAGTCGTTGCCCGGGGTCTCGAAGCCGCCGTTGAGGCAGGAGCAATCCACCACCAGCGGCCACATGCTGCCGTTGGCCATCTGGCTGACGTGGCTGACCGAGTACGGCGGGGACATGGACGAGAAGTCGTAGCCGCTGCCGTGACCCAGGTAGAACAGCCAGCCCCGGCCCTCGTCCAGGGCGGCCTGGATGTTCTGGGCCGTGCCGCTGCCGTCCCGCTCGTAGAACTTGTCGATGTGGGTGTAGCCGTGGGCGGTCATCGACTCGGCGATGAGATCGAAGCGCTGGTCGTCGGAGGGGCCGCCGCCGGACTCGGCGCAGGCGGCGCCGGTGACCTTGCGCAGCCAGTCGCCTTCGGTGCCGGTGGGCGGGGTCTTTTCGTAGGCCAGGACCTTGTTGACCTGGACCGAGACCTCGTCGGGGGTGGCGCCCACCACGCGGCTGATCAGCACGTCGGGCAGCAGATCGCCGTCCATGGTGGTGAACATGTGGTCGGACGCGCAGTAGTCGAAGTCGCCTCGATAGAAGGGCACGTTGTCGCCCACCAGCACCACGTAGGACACGGGCGGATCGTAGCTGTCGTAGGCCTCGTCGATGGCGGCCTGGACCGTCTCCAGGGTGCCACCGACCTCCTCCAGCGTGCGGACCGTGACCTGGATGCCTCGCTGCTGCTTCCAGTCCACGAACGGCTGCATGGCGGCCTGCAGCGCCTCCTCGACGATCACCAGCATCGACTCCGGTGGCGCGGGCACGCCGCCAGTGGGCAGCACGTAGTTGAACACCTGGGGCGCGATGGCACCGGCAAACGCCGGGCTGTCGATGGAGTCGGGCCCCAGCGCCTGGGCCGAACCGCCGTGGTGGACCCGCACGGTGGCGCTGCGCACCAGCCCCAGCTGGCCGCTGGCGAAGTCCACCTGGGCCATCCGCAGCTCGACCCGCAGCAGGGCCACGCCGCGGACGAACTGCAGGTCGTCGACGGCGGCCAGCTCGGCGGGCCAGAGGGCGTCGGAGGCGTAGAGCGCGGGGTCCGGGACCGCCACTTCACCCGCGGCGGCGCGGGTCGGGTGGGGCTGGGCCGGGATCACGGGGGGGGCATCGATCCAGTCGATCTCCACGTCGAGCACCTCGACCCAGGGATCGGCGTCCGCGGGCACGGTCAACAGGCGCGCGGCGGTGGGCACGGCCGGCAGGCCCAGCTGGCGCAGGGCGCCACCCTCGGGGATCTCCAGCTCGGTGAGCGGGGCGCCGAAGCGGGCGGTCTGCTCGCTCCACACTCCGGGCAGCTCGACCCGCAGGGTGGTGACGGCCTCGTCGCCGTCGACCAGGGTGAAGCGGGGCGCGGTGCCGGGCTCGGCCTCGGGCTGGACCGGTAGCCAAGCCGCCAGCGCGGGTCCGGCGGCCAGCGCGCACAGCAGCGCACCGGCCAGCAGCAGGGCGTAGCGCTTCATCGGGGCCTTCCTTCCCATCCGTACAGTAAGTCCGATCCGCGAGGGACTGGCAAGGCTCGCGTGTGTGGGCGGGATCAAAGATGACAGGGAGTTGGCAGGCTACTTACAGGGAGAGGATCTGCTCGGCGACGAGTTCGCCGCCGTCGTCGATGAAGCGGACGTGGGCCTGGCCGGTGGCGGGATCGAGCTCGAGCCAGGTGTAGCACCAGGCGTGGATGATCTGGTGGAACTGCTCGTCGGGTTCGGCCACCAGGGCCACGGCGTTCAGCGCCGAGCCTGTGGTGCCGACCATCACCTCCCACTGGTCGTGGGCCTGGCCGCCCGGAGGATCGATGCGGTTGATGGTGCCCATGTGGAAGTCGCCGGTCAGCCACAGCACCCCCTCGATGCCGTGGGTGTCGATGAACTCCAGGATCTCGGCCCGGTCCTCCGGGTATCCCGACCAGCGGTCGAAGGCCAGCGCGTCCCCGATCAGCGGGGAGAAGTCGGTGATCGGCACGCTGTTGAGGATCACCTTGAAGCGGGCGTCGCTGGCGGTCAGCGCATCCTGCAGCCAGGTCATCTGCTGCTCGGAGAGGTAGGCGTCCTCGGTGCGCTCGCCCCGGGAGTCGAGGACGATCACCTCGGCGGTGTCGCCCCAGGTGATGGCGCGCCAGACGGTGCTGCCGCCCGGACCGATCCGCTGGGGCAGGGCCTCGCGGTAGGCGGTCAGGGCGTCGTCGAGCTGCTGGGGGTCCAGGTCCGCAGGCAGCCAGTTGTTGGCCACCTCGTGGTCGTCCCAGATCGCCACCATCGAGGTCGACGCGGTCAGGTCGGCCATGCCCTCCTGTTCCAGGGCCTCGATCCAGTACTCGCGGTACTCGTCCAGCTCGTTCGCGTCGTCGGCGTAGACCGTGTCGCCCAGCAGGAAGAAGGCATCCAGCTTCTCGTCGGCGGCCCACGAGAGGCTGGGCCAGGCCTGGTTACCCTTGAAACCGTGGGAGGCGCCGAAGGTGACCACCCGCGGGGTGGTACCGGCGGCGGGCGCGGTGCGGAAGCGCCCCGGCCGGCTGCGGCGCTCACCGTCGGCGGACAGGAAGGCGTAGGAGTACGCGGTATCCGGCTCCAGGCCGGCGACCGTGGTCTGCACGACACCCGACTCCGGGACGACCAGCTCGTCTGCGCTGGCGTCGATCCAGCCGCTGTCGCCGTCGGCCCGGGCCAGCACCAGGATCACATCATCCTCGGTGGTCCGCACCGACAGTACGGCGCCCACCGCGGCGGCGTCGCCGGACTGGACACCCCAGGCGAAGGCCTCGGGATCCTCGGTCCCCGGCGGCTCCCAGGGGGGAGGTTCGGCCGAGCGGACCGGGGCCTGGGGCGGCGGCGGATCGAGTACGGGGACCTCGGACGGACAGCCGATGGCCACTGCAAACAGCAGCGCGATCAGGATCGAGATCAGGTGAGAACGGTGTCGCACGCCGGGGATTGTAGCCGGAAAGTGCACTGGACAGGCCTTTGAACCGGCTCTACCATCTCGGGACCAGAAAGGGCCACGGGCCTGGAAAGGGGACGCCATGATCCGCGCGACTCGCTGGATCCTCCCGCTGCTGATCGCCGGCTTTGCGCTGTGGGGCTGCGCCGGTGCGCTGACGGTCGGAGGCGACGACGACGACATCACCGGGGACGACGACGACGCCACCGGGGATGATGACGATGACGACGCCACCGGGGACGACGACGCCACCGGGGACGACGACGACGCCACCGGGGATGACGACGACGACACCGGGGACGACGACGACGACACCGGCGACGACGATGACGACGACGACGCCAGCGGCGAGTTCGAGGGTGAGATCTACGTGGTCATCCACAGCTGGTGGGACATCGAGGGCTTCGGCGACGCAGCGGCGACCGTGGACGCGGCCACTCTGGTCGGCGAGGGTACCGTCACCATCGACCTTGGCGACGAGGTCGTCGACGCACCGGTCTCGATCGAGGGTTCGGTCAGCGGCGACTACGTGGCTGGCACGGTCAACGTCCAGCTCTCCGCCGTGACTGGATGGCTGCCGGACCTGCCGATGGAGATGGAGGGCGAGGTCGAGGGAGACGGCACCTTGCTGTGCGATCTGTACGCCGACATGGGCTGGCTCGGTACCGCCGATGGCCTCCTCGAGCTCGTCCCCCAGTACTGATCCGTCCCCCTGCCCCTTCCCCACCGCACCCAGGACAAATACCGTAGGGGCCATGCCACGGCGTCTCCCCACCCGCCTCCTGCTCGCCCTCCCGTTGGGGGCCGCCGCCGTGTCGCTGGTGGCCGGCGTTCGCAACGCGGTGGGGTCGAGCCTGGATCTTCTCCCCTACCTGGAGGGGGCGCGGATGTGGCTGCGGGGGGTGAGCCCCTACGACGTGGACCTGCCCACCGGCTTCGTCTACCTGCCCCAGGCGGCGCTGCTGTTCGCGCCGCTGGCCGCCCTGCCCGACCCGGTGGCGCGGGGTGTGTGGGCTGCGCTCAACGCGCTGCTCTGGATCGGCTCGCTGGCGCTGCTGGCGCTGCTGTTCGCCCGCGGCGACCGGCGGCTGGCCTGGGGGCTCGGCGTGGCGCTGGCCGGCTGGGCCTGCGCCCGGGTGACGCTGGGCAACGGGCAGCTCGGGATCTTCACGGTCGCCGCGCTGGTGGCGGCGCTGGCGGCGGAGCGGCGGGGGCGCCACCTGCTGGCGGGCGTCGCCCTGGGGCTGGCGCTGACCAAGTGGAGCCTGTCCCTGCCGTTCCTGGTCTACTTCGCCGCCCGCGGGCGGGGGTCGACCCTGGCGGTGGCGGCGGCCACGGTGCTGGGAGGGTACCTGGCGTTCGGGCTGCGGCTGGGGCAGGGGCCCTGGACCGTGGCGCTGGATTACGCCCAGGTGCTCAGGGCCCACGCCGGGGTCAAGCACGCCTTCTTCCGCACCAGCGAGCTGACCGCGGCGGGGGCGGCCGTGGCCGGGCAGGCCGGCTGGTTGGCGGTCGCGGCGCTGCTGATCGGCGCGCTGCTGGTCGCGGGCGTCGCCTGCCGCCGCATCGGTGGTCGCCGGGGGCAGGCTCTGCTGCTGCCGGTCTGCGCCGTGATCACCCTGACGGCGCTGCCACACCTGCACTACGACCAGGTCGTGCTGGCGCTTGCGGTGGCGCCGCTGCTGGCCTGGCCCGCGGCGCCCGGGCGGGCGCTGGCCCGGGGGCTCGCGCTGGCCACCTGCGCCCTGCTGTGGCTCGATCTTCCCGGGTCGCTGTGGAAGCTCGCGGGCCGCCCCGATCCGATCCCACCGGACGGCCCCATCTGGCTGGCCTACGTGGGCCTCGACCGGCTGTGGCTGGCGGGGCTGGCGGTCGGGCTGGGGATCGCGGTCGCGCGGACATGGCGGGATCGTTGAGCTGACGTATACTCGCCGCCATGGGCGGGAACGGCGGCCGGATGCGCAGGATCGCGTTGCGGGAGCTGCCCACGGCGCTGGGGCTCGTGGCGGGCTGCACGCTGATGTGGCTGTGGGGGCACGCGTTCGTCAGCGAGGGGTATCCATCGGGCAACGGCTGGTTCGACGGGCTGATCACCGGCTGGGAGATCCTCCACGGCGGCTACACCCTGGCCGACGACTGGCGCCGTCACCTGCACCCCCTGCTGCTGGCCTGGCTGGGGGAGCGGGTCGGCTACGCCAGCGCGGGGATCTACCTGTCCTCCCTGGGCGCCTACCTGCTGGTGCTCGGCGCCTGCCTGGGCGGGCGGGCGCTGGCCGGGCCCTGGGCCGGGGCGCTGGCCGCCCTGTCGTTGCCCACGGTGAAGATCACCGCCGAGGCCGTCCGCTGGGTGACCTTCTATCCCCCATTGGCTGGGGCCACCGCCCTGGCCGTGGGGTGCGGCTGCTGCCTGGCCCGCTGGCCCCGGCCCGGCTGGGCGCTGGCCACCGGGCTGGCCACGGCGCTGGCCTGGGCGCTGGACACCCGCGGGGTGGCGGTGCTGCCGATCGTGGTCGTGTTGCTGGCGATCGGGATGAGCCGCCCGCAGCCCACCTGGCGGCGGGTCGCGCTGCCGCTGGCCCTGGCCCTGGGGCTGCTGCCGGCACCCATCAGCCACCAGCGCGTCGACAGCCAGATCGTGCCGATGGATCAGCAACTCGAGCGGCAGCGGGACGTGGCCCGTCGCTGGATCGACATCAGCCGCGACTCCTCGATGATCGGGGCCTGTCGCGACTTCACCCCGCCCGCGCCGATCCCCCTGCTCGGGCAGTGCAGCAAGGCGATCCTGGCCCACAACCTGGGCAAGGAGTTCCGGCGGGCGGCGCCCTTCCCGATGGCCCTGACCCTGGGCTGCCTGCTGCTGGCGCTGCTGCCGGGCCGCACCGGCTGGCGGGGATCGCTGGCGGCCGCGGTGGCGCTGGGGGGCGCGGCGGCCCTGCTGGCCTACCAGGGGCTGCGCATCCCCACCCCTCCGCGGTACGTCCTGCACCTGGCGGGACCCATCGCGATGCTGGTGCCGGTGGGGCTTGTGCGTCTGGGCCGGACCGTGTCGCCACGGCTCCTGGGCCCCTGGGTCGCGGCCGCCCTCGCCGCCGCGGGCGCGATCTATCTGCTCCTTGTGGGCAACCCGGCCCAGAGCTATCGCTCCACCGCGCAGCTGAACGCCAGCGGGCAGCTGCTTCGCGACGGCATCGACGACGTGCGGAGCCGGCTGGGCCCCGCGGATCGGCTGATGGACTGCACCGAGCTGCGGGTCCACGTGGCCCTGTTGCCGCGGGTGTTCCTGCCGCCGCCGCCCATGCTGCGCCACGTGGACCCCGAGCGCTGCCAGGCCTGGATGGAGGCGCCGGAGCCCGGCGAAGGCGACAGCTGGCTACTGACCGACGATCGCAGCAACCCGTCCACACGGGGGCTCGACGGCTGGGAGCTGGTGGCGCGCCACCAGATGAACATGCAGGTGTCGATGCTGTGGCGCTGGACCGGGGCGGATCACTCGAACTCGACGAAGACCGGTACCGACGTCAGCTCCAGGTGAAGGGTCGTGCCGTTGGGGTGTAGATCCCGCCGCTCGGCGGGGGGGGCCGAGGGGTCGATCACCGCGTCGGTGCCGTACACCCCGCCCTCGGAGCCCGGCGGGACGGTGTAGGTGTAGGTGGACGGGGACTCGGCGTCGCCGGGGAGGCGGAACACGCCGTCCTCCTGCCACAGCACCCAGAACTCGCTGCCTGCTCCGGCGAAGCGGTAGCCGCGGGCCCCCTCCAGGTCGCCCATCGATTCGATGACCGCGAACTGCTGGTCGCCGATCTTGTCCATCACGAGCTGGACGTTGCGGTAGGCGGGGCGCAGGTCGCCAGCGGCGCGCTCGTCGCACTTGCCGTACCCGGCCGCGTGGTCCACATCCCGCATGCCCATGAACGACGCCGCGCCGATGAGGGCGGCGGTGGCCTGGCGCAGGGCGGGGTCGTCGTCCGAGACCCAGTCCTCGGTGTTGCCGATCTGGATCCCGATCGCCCCCTCGGCGCGGGCGGTGACGAGCTTCTTGACGGTGTCGGACGCGGCGTGGGCGTGGAGCCAGTCCGCGTTCGCCTCGTAGCCGGACTCCATCCGCGCGATGTTGTCGAGGATGTCCCAGATGTCGTCCTGCTGGTTGGCGTCCACCGGATACTGGACCGGGAAGTTCAGGTAGTTGGCCAGCGGCCCCATCGGGAAGGCGTCGTCGAACCAGATGGGCAGATCGAAGCCGCGGTCGCTCATCTGGCCGCGGAACCAGCGCAACATCGGCGCGACCTCGGTGTAGTTACCCAGGCTGTGGACACAGAGGTAGTCGAACAGGTCCAGGCGGTCGAGGATCGCGTGCACCCCTGCGGTGGAGTTGCGGAAGTCGGACGAGCTGGCCATCCGATCCTCGATCTCGGCGGTGCTGGGTTCGTTGCCCTCGAACTCGGTGACGAAGAGCAGCGGAATGGTTCCCAGCCGCACCTGGGAGAACACGTCTCGGGCCTCCTCCGCGGTGGCCTCGGCGAGCTCGATGTAGTCCTCGTGGTCGTCGCTCGGCCAGAAACCGGTCCATTCCGGCCCCACAACCCAGTAGCGAACCGGCGCCGCCAGCTCGGGCATGTCCTGGTAGCCGTCCCCGTCATAGCGTTCGATCAGCGCCGCGACCCAGGCCCGGTAGTCATCCATGTGGTCGGCGGCGGGCATGATGTCGCCATCGAGCAGCTCGCTCACGTCCACCGAACCCCAGGGGTTGCGCGGCGACAGGTAGGACTGCACGTCCACCAACCCCGCGGCCTGGGCGTCCAGGATCATCGCGTCGGTGCACGACCAGTCGTAGGTGTGGACGCCATCGGACGGCGGATCGGGCTCGCTGGTGCCCCACTCGAAGGCCTCCAGCCGGGTCTTGGTCCAGGTGACACTCGAGTCGGTGTACGCCGCGCCGAGCCCGATCTGGGCGTACTCGACGCCGACCGCGAACTCGGGCCAGGCCTCGTCCAGGGTGTCGTCGTCGCCGATGTCATCGTCGTCCCCGGTGTCGTCGTCGTCGGCGGAGTCGTCGTCCGGTGCCGTGGTGGTGAAGCGGGAGCAGCCCCCGCTCGCCATGAGCACCCACGTCAGCGCGAGAGCAAGTCGCCAGTCCGCCCGCATCGTTCCTCCTCGTCCGTCCACCGCGGGGCGCCCGGCACCCGTGCCCCTCGCCCTAAGAACGTTTGGCGAGGAACTTGCGCAGATCGCCGTCCATCATCATCCGCACCACGGACGGCGCCCAGCGGTTGACGATCCAGATATACCAGGGGTCCGGCATCTTCATCCCCTCGTATCGTCCGCTGGCCACGTGTTTGATCAGGTCGGCGGCGGCGTCCTCGGCGCTCATGGCCTTGGACGAGCCCTCGATGGCCCAGGTCTCCGGGGGCTTGTCTTCGTTCTCCCGCACCAACCCCGGCGTATCGGTGGTGGTCGGGTAGTACTGGGAGACCTGGACGCCGTGGGGGATCATCTCCTGGCGCAGACAGTGGCCGAATCCGACGACGGCATGCTTGCTGGCCGCGTAGGGCCCGTAGCCCATGAACCCCAGGAAGCCCAGCACGGACGACACCAGGCAGATGTGGCCGCCATTCTGCTCCATGAAGTGGGGCAGCAGCGCCCGGATCACGTTGACGTGGCCCATGTAGTTGACCTGGATCAGGTCGTCGAAGGCCTCGTCGGGTAGCTCGTGCAGGTAGCCGGTCACCGCAAAGCCGGAGTTGCAGATCAGGATGTCCAAACCCTCGAGGGCCGCGAGGGCCTCGGCCGTTCCCGCGCGGACCGCGTCGCGGTCGCGGACGTCGAACGCCACCGGAGCGAACCGCTGGTCGGGTGAGGGCGCGGCGTCCCTGCAGGCCGCCACCGTCTCCTCCAGTCGCCCGGTGTCGCGGGCTGCCACCGCCACGTGGGCGCCCTGGGCCGCCAGCTGGATCGCCGCCGCGCGGCCGATCCCGGACGATCCACCGGTGATCAGGATCTTCTTGCCTTGGAAACCGGACATATCGCTCCCCCTCGTCCGCCCCTCAGGCGGGCGCGAAGTCGTACACGTCGACCGCCAGCTCGCTGACGCGGAACTCGAGCCGCTCGTGGTAGCCCTGGGAGTCGCCGCCGCCGCAGACGATGCGGTGGTAGCCCTGGTCCATGGCCTCCCGCAGCTGGGCCCGGGCGTTCTCGTTGAGCATCAGCACCAGGTCGGCGGGGTTGGGCATCGCAGCAACATAGCCCCGGGAGCCGGGGGCACACAAGGAAAGAAGGCGCGGCTAGTCTTTGGTCTTCTTGGCCGCCTTGGGCTGCATGAAGATCGCGTGGATCATGAACATCGCGACGCCGATCACGATGGCGGCGTCGGCGATGTTGAAGGTGTTGTAGTGGTAGGTCCCCACGTGGTCGACGAGCCAGCTCTGCAGACCGCCCTTCCAGCCCACGTGGACGTCGATGAAGTCGGTGACCTCGCGGAACACCAGCCGGTCGATCAGGTTGCCCAGCGCGCCGGACGCGATGAAGCCCAGGGAGGCCGGCAGCCAGCGCTCTTTCGGCGGGAGGCCGCGCAGGAAGTAGCCGATGAAGCCGAAGGCGAACATCGCCACCAGGGTGAAGATCGCGATGCGGTACTCGAAGTTGCGAAAGATGCCGAAGGCCGCTCCCTCGTTGCTGCGGTGCCACAGGTCGAGGAAGTTGGGGATGAGTTCGACACGGTCCTTGAGGGGGATCGAACGGCGGACGAGGAACTTGGTCAGCTGATCCAAGATCGTCATCGACGCGGCGATGGCGAGGAAGATGCGCAGCTTGACGGACACGGTCAGCTCCTATCGAGTTCCCGTCCCAAAATGGCCCTTTTCCGCGATCTCGGCGTCAGGCCGCGGGTTTCCTTGTGCGACGTACACGAGTACGTCTCCGCGGAAACCCTTGCCCTCCCGGTGTGCCGGACCATTGACCTCGCGAAAAATGACTCATTTTGGCCTCGGGAACCTCGCCAGTCTCCATCCCGCATTTCGGGATGGAGACTATCGAGGGAGGGCGAACCGGAATGTCGCGCCCTGCCCGGGCCCCGACTCTACCCAGATTCGTCCGTCGTGCAACTCGGCTATGCGCCGGGAGGAGGGCAGGAGCTGGGCAGATCGTCCGGGTGACCCTGGTCGCACCAGTAGCTGTGATCCTGGGAGTGGGGGCCCGCATAGGGGTTGACGGGCACGCCGTCGGGGTCCTGCAACTCGAAGTGGAGGTGGGGCGCCGAGGAGCGGCCGGAGCTGCCCATCAGCCCCAGGGGAGTGCCCGTGTCCAGCTCGTCGCCCTCGGACACGAGGACCGAGTCGGTCAAGAAGTGCCAGTACAGCAACCGGTAGCCCGACGGGTGCTCGGCGATCACCGAGTTGCCGATCATCTCGTGGCCATCGCAGTCCACGTCCAGAGAGGTCAGGTCGCCGTGGCAGTGATCGTAGTGGCCGTCCTCGACGGCGATCACCGTGCCCGGCGCGGCGGCGATCACCATCGCGCTGCCCTCGTTGTCCATGGCGTCGAAGCCGCCGTCGAGCATGAAGTCGCTGCCGTCGTGGCCGTCGTAGCAGTGGGGGAAGGCGCGGCCGTCGTAGTCGGTGCACAGCACCTGGTACGCCCCGTCGTGGTCTTCGGGATCGTGGTCGAAGCCGACCACCGGGGGAGCGACCTTGGCCGGATCGAGGACCGGCAGGGAGAGCCGTGGCGGATCGGCGGCTTCCTCGGTCGAGTCGTCGTCGTCACCGGTCGTGGGACCGCAGCCCGGACCCAGGGCCAGCGGTGGGATCAGCAGCAGGGCGGTACGGGTCAGCATCCAGCCCCAGGATAGACCAGCGGATCGTTGTCGTCGCAGTCCAGCAGCAGGAGGGGGTATTCGATCGGGTCGTACTCGCCGGGTTGCCACCAGGCGGGGAATCCATCCCGGTCCCGATCCCAGCCGTCGGCGTCCGGGCCGCCAAGGGCACCGATGTCCGGGAGGGAGTCGTCGGGATCGGGCTCGGCGAGGGGATCGCCGGCATCGATCAGCGGCGAGTCCGCGGCCAGGTGCAGGTCCCACAGGGCGGGGTCGGCGTCGGAGGTGTCCAGCAGCCGGGCGTCCAGGTCCAGGTTGCCGTCCTGGCCGGTGGGGTCGGAGAAGCCGTCGTAGTCGGCGGGCAGGTTTCCGGACGCGTCGCAGTACGTCAGGGTCGGCGAGCCGTCGAGCACGTGGATCGCCCCGCCGCCGCTGTCCGCTTGGTTGGCGGCCATCAATGTGGCCGACAGGGTGGGAGCGGAGCCGTCGCGGACCAGTAGCGCGGCGCCGGAGGTGGCCCGATTGCCCGCCAGGGTTGCGTGGATGACGGTAGGGGAGGCTCCCTGAAGGTCGATTCCGCCGCCGAGCAGGGCCTGGTTGCCGGCCAGGATCACGTTGGTCAGCTCGGCCTGGGCGGCGCCGCTGAGCTGGATGCCACCGCCGTCCGAGGCCATGTTGCCCGCGAACGCCACCCGCCCGAGCTGCGCGGGGGAGGCCGACGCGTGCAGTCCGCCGCCGCCGCCCAGCGAGACGTTGCCGCGGAACTCACAGTCGTCCAGCGACAGCGCCCCTTGCTCGACGAAGAGACCCCCGCCCGCGGCCCGCCCCAGGTTGTCCGTCAGCTCGCTGTCGGCCAGAATCAGCCAGCTGTCGGCTACCGCCACTCCCCCGCCCGCGGCCTCGGCGGTGTTGGCGCGCACCCGGGAGCCGGAGAGCAGGAGCGTGCTCGCGTCACCCACGTAGAGGCCCCCGCCCCGTCCACCCGCCCGGTTGTCGGCCACCTCCATATCGTCCAGCGACGACAGCGACAGGGTCAGGTGCAGTCCGCCGCCGCTGCCGCTTGCCCGGTTGCCGACCACCCGCAGACGGGTCAGCGAAGGCGAGCCGTCGATCACGGCGATACCCCCGCCGACGTCGGCGCTGTTTCCCTCCAGGGCGCAGCCACGGATGGTCGGAGAGGCCCCGGTGATCAGCACCCCGCCCCCCTCCGGCGCGCTCCCGTCGTGGAGGGTGAACCCCTCGAGCACCGTCAGCAGCCCTTCGGCCGATCCGAAACGGACCACCGGCCCTGCCCCGCCGCCGTCCAGCCACGTCAGCGTCGCCCCACCCACGCCCAGCAGGTGGACCTCCTGGCCCGCGAAGTCCAGGTTCTCGGCGTAGGTGCCGGGCTCCACGCAGACCACTTCGCCCTCCGCCGCGGCCAGCAGGACCGGCTGGATCTCCTCGCCGGCCTGCACCCAGCGGTCGCAGTCCACGCAGTCGTTGTCGGTCTCGCCATCGCAGTCGTTGTCCAGGCCGTCGCCACAGAGTTCGGCGGCGCCGGGGTTCGCGAGCGGATCGGAGTCGTCGCAGTCGCCGTCGGCTACCGAGTAACCGTCGCCGTCGCCGTCCAACTCGTCGGCCGGAGTGTCGTCGTCGTCGGGTTGGGCGTCATCGGACAGCGAATGGAACGCCTCGGGCGTCTCGGGACAGCCCGCCAGGCACAGCAACAACGCCAGCGGGATGAAATCGCTCAGTGGGTCCTCCAGGATTCGAGTCAACCTAACCACGGAAATCCGAATTGTGTGCCACGGCCGGGCAAGCGGACCGTGGCACACGGCGGCGGAGCAGGGCCAGTACGAGCAGAGCAAACAGGCCGGGACGAGGCTGGTCCGACCCGACGCCGCGGCACTGGCAGCCGCCCGCGCCCTTGCCCACCGAGTCGTCGTCGCCCTCCGCACAGTCGTCGTCCCCAGCGGAGTCGTCGTCGTCCCCGGCGCCCTCGGGATCCGGGAACTCGCCGGGGTACAGCAGGTGCATCACCTTGGCTGCCACGTTCTCGCGTACCTCGGCCAGCAGGGACTCGTCCAGGGTCCAGGGCTGGTCCTCGGGGCAGTAGGTGTTCGGATCGTCGCCGCAGCCCTCGACGAAGCTGTCGCCGAAGCGGGTGTAGGCCCGCCCCACCTGCGCGCGGGCGTAGTCTCCGCCGCCGAGGTCGGTACACAGGGCGAACAGCTCCCAGTCCTCCAACCCGTCCCGGACCTGCTTGAGCCGGTAGGAGGGGACCGGCCCGTCCAGGGCCACGTCGTCCGGCGATCCCAGCCCGCCGGCCGTGCCGTCGTGGTCTCCGGGGTAGAGCAGGAAGCCGTCGCCGTTGCGGGAGAACAGCGGGCCGAAGTAGTCCCAGTTGGCCCACTCGTTCCATGGATCGTCGGCGACCCAGTAGTTGGTTCGCCAGTAGAGGAAGCCGCTCGCCCCCTCCATCCAGGCGCCCCACTTGACGATCCGTGGCTCGTGGCCGATGGCCGTGTCGATGTCGTAGCCGGCGTAGGGTGGCAGGTTGGCGTTGCAGACGTAGAACCACAGCTCGTCGTCCGGCCGAGCCAGATAAAAAGCGGCGTCCTCGTACCAGCCCGCCGGGTAGAAGTAGTCGGCGAACATCGGCGTCACCGGGCACCAGATGCCCACGTCCCCGTCCACGGTCGGGTAGTAAGCCGAGGTGACCAGGACGTGGCCTCGCCACAGCTCGGAGGCGGCGAACAGCCGCTGGGCGTCCTCGTGGATCTGCTCGTAGGTCGCCTCGCCGCCGTTGAGCCAGGGCTCGTCGGTCGAGTAGACGTAGGCGTGGTCCCACCAGCCGTTGTCGTCCAGGTGCTCTGCGAAGGCCGCGGCGGCCTGGGCGTACTGTTCCTCGGTCCAAGAGCCCAGCCCGGCGCCGGGCCGGAAGCGGCCCACGTTGAAGCGGTTGACCCCCACCCCGTCGGCGAAGCGGCTGCCGTCCAGGTAGGGGCCGACCGCGGCGTCGTACTCGCCCCAGTCGACCTCCAGCAGCGCGCCGTCGTCGTCGAACTCGAACTCCACGGAGCCCCCGACGATGGTGCGGTCGACGCGGTGGACGTGGAGTTCCTCGATGTAGCGGTCGACGATCTGCTGGTGGTCGTCGGGGGGGTCGCCGTCCGGACCGCCGTGGAACTTACGGATCTGGTTGTCGGAGAAGCCGTAGGACGTGGCCATCGAGCGGGCGGCGGGCAGCTCGAAGGGCCAGACGGTCACCGACAGGGGCACCGCGACGCTGTCCTCCCCGTCGGCCGAGACCGTCAGGGTCCCCTGGTAGAGGGCCGGCTCGGCGTCGGCAGGGACGTACACGTCGACGAACACCACTGCGACGTCGCCGTCGGCCACTTCGAAGGGGGCTCCCGCGGGGGAACCGGGGTCGTGGGGATCGCGCAAAGGGACCAGGGGGTCGGGGAAACGACCTGCGACGCGCTCGTGGTAGGTCACCGAGATCGGCGATGGCTCCTCGATGTCCAGGAACACCTCGCGGTAGATCCGGATGTCGTCCCCGGGCAGGGTGGCGTCGAGCTGGCAGTGCTGCAGATCTCCGGCGGTCACGTCCACGCTCGTCAGCGGACCGTCCGCGCGGATCACCAGCTGCACGCCCTCCCACTCGTTGCGGGCCGCGCGCAGGTAGGCGGCGGTCTCGGTGGGGAAGGGGGTGTCGGGCAGGATCTTGCGGGTCGCCGGGGCCACGCCGACCTCCAGCGCCAGGGCTGGGGATAGCGGCAGCCAGGTCAACCCCATGGCGAGGGCGGCCGTCCGGGGGAACATGGGCACCTTCGGTTCCATGATACTGCGGGCGCACGCGGAGACGATCGGCTAGGATTTTGGACCAGGACACGCCGTCGAGGCGCGACGGCCGCTGGAGGCCTCGGATGAGCACCATCGGATTTGTCCACCCAGACGTGGCCCGGTTCGAGATCAGCCGCACACGAGCTTGCGCCATCGCGGCGCGGCACTGCACCAACACCCACCGTGTGCGGGAGATCAACGAGTTGTACGACCTGGCCTGCGAGGGGGCGACCACCATCGTCACCGACGTGCCGATGGCCGATCCCCACACCCTGGGGCTGACCGGCAATCGCAACCGGGTGCTGGTCCATTACTCGGGCCAGGACACGGCCCGGTCGGCCTGGGCCCGCCAGCTGTTGCCCCGCAATCATCAGATCGCCGAGGATCCTCGCCTGATCTCGGTCAAGGACAAGTACGAGCGGGTGATCCGCGAGGCCAACTTCGACCTGATGCAGCGGCCGCTGATCAACGTCACCGCCTACTTCGGCAAGAACCCCGACTTCATGGGCCGCATCTCGTACACCGTGGATCGCAAGTACGCCAAGCTGGCGCTGGACATGATGGTCAACTTCGTGGGCATCACCGAGCGCACCGAGCAGCTGTACCGGGAAAGCAAGCCGCTGGACGGGATGCGGGATATCCGGCTGGTGGTCCACCCCGAGTGGGTCAACCCGGACTGGCTGGCGCGAAAGGGCCGGATCAACCCCTTCGACACCCGCCAGGAGATGGACGATCCCGAGCCGCCGCGGATCCTGATGCTGTTCGACGTGGACTCCAACACCGCGTTCCTGCTGGGCGGCCGTTACTTCGGCGAGTCCAAGAAGGCCGCGCTGACCCTGATCTGGAACTCGGCGCTGGAGGCGGGGCTGGGGATGCCGATCCACGGCAGCGCCAAGACCCTGTACGTGCGCAACGGCCACCCCGACATCGAGCCGGTCACCTTCATCACCATCGGGCTCTCGGGCTCGGGCAAGTCGACCCTGGGGAACGACCCTCACCGCGAGCACCTGGACTACGACGGCGGCGAGCACGTGCGGGTCGGCAACGACGACGCCCTGGTGGTGCTCTACCAGCCCAGCGATCCCGACCGGGGCACGGTCGGCCTGGAGGACGGCTGCTACAACAAGTCGGACGACTACTCGCCGGGGAGCTTCTACCTGTCCACGGTCCAGACCGCCGAGAACTGCATGGTCACCCGGCTGGACGGGGAGCTGGTGCTGATCCACGAGGACGTGCTGTGCGCCAACGGCCGGGTCCAGACCGCCCGCCACCTGTTGCCAGGGGCCGATGACTGCATGGACACGCGGTGGCCCGACTACCTGTGCCTGCTGATGAAGGACGAGACGCTGCCGCCCGTGATGCTGATCGAGGACCCGCGGCTGACCACGGCGATGTACATGACCCTGGCCACCAAGTCAGGGACCGCCGAGAACATCCCGCTGGAGGAGATGGGCAAGCTCAAGATGATCCCGGGCGCCAACCCCTTCAACGTCTGGGGCAACCGCAAGGAGGCGCAGGCGCTGGAGAAGATGCTCAAGGTCACCGGCGCCAAGGGACTCGTGCTGAACACCGCCGGCTTCTACAAGAACAATACCGGCGCCGTCGAGGACATCCCCAAGGAGATCTCCCTCTCGCTCTACCCCAAGATCGCCAAGGGGCAGATCGAGTGGCGGGACTGGGACCTCTTCCCCGGAACCCGGATCCCGGTGCCGTCCTGCCTCGAGGACATCGATCCGGGGTTCGGCGCCCGGTTCGACCCGGCCAAGGTGCGCCAGAAGACCCAATACCGGACGCTGGCGATCCAGCGCATCCAGGAGCGATTGCTGTTCCTGGCCCAGCTGGGCATCGACGCCTACTTCACCAACCCGTTGCACAAGGTGATGTTGAGGTTGCACGCGGAGGAGTAGGCGTCAGGCGTCAGGCGTCAGGAGGGGAGAGGACGCGTGTCGAATCGTCGTTACGAGTCGTTGCATGTGGGGCCGCCCCTGATCTCGGTCAAGCACGAGGTGGTCCAGGCGCTGATCGGCTGGCTGGAGGCCGGGGGACTGCCCCGGGACCGGATCGTGATCGGCCCGCGGCTCGTCGTCCGCTTCGCCCTGATCGCGCAGCCCTAGCCGGGCGCAGGTGCCGGGCGCAGGTGCCAGCGAACACGGCGAACAAGTTCGCCGTGCCACCCGAAGCCCCCCCCAGAAAACGCGACTCTCACGGGACGGGTGGCATGGGCAGCAAGCTGCCCGTGGGGACGTGGCGATCGTCCTGGATCAGGACCGGCGCCGTAGCACGGCGAGCCCCAGGAGCAGGAGCAGGGGTGATGTCGAGGGCTGCGGCGCGGCGGTGCACTGGCAGCCGCCGTTGTCGTCCGGTGGGCCCCGGCCGTTGTCGTCATCGTCGTCGTCGTTGTTCGGCCCGATGTCGTCGTCGCCGGTATCGTCGTCGCCCGTGTCGTCGTCGCCCGTGTCGTCGTCGTCGCCCGTGTCGTCGTCGCCCGTGTCGTCGTCTCCGGTGTCGTCGTCTCCGGTGTCGTCGTCGTCGCCGCCGCCGCCGGGGCTCAGGCGGATGGCGTCGAACACGATCTGGGTCGCGCCGCCGTTGTAGGGTTCGCCGGTGTTGTCGTCGAGCCGCACCCACTGGTCGCCGCCCGGATCGAAGTTGAACTCGCCCAGCAGGTTCCAGCCGTCGACGGCTGACTGGTCGATGGTCACCTCGTCCTCGGCGCCGTGGTGGCGAACCAGGTAGGTGGCCTGCTCGGACTCGGCATGGGGGGCGGTGGTGTAGGCCTCGACCCGGAAGGTCCCGGAGTCGGTGAACTCCAGGCTCCAGACCCCGTAGTTGTCCACGTCTGCCCAGTCCGTGGTGTAGGTGAAGTCCAGCGCGCCGTCGTAGCCGTCGGCGATGTCGTACCAGGACGAGGGGGTGCCGTGGCCCTCGTAGCAGGGGTCGGTCTCGTCGATGATGCGTCCGGCTGGGGGGACCACGTCACAGGGAGAGCCACAGTCCCCGGGGCATGACTGCTGGGTCTCGTTGCCGTTGCAGACCCCGTCTCCGCAGTAGGGTTTCTGCCCCCCCTGGACCGCGAAGGCCAGCAGGTCGTTCATGTCCCCGTTGAACACATCCAGGTCCACGTCCCCGCCGATGCCGTTCACCGAGCCGGTGGCGCTGGTCTGCCAGAAGATCCAGTCGCTCCACGGCGTGGGGATGTCCGGGCAGTTGACGTACCAGTTGGCGGCCCACAGCGGGTAGTCGTCGAAGTCGTAGGAGTCCCCGGCCACGCTCTGCCACATGTACTTTGAGGTGTAGATGATCGGCTCGCGGCCGATGGCCGGCTCCACCACCGCCATCCAGTCGTGGATCGCCTGGACCACGTGGTTGGCGGGGTAGCCGTCGTCGTCCTCCACGTCCAGCACTGGCGGCAGATCGCCAGGCTGCAGGGTGCCCATCTCCTGGAGCAGCAGGTTGGCCTGGTCTTCCGGATCGGTCCCGGGACGGAAGTACTGGTAGGCCCCGACCACGATCCCCTCGGCCTTGGCGCTCTGCCAGTTGTCGTGGAACTCGGGATCGAAGAACAGCCCGTCCCCCAGCCGCACGAAGGCGAAGTCGACCCCGTCGTTGGCCACCTGGGCCCAGTCGATCTCCCCTTGCCAGTAGGAGACGTCGATCCCGTCGAGGGTCGCGCCGCTCGGGCAGACCACGGCCTCGGCGTCCCAGCGGGTGAAGGCGTCGTCGTCCGGGGGCGCGCAGCCGACGGTCACGGCGAGCAGGGCGATGGCTGTGAAGAGACCTGGGCGCACGGCGGACCTCCGGGCTGAAGCTTACCAGGGGATGGGACGCGCGAGGGCGGTCGGTTGGCCGGCGGATCGGGGCGGATACAATGGCGGCGACGTGGAGACCTTCGACACCGTGTTCTTCGCCGTGGCGGCACTGGCCTGGCGGTCGTCATCGGGCTGTACCGCTCGTCGCTGTACTTCGGCGGCGGCGCCCCCGGGGCCGTCTCCAGCGGGTCAGGGGAGGCCGACGAGACGATCCAGACGACCGGTGCGACGCTGGACTGCCCGGTGTGGCTGTTCGGGACCGAGGGCGCGGAGCGATGGGTGTTTCCGCCGCGGCGCGACGGTGGGCTGTCGGTGTGGATCGTCGACCTGTCGGATCCCTACACCGACTTCCCGGGCGGCGAGGAACGCGAGGCGGTGATCGACGGAGCCTCGTTGGTGATCACCGAGTTGATGTGGGCCCTGGGGGACCTGCCCGCCGCGGACGTGGCGATGCTGGTCACCGACCAGAGGCGGGTGTTCACCCTGACGGCGGAGGATGTCTCGTTCGACGACGTGGCGCCGGTCCTGGAGGATTCGGACGCGGAACACATCGCGCTGGCCTGGGGTGTCGCAGACGACCCCACCGCCCCCACCTTGCGTCTGAGCGTGCGCGTGCCCGGGGAACTGGTGGACCTGGAGATCGCCGGTACGGTCCCGGTGGTGACAGCCCGCCTGCTGGGGCTGCTGGAGAGCGAAGGGCGGTTGAAGGCCCTGGATCCGCCGCCGTGGTACCTGGCCCCGGCCGAAGAGGACCTGCCCCTCTACGCCCGGTTGCTCGACAATCTCCACCTGCAGGTGGTCGCCGACGAGAGCAACGGGTTCATCCCCCCACTGGATCCGGAGCTGCACGGCACCTTCGTGGACCGGGCGCGGGCGGCCTGGCTGGAGCGTCCGAACGGCGGTGCCCAGTGGGGCGTGCTCGCGGCGATCGCCGCCGTGTATGCGCAACGGGCGAACGGGCTGGGCGACGAGCGACGACGGCGGGCCGCCGAGGATGTGCTCGCGGCGGAGCAAGGGACCCCGCTGGCGCGGCTGGCACCCCACCTGCTGACGATCCTGGACGAGAGGGGGCGTGCGATCTGGACCTGGGACAGGCTCCGGCCCGGGGCCGAGGGGCCCTACGCGGAGTGGCTGGACGCGGTCGATCCCCGCGCCAGGGGGGACGAGGGGTGAAGCTATTCTCCGCCGAACCCGGGGATTTCGCGCTGCTCGCCGTCGGCGAGGCGCCGTTCGGGGTGTTCGCGCTGGGCATCCAGCCCACCGGGGTGGTCGCGGTGGGGGTGATCGCCCGGGGTCTGCTGGCGATCAGCTGCGGCATGTCGGTGGGGGTGCTGGCACTGAGCTGCGGGCTGGCGGTGGGGGTGCTGGCGTATGGAATCGGCGGGCTGGTCGGGTTCCAGGCCGCGGGCGGAGGGGGCGGACTGGCGCTGCGAGGCGGCGCGGTCGGCGGGATCTGGGAGATCTGCTCGGACACGGTCGTCGAACGCGGGGAGTTCCTCCTCCGGGTCGCCCTGGGTGCAATCCTCATCGGCGGCTTGATCGCAGGAGCCTATCGGCTGACGGGGCGGATGGAGCTGGGCGAGGACGCGGAGGTGAGCTTCGGCCAGCTCGCGCCGGGGGACGGTCAGGTCAAGTAGACGGCGCCTCACTGGGCTTCGAGCCCGAGCCGTTTCATGGCCGGTGCGATGGGCACGAACACCATCCGGGTCTCGGGGTCGAAGCGCTCCTGGGGATCGGTCTGGCCCGTCAGGGTGATGTTGACCCCGACGAGCCGCCCCCCGGCGTCCATCACCGGAGCGCCCGAGTAGCCGTTGCACGAATCGAAGTCGGCCAGGGCGACCGAGCGGCTGATGACGCCCTTCCAGGTGCCCTCGCCGTCCACCTCGACCTCGCCTTCGGGGCAGTCCTTGGCCAGCGCCCAGTGCTCCTGCATGCCATCCACGTTGCACAGGGGCAGGTCCTTGGCGTTCGCGTCCACGAGGGTGCCGAAGCTGGCGGTGGGGGTGCCGAAGTTCAACTCGTAGCCCGATCGTTTGCGGTCCGCGGCCGGTCGGCGCTCGACCCGGGGATAGCCGACCAGGAACAGCGGGGATCCCGCTGCGGGCAGCTCCGTGGCGATCTCGACCGGCGGCGCGCCCCGGTCCTCGATGACGATGGTCGCCACATCCACCGGGTTTTCCTCGCCCAGGGCGACCCAGTGGTGATCGAAGTCCTGCTTGCCCACGGTGATGTCGCCGATGGCGAGGCGGTCGGGGGTGCCATAGGGACCGGGCATCAGCACCGCCGAGTTCTTCGCCCGTTCCGGATGGTCGACCATCCCGTCCACGCAGTGGGCCGCAGTGAGCAGGACCCCCTGGCCGAAGATCAGACCCGAGCAGTTGCCGATGTGGCGGTAATGGCAGGTGTCACCCTCGCAGGTGCGGGCAGCGAGGGCCTCGCAGCGGTCCTCGTTCCAGGCCCGCACATCCGAGCCCTTGCAGTAGCGGGCTTCCATCGTCGCCAGGTCTGCCGCGCTCGCCTCCTGTTCGCCATCGTCGATGACCAGCTTGGCGGTCCGGTAGCCGGTTCGCCGCACCGCGTCCGCCTCGATGTTGATCCCCCGGGCCGTCATCCACTCGTCGTTCAACGGCTCGAAGGGGAAGAACCCTTCCCGGGGGACCGGATCGAAGGCCACGTCCGAGATGTCCTCGACGGGTTCGGCCGGGACGGGCGTCGGGGTGGGGGTGGGCGCCTCGACCTCCGCCGCGGTGGCGTCCGTCCCGGCGTCCGCGGGATCGGTGGCGGCGCTACCGCAACCGAGGGCTACAACGAGACATGGGAAGAGCAGCTTTTTCATGGGTTCTCCCGAGTCCACGGCGAGGCCGAGTTTACATCCCACCGCCTAGAACCACGTAGGCCGCTCCGGCGTTGGTGCCGCCGGCATCGTTGCCGTGGGCGGAGATCAGCAGGTCGAAGTACCCGTCGCCGTCCACGTCGAGGGGGCCGGCGAGCCATTTGGAGGCGCCGTCATCAGCCGCTTCTCCGGTCAGGACGGCGTCGGCGGTGGACAGGGACAGGGTACCGATGGGTGCGCCGTACAGCAGGTAGGCGGCCCCGGCGTCGGTGCCGCCGCCGTCGTGGTTGAGGGCGCCGATCAGCAGGTCGTGCAGGCCGTCGCCGTCCACGTCGCCGGGGCCGGCGACCCTCACTCCGGCGTTGTCTCCGGCGGTCTCCCCCAACAGGCGGGCGTCGGCCAGGGCCAGGGGGATCGTCCCGTAGACCGGGCCGTAGAGCAGGTAGGCCGCGCCAGCCCCCGCGTCGGCGCCGTCGTTGCCACGGGCGCCCACCAGGATGTCCCCGAAGCCATCTCCATCCACGTCCCCGGCGGCGGCCACGGGGTTGCCCGCAAAATCGCCCGCAGCCTCACCCTCCAGCCGGGCGTCGGCGGCGGACAGGGACAGGTCCCCGGCCACCGGGCCGTAGATCACGTAGACCGCGCCCGCGTCCGACCCGCCCGTATCCGCCTTCCAGGCGCCGATCAGCAGGTCGTCGTAGCCGTCACCATCCAGGTCGCCTGCGCCGTTGATCCGCAGCCCGGCCTCGTCCCCCGCCGCTTCGCCGACAAAACGGGCGTCGGCAGCCGAGAGACTCAGCGCGCCGCCTGGCAGGGGGCCGTGGAGCAGGTAGGCGGCGCCCGCATCCTCCCCTCCCGCGTCGTTCATCCGGGCGGCGACCAGCACGTCGTCGAAACCGTCGCCGTTCACGTCGCCCGCCCGGGCGACAGGGAAGCCGGCCCGATCACCGTCGGCCTCGCCCTCGAGCTTGGCGGAGGCCGAGCCCAGCCCGACCGTGCCCGCCACCGGGCCCAGCACCAGGTAGGCAGCGCCCATGAGCGAGCCGGCCCCGTCGTGGGCCCCGGCGCCGACCATCAGGTCGTCGTAGCCGTCGCCGTTGGTGTCGCCTACGCCCGCCACCGAGGATCCCGCGTGGTCCTCCTCCCCCTCGCCCAGCAGCTTCGCGTCCGCGGCCGACAGGTCGACCGTACCCTGGAGAGGCCCCAGCACCAGGTAGGCGGCGCCAGCGTCAGTTCCGACCGCGTCGTGGAACTGCGCACCCACGATCACGTCGTCGATCCCATCCCCGTTCACGTCGCCCGCCGCGTCCATCCCCTGCAGGTCCGTGAGCTTGTCGCCGGACTCCTCGCCGATGAGCTTGGCGTCGGCCAGGGCCAGCGGGATCGTCCCGGCCAGGCCGCAGCCCGGCGCGGCTCCGTCGCAGTCGTTGTCGATCCAGTCGTTGCAGATCTCGGCCAGGCCCGGATTGGCCAGCGGCTCGCCGTCGTCGCAGTCGTCGTCGCAGATCGAGTAGCCGTCCCCATCCACGTCGGCCTCCAGCGGATCCGTTACACCGTCGCAGTCGTTGTCGGCGACACCGTCGCAGAGGTCCGGGGCGGCCGTGTACACGTCGGGGTTGCCGTCGTCGCAATCGCCGGCGCAGCCCATCTCGCCGTCCCCGTCCGCATCGGCCTCGTCGACGGGCAGCGCGCCGTCGCAGTCGTTGTCGATCCCGTCGCACAGCTCGGCTGCGCCCGGATAGCTGGCCGCGTCGCCGTCGTCGCACTCGCCGCAGGCCAGGTACCCGTCGCCGTCGTCGTCCACCTCGTCGGCCGGCAGCGCGCCGTCGCAATCGTTGTCGATCCCGTCGCACAGCTCCGGGGCTCCCGGGTAGACCGCCGCGTCACCGTCATCACACTCGTCGCAGGCCAGGTGGCCGTCGCCGTCGTCGTCCACCTCGTCGTCGGGCACCACCCCGTCGCAGTCGTCATCCACCCCGTCGCAGATCTCCTCGGCCCCCGGCCAGACGTTCACGTTGGCGTCGTCGCAGTCCCCGTCGCAGGTCGTGACGCCGTCGCCGTCGCTGTCGTTCCCGTTCAGGGTCGCGTCGCTGTCGTCGCAGTCCCCCGAGCAGGTGTCGGCACCGTCCCCGTCCGCATCGTCCAGGTTCAGGCCGGGGTCGTCGTCGTCGCAGTCCTCGCAGGCGGTCGCTCCGTCCCCATCGGCGTCCGGCCCGTCGGCGGTGGTCCCGTCACAGTCGTTGTCGGTCCCGTCGCACTCCAGCTCGTCCTGGCCCGGGTGGATCTCCGCGTCCAGGTCGTCGCAATCGTCGTCGTCGGTCTCCGGCGCCCCGTCCGCTCCGCAGACGGTGTACCCATCCCCGTCCTGGTCGAACCCCTCGTCCAGCTGCTGATCGCAGTCGTCGTCGATGCCATTGCAGGCCTCGGTGGCCGCCGGGTGGACCTCCGCATTCTGGTCGTCGCAGTCCCCCTCCTCCTGGGTCCAGCCGTCGCCGTCGTTGTCCGACTCGCTGATGTTGTAGTCCCCACACCCGGTCGCCAGCAGGATCCCCGCTGCCGCGATCATCCAGCCACGCATGACATCCTCCTCGGTCGGCCGGACGAGTCTACAGGAGCTGGAGCCAGCGGTCGGCTTCGGCGCGCGTGCCCGGGTCGGGATGGTTCGCTGCCAGCCACTGTAGCGGCTCGGCGGTGCGGGGATGACCGGCGGCGGCGGCGCGGAAGCCGTGGAAGCGGGCGCACTCGGCGTCGCCCACCTGGGTGCAGAGCCAGGCGAGATCGGCGCGCACGGCGGCCGGCGTCGCGTCGCCCTTGGCGGCGGCGTAGGACCCCAGCAGGCCGATGGCGCGCTCGGGGTCGGAGCCGTCGAACAGGGCGGGGCCGGCCAGGGCCAGGTCGGCCGGGTCGCCGGTGGCGATGCCCGGGGCCAGCCGGTCCAGCGCATCGTCGACCCGTCCCTCCAGCAGGTCGATGCGAGCCAGCAGGCGGGTCCGCGCTCCCGGGTACTCCCGGGCCCGGGAAGCGGGTGGGACGTCGTCGGCCGCCCGACGTGGATCGGCCTCGCAGCGCGCTGCGTGCTCCGCCCGCAGGAATGCGTGGAAGGGTTCGTCGAGCCAGGCCGAGAGCCGGTCGATCTCCGCGCCCATCGCCGCGCCGCCGTCGGCGCAGGCGTCGGGGCGCACGTACTCGCCGCCGCAGGGCACCAGGGTCGTCAGCTGCGTGCCCTCCCCCACCCGCGCGAAGGTGGTGAACCGCGCGTCGACCACCACCGGCTGCCAGCCCCCGCTCACCAGCGGGCAGGTGGGCTCGTTGCGGGCCACCGCGATGACGTCGACGCCGTGGTGGGCCGCCGTCCGGTCCAGGATCTCGGCGTTCAGCCAGGCGTCGCGGGCGAGGCCGTAGTCGGTGGCATCGAAGTGCAGGGGCGTGCGGGTGTCCACGAAGTTCAGGGCGTGCCCGTCCAGCCAGTAGGCGACCGGCGCCCCCACCGACAGATCCCCGAGCACCCGCACCCCCGCGGGTTGCTGCGCCAGGTAGCGGGCCACCGAGGTGGGGTGATGCCCCTCGGCCATGCCCACGCGTCCCAGCGGCCCGAGCCGGTCGTGGATGCGGACCCCGAAGCGGATCAGCACCAGCAGCGCCACGGCCATCGCCAGGCTGCGGGCCAGCCGGGGCCAGGGGAGCGAGCGCCCCAGCTCGGCCGCGCCGGCCACCGCCAGCGGGGCCACCAGGATCCCGCCCATGGCGCCGAAGCGCAGGGCGGTGGAGAACAGGTACAGCCCCAGCAGCGCCATGGACAGCTCGGTCCACCACAGCTTGCGGGCGCGGAGCATGCCGCCGAGGCCCACCAGCCAGAGGGCGGCAAAGGTGGGGCCGATGGTCGAACGCAGGGGGTGGAACGAGGCCCAGGTGGGGGCGGCCCATTCGGAGATGTGCTGCTTGGCGTCGCCGGCCGCATGGTGCAGCACGTACTCGACCACCCCGGTGCCCCAGACCGACGTCAGCAGGCCGGCACCCAGCAGCGCCAGCAGCAACCCGTGCTCCAGCAGGTCGCGGGGGTCGCGCCTGCGCAGGGCCGGATACCAGACCACGGCCGCGCAGACCATCGGCACCAGCACGAAGCTGCCGTGGACCTGGGCCCAGGCCACCTCGACGGCGATCAGCCCCGCCGCCGCCAGCCAGCGGCCGCGGCCGCGGGTGTCGGTGAAGCGGCGCGAGAGCAGGATCGCGCCGACCGCCATCAGGATGGCCAGGGTCTGCGGGCGCAGCCGCATCCGGCTGGCAGCCAGGGCCATGGTCGCGCCGGAGATCAGCGCCACCGCTCCCGGCGCGGCGGGTCGCGTCCTGGCGAGCAGGGCCACCAGCGCGACGGCGCAGGCCGCCACCACCAGGGCCATGGCCGCGTACACCAGCGTCCACCCACCCGCGTCGTACAGCAGGCTGTGGGTGGCGCTCCACAGCCACTGGGGCACCGGCCGCTGCACGCCGGCGTCGATGTAGCTGGCCGACTCGACCACCACCCGCGAGCCGCTGCGCAGCACGTCGCGGCCGAGCATGGTGTGCAGGAAGAAGTCGGGTTCCACCACAGGGTGGATACACAGCAGGACCGAGGCGGCGGCCAGCAGCGCGCTCCAGGCCGCCAGGAAGCGCCGGGGGGATGGGATGGGGTCGCTCACGCAGGGCGATGATACTTGCGGCGCGGGTCGCGCCTCAATTCAGAGGGGTCGCACGGGCGGCGCGATGCGGTCGGCCATGTAGGCGGCGGCTCACGGATCCTCCCCGGGGAAGTGTGATCCCTCACGGCCAGCTGACGAGCAGGAGTACGCCTGCACAGCAACGGAACGGATTTTCGAGTATCGATCCCTATCCTCCCCGGAATCGCTGAACGACATCTACCGACCGGTAGATTATCAACCCGGAGTATGCTGCGTCGGCAGTCCCCATTTCCGGGGGCGAGGAGGGAGTCGACGATGTCATGGAAGCGAGTGTGGCTTGGCGCGCTGATCCTGGCGCTGGGGGTCCCCTGCGGAGTCGCCCGGGCCAAGAAGAAGAAGGCACCACCGGAGCCGCGGGTCGACGAGGTGGTCTTCACCGGCCTGGAGGGGTTCGAGCTGCCGGGCAAGGTGACCGTTCCGCCAAGAACCAAGGACGAGGACGTGACCCGGGTGGTGGTCTTGATCCACGGATCGGGCCCCCAGGACATGGACGAGGACCTGAGCGTCTGGACCGAGGGCCAGCAGCCCAACCGATTCTTCGAGCGGCTGTCCGACGTCCTGGTGACCGCTGGATTCGCCACTGTCCGGTACGACAAGCGGTCCTACGTCGTGCGTCAGAGACTGGCCACAGATCCGCTCTATTCGGAGGAACCCGCCTTCTCCGCCTTCCAGAGTGACGGACTGCGTTACCTGGTGGAGGACGCAGCCGCAGTGGCAGTCCAGGCCAAGGAGCGCTTCCCGGCTGCGCAGGTGCACCTGCTGGGCCACAGCCAGGGCACGACCCTCGGCCTGCTGGTGGCCGGTGAGAACGAGTGGATCGCTGGCGTCGGGATGATCGGGTTCTACGGCGCGAAGTTGGAGACCGTGGCCTTCGAGCAGGTGATCTACCGCTCCCTGGGCACGTTCCGGGCCATCGACGGGGACGGCGATCGGGTGCTGTCAGCCGACGAGATGGCTGCCCATCCGATCGGCGTGGCGTTGGCCGCCGACCTGGGGCCCATCGATCCCGATGGTGACGGGGCTCTGACCGAGGCCGAGTTCATGGGCGGCAACTTCAGCAACCTGCTCGTCCGGGAGCTCATCCCGGCCAACTACACTCGCCGCGAGACCGAATACCCGGCGCCCGGCGCGCTGATCGAGCGGCTGGAGATCCCGCTGGTGTTCTTTGCTGGCCTGCTGGACAACCAGACCCCCGCCTATCACGCGATGGGGGTCCAGGCGGCCAACGAGATCGACTGGCACAAGTCCAACCTCACGTTCCGCTACTACGATGGGTTGGGCCACGGCCTGGACCCGCGCAACAGCTACGATGAGCTGATCTTCCGGCCCGCGGACGCCGGGACGCTGACGGACGTGGCCACGACCCTCGACCAGGCCTTTGCTCTCCCGGCCGAGTAGCCCGCTCAGCCCAGATCCACGTCGATTCGCGGAATCCGTCCCTCGCGGACGGCCTGGGCCTGGGCGGCGCCCAGGGTGTCGCCTTCGACGGTCTCGGCGCGGCCGTCGTCGTGGGTCAGGTGGTACCGCAGGATCCGGCACGCGGAGTCCCAGGTCGGGAGCCGCGACGGGTTGTGGTAGGTCACCAGGCAGCGGCCGAACAGCAGGAAGGCCAGGGAGTTCGCGCCGATCTCCAGCTCCCGGTGCTCGGTCCCGGTCAGCTGCCAGCGCACGGTGCGCGGCGCGTCGGTGAACAGCCAGTCTGGCAGGCTCGGCGCCAGGCGTATCCCCAGCTGCCCGTCGTCGTCCAGGAACAGGGGCCGCTCGCCGGCCATCATCAGCACCCAGATGTGCAACATCTCGTTGGTCACGCCCGACAGCCGCGGTTGCAGCCCCTGGCCGTGCATCGACGGATCGGCGAAGGCCGAGCTGACCACGAACGAGACATTCTCCAGCGGGGAGCGCCCGTAGACCTCGGGGTCCAGGAACGACATCAGCCCGGTGCGGGCATCGGCCCAGAACTCCTCCACCAGCCCCGAGCGGATCAGCTCCAGCAGGTACTTGTAGGACATGTGGGTGTAATTGGATTCGTTCTCGATCCAGCCCGCGCCCCAGGCGTGGACCCGTCCGATCTCGAAGGTCTCGTCGGCCAGGGACTCGCAGACCTTGTACATCGACAGCGGCCGGTCCCAGATGTCGCTTTGTTTGACCGGGCCGTAGACCTCGTCGCGGCGCTCGGGGTGGGCGCGCAGGTAGTGGACCGGACCTTCGAGGAACAGCTTGAGGGGGCGCCGCTCGAATCGGGTCGGCCGCACCAGCGGATAACCCTGGTGGCTGAGCTGGGGCTGGCCGTCGCCGTCGAGCAGCTCCTCGAACTCCGGCACGTCGTAGCTCAGGTACATGTACGGCACGCCGCTCTCGTGGAAGGCGCGTGCGCGATTCTGTGGCTCGTAGAGCTCGTCGAACAGGGCCACCACCCGGGACAGGAAGGCGCGGATCGACCCGACCGGGATCGGGACATCGCGGCCGGAGACGCCCATCCGGACCCGCGCCCGGTAGGCCTCCTTGAGGTCGTGGCTCTTGTTCCAGTAGGCGAAGCGCCGGTCCTCGGCGGTGCTGGCGAGGCGCTGCTCGAGGGCGTTGGCCAGCCCGCCGATCAGCTCGGCCAACTCCTCGAACAGGGCCACCTCGTCCTCATCGGTCAGCCCCGCCCGGCCGAGGGCGTCCAGCAGGAAGCGGCTCATCCGCTCCAGCTCGAAGGCCTGGCCCACGGACGATCCGAAGATGCCGGCCACCGCGCTCATCGAGTCGTTCCAGCCCGGCTTGTTGGCCTCCATCTCGACGCCCACGTTGTCCGGGTCCAGGGTCGCTGCGCGGTTGGCCACCAGCACCAGCAGCTTGCCCAGCAGGTGGGTCCGGTAGACCTCGCCGTCGCCATGGCCGCCCCGCACCCGGTTGGACAGCTCGGCGCGGGCGGCGATCTGGGCCAGCTTCTCCTCGTCGGTGACCACCGCGTCGTATTGACGAACCCGGCCGCGGTGGAACACGTGTTTCTGCTCCCGCGTCCGCACCTGGTCCGGGTTGTCGAAGAAGGTGTAGTCCAGCCGCTCCAGCAGCAGCTCGCCCAGCCGCTCGGGGTAGACCATCAACACCACCTCGAGGGTGTCGAGGTTGTAGCTCCAGTGGTCGACCCAGAACCCCAGGTGCAGCCGCCCGCCCACCTCGTTCTCGCTGCAATACCCCAGCAGGTCGCGGACCAGCGCCTCCCGGTCCCGGTCGCCCAGCAGCCCGAGGTCCTCGAGCTTCATGACGAATTCGCCGGGGGCGAAGCTGCCGACCACGGCCGTGGTCAGGGCCGCGCGGGCGTCCGCGTCGGGGGCCAGCTCCGCCAGCCAGACGTCGATCCCATCACGGTCCTTCACCGCGTAGGTGGACTGCAGCACCTCCAGGGGGCTGTAGCTGTCCAGCTGGGTCAGGGAGGTGAACAGGCGGACGTTGAAGTCCTCGATCTCGGGGAAGAACCAGGTGTCGCAGCGGCGATTCTGCAGCACGGAGCGGTAGTGGCCCGTGCCCTGGGAGAGGTAGGTCGGGTCGACCACGAAGTAGTGGTAGTCTCGCTCCAGGTCGCCATTCTGCCGCGAGTACAGGTAGAAGGCGCTGGGGCCGTCGGCGGTGTCGAAGGACAGGGGCATGCCCCCGCGGATCACGTTGTCCAGGAAGGTCTGCTGGCAGTACTCGTCGAAGGTCGGGTCGGCGGTGACCGTCAGGCAGACGTCCTTGATCTGGCCCAGCAGCCGCGCCTGCTCGCCGCGCTTGGCCGGGGCGAAGGCGGGATCGGCGGCCGCGTCCAGCAGCGGGTCCAGATCGGTGTCCCGCGGCACGTAGCCCAGGTAGGCGCAGATCGAGGTCTCCTCGCCCGGGGCCAGCCGGATCGCGTGGGGCACGAAGGCGCAGGGGGTGCGGTTGCGGCGGATCTGGGCCCGCGCTCGTAGCTGCGCCAGGGGCGAGTCCTCGAACGCCCAGGCCACGTCGTAGTTCTCGGCCTGGCCGAAGACCACCGCCGGATCCACCACCAGGTCGGTCACCTGCGCCCCGTCGACGAAGCCGGTGTAGAAGTTACCGCCCTCGATGCGGGACACCTGCTCCACGTCGCCGGGGGTCTGCTTGAGCCGCATCAGCGGCACGGCCCGGTGCTCCGCCACTTCGATCATGCCCTCGATGTGGCGGGGGATGACGTGGATGATCTCCTGGTCGACCCCGGCCGGGAACACGTGGGGCAGGCCGTCGAGGAGCTCGAGATCGCGGGCCTGGTCACCCACGTTCCGGATCCGTACCTGCCGCACCAGCGCGGGCACCCGGGTGCCCACCAGGGCGAAGTAGACCACCTGGATCTCCAGCCCCAGCCCCTCGTGGACCTCCCGGATCTCCAGCTCGCCGGACGAGACGATCATCCGCTGGCGGATCCGCGGGTCCCGCACCTTGCGGAAGGGCTCGTAGACCTCCCCGCCGTCCGCTCGCAGGAAGGTCCGGTAGCCCACCCGCCCCACCTGGGCCACGGCCTTGTTGAACGACAGGAACTCCAGGATCTGGTGGTTCTTGTCGTTCACCCCCATCGAGCAGATCCCCTGGTGCCGGCTCACGTAGTAGCACCAGGTCGGGATCCCCCACTTGCCCGCGATCCCCGGCAGGAAGTTCTGGAACGATCGCGCCCAGTTGTACTCGTCGATCACGAACCGCTGCCCCTCGTCGAGGGTGTAGCGGGGGCTCTTGCTGGTCATGGGGTCTCCAGGCCACCACCCGGGGTGGGGTTCGGGGGTGCCATGGCACCCGGAAAGTCGATCTAACCCCCGGCGGCGAGGCGCGGCAACGGTCAGTCCGGATCGCAGATCCCGTCACAGGGCATCTGGACCACGCCGGTCTCCAGGAAGGGCTGGATGATCTGCAGGGCGATGTCGGTCTTGCCGACGTTGGAGTGGCCGTTGTCGTTGGTCTCGGGGAAGACGTTACCCTCGGGCACGTCCCGGTCGCCCATGTCTACATAGATCAGCGCCGAGCCGCTGTAGGGCGCGGTCTCCACAGGGAATCCCCAGGGCTCCAGCGCGGAACCCTCGATGACCGGGACGCCGGCCATCCGCATCGCCTGGTTGGTGGACACGTTGGGCACCTGGGAGTCGTTGACCACCGAGAGGCTGAGCACCTCCTTGGGGCCGATGCCGGGCAGGCCGGACGTGGCGTGCTGCAGGTAGCCCGACGGCTCGGACGCGTCCCACAAGTGCTGGGCCAGGGGCAGCAGGATCGCTTGGTCCAGCCGGCTCTGCCAGGCGAACTCGAACAGGGGGTAGTAGGGGGCGTAGTCGATGCTGCGCTCCATCATCACCGGGAAGACGGCGCCGTTGACCAGCAGCACACCCCTGTCGATGTCCGGTGAAATCGTGGTCAGGGTACCGCCGAAGATGCCCCCCTGGGAGACGCCGGTGTAGAAGAGCCGGGAGGTGTCGATCAGGTCGACGCCCTCGGCCTGGAACTCGGGCAGGTCCGAGCAGACGCCGGCGAAGGTCCGGGTCAGGGCGATCTGGTTGACCATGCCCTGCTGCAGCCGCTCGGTGACGCTGGGGAACAGGTTGGGATCGGCCAGGGCCAGGCCGACGGTGGGCACGTCCTCGGAGCTCATTCCGTCCCAGTCCGTGGCCAGCAGGATCACCTCGCCGCGGTAGGCGATGTCCCGCACGTCGCCGGAGCTGATGGTGCCTTCGCCGTTGCCCAGCAGGCCGTGGCCGAAGGTCACAAGCGGTCCGGGGTGGGCGCCGCCGTCGACCAGGGTCTGGGGCAGGATCACGGTGAACTCGATCTCGTGATCCCCCTGGTAGGCGGGCAGGTCGTCGCCGCCGCGCACGAAGCGGGTGGGGGGTTCGGTGCTGTCCATGTACAGGGGCACGGTGTAGGTGCCCCGCACCCGGCGGTAGGTCTTGCCGTCGCCGCCGTAGCCGTCCTCGGTCGAGGTCACCGTGCAGCCGATGCCATCCGGGCCCAGCCGGTCGAGGGCGTCGGCACGGATGTGGAGCATGTCCCGGCGGATGGTCTCGCCGGACGCGGTGTGGAACCGCCAGGCCAGCTGCAGGGATCCGCGCTCGACCCCCGCGTCCGCCAGGATCGTGAACATCTCCTCGAAGCCCGCCCGGCGGTCCTCGATCTCGTCGGCGTCGGTGGGGACGCCGTCTCGCAGGGCGGCGAAGGCGTCCGACGACTCGAAGGGTTGGCCATCGTCGTCGGCCAGGTCTCGCAGGGCGACGGCGTAGGCGTGGTCCTCCTCCAGGATCCCGGCCAGCCGGATGTAGAGAACGGTCTCGTCGTCGTACTGGGCCCGGTAGTCGTTCTCGACCCAATGGGGGATCCAGCTGCCGTCGGCCAGGTCGACGATC
Source organism: uncultured Rickettsiales bacterium (assembly GCA_964436045.1). Classification (GTDB taxonomy): domain Bacteria; phylum Myxococcota_A; class UBA796; order UBA9615; family CAYRNR01; genus CAYTBN01. The sequence continues at coordinate 67,292 of CAYTBN010000003.1, read as the reverse complement.
ACCGTGGGTGAGTCGTCCTCCAGTGAACGGCCGATGTCGTCCACCAGCGCGGCGTCGGAGAGGTCGGCCGGGGAGTCCCAGAGCACCATGACCTGGGTCGCTGGGGAGTACCCGTCGAGCCGTTCGTAGGGGGTGAAATCGAAGTTGTCGGTGTCCACCGGCTCGGGCAGGAACTCCGGTTCGATGGCCAGGCGGAAGCCGGTGGCCGTATCCCCGTCCTCGGCCAGGTAACGGTCCGAAGGGTAGGGCAGGCTGCAGTGGCGGTGGTCCAGGTTCTCGCAGCCCGGGGTGATCTCCACGTGGATCGGGTCCACCTCGGTGGTGTCGTCGTCCCCGGTGTCGTCGTCACCCGTCACGTCGTCGTCGCCGCTGACGTCGTCGTCGTCCTGGGGGCAGCCCATCAGCCACAGGCTGGCCGTCAACGCCATCCAACTCCAGCGCCCGCTCGCCCGCGTCATCGTCTCTCCAGGTATTCGTCCGCGATCGCCTCGTCCATCCACCCCGAACGGTCCTCGATCCACCCCTTCAGGTAGCCGATCTCCTCGGAATAGCTCTCCCGGTCCTCGAAGCCCTCGTCGTTGGGCCAGACGTACTCGCCCAGCACGTCCCAGCGCGCGAAGTTTCGCTCCACGGCGCCCTGATCCAGCAGGGCCGCCACCCGGTCGACCTCGCCCAGCAGTGCCTCGGTGGCCAGGGGCCCCTCGCGCAGCTCGAACCACCGTTCGGCGTAGCGGGCCCGGAAGTCCGGATCCTCGAAGAGCCGCCAGTACCACTCGTACGCGGTGGGGTTGTTCTCGGGGAAGCCGGGGTAGTCGAAGTGCCAGCCCTCGGTCTCCCAGGCCTCGAAGTAGTCCGCGTTGCCCAGGGCGCCGTTGTAGTCCCAGATCGGCCCCATGGTCAGCGGGCCCTCCCGGTCCTTGTGCAGGAAGGTGGACAGCACGTAGCCGTCCACGTTGCGGCCCAGCTCCACCAGCAGGTGGTGGTCGATGAAGGAGTCCACGTCGATGAAGGGGGCGTAGCCCGCGGACGGATCGCCGAAGTCGGGGCCGGCCAGGGCCGTCTCGAACTCGTCCAGGTACCCGGTGATCCAGTCCCGCTGGGCGTCCGTGATCGCGTCGGGATCCGGGTCCACGAACAGGATCACGTCCTCGTAGCGATCGGTGACCAGGAAGGTCTCGGGCCGCTCCTCGTCCACCCAGTCCTTCTTGAGCAGGTAGCCGCCACTGATGTCGGGCTCGGTCTCGTCCGGGGGGTCCAGCTCCACGATGTCCACCCGATCTGCGTCACGCTTGACCTTCTCCATCAGCAGGTAGACGCCCCGGTAGTCGCCCTCCATGTCGAGGCCGTCGTCGCCGTCGTCCAGCCACAGCTCGACGAACACCGTCCGCGCCGCGTACCGACCCACGTCCCGGCTCCAGGTGTACATCAGGTGGTTGCGCATCAGCGTCTTGTCCGAGAAGGGCCCATGGAGGATCCAGTCCTCATCGGAGGGCAGTCCCAGCAGGGAGACGTCCAGGTCCGCGCCGCCGTCGCCCCAGGTCTCCAGGGCGTAGGACTTCTTGTCGTACTCCTCGGCCGAGCTGCTGCCCCGCACGTGCAGGCCGGCCTGGCCGCTCCAGGCCGGCGCGTCGTCCAGGCTTGCCAGCCCCTCGCCGTCGGGCTCGATGAACGTCGCGGTCGCAGGCACCCAGGCCCGGGAGTCGTCCTCGTCCCAGAACTCGTCGCTGTCCACGTCCACCCCGTTGGTGTCGATCCACACCAGCGGAAGGTTGGAGTTCAGTGAGAAGGGATCGGTGTCGCCGGAGTCGCAGGCGCACAGCAGGCACACCGTCGTCAGCGGCAGGAGAGAGCGTCCACGGCAATAGGCCCACATCGGCGCCTCGTAACGTACCATTCCACCTGGGGATACGCACGAAGCCCTCGGTTCGGGCGGATAGGGAGGATTGGGCTATGCGCGTGGCGGTCAAGGCGGCCGACCCGGCCACCGGCTTCGCCCTGGCCGGCGCCCGCCTCCACGGTGACCGCCCCACCTACCAGGCTCTGTTTCGCACCGCCTCCCTCTGCGGCGCCCCCCTGCGAACCGGCGGCCGCCACCGCTTCGTGGTCGGCGGCTCCCTGGGCAACGCGATCCTGCTGGCGATGATGACCGCCGGGCCGGGGTCCGCGGTATCAGCGGGGCCCTTCGTCGCAGCGCTCTAGGATCGCCTCGACGAGACGGTCCGACAGGCGGTAGCCCCGCTCGCGGAGGGCGGCCAGGAGCGGGGCTACCTCGGCCACGTGTCCCGACTGCTTGGCGGCGACGAGCAGGCCCCCGGTGCCGAGGACCCGGAGACCCAATTCGGTAGCGACGGCCCGACCCCGCCGCTCGTCGATCAACAGCGAGAAGCCCGTGTCGCGCGCCATCACGAGCGCCTGGGCCTCGCCTTCGTCCAGCAGCTGAGTCAACTCCTCGAGCAGGTGCCCGCTCTGTACCTCCCGGACCTCCAGGCTGCCGTCCGCGAGTGCCTCGTGGATCGTCTTGGCTCCCGGCCGGTGAAGTTCGACCGTGCACTCGTCCGCCGCGGCTTGGGGTACGAGGACCTGCTCGAACAGGAGGTCCAGCAATGCCAGGCGGTCGATCCGGGCCAGGGCGATGAGTGGGCTGGCGTCGGCGACGATGGCGGTCCTAGCCAACGGCGCCGAGTTCCTCGTCCAGCTGGTCGGGGGGATAGTCCACGACGGGGATGCCCAGGTGGCCCAGTTTTTCGATGAAGGCCTCCATCGACAGCCCTGCGAGGCGCGATGCGCGGGCCAGCGTGAGGATGTCCAGCGCATAGAGCTTGGCGGCGAAAGCGATGGAGGTGCCCTGCTCCAGCACCGCGTCGTCAAAGGGAACGGCAACGAAGAGCGGGCGGCCGTGCTTGGTCACCACCGACAGTTTCCCGGCCTCGGCGTCACGCACAAGCTCCCCGGTCCGAGCCCGCAGATCGCGGATGGTGAAGACGTCCATGCTTGCCTCCGATTGTGCCTACATATGATAGCACAATATTTGGCGTCAGCGACCCGGATCAGAGTGCCCGCTCGTAGACCCGGTAGCGGCGGTAGACCTGCATGCCGGAGGGCTCGATCACGCGGCGGATCTTGTGGTTGCGGGCGTCGACCAGCGAGGCCTCGAGGCGGTGGTAGCCGGCCTCGCGGCATCCCTCGACGGCTCGCTGGATCATCAGGGCGTGCAGGCCGCTGCTCCGGTATTCGGGGAGCACGCCGATCAGCTTGAAGCTGGCGGTGCGGATGTGGCGCAGGCCCAGCAGCAGGCGAAGCCAGCCGAAGGGGAACAGCCGGCCGCGGGCGTGGACGATGGCCTCGTTGACCTCGGGGAAACACAGGGCGAAGCCGGCGGCCTTGCCGTCGATGGTGGCCAGCTGGAGCATCGAGGTGTGGGTCAGGGCGATCAGCAGCCGGCCCTGGTAGAGGAACTGGCGCAGGGGCATGGGGGTGTTGTCCGGCACGTCGCGGAAGGCCTCGACGAACACGGCGTGGGCCAGTCGCAGGTCGCGGCCCAAGGTCCGCCAGCGGGTGGGTCGCAGCTGGAGGCCGGGGATGTCGACGGCGTCGGCCTGCTCCTGCAGCTTGTCGGGGATCGGGACGTGGCCGCCGTGCTCGTCGAGCAGGTCGATGTCGTAGGCCAGAACGTCGTGGTGCTCGGCGAAGCCCAGCTCCTCGAGCAGGCGTCGGTAGTAGCCCGGAGTGTGACCCCCCATGAAGGGCGGACGGGTGTCGAAGCCGTCCACGAGCACCCCCACCGCCTCGACCCGGCTCAGGTTGCGGGGGCCGCGCAGGGAGGTGGCGCCCCAGGCCCTGGCCTGGACCTCGGCGCGCTCGAGCAGGGCGCGGGCGACGGTGATGTCGTCCACGCACTCGAAGAAACCGAAGAAGGCCACCAGCTCGCCGGTGTGTTGCTCGTGACGGCGGTCGCGGAGCACCGAGACCGTACCCACCACCTCGGCCCCCTGGCGGGCCAGGAACAGCACGAGATCCGCGTCGCGGAACAGGGGGTTGCGCGAGGACAGCTTGCGCCGAAACTGGAACTCCAGCGGCGGGACGAAGCCCGGGTCGTCCCGGTGCAGTCGCCGGGCAAAGCCGACGAAGGCGCGCAGGTCGCCGCGACCGCGCACTTGCTGCACGGTGAGATCGCCGGTTGCTACGACCGGCCTGACGGCGGGGGTCACCGGGACGATGGTGCTGTCACTCCACGAGAGTCGCTGTGCATACATCATCGCTGCTGGCCTCCGTTCGTACACCTCTCGAGACCCTGCAGGCCGCGTGCCAGCAGGGGTGGGGTCCCGTCCGTGTTACGGGATTTGCGTGACGTTTCAAGTGGTTAGAGGGGCGAGGCCCGCCAGCTGACCGGCGTGCCCGGGGCCTGGGCGCTGGCCTGGTCGGGGGACATCGAGCAGCCGAGCGTCGAGGCCCTCGCCGTATCGGGCGAGACCCCGGTGATCCGGGCGATGCCGACCCCGGACGTGATCTCCAAGACCATCGTCGGCCAGGTGATCCGGGAAGGACGGCCGGCCTGGAGCGACGACGCCCTGGCCGACCAGCGCTTCTCGGGGGTCGAATCGGTGCTGGCGATCCAGGTGCGGTCGGTGGGCTGCGTTCCGGTGGGCGAGACCGGGGTGCTCTACCTGCACGATCCGGAGCGCCCGGGCCGGTTCGACGCCCGCGCCAAGGCTCAGCTGTCGGCCCTTTGCGCCCTGGCAGCCCCCTTCCTCGAGCCCCGCGGAGAGGCGCCGGCCGAACGCCCCGAGGAAGGCCGCCCACCGCCGATCCCGGGGCTGGCGGGTGATTCGCCCGCGATGGACGATCTGCGGTTCGCGATCGTCGCGTTCGCACCCATGCCCTGGCCCGCCCTGATCCTGGGCGAGACCGGGACCGGCAAGGAGCTGGTCGCCCGCTCGATCCACGAGCAGTCGGCCCAGGCGCAACACCCCTTCGTGGCGGTGAACTGCGGGGCGATCCCCGAGTCCCTGGCGGAGTCGACCCTGTTCGGTCACGAACAGGGCGCGTTCACCGGCGCGGACCGAAGGCGCTCGGGCGTGGTCGAGCGGGTGGGCGAGGGCACCCTTTTCCTGGACGAGGTGGGTGAGCTGCCCGCGCCGATCCAGGTCAAGCTGCTGCGCCTGTTGCAGGAGCGGACGTTCGAGCGGGTCGGCGGGGACCGCGAGCGGCCCTTCCGCGGGCGGATCGTGGCCGCCACCCATCGGCAGGTCGATCGTCCCGACGAGCGGGGCGGGTTCCGCGCGGACCTCTACCACCGCCTGGGCGCCTGCGTGCTGCGGGTGCCTCCGCTGGCGGATCGCCGGACGGACATCCCGGCACTGGCCGAACACCTGCTGCAGCGGGCGCTGCAAGAGCTGCCCGGATCGTTCAGCCTGACCCTGGCGCCCGAGACCCTGGTCACCTTCCGCCGCCGGGAGTGGCCGGGCAACGTGCGGGAGCTGGAGAACGCGGTCCGCGCCTCCCTGGCCCACGCCATCGCGCGGGGGGAAGCAGTGGTGCGGCCGGAACACTTGATGCCGGATCCGATGGGCGTCGAGGGCAGTCCGAAGGGCGGCCTGCCTCCGTTGCCGGTCGATCTGGCCGAGGCCACCGATGCCTATCAGCGGCGGCTGGTGGAGGCCTCGCTGGCCGAGGCCGGCGGCCACCGCACCCGGGCTGCCGAGCTGTTGGGGGTCAGCCGCCAGTGGCTGCACCGGCTGACATCCCGCTGGAAGGATGAGGGGTGAGGGCACCGTGAGCCGGGATCCAGAGGGATTCGAATCGCTGCTGGAGCGGATGGTGCCCGGGGCGGGCAAGCCGCGCTCGCCGTCGTCCACCGTGCGTACGGTCGAGGTCAGGTCCCACGGCGGCCGGACCCAGCGCTCAGGCGGTCCGGCGCCGCGCTCCAACGTCGCGGTGCACATGTCGACCGGCAGCATGGCGACCGTCGCGCCCGCATCCGACGAGGGGCGGGAGCGGCTCGGCTGGGCGTCCCTGCAGACGGCCATCGCGACCCTGGTGGCCTACGCCGTCTACTGCCTGACCCATACGCCGGATCACCTGGCGGCCCTGCTCCCCGGTCGCGGCCTGGAGAGTCCGCTGGTGTTCCCCATCGACCACCTGGCGGCCAACACCCTGATCGCCGTCTCGGTGGGGCTGTTCCTGCTGGCTCGCGGCCGCCGGATCCCGACGGCGCGGGTGGACGACGTGGGCCTGCTGTACTTCGTGGCGGCGGCCGTGCTGATCTCCCTGTTCGAACAGTGGCAGCCTCGCCCGTCCACCGCGGCCCAGGTGGGTTTCCCCTTCGTCTGCGTCTGGATCGTGCTGTACCCGATGGTGGTGCCCCTCCGCGGCGGCGGGTTCGTGCTGGCGGCGCTGGTTGCAGCCGCGAGCGCGCCGATGGCGTTGCTGCTGTCCGTGGCGGTCCATGGCAGTGGCCTTCCGGGCGCCACTCCGCTGATCTGGCTGGTGGTCATGTCGGCGCTGGCCGCGGCGCTGGCGGTCTACCCGACCCCCTTCATCCACCGGCTGGAGAGCCAGGCCGCGCGGGCCCGGGAGCTGGGTTCCTATCAGCTGGTGGCGCCCCTGGGCGAGGGTTCGATGGGGGAGGTCTGGAAGGCTCACCACCGGCTGCTGGCCCGGGAGGCGGCGATCAAGTTGATCCACCCGGAGCTGCTGGGGGGGCGGGACGCCGCGACCCGGCGGCTGGCGGTGCAGCGATTCGAGCGGGAGGCCGAGATCACAGCATCGCTGCGCTCCCCGCACACGGTGCAGCTGTACGACTTCGGGATCACCGAGAAGGGCTCGCTGTACGCGGTGATGGAGCTGCTGGAGGGCACGGACCTGCAGACCCTGGTGGACGAGCACGGCCCGCTGCCCTCCGAGCGGGTGGTCCATTACCTGACCCAGGTGTGCGCCTCGCTGGCCGAGGCCCACGCGCGCGGGCTGATTCACCGCGACGTCAAGCCGGCCAACCTCATCACCTGCCGCTACGGCCTGGAGGTGGACCTGATCAAGGTGTTGGACTTCGGGCTGGTGCGAGCTCCGGCGGACGGGAGCGCCAGCGTGGACCAGCTGACGGTCGAGGGGGTGACCCTGGGGACGCCGGCCACCATGGCCCCGGAGCTGATCCGCGGCGAGGCGGACTACGACCACCGGATCGATCTGTATGCCCTGGGGTGCGTGGGTCACTTCCTGCTGACCGGCCATCACGTGTTCGAGGGCAACAGCGCGACGAAGGTGCTGATGGGGCACCTGGAACAGGCTCCCTCCGCCCCGTCGGACATCGGCGTGCCGGTTCCGTCGGCGATGGAGCGGGTGCTGATGACATGCCTGGAGAAGGACCCCGCCGCTCGACCGGCCGACGCCGGGGCGCTGCTCGACGCGTTGGCGGAGGTGCCGGTGGCAGAGCCGTGGAGCCGGGAGCGGGCGCGGGCCTGGTGGGACCGCCACTACCCGGCGGGGCAGGGCTCCGGGGAGTCCGGGGCCACGTAGCTGGACGCGGGGGGGTGCGGAGCCGCCGGGTCGCCGAGTTGCTCGAGCAGCTCCCGGTGCTGGCCGCTGGAGGATTCCCTCGCCGGTCGCTGACTTCCCCTTGTCACACCCGCGGCCGCCGTCTACGGTGGCTGCCGTGAATGACACACGCAGCGATACGGCCGGCCGGGCCCGGGACAGCGCGGAGCCTTGCTGAGGCCCCGCGACGCAGCCCTGGCAGGGCGCGGATCGGCCGAACCAACCCTTCGTCGCCGGGGAACACGACACCCCGCTGGGGCCCGTGCCCCGGGTGACGTCCGAGCTGTCCTCCGCCGATCGCTGGGGGACCTTGCGGGTGCGCTCGAACATCGGGCGGATGGACTACACGGTTGCGCCCGGGCTGTACGCCCTCGGTCAGCCCGAGTTCACCGCCCCGGTGCTGGTGACCGCCAACTACAAGCTGAGCTTCGATACCCTCCGCAGTCGATTGCCCGGCCGGAACGCCTGGATCCTGGTGCTGGACACCCACGGCATCAACGTGTGGTGCGCGGCGGGCAAGGGCACCTTCGGCACCGACGAGCTGGTGCGCCAGATCCGGAGCAGCGGCCTGGAGATGGTGGTCAAGCACCGCCAGGTCATCGTGCCCCAGCTGGGGGCGCCCGGCGTGGCCGCGTACCGGGTCAAGGACGCCACCGGCTTCACCGCTCTGTTCGGGCCCATCCGGGCCGACGATCTGCCTGCCTACCTCGACGGGGGCAAGCGGGCCACCCCGGAGATGCGCCAGGTCACGTTCCCCGCGCGCGACCGCGCGATTCTGATCCCCGTGGAGCTGGTCTCCGCCCTGCAGATCGCCCTGCCGAGCGCGGCGGCGGTGGCGCTCGTCGCCGGGTTGGGGGCGGCCGAGGGGTACCTGGCGGCGACGCTGAGCCACGGTCTGATCGCGGCGGCGGCGGTGCTGGGTGGGGTGTTCGCTGGCGCGGTGTTGACTCCGCTGGCGTTGCCCTGGCTGCCGGGGCACGCGTTTGCGACCAAGGGTGCCCTGGCGGGGATCGGGGTCGCCGCGGTGGTGGCGGCAGCGCTGTGGCGGGAGACCGGCGGATGGGATCCGGCGACGGCAGTCGAGGCCCTGGCCTGGCTGCTGCTGGTGCCCGCCATCGCTGCCTTCCTGGCGATGAACTTCACCGGTTCGTCCACCTTCACGTCGCTGTCTGGCGTGCGCAAGGAGATGGCAGTGGCTGTGCCCCTGCAGGCCGGTTTTGCCCTGACCGGAGCCCTGCTGTGGATGGGGGGACGATGGCTGCTGTGACCCCCGGCCTGCGCTACCTGCCCGACGTGGCCACGCTCCAGCTTGACGCCTCGCGCTGCGACGGCTGCGGGCAGTGCGCCGTGGTCTGCCCGCACCGGGTGTTCGAGCTGTCCCGCGAGGGGGCGCGCATCACCGACCGGGACCGCTGCATGGAGTGCGGCGCCTGCGCGCTGAACTGCGCGGCCGGCGCCATCAGCGTGACTGCCGGGGTGGGGTGCGCGGCCGCCGTGATCCAGACCGCCCTGGGGCTCTCCTCCGGCGGCTGTTGCGGCGACGACTGAGAGAGGAATTCCGCCCATGACCACGAGGATCGCCGGTTGCGATCTGGGCAAGGCGTCGGCCCGGTTCGTACTCGCCCGTGTCGACGAGGACGGCGAGCTGGCGATCGAGGACGTGCAGCACGTCTTCCACGAGGGCGATCCCTTCGGGCGTTTCGAGGCCTGGTACCGGGAGCAGCAGGCGGACCGCTGCGCGGCCCTCGGGGCGACCGGGGTCTACGCCCAGCAGCTGCGGAGCCCGTCCCTCGTGTTCCCGGAGGACGCTTGCCAGCAGGCGGCCCTCGAGCGCGAACTCCCCGCCGGACCGGTCACCCTGGTCAGCGTGGGTGCCCGCGGCTACAGCGCCTTGGCCAGGAATGCAGACGGGCAGATCCAGTACCTGGAGAACGACAAGTGCTCGTCGGGGACCGGCGAGAACGTGCTGAAGATCGCCGGCCGCTTCGGGCTGACCGTCGAGCAGGCCGACGAGCTGGCCCAGACCGCCGAGCGGGGTGTGCCGATCACCGCCCGCTGCTCGGTGTTCACCAAGAGCGAGATGACCCACCACGCCAACCAGGGCAAGCCGGCGGCCGAGTTGTTCCGCGGCTACTTCGACTCGATGGTGGGCAACACCCGCGCGCTGCTGGCCCGCAACCGGGCGGACGGTCCCGTCTACCTGATCGGGGGCTGCGGCGAGCTGGGGTCGTTCCGGCGGGCGTTCGCCGTCGGACTGGGGGCCGAGCTGCGGCGGCCGGAGCGCGGGACGCTGTTCGAGGCCCTCGGCGCCGCGCTGCTGGCCGCCGAAGGTCTGGACGAGGGGTCGCCGTCGAAGCTGCCGGCGGCTCCGTGCTCGCCGTCGGCTCGGTGCTCCACCACATGGACAATCACCCGTTCGACGGCGTGGTGATGACCAGCTGCTGGGGCTGCGACAATGGCCTGATCGAGGAGAGCCTCCTGCGCCACCAGCGCCAGATCCCGACGCTCTTCTATTACGACGACGCCATGCCCCTGGACACCCGCCGCGTCGACTCGTTTGCCTTCCGGCTTCGACAGGCGCCCGCCCGCGCCTGAGCCGCCCGTTCGACCGATCGCCGCTGGAACCTGCGGGCCTGCCGGTGCTCGGGAGCTTCGCGGCGGTGCGACTCGGACCCGACGGGCGCGCCACCATGGTCAATGCCTCCTTCTTCGGGGAGCTGTCGGTGCCGGCGCACGCCCGGGTGCCATTCGGGTTCCTTACCCCCCGTTCAGCCTCCCGAAGTCGGGTGCCATGGCACCGGAATGTGTAGCGACATTCGGATCAGCTCGCTGGCGCAGGGGTGAGTCGCCGGTATCGCGTATCCTGGAGCGCGATCCGTGGTGTCTTGGTAGCCGGAGGCGGGAGGAGGGGGATCGGGGATGGATCAGCCCGACGCGGGCCAGACCAGGGACATCTCGCTCAGGGTGCCGTACACCACGGGCCCCTCGTCGTTGATGGCCAGGTACCGGTCGGCGTGGTCCAGGGCGCCCTCCACGTGGGGCCGGTAGTCGACGAAGTAGGTCGCGTTCTTGGTCACGCTGTGGAAGCCGATGGACCACGCCCGCGGTTCGGTCAGGGCCCCGCCTCCCCAGTTGGCCTCGAGGACCTCGATCATCTGCTCGGCGTCGATGTAGTCGGCCAGACAGGCGTTGTCGGGCACCTCCAGGATCGGGATCGACGGCTCACCCTGCACACCGGCGTCGTCCCAGGAGGGGTAGTAGGGCTGGCTGGTGGCGTCGATCTCCGACCAGGTGTCGGTGATGAACTCCCACAGGCCGTTGTTCTGAAGGCCGTCCCACTCCTCCAGACAGGCCCAGTTGACCGCGCTCGTGTCGGCCACGTAGGCCTGGCTGGCCAGGGCGCGCAGGACCCCCGCGTCGGCGATCCAGCCCCCGGCGCGGAAGGAGGTCGCCTTGCCGAGCCCGTGCTCCTCGAACAGGGTGTCGGCGGTGGCCACCAGCGCGCTGTACTCTTCCTCGGTGTAGGCCGACGAGAGGACGGTGTAGCCGCTGGTATCGCCGGCGTCGTAGACGAACGAGGGCTCGGTGCGGCACGGCACGCCCGCGTACTCGACGAAGTGACAGTAGGTGTGGATGTGTAGCCCCACCTCGTCCCCGTACTCCTGCCGGTTGGTGTCGAGCCAGTCCACCAGCGCCTCGGTCCGGTCCGCGGCCAGATACGGGTCGGTGAAGGTGTAGGGGCCGACGAACTGGGTGAGGCGCAGGTGCTCGTGGTCCTCGTGCAGCTCCAGGTGCCACTCCAGTTCGTGGTCCACGATGTCGGAGTCGTCCCAGTCGACCGATGTGAGCAGGTACAGCGGGTGGGAGCGCAGGAACGGTACGGCGGCGAACGCCACGTCGGCCCCGTCGGCCTGCAGCAGCATCACGTGCTCCCCCGGGCCGAGGCCGGCGATGTCGACGGCGCCGGCGAACGCGTCGCCGTCCGGGGCCAGTAGCTCGCCTGGCTGGTCTCCGATCCACGGGCGGATCTGCTCCACGTCGGGCGGTGGCACGACCTCGACCCACAGCTCGTCGTGCCCGGCCGTGGCGCCGTTGCCGATCAGGTTCCAGGTGCGCGGGGGGATCACCTCGTACGAGGCATCGTCCTGGTCCGGCGCGGCCGGCGGATCGCCGGGCCCGTCCTGGCACGCGGTGAGCGGGACCAGCGGCGCGCAGGCCAGCGCGACGATGACCGTCAGGGCCTCTGGTACTGCGAACGTGCGTGTCATCTCGTCTCCCTCCCGGTGTTCTACCTTGCCGGGAGCAGCTCTGACATGAATCTCGCTGGAACATCTCCGCATGAACGAATCTGTTTCGATAGTGACCATTCGTGACTATCATATAGTCATGAAGCGAGTTGGAGTTGCAGAGTTGAAGGCGCGCCTGAGCGAGCACCTGCGGGGGGTGCGCGCGGGGGAGAGCGTGATCGTGCTCGACCGCCGCACGCCCATCGCGAGGCTGGTGCCGTTCGAGCGGAACGACGAGGGGCTGGTCGTCGAGGCGGCACGGGGGAGCCTGCGGGAGCTGGAGGTGCCGGATCCGGCCCTGCCCGGGACCGACATCATCGAGGAGCTGCTCGCGGAGCGGGGGGATCGTCTGTGATCGCGTACGTCGATTCGTCGGTGCTCCTGCGGGTGGTCCTGGGCCAGCCCGATCGGCTCCCGGAGTGGGAGGGCATCGACCGGGGCGTGACCAGCGCGCTGACCCGGGTGGAGTGCCTGCGCACGCTGGACCGCCAGCGCGTCCAGAGCGGCCTCGGTGAGGCGCTGTACGCGGAACGACGGGGGCTCCTGCTCGCCTACCTCGACCGGCTGGACCGGGTGGCCCTCTCGGCGGCCGTCCTCTCCCGCGCGTCCGATCCCTTCCCCACCCCCCTGGGAACCCTGGACGCCTTCCACCTGGCCACCGCGCTCGCCTGGAAGCGAGGTCGGGAGTCCGACCTGGTCATGGCCACCCACGACTGCCAGCTCGCCACCGCCGCCCGGGCCACGGGGTTCGAGGTGTTCGGCAGCTGATGGTTCCGACCGGCGCGGGTGTCCGGAAATCGGACTCCCATCGTCCGGATACCGGACCCCTGCTTCCTCTCGTGAAACCGTTCTTTAGTGATCTCGGATAGTTACGATGTGGCACGGATCTCGCTCGACCTCATCCCCTGGGAGCGGAACGAGGAGAGACGGACCATGAAGAACATCGCGAACCTGATCGGAATTGTCGTCGGACTGACCCTGGTGTTGCCGGCCGGAGCCGCCGTGATCGCCCAGGTGGATCCCATCGTGGAGCCTCCTGTCGACCCGGAACAGGAGGTCCTGGCGGTGCCCATGCTCGACGACGACCGGCTGGCGTCCTTCGAGCTGACCGGCTTCACCTACCAAGAGGACAAGGGGCTGGGTTTTGTCACCCGCATCGAGGGGGTGGACGGCTGCAGCTTCCGGGCCACGCTGTGGGAGTTCGCCCCGGCGGTGGGCATGTCCCGCGACCGCTCCTGTGACTGGTCCACCTGGGTCGAGGAGAACACCCGGATGGTGGCCGCCGGTCAGGTTCTCCCGATCTGGGAACTGCCCGCCTTCCTGCAAGGTTGGTACGAGGACGGTCATTACGACCCGGACGGAGGGGACAGCCCGCCCGCGGACAACATTCCGTCGCTCAAGGACCGCGTCGAGGAGGAGGTGACCAACATCAGCGAGTGCTCGCTGGCTCAGATCGCGTTCACCGGCAGCACCCTGGTCTGCGTGGGATCGACCTGGGCTGCGTTCCAGTTCGGCGGTCCGACCAATCCCATCGGTGGCTCTGCCACCGTCATCGCTGTGGGCTCGTGCACGCTGGCGCTGGGCTCGCTCCTCGCCGCACTCCACTACTGCTATGGTCTCCCCGTCGACGGCGTGAACCTCGAGGGGATGACCGAGTATCTGGAGACCCACGACATGTTCCTAGACGTCGTCGACGTGGAGGACTTCATGGAGTTCGTCGACGTGGAACAGATCGTGCTCGACAACGGAGTCGTTCGATGAAGGACTACACGGTGTTCGCAGGCCTGTTCACGGTCAGCATGGCCGCAGCCCTGGGCATCCGCTGGATCCTGCTCGCTCTGTCGCTGGTGTACTTCGGGGGGTGGTTGTTCACCCTTGCGCGAGCAGTGCACGCCGGCGAACTGCGCCGGCCCTCTTCCCCGTAGGCTGCGTCCCGCCGTTTGACGATCCTCCGACTTGACATCAAAATGATGTCAAGTCGGAGGGCTCAGCGGATGAAGACCATCACCGTGCGCAACATCCCGGACGACGTCTACGACGCGATCGCGGAGCTGGCCCGGCGCAACCGGCGGAGCCTGCAGCAGCAGGTCGTCTCGCTGCTCGAGCGCGCCAGGCGACTCCACGGGGAGCCTCCGCTCGCCCGGGCGGCAGCGCTGCGGGAACGGTTGGCGGGGCGTGACCTCGGCGACACCGTCGAGGAGGTCAGGGAGGAGCGGCGGCGATGACGGTGGCCGTCGTCGACACGTCGGCGCTGATCCGGCTCTACGTCCCCGATGGACCGGTGCCGGAGGGGCTGGAGGATGCCATCGAGGACGCCTGGCGGGGCGACGGCGTCCTGATGATGCCGGAGCTGGCGCTGGCGGAGGCGGCGCAGGTGTTGTGGAAGAAAGAGCAGCAGGGCGCGATGACCGGCGCCGAGGTGGGAGAGGTCCTGGAGGCGATCCTCGATCTGCCCATCGAAACCCCGGGGCACCGTGACCTGATCGCCGACGCCACGGCGCTCGCCCGCGAACACTCGCTGACGGTCTACGATGCCCTGTTCATGGCCGCGGCGGTCCGCAGGGGAGCCAGCCTGATCACCGCAGACGAAGATCTCCGCCGGGCGTTCGGGAAACTGACCTGACCCACCCTCTGGTTCACGGTCCCTGAGGTCGGGTGGCCGCCTTGAGGGAGGTGGCCAGGTCGGTGACTGCGGCGAGCATGGCGTCGGGATCGTCGAGGTGGTCGGCGATGAGGCGGACGAGGGCGGAGCCGGTGATGGCGCCGTCGGCGCCGGCGGTCAGGACCTGGCGGACCTGGGCCGGGGTGGAGATGCCGAAGCCGGCGAGGATCGGCAGGGGGACGTTGCGGCGGAAGCGGGCGAGCTCGGCGGCCAGGGCGGCGTCCAGCTCGTCCTCGCAACCCGTAATGCCCACCCTGGTGACCGCGTACAGGTAGCCCCCCGCGACCCGGGCGATGGCGGCCAGGCGCTCGTCGCTGCTCAGGGTCGAGCCGATGAACACCGGGGCCACGCCGTGGGCGCGGGCAGCGGCCACGCAGCCCTCGGACTCCTCCAGGGGCACGTCGGCGATCAGCACGCCGTCCACGCCTGCCTGGGCGCAGCGTCGGTAGAAGGCGTCGACGCCGTACTGCAGGACCAGGTTGTAGTAGATCAGCAGCCCCACCGGGATGCCGTGGCGGCGCTGGATCTCGGCCAGCAGCTCGAAGGCCCGGGGCGGGGTCATGCCAGCGGCCAGCGCCCGATCGTCGGCGGCCTGGATCACCGGACCATCGGCCGGGGGATCCGAGAAGGGGAAGCCCAGCTCCAGCATGTCGGCGCCGGACTCGACCAGCGCATCGATCAGCCGCAGGCTCTGGTCGGGGTCGGGATCGCCCAACACGACGAAGGGTACGAAGGCGCGCTCGCCCCGGTCCCGGAGCCTCTGGACCATCGCGGCGATGCGGCCGCTCATGGCCTCCCCCGCTCTTCGAGGGCCGCCAGGGCATGCTCCAGATCCTTGTCGCCCCTGCCCGACAGGTTGATCACCACCCGGTCGTCGGATCGCCAGCGGCCGCGGCTGCGCAGGACGGCCGCCACGGCGTGGGCCGACTCCAGCGCCGGGACGATCCCCTCGTGGCGTGACAGCCACACGAAGGCGTCCAGGGCCTCGTCGTCGGTGGCGGTCTCGTAGCTGGCCCGGCCGCTGTCCCGCAGCTGCGCGTGCTCGGGGCCGACGCCCGGGTAGTCCAGCCCCGCGGAGATCGAGTGGGCCTCCTGGATCTGGCCGTGCTCGTCCTGCAGCAGGTAGGACAGGGAGCCGTGCAGGCAGCCGGGGCGTCCCTCGGTCAGCGGGGCGCCGTGCTGGCCGGTCTCCAGCCCCCGGCCGGCGGGCTCGACCCCCACCAGCTGCACGTCCGCGTCGTCGAGGAAGGCGGCGAAGACGCCGATGGCGTTGGAGCCGCCCCCCACGCAGGCGAACACGGCCGTGGGCAGGGCGCTCTCCCGCCCCAGCAGCTGGGACCGCAGCTCGTCGCCGATGATCCGCTGGAAGTCCCGCACCAGGCTCGGGTAGGGGTGGGGTCCGGCGGCGGTGCCGAACACGTAGAAGGTCTCGGCCAGGTGCTCGGTCCAGTGGCGCAGGGCCTCGTTGATGGCGTCCTTGAGGCTGCGGCTACCCGCCGTGATCGGGACCACCTCGGCGCCGAATAACTCCATCCGCCGGACGTTGGGGGCCTGTCGGGCCACGTCCTTTTCGCCCATGAAGACCCGGCACTCCAGTCCCAGCAGGGCGGCGGCCATGGCCGTGGCGACTCCGTGCTGGCCGGCCCCGGTCTCGGCCATCAGCCGGCGCTTGCCCATCCGCCGGGCGAGCAGGCCCTGGGCCAGGGTGTTGTTGGTCTTGTGGGCGCCCCCGTGGAGCAGGTCCTCGCGCTTGAGGAAGACCTGGCAGCCCACCTCCCGGCTCAGCGCCGCAGAGCGGTAGAGGGGCGTTGGCCGGCCAGCGTAGTCCGTCAGCAGCGCGGCCAGCTCGGCCTGGAATGCCGGATCCTCGCGGGCCGCGAGCCAGGCCTCCTCCAGCTCGGCCAGCGCCGGCACCAGCAGCTCGGAGACGTAGAGGCCCCCGTAGTCTCCGAATCGACCGATCGATCTCACGGTACACCTCCCGCGGCCCGGGCTGCGCGGCAGAAGGCCTGGACCCGCCCGGCGTCGATCTCGCCGTCCAACTCGATGCCGGTGGCGGCATCGACCCCGGCTGGCCGCAGCGTGGCGATGGCCTGGGCCACGTTGTCCGGGTCCAGCCCGCCGGCCAGCCACAGCGGCGCGCCTGCCAGCTGGCCTGGTCGGGGATCCCCGCTGTCCTGCCGCACCTGCAGCAGCGCCTCGTAGTTCCACGGGCGGCCGCTCCCCGGGGCGCGCCCGTCCACCAGCAACACGTCGGCTGCCTCGGCGTAGGCGCGGAGGGCCCCCGCGTCGTCGAGGGTCAGGGCCTTGATCACGGTCAGCCCGGCCTCCCGCAGCCGGGCGCAGTCCCCGGGCGTCTCGGCGCCGTGGAGCTGGACCCGGCGGATCCCCAGGCCTCTGGCCAGCCCCTCCACCCGGTCGATCGGGTCGTCGCGGAACACGGCCACTGGCCGGGTGTCGCCCAGCAGCGGCAGCAGCTCCGCCGCCCCCGCCTCGCTCACCTCCCGGCGCACGGCTCGGACGAAGTTCAGCCCGGCGAAGTCCGCCCCAGCCGCGGCGCAGGCCCGCGCCCCGGCCGGCGTGCGGACACCGCAGATCTTCACCTGCACGGCGCGAACCCCAGGGCCTCGATCCGGGCCGCCGGATCGGGGCTGATCATCAGGGCCGTGCCGATGAGCACCGCGTCCACCAGCGGAGCCACCCGCGCCACGTCGTCGCGGTCGTGCAGACCGCTCTCGCCCACCCGGATCACGCTTTCGGGCAGGCCGTCGGCCAGCTCCTCGATCCGGGCCAGGTCCACCTCCAGCGTCCGCAGGTCCCGGCTGTTGACGCCCACGATATCGGCCCCGGCGTCCAGTGCGCGCGTTCGCTCCGTCCCGTCGTGGACCTCCACCAGCGCCGCCATCTCCAGCTCGCGGGCCAGCCCGAGCAGCTCGCCCAGCTCGCCGTCGTCCAGCAGGACCACCATCAGCAGCACGGCGTCCGCACCCGCCGCCCGTGCCTCCACCAGCTGGTACGGGGTCACCAGGAAGTCCTTGCACAGCACGGGCAGGCCGCTGGCGGCGCGGATGCGGCCCAGGGCCTCGCGGCTGCCGCCGAAGAAGGGCTCGTCGCAGAGCACCGAGATGGCCGCCGCGTAGGGGCGGTAGGCCGCCGCGAACTCCTCGGGCACCGCGTCCGGCCGCAGGGCGCCCCGGGAGGGGGAGCTGGGTTTGAACTCGGCGATCAGGCCCAGCCCCGGGGCAGCCAGGGCGCCGCGGAAGTCCCGGGGTGTCCCCTCGAGGCGGGCCTCCAGCGCGGCCCGCGGGATCCTCTCTGTGCGGGCCGCCACGTCCAGGCGGGTGCGGGCGACGATCCGATCCAGCACCCCGCCGGTCACTTGCTGCCTCCGGCCAGCGCCTGCGACGCCTCGCGGTAGGCCTCGAAGCGATCGAGGACCGCGCCGCTGGCGATCAGCTCCCGGGCCTGGGCGATGCCCTCGGCCACGTCCCCCGCGCGGCCGGCCACCACCAGCGCGGCCCCGGCGTTGAGGGCCAGGTGATCCGCCCGGGGCCCCCGGTCCTCGCCGGTCAGGATGGCCAGGAAGAGCCGGGCGTTCTCGGCCCGTTCCCCCCCGGCCAGCGCGTCGAAGGGGACCGGCTGCAGGCCCAGCTGTTCGGGGATCAACCGCCCCTCCACCAGCTCGCCGTCGACCAGCTCCCAGGTGCGGGTGGCCGCACCCAGGCTCAGCTCGTCGAGCCCGTCCTCGCCCCAGACCACCAGCGCCCGTTCGCTGCCCAGCTCGGCCAGGGCCCGGGCCATCCGCGGCGCCATCCCCGGATCGCTGACCCCCAGTAGCTGCCGCCGGGCACCTGCCGGGTTACACAGTGGGCCGAGGAAGTTGAACACGGTGCGGAAGCCCAACGAGCGCCGTACCGGGGCCACGTGGCGCATGGCCGGGTGGTACAGGGGCGCGAACAGGAAGGCGATCCCATGGTCGGCGAGCAGCTCCGCCGCTTCCTCCGGCCCCAGCTCGATGGCCACCCCCAGCTCCTCGAGTACGTCCATGCTCCCGCAGCGGCCCGAGCTGGCCCGGTTGCCGTGCTTGGCCACGGTTACCCCGGCGGCCGCGAGCACGAAGGCGCTCAGCGTCGAGGTGTTGGTGGTGGGCAGCCCGCTGCCGCCCGTACCGCAGGTGTCCATCAGTCCGCCGCCGGACCGAACGGGGGTGGCGGCGCGCCGCATGGCCGCGGCGAAGCCCGCCAGCTCGGCGGCGCGGACCCCCTTGGCGGCCAGGGCCGTGAGCAGGGCCGCGATCTGCGGCGCCTCGAGGGTGCCGGCCATACACTCGTCCATCACCTGCTCGGCGTCCGCCCGCGTCAGGTCCTCGCCCCGCAGCAGGCGGGCCATCGACTCGGCGAACGCGCTCATGCCACCGCCCCCATGGCCAGGAAGTTGTCCACCAGACCCCGGCCGGCCGGCGTGCCGATGCTCTCGGGGTGGAACTGCACCCCCACCAACGGCCAGACGCGGTGGGCGATGGCCATCACCGTGCTGTCGTCCGCCTCGGCGGTGACCCGCAGGTCGGCGGGCAGCGAATCGCGGTCCACGCACAGGGAGTGGTAGCGCATCACCTCCAGCGGAGCTGGCAAGCCGTCGAACAGCCCCTGCCCGTCGTGGCGGATGGTGTCCACCTTGCCATGCATGATCCGGCAGGCCGACACCACCTGGCCGCCCAGCCGGTGGGCGATCCCCTGGTGGCCCAGGCATACGCCCAGTGTCGGGACGGTGGAGGAGAGCTGTTCGATCAGATCCCCGCAGATCCCGAAATCCCGCGCCACGCCCGGGTGGCCGGGGCCGGGGGAGATCACCACGTGGGTGGGCGCCAGGGCGCGGGCTCCGGCCAGGTCGACCGCGTCGTTGCGGACCACCTCGACCTCCGCGCCCGCCTCCCCCAGCAGCTGGTAGAGGTTGTGGGTGAACGAGTCGTAGTTGTCCACCAGAAGCACGCGGCTCACGGATGCCTCCTGGCCGCGGCCAGCCGGATCGCCGCCAGCGCCGACCGCGCCTTGTGCAGGCACTCGTCGTACTCCCGCTCCGGATCCGAGTCCCAGACGATGCCCGCCCCGGCCTGGGTGTGCACCGCGTCGGGCTCCACGACGAGGGTCCGGATGGCGATGCACATGTCCATGTTGCCTCCGGCGCCGAAGTAGCCCACCGCCCCGGCGTACAGCCCCCGCCGCTCCCGCTCCAGGGTGGACAGCAGCTCGCATGCCCGGATCTTCGGGGCGCCGGAGACGGTGCCCGCCGGGAAGCACGCCCGCAGCACGTCGAAGCAGTCCCGATCCCCCTCGAGCTGACCGCGCACGTCGCTGACGATGTGCATCACGTGGGAGTAGCGCTCGATGTGCAACGGTCGCTCCATCCGCACCGAACCGACGGCGGCCACCCGGCCCACGTCGTTGCGCCCCAGGTCCACCAGCATCCGGTGTTCCGCCAGCTCCTTCTCGTCCGCCAGCAGGTCGGCTTCCAGCTCCGCCTCCTCCTCGGGGGTCGCGCCCCGGGGCCGGGTGCCGGCGATGGGACGCAACAGGATCTCGCCATCCTCCAGCCGCACCAGCACCTCGGGGGAGGCGCCGACCACCGCGAAGTCCTCGAAGCGCAGCATGAACATGTAGGGCGAGGGGTTCAGCGCCCGCAGCGCCCGGTACAGCTCCAGGGGATCGATATCGGCCTCGATGCTCAGCCGCTGGCTGATCACCACCTGGAAGATCTCGCCCTGGCGGATCGCCTCTCGCGCCTGGCGCACCGCCTCCTCGAACTCCGGGCGGTCCCGATGGGTGGTCCAGGCCAGCTCCGTTGCCCCCGTGCCTCCGGCCGCGGCCAGCTCGGCCGGGCCCAGCGCCCAGGGGCGGTCGGGGGCGATCGGCTCGTCGTACAGACGCTCCATGGCCCGCTCCAGCCGGGCGCTACCCCGGGCGTAGGCGGCCGCGCGATCCCCGTCCAGGGGGATGTAGGTCACCAGCGTCAGCCGCCGGGACACGTGGTCGTAGATGTAGATCTCGCGCGTGAACAGGAAGCGGCCATCCGGCTGCCCCAGCCCCGGTTCCGCGGGCAGTGGCAGCTCCTCGAAGTAGCGGATGCAGTCGAACCCCAGGTAGCCCACCGCCCCGCCGTGGAAGCGCGGCAACGGCCCCGGCGACCAGACCGTCCAATCGGCCAGCTTGTCCCGCAGGAACTCCAGGGGGTCGGCGAACTCGATCTCCTCGCGGGTCCAGGCGCCGTCGCTGCTCCCGTCCTCCCTTTCGAGCACGCCGTTGCCGTCGTGGAAGGTGAGCCGCTGCTCGGCCCCGGCGATGATGAAGGAGTAGCGGCCCATCAACTCGCCGCCCTCGACGCTCTCGAGCAGGGCGGCGTCCCGCTGCCCGCGAGCGAGGCGGCGGTAGATCGAGATCGGCGTCTCGCTATCGGCCAGCAGGGTGACCGACATTGCGGCAAACCGCTCCGGTCCCGGGTGAGAGAGGACCTCCGCTTCGCTCGGCGTGCAGGCGATCATCGGTTGTCGTCTCCCCTCATCGCCCGCGCAGGAGGGTGCTGTCGCGACCGAACATCTGGACCAGCACCCAGTCGGTCAGAACGCGCACCTGGGCGTAACGGCCGGGCATCAGCGCCGAGTAGGCCGACTGCCACAGCAGGCGGGTGAAGAAGCCCCGCAGCCTCACGTTGAACACCTGGGCCAGGGCGTCGCGGGGCCCCAGGGAGACCAGCTGGCCCATGTGCAAGTAGTGGTAGGAGCGCATGCGACCGCCGCGCAGGTGTGCGATCACGTTGGGCGCCACGGCCCGCGGCTGGCGGACGGCCACGTGGGCGGTCGCGGGGACCGGGATCCCCGTGCGGGGATCCGGCTGGCAGGCGTTGTCCCCCAGGGCGAAGACCTCCGGGTAGTTGGGCAGCCGCAGGAACTCGTCGACCACCACCCGCCCGAGTTCGTCGTGCTCCACGCCGGGGAGGGCGCTGACCACGGGATTGGCCACGATCCCCGGCGTCCAGATGACCGACCGGCTCTCCACGCGGGTGCCGTTCGGCAGGGTCAGGCCGCCCTCGTCCACCTCCCCCACGCTCGTGTTGGTCCAGACCTCGACACCCCGTTCCTCCAACGCCTGGCGGGCCCACAGGGCGATCTTGGGGTGGAGATCGGGCAGCAAGCGGGGTTCGTCATGGATCAGGATCACGCGCACCCGGTGGGAGGAGATGGCGGTGTAGTCCCGGGGCAGCTCCCTGCGCACCATCTCGTTGAGATCGCCCGCGGTCTGGACTCCGTTGGTGCCTCCTCCGACCACGCAGAAGGTGAGGAGCGCGGAGGGGTTGTCCTCCCCTGCCGACGCGTCCTCGAACATGCGGATCACGTGGTTGCGCAGGGTGATGCCGTCGGTGAGGGTCTTGAGGCCCAGCACGTGATGCTCGTGCCCGGCGATGAGCCGGGTGTCGGTCTCGCTGCCCAATGCCAGCACGAGCACGTCGTAGCCGATGTCGCCGCGGTTGGTGGCGACGGTCCGCCTTTCCAGGTCGATCCCCTCCACCCGCGCCTGCGTGAACCGGAAGCGGCGGCGGTTTCGTAGCCGGCGGATGGGCATCGCGATGTGTCGGGTCTCGATCCCGCCGGTCGCCACCTCGTGGAGCATGGGCGTGAACAGGAAGAAGTTCTCGTCGCTGACCAGGGTGATCTCGATGGTCGGATCCCGGCTGAGGGCGCGCTCGAGCCGGCGGACCACGCCCATGCCACCAAAACCACCGCCGAGGACCACGATACGTTTCGGGTCTGGTGAACTCTCGCGTGCGTTCTCCGGCACGTCCTCTCCTCGGGCTTGGGGTCGATTGAAGAAGCGATGCACCACGGCCGCGGCGGCCTGCCACCACAGGCGGGGAGACAGCAGGCGCAGGGCCAGATAGCGATACGGGTAGGCCCCGGTGAACATCCCCCAGTTCACCTGGTCCAGCCTCCGGTCGGCGAAGGGAGCATTCCGTTCTCCCTCGAGCACGCGCGTCTGCAGATCGAAGACCAGGGGCGAGTCTTTGAACCGCCGGTGGAGGCTGAACAGGATGGCCCCCACCCGGTTGTCGGCTCCCAGCCTCCGGCTGGTCGGCATGTAGTGGCGACGGAAATCCCGGGCGGAGACGCCGTGGAAGACCGCGGCCTCGACGGCCGCCCGCGCCGTACGCATCGCCGAGCCGATGCCGTCCTTGTACAGTCGGCTTCCGAGGGCGTCGCCGATGACCACCATCCGCTCACCCGCCGGGTGGCGGGCCAGACCCGTGGCGATCCGTGGGCTGCATTTGCAGCTGAACCGGAGCTGGTCGGGCAGCCACGCCCGGACGCGGAGGTCGGACAGGAACTCGTCCATCGCCATCGGCTCGGATCCGCGGCCGAGCAGGGTCACGTTGATGTGGTTTCCCTTGGGGATCAGCGTGCCGAACAGCAGCCGGTCCCCCGGTAGGACGAACCCGTGGACGGACTCGCCGAGCAGCCGCGCCACCTCCTCCGGTTCGGCGAAGAGTTCCACCTGGCGCATATGCGCGGTGGATGGCGGCTGATAGGGAGCGGGTAGGGAGTTGGTCAGCGGAGAGTTCACCCCCGTGGCGATCACCAGCAGGTCGACCTCGAACCAGCTGTCGTCCGCCTTCAGCGCGGGACGCGCTCCGCTGGTGTCGACCGCCTCGATCCGCTGGTCCGCGTGGCGGGCGCCGCGCTCGATGGCCGACTCCAGCAAGAATCGGTCGAAGCTATGGCTGCCGAACTCGGCTTCGTCATCCGCAGCGACGGGACCCGCGCCGCGGTAGACGGTGACCACGTTCTCCATGGCATGGGGCTGGGTCACCTCGATCGCACCCTGGGGCGTGTGCAGGCGGTACGAGCTGATGTGGCTCTGCACCACCGGATCCGGCAGGCGCAGATCGAGCCGTGCCAGATCGTGGAGCACGTGGGGGGCGAGCAACCCCGCGCACATGTTGCATCCGGCGGCACCGGGTGCACCGAAGCTGCGCGATTCGAAGATGGTGACCCGGGGCTGCAGGCCGACCTGGGGTGCCAGGTGCAGCATCTGAAGGGCGAAGGACGCGCCAGCGGGGCCCCCGCCGATGACCGCGATCCGTGCGTTTGGCTCGAGTTTGGCCATCGATGAGTCCCCAACGGAGCAAGTTCCACGCCGGAAGTCCACTCAAATGCTAGCCTGCATATCTCACCAGGATCGCCGCGCCCTCGCTAGTCCCTCGACATCACAGCGAATCCCGCTCTCTCGGGAATACAGCCCGGTATTGTCGAGGAGTTGCAACGCAGCAGCTGGACCGAGAGCGGTGCTTCGGCGACGGGAGTGGGATAGAATCACAACCTCTGAGCCCGCCCGCCCGCCCGGCTTCTCGAGGCACGGTGCTATCGTGAGAGCAGTATGACCGACGTCCTGACCCTCGCGCTCCGGGTGATCGACCAGCTTGGCCAGCATGGGGTCGAGTACGTGGTCGTCGGGGGAGTGGCGGTGAATATCCACGGTCTGGCTCGCGGCACCGAGGATCTCGATCTGCTGATCCGCCCCGATCCCGCGAACGTCGACCGGCTGCGGTCAGCACTACGTGCCGTGTGGGATGATCCGCACATCGACGAGATATCGGCGGACGACCTGTGTGGCGAGTACCCGTCGGTTCGGTACGGTCCGCCGTCCGGGCCGTTCTACCTGGACATCCTGACCCGCCTCGGAAGCCTTGCCTCGTTCGATGACGTCGAGGCGGAGGAGGTAGTCCTGGAGGGCGTCGCGGTGCGGGTGGCCACACCCAGGGCGTTGTTCCGGCTGAAGCGCGGGACGCTTCGGCCCATCGACCACGCCGATGCCGCGGCCCTGGCCCGCGCCTTCGGGATCAAGAGCGAGGAGTAGGCCGGCATGCCTGTTGTCCGCTATCGGGATGTGAGCGAGATGCCCGCACCGCCTCCCATCGAAGGGGAGGATCTCGCCGCGCGGATCCGCGCGGTGTGGCGCCGTGCGGTCGAGCTGGCCCAGCTGTCACCCAGGCCCGGTGTGACCCGGTTCCGATCGCTGGAGGAGGCGCAGGAGGCCCGGGAGCAGGAGACCGCCCAGCGCATGCGGCGGATCCGACGGGAACGGGCGCGCGCGGCCGGGCCTGGCACGTCGCGCGGTTGATCCCGTCGATCAGGGGATGTCCGCGACGGTCAGGCGCTTGTCGCGGCCGAAATCCAGGGTGCAGCGGCCCATGCCGGTGGGGAAGTCGACGTTGGTGTAGGTGCCGGTCCCGGCGGGGTCCATCCAGGTGCCGCCGTCGGTGATCGTGACGTTGGTGAAGCTGCGGGCCGTGTTGTTCTCGTTGTTGTACAGCGCGCCCTCTGCGTCGATCTCCGTGTTGAGGTTGGCGCTGCCCGAGTCGCCGGAGGCGTAGATCGTGCCCCCGTGGGCCCTGGTCGTGTGCCAGAAGCCGCCCCGCTGCCGGTAGACTCCACTGAACACGTCCACCGTGGCCATGTCACAGTCCGAGTTCACCGTGGCGGCCACATTGGACACTGTCAGGTTTGGATCGCCGGCGCTGGCCTGGACCCCCGGCCCGATGTCCAG
Source organism: uncultured Rickettsiales bacterium (assembly GCA_964436045.1). Lineage (GTDB taxonomy): Bacteria > Myxococcota_A > UBA796 > UBA9615 > CAYRNR01 > CAYTBN01. The sequence continues at coordinate 42,222 of CAYTBN010000003.1, read as the reverse complement.
GGTGCCCGCACCGCTGACCTCCACGGTCTCGACCCGGGTCAGGGTGTCCCCTGGCGTCATGCCCACGCCCAGCTTGCCCGTCCCGTTGAACTGCAGGGTCTTGATCTTCTGCCCGCTCAGGACGAGGCCATAGGTCCCTGTCGATCCCTTGCCACAGCGGCCGATGACTGGGCTGAAGTCGGGCAAACCCGGGGCGTCCACCGATACGTCGATGAACGCCGTGCCCGTTCCTTCATACTGGAAGTCGTCCACCTTGAGCTTGATCTTCAGCGGCCCCTTCGGGCTGCCGATGTCGGACGTGTAGCCCAACTCCACCCGGAAACCGTCGAGATTGGTCCCCGTCTGGTCGAGGGTCACCAGGATCGAAGGTGTCCCCATCGGAACGTAGACCACGTCCCCATCGGTCGGGCCACCCGCGCTCCAGTTGGCCGGCTTGCTCCAGTCGTTCGGATGAGGGGCACCCGATTTCCTTGGACACCTGATCCAACTTGATCTTACCAACAGGGCAAGTCGAAGGACTTCGGGACGTAATTGGAGAAGACAATATCGGCGGTTCGATCGTCATATCGGGGAATTTGCCGTAGAAGGGGAGACAAAAATGCTTTCCGACGTATATGGTGACCGAGGGGGGGCTGTCTACAACGCGGTGGCGGACTGGAGTACGATCCTCTCCAATGTCGTAGCTGGCGACGATACGGCGAATGACCAGCCAGGCTTCGTCGACCTATTCGTGTATGTTGTAAACAACGATGGCGGCCTGACTGGGGCTGGAGGGAAGGTCTTTCTGCCAGCTGGAACCTATCGAATCGAAAGCACGTTGATAGTACCACCCTCAGTGGCCCTTGTTTTCGCAAGGGGGGCGGCCATTCACGCGGCCAACAACACAAGTCAGTTGGTTGTCGAGGGAACCATCGAAGCCGGCGCGTATCCCATAGTTCAGTTCGATTCAACGCACACTCAGCCGGTGTTGTTTGGCGATGGCGCTGCGCCCGAAGTGAGACCCGAATGGTTCGGCGCGCAGCCTGGAAACATCTGGGGCCCAGATCAAAGCGGCGCCATGGGCATGAATCCGGAGTCGATTCTTGACAGTACGGCGGCATTTCGTGCGGCCGTTGCGTCGTTACCGAGGACCGGCGGTACGATCCAACTTGGCGCAGGTCAGTACAAGATCACCGAAGAGATCGTGGTGGACAAGAACAGCGTTGTGTTCCGTGGAACTGGACGGCAGGGGGGCCTTTACTCGGCCGATACGCACCAGTTCGGAAGTATGTTGTTCTTTGGAGCGGACTGGACGCTACAGAACCAACCTTACACACGCAGCCTGCTGCGATTCACGGCGGTCGATGACCCGGATACCGGCCTGATCTCCAACGCGTGGGGGTGTGGCGTCCACGACCTGTCGATCTGCCAGTACCCAGCCTAGCGAGCTTACCCATGTGATGCGGCGATCCACGTGGAGAACGCGATCGCCTTTTCGTTGAGCAACTGCACCTTCGACTGGATCCGGGGTGCCGCGCTCAAGGTATCGGTGTGCAGCCTGAGCCAGTTCGAGAACGTGAAGATCAAGCGGTGTGGCGGCGGCGCTGTGATCCACCAACCACGTCCCGCGGTCTGGATCCCTGATGGAGGTGGCAAGGAAATCGTCCAGGGTTCGGTGTTCACGGGGTTCAAGGTCGAGGCCTGTTACGATACCTCGTACCTCTACCTGGGTGAAAACCACAGCGGGAACAAGTTCGACGACCTCGGATTCGAGGCCGATCCGGATACGGGTGGGACCGCCCAGACCTTCTTGCGCGTGTGCGGCGACCGAAATCACTTCGGCAAGCTGCACTTCAACCGGTCATCGCACTACTCGAAGCACGTGAAGATGCTCGTCGAGGCCGCGGGCTGCCAGTTCGGCGAACTCACGTTCGCGGGGCGTGCAGGGGTGAATGGTTCGCTGGAGGTCGCCGGCTCGGCGTCCGACAATCAGTTCGACGCGGTCCACATCCAGTCCTTCTTTCCGGTGGACCGCGTCCAGAACCCGACCCTGTGGGACTGGTCCGACCTGAGCCACCTGCTCGTCTCGGGAGAGCGGAACCAGTTCGGCAAGGTCGTCTGCTCGCAGTATGAGGACAGGCGGCACGTGGGAAAGCTATCGATCCTGGGCGCCCGAAACCAGGTCGGTCAGTTGATCGACACAGGGTCGATGGGGCTCGTCGTCGGTGGATTCCACAACAAGCTCGGCTCCATCATCTCCAAGGAGTGCCCGCTTACCGCGCTCGTCCTGAACGGCCACCGCACCGACATTACCCAGGCCCTCATCGAGGACTGCGCGGCGGAAGACGAGCCCGTGGTGAAGATCGAGGCTCCGCTCGTCGACGAACTCGACCGCGGATGGTCGTCCGAGGCGCGGGCCAGCATCCGGGTGGTGGGCGCCGAGGATGCCAGCGAGGGGATCCTGGTGCTGAGCGGGGACGTGGAGCTGCTGCCGGGGACCCAGGTGCGGAATGTGCGGCTGGGCCACGGGATCCGCTGGTGCGGACCGCGGGGCGGGTGGAACGGGGCTCAGGTGGTGGACGTGGGCCAGGACGGCTTCTTCGTGGATGGGGGTTCGCCATTGTCGATGGTCGACCGGGTCGCCCGGCAGTGCAACACGCGGTCGAGCGGCCACGGCGGTTTCCGCGTCGCCGCGTCGACCGCCGCACCCGAGCGGGCGAGCTGCGTGGGGTTCCTGGTCCGGGAGGATGGATCGAGTCACGACTACTCGGTGAAGGTCGAGTCCGCCGGCACCTCCACGTCAGCCCAGACCGGATGGCAGTTCCAGGGCAACGTGGCAGACGGCGGCCCGGTGTCGCTGCCGACGACGGTCAAGCACGGCGTGGACTTCGACTCCCAGGGTTTGGGCGACGAGATCACGGTCGACGCGACCACGATCGCCCTCCCCGATCCAGCCAACGTGTTCAGGATGGGGCCCGACTCGCCCCCCAACCAGCTCAACACCATCACCGCGTCCTGGCCCGGCCGCAGGGTCACCCTGATATTCACCGGCATCCAGACCATCAACGACAACACGGGCAACATCAAGCTCCGGGGGGCGTGGGCTTCTTCGTCACCAAGGCGGACGACACCCTGACCCTGGTCTGCGATGGGACGGACTGGTTCGAGGTCTGCCGCAGCGTGAATTGACAGCCGATACCGGATCAGGATCCAGGTACGAGCCTGCGGATCAGCTCACCGATCTCGGGAGGAGGCTGGTCCGCCGCGAGCTTCTCGAAGCCCTCCACCAGCCTCCGCTTCAGCGCGCGAATGTCGCTCAGGACCTCGTCAGCGTCCTGGGTCAGCGAGAACGTGCAGGCGGAACGGCGGGATCGGGTTCCCACCAGGCTCGTCAGCGCGGCCTCGGCGTTCATCCCCCCGTCGATCTCGGCGCCCAGAACCAGCAGCTCCTCGACGCCGATCCGGGGGTTCTCGGAGAGCAGCCACCGCAGATCGTAGAGGTCCTTCTCGCCGCAGCGGCTCACCAGGGTCGCCGCCTTGGTCTTCAGCAGCGTCCCCAGATCCGCCACGACCACTCCGTCGTCGGCCGCCTGCGAGGAACCGCGTTCGAACAGGTTCGGATCGAGCACCACCTGCGCCGTGAACGCGTGCCCTTGCAGGACGCAGGTCGCGGAGAAGAACTGCGAGGTGCGCTGATGTTCCTCGACCTCCGTTCCGATCTCCACCAGCGACATCGCCGCCAGCGCGGTCGCGCGCAATGCCGATCCGTCCTTCACGAACAGGTCCAGGTCGTCCGACCGGCGATGGCCGGCATAGTAGCCGGCGAGCGCGGTCCCCCCCACGAGCATGCAGCCGGCGATTCCCTGGCCGAACACGTGCGTCAACGCCCCGTGCAGCGGGGCAGGTAGGACTCGTGTCGCTAGCTTGCTGTCCGGTTCCTGTGCCATTCGGCAAGCCTCCCGAGGGCCCGTCGCCGGGCGGGGTGGATGAAGCGCTGGTAGGTCGGGAAGGCCTCCCAGATCCAGTCACCTGCCACCTTGGCGGAGGCGAGCAGCCCGTACACCTCCACCAGCCGGGCGACGGCGGGCAGCTCCCCCTTGGCAACGGCGATGGCCAGGTCGTCCAGGCCCGGATAGAGCCGGTCCCAGAGGAGCTCCGCCTGCAGCCGATCGTGGTCGTCGCCAAAGCAGGGGAGGGGACGCGCGATCTCCTCCACGGGTAGACTCAGCACCTTCCCCAGCCGGAGCAGGTGAGCACCACGGAGGCCCACCTGCCCCTCCTGCCGGAACCACAGGGACACGGCCTGGCGGCTGATCCCCACCTGGCGCGCCAGCTCCGACTGGCTCCAGCCCCTGACCTTCATGTGCGCCCGGATCGTCCTCGTCTCCATCCGTGACTCCCTGATTTCAGGCTGGTCGTGGCTCGGTGGTTTGTCAAGCAAACTTGACAACTACCGTGCGCTGGTCAATCCCTACGCTTTCCCGGACAATGCCGATTCCGGGGCTGGAGAGTGCGATGGGTCGGTTCGTGTGGGTTGGCTGGGTCCTGGTGCTCATCGGTGCGGTGGCGCCGGCCGCGGCCGGCGAGCGCCTCCGGCTGGCGACCACGACGTCGACCGAGAACTCGGGCCTGCTCGCCGAGCTGCTGCCCCACTTCGAGGCCACGTGTGACTGCAAGGTGGACGTGATCGCGGTGGGGACGGGGCAGGCGCTGGAGATGGGGAAGCGGGGGGACGTGGACCTGGTGATGGTGCACGCGCCGGACCTGGAGCGGACGTGGGTCGCCGACGGCCACGGAGTGGACCGTCGGACCTTCATGCAGAACGACTTCGTGATCCTGGGGCCGACCGAGGACCCAGCCGGAGTCGGGGGCGGGAAGGACGGGGCGGCCGCGCTGAAGGCCGTGCGCGCGGCCGGGGCGACCTTCGTGTCCAGGGGGGACCAGTCGGGGACCCACCACCGGGAGCAGGCGCTGTGGGCCGCAGCGGAGGTGGAGCCAGACGGGGACGGGTACCTGGAGGCGGGGCAAGGCATGGGCGCGGTGCTGGTGATCGCGAACGAGAAGCGGGGCTACACCCTGTCGGACCGGGGGACGTGGCTCGCCCGCAAGCACCAGCTGGAGCTGGCCGTGCTCGTGGAGGATGACCCGGCCCTGCTCAACCCCTACTCGGCGATCGCGGTGAATCCGGAGCGCCACCCCCACGTGAAGGCGAAGCTGGCCCGGCAGCTGATGGACTGGCTGTGCGGCGCCGACACCCAGGGCCGGATCCGCGCCTTCCGGGTCGGCGGCGAACCCCTGTTCACGCCACTGCTGCTGGGGGGGGCTGACTGAACGGTGGACGATCTGGGACGAGCGCTGTGGACCGCCCTGGGGCTGATCGCGACGGCCGATCCGGACGTGGTCGCCGCGGTCTGGGCCTCGCTGCGGTTCTCGCTGGCGTCGACGGTGCTGGCGGCCCTGTTCGGGGTGCCCCTGGGGGCGCTGCTGGCCACCGGCCGCTTCCGGGGCCGCCAGTCCCTGATCGCCCTGTCCAACACCCTGCTGGCCCTGCCCACGGTGGTGGTCGGGCTGACGGTGTACGCGATGGTCTCGCGCCAGGGGCCGGCGGGGGGGCTGGGGCTACTGTTCACCCCCTACGCGGTCATCCTGGGGCAGACCGTGCTGATCCTCCCGATCACCATCGCCCTGTCGCGGGCGGCGGTGGCGGCCGTCCCCTCGGTGTTCGCCGACACGGCGCGGACCCTGGGGGCGGGGCCGTGGCGGACCACCTGGGCGGTGGTGCGAGAGGCCCGCGAGGGGGTGCTGGCCGCCTGCGGGACCGCCTTCGGCCGGGTGATCGGCGAGGTGGGGGTGTCGATGATGCTGGGGGGCAACATCGCCGGCTACACCCGCACCATGACCACGGTGATCGCCCTGGAGACCAGCAAGGGGGCCTTCGAGCTGGCGCTGGCCCTGGGGATCGTGCTGCTGGTGGCGGCCTTCGGGATCAACCTGGCCGTCCGGGCCTGGGGGGGAGGGCTGCGATGAGCGCCACCGACCCCGCCTATCAGCTGCGGAACCTGCTGCACAGCTACGGCAACGGGCCCGCCATCGACGTGCCGGATCTGACCCTGGAGGCGGGGGCGGTCCACGCAGTGCTGGGGCCCAACGGATCCGGCAAGTCGACCCTGCTCCACGTGCTGGCCCTGCTGCTGCCCCCGTCCTCCGGCGAGGTCGAGATCCTCGGGGCGCGGGCATACCCCCGTCGGACCAACGGCCACGGGCTGCTGGCCCTGCGGCAACAGGTGACGCTCATCCACCAGCGGCCGGTGCTGCTGTCCCGGGACGTGGCGGGCAACGTGGCCTTCGGCCTGCGCGCCCGCGGGCTGGCCCGGGACGACGTACAGCGGCGGGTGGCCCACGCCCTGGCGCGGGTGGGGCTGGCGGGCTTCGAACGGCGGCGCGAGCTGTCCGGGGGCGAGGTCCAGCGGGTGGTGATCGCCCGGGCGATGGTGCTGTCCACGCCGATCCTGCTGCTGGACGAGCCCCTCTCCTACCTGGACGAAGACGCCCGGCCGCTCCTGGTGGACCTGATCGACGAGCGTCGCGCGGCGGGTGCCACCGTGGTGCTGGCCACCCACGATGCCGGCTTCGCCGACTCCCTGGCCGACCGGAGGCTGCTGTTGCGCAAGGGGCGGCTCGAATGACCCACCCGCGGAGCCGCTGCCGCGCCGCCGCTTCCTGGCTCGGTCCGTCGCTACTGATCTTCCTGCTCGCCGGCACCATCGACCTGTCGTTCACGGCCCGCGAGTGCCGGGTGGATCTCGACGCGGACGGACTACACCTCTTTCATTTCTGATCGCGAACCACGGATTGCAGCCGGCGCGTGACAACCGCGTCGGATCGGGTACCCTGTGCTCCCCCGGGGGAACAGGGGTGGTCCGCCGGGCGGAGGTCGCGATGTCGACGCCGGTCCAGGCGAGCTGGGAAATCGTCCGCGGCGAGGGTCCGCTGGTGGCGGTGGCGCTCCACGCCGGGCATCAGGTCGACCCCGCGGTCGAGTCGTACATGCGGATCGACTCGCTCACCCGGATGCGGGAAGAGGATCCCGGCACCGATTGGTGGACCGCGGTGGGCGACCACCAGGTCGTGGTCCACACCTCCCGCTTCCAGATGGACATGAACCGGCCCCACGAGAAGGCCATCTACTCGGGCCCCGAGCAGGCCTGGGGGCTGGACGTCTGGCGGGAGCCCCTACCCGACGAGCTGCGCATGGCGGCCATCCAGCACCACGATCGGTTCTACGGCCAGGTCCACGCCCTGCTCGACGAGCTGCTGGAGCGCCACGACCGCGTCGTCGTGTTCGACCTGCACTCTTACTGCCACCGCCGCGGCGGTCCCGACGCCCCGCCAGACGATCCCGCGCTGAACCCGGACATCAATCTGTGCACCCGGACCGTCGACCTGGCCAGCTGGAGCGGCCTGATCGACCGGGCCGAGGCCGCCATCCGCGCCCACCCCACCCACGGCTTCTCCCTGGACGTACGCCGGGACATCAAGTTCACCGGGGGCCGGTTCGTGCAGTGGGTGAACCACGCCTTCGGGGCGCGCGCCTGCGGCCTTCAGATCGAGGTCAAGAAGACCTTCATGGACGAGTGGACCGGCTCACTCGACCCGCCGCGCCACGCGGCCATCGGCGGCGCGATCCAGGCGGCGGCCGACGCGGTCCGGGGGTGGCTGTACTAAGCTAGCTCACATGCAGCTAGCGTTCAGCGATCGACAGAGTGATGTCCAGCGGCGCGCCCAGCGATTCGCCGAGGAGCACGTCCAGCCCCTGTCCAGGGAGATGGACGAGCAGGGGCGCATGCCCCGGGAGCTGATCACGGCGATGGGCGGGGCCGGCCTGATCGGCGGCGGCCTGCCCGTGGAGTTCGGCGGCGAGGGCTGGGACTCGCTGGCGCTGGCGCTGTGCTACGAGGAGCTTGGCCGGGTCGACTCCTCCGTCCGCGGATTCATGACGGTCCAGACATCGCTGGTGGCCCGCTGCATCCTGGAGTGGGGGAGCGCGGCGCAACGGGAGGCCTGGCTGCCCGGACTGGCCCGGGGCGAGGCCATCGGCTGCTACTGCCTGACCGAGAGCGGCGCCGGTTCCGCCGCCGCCGCCATCGCGACCACGGCCACCGCGGACGGCGATCACTACCTGCTCGACGGCGAGAAGATCTGGATCACCAACGGCGGCATCGCCGACGTGGCGATCGTGTTCGCCCAGGGTGATCCCGAGAAACGGCACCGGGGCATCTGAGCGTTCCTGGTCCCCACCGATTCGCCGGGGTTCCTGCGTTCGCCCATGGACGGCGAGGAGCTGGGACACCGGGCGTCGGACCACGCCCTGGTCACCCTGGAGGGGCTGCGCGTCCCCGCCAGTGCCCTGCTCGGCGCCCCGGGCGAAGGGTTCAAGGTGGCCATGTCGGCCCTCGATCACGGGCGGCTGGGGGTGGCCGCCGGGGCCGTCGGGATCGGGCAGGCCTGTCTGGACGCCTGCGTGGACTTCGCCCGCCGCCGCCGCCAGTTCGACAAGCGGATCGGCGACTTCGAGATGATCCAGGCGGTGCTGGCGGACATGTCGTCGGAGGTCGAGGCCGCGCGCTGGCTGACCTACCGGGCGGCCTGGCGCAAGGATCAGGGCGGCCGCTGCACTCGCGAGGTGTCGACGGCCAAGCTGTACGCCACCGAGGCCGCGGCCCGGGCGGCGGGCGAGGCCGTGTTGCTCCATGGCGGCCGCGGGTACTCGAACCGCTACCCCGTGGATCGGTATTATCGCGACGTCAAGGGCCTGCAGATCTACGAGGGAACCAGTCACGTCCAGCGGATCGTCCTGGCGAGGGAGTTGCTGGGCCGCGAGCCTCGCTGAGTCCGGTTCGCGCGGGGATCCGTCGGGGCAGGCCGGTCCGGTGGGGGGAGCTGAACCATCCAGGAGATTGGATGACGATCAAGTTGCCCGAGGGCATGCTGGCCCAGTTTCGGATCCTCTCCGCGCTTCACAGGCTGCCGGTGTTTCGGGATGTGAACTCGTATCAGCTGCTGCGGCTGGTCAATCGAGCGGTCACCCGGACGTTCCGGCGGGGTGAGCCGGTGGTGCTTCCGGACGAAGATGGGGGCGATCAGCCCTATCTGCTCCAGGTCTTGGACGGCGAGGTCGCGGTCAGTTTCGACGATTCGCTGGGTCGTGACGGCCAGCTGATGATCCGCGAGGGGGAGATCTTCGGCGAGCTCTCCTACATCATCCATCGACCCATCGGGGCCCGCCTGACGGCGTTACGGCTCGTCACCGTGCTGTTCTATCTCAAGAGCGATTTCGACAGGCTGTTCAGCTGCTCCGCCTCCTTCCGCAGGGCTGTCAAGCGGGGGCTGGAGACCGTCTCCGGACAGGCGGACCTCGCCTCGACCTACGACGTCCCGGACCTGTTTCCCGAGGCCCCGGCAGAGCTGGTGATGTTCGACGCGGGGGACGACGGGGCCGACTGGCCGTTGTCGGCGCTGGGAAACCTGCTCGCCCGGACGCTGGCCGACGACTACGCCACCCGGGTGTTGATCCTGGAGATTGCCGGGAGCGATGGCGAGGCGAGCGGACGGGTGAGGGGCGCGGGCGGCGTGGATCGGGTCCGGATCCGGCTGCCCAAGGTGCTGCAGCGGCTGCGCAAGCTGGCCCCACAGTACGAGTACATCTTCATCCAGCCCGACGCCGGCGTTCGGACGGATTGGCGGAACGATCCAGAGGTGGTCGCCCGTTTGTCCCGGATCCGGATGTGGTCCGCACCGCCCCCGGCCAGCGTGGCGAACGACCTGCGCGGACCCCAGGTGGTCGAGTCCGTGCTGCTGGACCCGGCGACTAGCCGCCGCTCGCCCCCACGGTTGAGAAGGGTCAAGGACGTTACCGAAGGGCGGGGTCTGGCGATGGGGATCCCCCGGCTGGAGTGCCGGTTGGCGCTGGATCTCGACGCCGTGTCGCGGGCCTTCGCAGACGGCGGCCCGGACGGCCTCGACGGCGTCTACGGTCGGAGCCGGGAGACCCTGTCTCGCTGGGGGCGGACCGTGACGGGTCGCAACGTCGGCCTGGCCCTCGGCGGCGGCGGTGCCTGGGGCTACGCCCACATACCGCTGATCCGCGCCCTGCACGCGCGGGGGGTCCCGATCGACGTGGTCACTGGCGCCAGCTTCGGCTCGGTGGTCGGCGCCTATATGGCCCACATGTTCGGGGTCAGGGCAGGGGCGACCATCGCCGGAGGACCGAAGCCCTACATCGGCGGGGGCTTCGACCTGTTGTCGGGCGACAAGGATCCAACGGACGACGTGGTCCGGACCTTCGACACCCTGTACGCCACCAACCACAAGTTCTACGGGCACATGGACGCCTACCTGGCGCTGCCGAAGCACACCCGGGGCGAGGGGCTGATCGACGGCCAGCTCAACACCAAGTTCAAGCTGTGCGAGAAGTCCAGCCTCGGCTTCGATACCCACGTGTTCGCCAGCGCGGCGCCGGCCGATAGCGAGGCGGCCTTCCACGGCCTCGAGTTCGACCTGAACGCGAAGTACAAACCCTGGAAGCCCTTGACCCTTTCGGCCGGGGTGTGGGTCTACGTGCCGGGCGCTTTCTGGGGAGACGACCCATCGCCCGAGGTGGGGGCCTACCTGGCGACCGACTTCCAGCTGAAATAGACGACGGCAGGACCCTAGCGACTGGGCAAGCTGGGGCTGGTGACCTCGGTCCGGGGACCCCAGGGCGGCTTCTCCCTCGCCCAGCCGGCCAGCGAGACCAATTTGCTGGACGTGGAGCGGCTGGCCGACCTGACCCTCGTCGACCTCGACCTGTCGAACCTACTCCAGGATACGACCTGACTTCCGATCTCGGTCCACCCCCCGGGCGGTCAGACCCGGGAGAATCCGGCGCCGCGCAACGCCTTGTCGACGAATCGCTCGACCTCGCTGGAGAAGATCCTGTGGGCGAACGCGACCTTGCGCTTGATCTCGATTATCCGGGAGCCCGAGCCGTCCGGCCGCAGGCCCATCACGAAGTTGCTCTTGCCCATCTTGTCGATGCGGACGTTCAGGTCGTTGCCCGACCAGTCGACTCGGGCCCAGTCCGGCATCTTGGTACCGCGGATGCTGGCTTCGATCGCGGCCTTGGCCTCGTCCACTCCCAGGTCCGTCGCTCGCCACGCCAACGCCATCGCTCACCTCCATACGCGGAAAGACCGAGGGTATCGCATTCCCGGGGCGCGGATATACGGGACCCCGACTGCGGGGTACCCTGATCGGTCCTGGAGGCTCTTCGTGCTCGACAACTGGCCCGTCCTCGCCTCCGGTGCCGTGACCGTCGGTGTGCTGCATACGGTGCTGGGGCCCGATCACTACCTGCCCTTCGTGGCCATCGGTGCGGCCCGCCGCTGGTCCCGCGGCAAGCTGCTGGCGGTGACCGCCCTGTGCGGGACGGTCCACATCGGCGCCTCGTTCGCCATCGCGCTGGTGGTCGGCGGGCTGATGGGCCTGGGGGTCTCGCGGGTCGAAGAGGTCCTCGGCTGGCAGGGGGCCGCCGTGGCCTGGAGTCTGGTGGTCCTGGGGCTGGGGTACGCGGCCTGGGGGCTGTTGCGTCCCCACCGTCACCGCCACATGCCAGACGGCAGCCACCTGCCCGAGGGGCTCTCCGCCCCGGACACCACGCCCGCGCCGGGTCGTGACGTGACCATCTGGGCGCTGGTGCTGATCTTCGCCTTCGGCCCCTGCGAGGCCATGATCCCACTGGTGATGCTGCCCTCGGCCCAGGGGTCGCTGGCCGGTATCGCCCTGGTGCTGGTGCTATTCGGCACTTCGACGGTGCTGACCATGACCGCCATGGTCGCCGTGCTCCACGCAGGTGTCCGCCTGCTCCCCACCGATCGATTGGCCCGCGCGGCGCACCCCCTGGCCGGCGCCGTCATCGCCCTGTGCGGCGTGGCGATCCTGGTCGGCCTCTAGACACCGCTATGCTGGTACGACCTGGGGAACGCGCCTACCCCTGATCGCGCTCAGAGCGCAGGCTGATCGTTGGTCACGCAGTGCACCCCGCCGCCGGAGTACCACAGCTCCCGGGTATCGATCATGTGCACGTCGCGGCCGGGGAAGAAGCCCTCGATGGTGGCGGCGGCCTCCTCGTACAGGGCCGCGTCCGGGGCGTCCTGGTCCACGTAGCGGGCCACGGCCACGGTGTCCACGTCGACGAAGCGGGCGATGCCGTCGACGTGTTTGCGCTGGGAGAAGTCCCCCATCAGCGCCATCACATGGACGACGCCATCGTGTTCGGCGACCACCGACGTGGAGATCAGCAGGTCCCGCCGCTTGCCGTCCTTGCGGGCGATCCGCCACTCTTCCTGGTGGAGGTCCTGCCCCTCGCGCATGGCGGCCATGCGATCGGCGGCGCGGCGGCTCTCCTCCTCGTCGGGATAGACGGGCTGGTACCACCCGAGGCGGTTGATCTCGTCCTTCGTGTACCCCGCTCGGTCATCCGGTGGTTCCACACGGTGAACCGGACGAAGGGATGCTCCGGGATCTCGTGACAGACGCAGATGCCCTCAGCGGAGTTCTCGATGATCACTTCGGGCAGGGGATAGCCGCTTACCAGCCCGTTTTCCACGGGTGGAGCGCGCAGATCTCCCTGCGGTGTACCACTGTCGACGGGCATGTTCCTCACGCGCGGTAGGCCGGCCCCTTGCCGTGAGCGGACCACCTGGCTGGCTGACTCCTGGTTTCATTCTATACTGCTTCGAAGCCGGAGGTCGGTTGTCCGTCCCTATTCCGCCGCTCGCGCGTTACTCGGTCCTGGCCTCCGTGTTGGCCCTGGCGGGGTGCCGCGAGATCCCCGAGGCCCCCACCGAGCTGTCCGAGCTCAGCACCTACCTCTACCGTCACTTCGACCACGAGGACCCGGTCTACCTGTGCATGGGCATGGACAACCTGCGGACGTTCTTTGCCGACGTGGACATGGACCGGGACTGGCAGGACCTCTCCTACGAGGTGGAACAGCTGGACCAGGACGACGTGGCCGGCATCGAGCGTCCCGAGGACCGCAGCCTGGAGGACACCCTGCCGGTGGCGCTGGTGACCGATTCGGCCTTCACCCCGGACCAGCACGCCGACGTGATCATCCTCGAAGACCAGACCCCGGTGGAGCCGGCCGCGCCCGAACTCTACGATCGGATCTTCGTCGACCCGGCCGACCCGGCCTGCTTCCCCGACCGCGGCTGCACCGTGATCCGCGCCCTGAACGACATCCACCGCGAGAACCTGGTGGTGGACCTGCGGATGGTGACCAACAAGGACTACCGCTGGGTCGAGCTGGGTGAGCCCGGCAGCGGAGAGTGGGGCGCCCTGTCCCGCTCCTGGCTGCCCGAATCGAGCATCGGCGACGCGGGCGCCGTGGCCCTGTACCAGGCCTACACCATCGACCTGTTCCTGCCCGTCGACGGCGGCGCGATCCGCTACATGGCCATCTGGTCCGAGACCGTGATCACCGGCGTCAACGACGAGACCCTGGAGTACACCTGCCGCCTGGGCCTGCACCAGATCTTCGACGCCACCGAGGAATACCTGGAAGAGACTGAGCGCTGAGCGGCGCGGACTCAGATCCCGATCGCCGCGGTGGTGCCCTCGAGGATGGCGCGTTTGGCGTCGAGCTCGGCGGCCTCCTTGGCGCCGCCGATGACGTCCACCGGGAGCTTGGCGGCCCGCAGCGGTTCGGCCAGGTCGTCCAGGGACTCCTGGCCGGCGCAGAGGATCACGTGGTCCACCTCCAGCACCCGCGGGGCGCCGTCGTGGTGGATGTGGAGGCCGGCGTCGTCGATGCGCTCGTAGCGCACGCCGCCGATCATCTCGACGCCCCGCGTCTTGAGGGTCGATCGGTGGATCCAGCCCGTGGTCTTGCCCAGGTCGGCGCCCACCTTGCGGGCCTTGCGCTGCATCAGGATCACCTCCCGCGGGGAGCGGGGGGGCTCCGGGGCGTCGGGTAGCAGGCCGCCGGGGTGGGACAGGGAACCGTCGATGCCCCACTGCTGGCGGTAGGCCTCGATGTCGTTCTCCTCGATGGCCGGGTCGTGGGTCAGGAACTCGGCCACGTCGAAGCCGATGCCACCAGCGCCGATGATCGCGACGCGCGCGCCCACCTCGGCGCCGCCTCGGAGCACGTCCACGTAGCTGAGCACCGATGGGTGGTCGACGCCCTCGATGGGGGGCGTGCGGGGGCGCACACCGGTGGCCAGGATCACGTGATCGAAGCGGCCGCTGGTCAGCTCATCCACGGTCACCTCCCGGCCCAGCCGGACGTCCACTCCCCGGCGCCCGAGCAGCCCGCGGAAGTAGCGCAGGGTTTCGTCGAACTCCGACTTGCCCGGCACCACCCGGGCCATGTTGAGCTGGCCGCCGATCTCGTCGCGGGCGTCGAACAGGGTCACCTCGTGGCCCCGCTTGGCCGCGGTGGTGGCCGCCGCCAGGCCGCCGGGGCCCGCGCCGATCACGGCCACGCGGCGGATGGTGCGCGCGGGTCGGATCTTGATCTTGGTCTCGTGGCCGGCCCGGGGGTTCACCAGGCAGGACACGATCTTCCGCCGGAACACGTGGTCCAGGCAGGCCTGGTTGCAGGCGATGCAGGTGTTGATGTGGTCCGGATGGCCGTCCTCGGCCTTGCGGACGAAGTGAGCATCGGCCAGCAGCGGCCGGGCCATCGACACCATGTCCGCCTGGCCGCTGGCGAGGATGTCCTCGGCCACCTCGGGGGTGTTGATGCGGTTGGAGGCCACCACCGGCACCTCCAGCTCGGCCCCCAGCCGCGCGGTGACGTCGGCGTAGGCCGCCCTGGGCACCATCGCCGCGATGGTGGGCACCCGCGCCTCGTGCCAGCCGATGCCCGAGTTGACGATCGTGGCGCCCGCCGCCTCCACGGCCTTGCCCAGCCGCACCACCTCGTCCCACGAGGAGCCGGGGGAAGTCAGGTCCATCACCGAGAGCCGGTAGACGATGATGAAGTCGTCGCCCACCGCCTCGCGGACCCGGCGCACGATCTCGATGGGGAAGCGGGCGCGGTTGTCGAAGCTGCCGCCCCAGGCGTCGTCCCGGCGGTTCACCCGCTCGGTGATGAATTCGTTGATCAGGTAGCCCTCGGAGCCCATCACCTCGACGCCGTCGTAGCCCGCCTCCCGCGCGTTGGCGGCGGTGCGGGCGAAGTCGTCGATGGTGCGCTCGACCCCGCGGGCGGACAGCTTGCGGGGCTTGAAGGGGCTGATGGGGGACTTCTTCGCCGTCGGCGCCACCACCAGCGGGTGGTAGCCGTAGCGGCCGGCGTGCAGCAGCTGCAGGGCGATCTTGCCCCCGTCCCGGTGGACCGCGTCGGTGACCTTGCGGTGCTTGCGCACCTGGCGGCCGCTGGCCAGCCGGGCGCCGAAGGGACCCAGCCAGCCCTCCCGGTTGGGGGCCACACCGCCGGTGACCATCAGGGCCACACCGCCGCGGGCGCGCTCGGCGTAGAACGCCGCCAACCGCGGGAAACCCCCGGGCAGTTCCTCGAGGCCGGTGTGCATCGAGCCCATCAGAACCCGATTGCGCAGGGTGGTGAAGCCCAGGTCGAGGGGGGAAACGAGGGTGGGGTACGCGCTCGGGTTCATCGACATCGCCTCGCGGAGCAGTTCTACGATCTAACGACGGGCGCGGCCATCGCCGCCGTCGAAGGTGGTGGTCAGGTTGGCCAGGTAGGTGCGCAGCATGCGCGTGTTCTCCTTCTCCAACACGGCCGCGGCCGGGCGGCGGATGAGCCTCGGCGCGTCGATGCGCAGCGAGAGGTGGTTGTGCAGGGTCAGCCGGGTGCCGCCGCCGTCGGGATCGATCTGCCAGTGACCGCTGACCCGGGCGCTGCCGATGCCACTGATCGGCTCCCAGCGGACCACGGGCACCCCGGGGTCCGAGGTGTAACGGCAGCCGTAGACCAGCTGCAACGAGAGCTTTCCCACACCCGCGCGCTTCAGTATCCAGCGGTAGCCCCCCTCCTCGGCGTCCAGCGACTCGACACCGGGGAAGTGGGCCGCGGAGTCGGGCACGTCAGCCACCACTGCGAACACCTCCTGCGGGCTCGCCGCCACACGGATCACCTGTCGAAACGGGGCCTCGATATCGAACATCGAACCTCCCTTGACGGGCTGTCTACCGATCGTTAGGCTAGCGACTTACGATCGGTAGATCAAGGAGGCCGAAACCGCCGATGGCCGCCACCAAGTCCAGCCAGCCCGGCGACATGCGCCAGCGGATCCTCGGCGAGTCCACCCGGCTGTTCGCCGCCCGTGGATTCGAGGGCACCTCGCTGCAGGCGCTGGCCGACGCTGTCGGCGTGCGCAAGCCGTCGCTTCTGTACCACTTCGACTCCAAGGAGGCGATCCGCGACCAGGTCATTGATGACCTGTTGAACCACTTCCGCGACGAGATCCCCCGTCGGCTGGCGGCGGCCCATGGCGGCCTGGACCGGTTCGCGTCGGCGGTCTCGGCGCTGGTGGAGTTCTTCCGCGAGGATCCGGACCGGGCGCGGCTGGTGCTGCGCGAGGTGCTGGACCAGCCCCGGGCGACCCAGGAGAGGTTGCTGACCCACCTCCAGCCGTGGGTCCACATGGTCACCGACTACATCCGGATGGGACAGCAGTCGGGCCACGTGCGCGAGGACGTGGATCCCGAGGTCTACCTGATGCAGGTCGTGATGATGGTCCTGGGCACGGTGGCTTCGGCGCCCGTGACCGGGGCGCTGCTGGACCGGGACGAGGACCCGAGGATGCCACGGAGGATCGACGAGTTGATCCGGATGGCGCGGGTCGGGTTGTTCGTGGACAGGGACGAAGAGAAGAGATCGGGCAAGGGATAGGAGAGGACGATGGCGAATTTCTACGACGACAACCGGGACCTGAAGTTCTACGTCGAGCACGGGATCGACTGGGAGCCGCTGGTGCGGATGACCGAGTACGGGTACCAGGCCGAAGGGGGATTCACCAACGCCGAGGAGGCGCTGGAGTTCTTCCAGGGTGTGCTCGATCTGGTCGGGGACTTCGCGGCCAACGAGGTGGCGCCCAAGGCCGCCGAGATCGACCGCGAACACCACGAGATCGTGGATGGCGCGGTGATCCAGCCGCCGGTCCTCAAGGGGGTCTTCGAGCAGATCAAGGCGCTGGAGCTCCACGGCATCTGTTTGCCGAGGGAGCTCGGGGGGATGAACGCGCCGTTCCTGCTGTTCGCCCTGTGCACCGAGCTGCTCGGCCGCGCCGACGTGTCGGTGACGGCCCACAACGGTTTCCATGGCGGCTCAGCGATGGCGATGTTGCTGTTCTCGATCCTCGAGGGAACCACCGAGTTCGACCGCGAGCAGATGGCGATCACCTCCACCCGATTCGGCGACGCGGTGGCCGAGATCGTGGCCGGCGACGCCTGGGCCAGCATGGACATCACCGAGCCCGACGCCGGCTCGGACATGGCCGCCATCCGGACCCGAGGTGAGCTGGACGAGGACGGCAACTGGTTCGTCACCGGCTCCAAGATCTTCATCACCTCCGGCCACGCCAAGTACCACTTCGTCATCGCCCGCACCGAGGAGACCGAGGCCGACGACGCCTTCGCCGGCCTGCAGGGTCTCTCCATGTTCCTGGTCAAGACCTTCGACACCGACGACAGGGGGGAGAGGGTGCAGCTGGCATCCTTCGACACCGTCGAGGAGAAGCTCGGCCACCACGGCTCGGCCACGGTTGCCATCAGTTACGACCGCACGCCCGCCGAGTTGATCGGCAACAGGGGCGACGGCTTCAAGCTGATGCTGATGCTGATGAACAACGCCCGGGTGGTGGTCGGCTTCGAGGCGCTGGGGCTGTGCGAGAGCGCGGCGCGGATGGCCCGGGCCTATGCGGCGGAGCGCAAATCGATGGGCAAGACCATCGACCACCACGAGATGATCGCCGACTACCTCGACGAGATGGAGACCGACATCCAGGCGCTGCGGGCCCTGTCGGTGCAGGCGGCCTGGCACGAGGAGATGTCCCAGAAGCTGATCCTGACCCGTGAGTTCCTGCCTCCAGACGACGAGGACGAGCTAGCGGAGCTCGAGCGGCAGCAGAAACGCCACAAGGCCAAGGCCCGGAGGCTGACCCCGCTGGTCAAGTACATGGGAGCCGAGAAGGCCGTCGAGATCGCCCGACGCACGCTGCAGATCCACGGGGGCTACGGCTACTCCACCGAGTACGGCGCGGAGAAGCTGCTGCGGGACGCGGTCGTGGTGCCGATCTACGAGGGCACTTCGCAGATCCAGGCGCTGATGGCGATGAAGGACAACCTGATGGGGATCCTCATGAACCCGCGGGGGTTCTTCGAGCGAAACGCCCGCGCCCGCTGGCGCAGCCGATCGGCCAAGGACATCCGGGAGCGGCGGGTGGCCAAGCTGCAGGTGCTCACCTACCGGGCGCTGCAGTTCCTGATGTCGAGGCTGGCGGGCACCAAGTTCGCCGAGGTGCGCAAGCAACCACTCAAGGACTGGTCGTCGGCCTTCAAGACCTGGGATCCGAAGCAGGACTTCGCCCTGGCGATGCTCCACGCCGAGCGGCTGACCCTCATGCTCACCGACGTCGCGGTCTGCGAGGTGCTGCTGGCCCAGACCCGCGATCATCCGGAGCGGGGAGAGGTGCTGGACCGCTACCTGGAGCGCGCCGAGCCCCGGTGCCGCTTCCTGACCGACGAGATCACCACCACCGGGTTGAGGCTGCTGGCCTCGCTCGAGCCGGAAGAGGGATCAGAGACCGCGACCGGCTGACGGGTACCGGACCCACCCGGCTTGGGAGGCGAGGACCGTGGGAGCATCACCTGTTCATCTGCTGAGGCAAGGGCCGGTCGTCTGGTCCCTGCTCAAGGCTGCGACCAAGGGGCCGGGCAAGGAGGGGCCGGGCATCGGCGACGCCACCCTGCCCGGTCCGGTGCTGACCGCGAACCTGCCGCCGCGAAATGCCGCCATGGTGCGGGACTACATTCGGCTGGTCGGCGGTGATCCCTCCTGGTACCGCGGAGCGGTGCCGCCGCACCTGTTCCCCCAGTGGGGCTTCCCGCTCCTGGCCAGCACCCTCGGTCCCCTGTCCTACGACATGCGCCGGATCCTCAACGCCGGCTGCAAGATGGAGATCCACCGGCCGCTGCCCGCCGACCAGCCGCTGAACATCGAGGCCCAGCTGATGTCGGTGGACGACAACGGCAAGCGCGCTCTGCTCACCGAGCGGCTGCTGACCGGCACCGACGAGGCCCCGGGTGCCATCGAGTGCCACGCCACAGCCCTGGTGCCCCTGCCGCGGGACAAGGGCGCGGACGGCACGGAACCCCAGGCGAAAAAAGAGAAGAAGGAACGCCCGCGCGTGCCCGAGGGCGCCCGGGAGATCCATCGCTGGAAGCTGAGCCCGACCAGTGGCCGCGACTTCGCGTTCGTCACCGGCGACATCAATCCCATCCACTGGGTAGCGGCCTACGGCAAAATGGCCGGCTTCAAGGGCCGCATCGCCCACGGTTTCTCGGGTATGGCGCGGCTCGCCGAATCGCTGAACCGCCAGCTGTGGTCGGGCGACGTCTCCCGCCTGGCCAGCCTGGAAGTGCGATTCGTTCGGCCGCTGCGATTGCCGGCCAAGGTCGGGGTCTACGTGGACGACGAGGGGGGCTGTTTCGTGGGCGACGCCCCGGGCGGCCCGGCGTACTTCAGCGGGACGTACACCGAGAGGACCACGGACGATGAGTGACTACCTGGTGAACCTGGGTGCCAATCCGCGGGCCCGCAAGGCAGTGAAGATGGTCGGGCTTCCGATCCCCCTGCCCCAGAAGCTGCGGCGGGCCGACGGGCCCTGGGCCGCGCGACCGCTGCTCGGCGCCGCGGCGCTCGTCGGGCTGGCGGACGGCTCCGCGCTGGCGGACGCCATCGCCCACAGCCTGGCCGCGGCCGGGGCGGACGCCCACGTGGCCGGCGACGTCCAGCAGCTGGCTGCCTTCGCGGAGCATGGCGCCGCGCAGGGACACCCGTCCACCGAGCTGGTCGAGGAGGAGGGGCCTCGCAAACCCCGGGCGCTGGTCTATGACGCCACCGGAGTCGAGCACCCCCGCGAGCTCAAGCAGGTCTACGCCTTCTTCCAGGCGCACCTGCGGAGCCTGGACCGCTGCGGCCGGGTGGTTGTGCTGGCGCGTCCGGCAGCCGAGGGCAGGGATCCCTTCGCCGCGTCTGCCAGTCAGGCGCTGGAGGGGTTCGTTCGTTCGGTGGCCAAGGAGATCGGTCGCAAGGGCGCCACTGCCCAGATCCTGTTCGTGGGCCGCGGTGCCGAACAGCGGTGCGAGCCGGCCCTTCGCTGGCTGCTGAGCGAGCGCTCGGCGTACGTGGACGGCCAGCCGCTGACCGTGTCGGCGGCCGTGGCCCCGCCCGCGGAACAGCCCTTCACCCGGCCGCTCGACGGCAAGGTGGCGATGGTCACAGGCGCGGCCCAGGGGATCGGCGCCGAGACCGCGCGTACCCTGGCCCGGGAGGGCGCCCGGCTGATCGTGGTCGACCACCCCTCTCAGGAGGCACCGGCCGCGAAGATCGCCGACGAACTGGGCGCCGCGCTGCTGCTGGCCGATGTCACCGACGCGGGCACACCCCAGGCCATCGACGAACTCGTCGACGAGCGCTTCGGCGGCGCCCTGGACGTGGTGATCCACAACGCCGGCGTCACCCGCGACAAGATGCTGGTCAACATGCCCGAGGACCGCTGGGACATGGTGCTCGGGGTCAACCTGCTTGCGCTGATGGCCATGGACGAGGTGCTGGTTCCCAAGCTGCGGACCGGCGGCCGGATGGTCTATCTGGCCTCCATCGCGGGCATCGCCGGCAACACCGGTCAGACCAACTACGCCGCGTCGAAGGCCGGCGTGATCGGTTACGTGCGGGCGCTGGCCCCCACCGTCGCCAGCCGGGGAATCGCGGTCAACGCCGTGGCTCCCGGCTTCATCGAGACCCGGATGACCGCCCGAATCCCCTTCGCCACCCGCGAAGCGGGCCGCCGCTTGTGTGCCCTGTCCCAGGGCGGCCTGCCCTCGGATGTGGCCGAGACGATCACCTTCCTGTCCAGCCCCGGCGCCGCCGGCCTCTCCGGTCAAGTGCTCCGCATCTGCGGCGGCATGTTGCTGGGTGCCTGAGGAATCTAACGATGCCGATCAAGAAGACGACTGCGAAGAAGAAGACTCCTGAGGCAGCCCCGAGGCGACGCGCGGTGCTGATCGGAGGAGTACGCACACCCTTCGTGCGGTCCTTCGGCCAGCTGCTGAAGATGGACACCATCGCCCTGGGCGTGGAGGCCATGCGCGGGCTGCTGGAGCGTTATCCGGTGCCCTACCGCGAGATCGATTCGGTGGTCTGGGGCGGCGTGGTGCTGCCGTCGACCACCGTCAACACCGGCCGTGAGATCGCTCTGGACCTGGGCCTGCCGCCCACCGTCGAGTGCACCACCATGACCCGGGCCTGCACCACCTCGCTGTTCACCGCGGCCCAGGCCTCGGCCGCCATCGAACGCGGTGACGCCGACGTGGTGATCTCGGGCGGATCGGACTCCCTGTCCAACGCCGAGCTGACCATGCCCCGCAGCCTGATGCACAAGGTGGCCCCGGTGGCCATGAGCCGCAAGGCGGGGCCGGCGGACTACGCCAAGCTGATCACCCAGCTCAAGCCCAAGGACCTGGTGCCCCAGCGACCGGCCGTGAAGGAGCGGAGCACGGGCGAGCTGATGGGCGAGTCGGCCGAGAAGATGGCCGTGCGTCACCAGATCTCCCGGGAGGCCCAGGACTCCCTGGCGCATCAGTCGCACCAGCGCGCCGCCGCCGCCGTAGCCGCCGGCCGCTTCGCCGACGAGATCACCTCCGTCGATGCCCCCGGGGGCAAGCGCGTCCACTCCGACGACCTGATCCGCGGCGACGCCAGCCTGGAGAAGATGGCCAAGCTGCGGCCAGCGTTCGCCAAGGACGGCACCCTGACCGCGGCCAACTCCAGCGCCCTGACCGACGGGGCCAGTGCCCTGCTCTGGATGGACGAGGCCAAGGCCAAGGCCCTGGGCTTCACCCCGAAGGCAGCCTTCGCCGCCTGGTCCTTCGACGCCGTCGACCCGGCCGACCAGATGCTCATCGGCCCGGCGATCTCCATGCCCCGCTCGGTCCACCGGGCGGGCATGAGCCTGGCCGACATCGATCTCGTCGACATCCACGAGGCCTTCGCGGCGCAGGTGCTGTGCGTACTGAAGATGCTGGCCAACGAACGATTCGCCCACGAGTGGGCCGGCCTGGACGCCGCCCTGGGAGAGATCGCTCCGGAGCGAATCAACGTCCACGGCGGGTCCATCCCCCTCGGCCACCCCTTCGCCGCCACCGGGGCGCGCATGCTGTCGACCATGGCCAACGAGCTGGTCCTGGCCGACAAGGCGACCGCCCTGCTCGGCATCTGCGGCGCGGGCGGGGTGTCGGCGGGGGCGGTGATCGAGCGGGTGGGGTGATCCTCAGGGCCTTCAGGCCGCGACCAGTTGCAGTCGGGAGTCCGCCACCGCGAGTCGGGCGCGCACACCCCAGGGGAAGCGCAACCGGTCGTCCTCGATGCCGTCGCCGAATATCACGCCGTCGTCGTTCATCTCCGAGTGCACGGTCAGCCCGTCGCCGCCGCCCAGCAGGCCCGAAGTCAAGCTGGTGCCCGTGACCCCCGAGGGAAAGGCCTCGCGGACGAAGAACGCCAGCGCCGGCTCCTCGGGGGTCGGCAGGGACGGCGGATCCCGCCGCTGCAGGGAAAGGGACCGGGCCCAGCCCGTGGCCCCGGTCCCGGTCGAGATGATGATCCCCGACGACGACTGCCGCTCCTCGCGGCCGGACCAGCGCAACCGGTAGCGGGCCGACTGGTGGGTCCGGTGGCCGACGAACACCTCGTTGAGGGCCAGCAGCCGCTGGCCGTCGTCCAGGCGCGCCTCGACCATGGTCCGTGCCTCGAGCCGGCTGCGTCCGGCGGTCACGTCTGCCAGCAGGTCGCCCGTGGCCGCCGCCTCGTGCTGGACCAGCACGCCGTCGAACTCGTCGGGATCGCTGTTGACGCCGATCAGCCGCTGTCCCTCCAGGTACTTGGCCACGTTGGGGACCAGCCCGTCCTGGCCGACCGCGACCACGATGTCGTCGGGCTCGAAGGGGAAGCGATCCAGCCCGTCCCGCTCGATGCGGGAGCGGCGCCAGGGGACCGGGATCGCCGACAGCACCTGGTCCATGGCCGCGTGGACGCGGGAGTGGCGCCGGTCGATCCCCTCCATGGACTGGCCCCTCGTGCCCAGGAAGAACTCGGCCTGCTGCCGGGTGCCGTGCCGGGCCAGCAGCGCTTCGTATTCTGTGGCCCGGCTGACGACGACGACGCGGGGAGTGGACATCTCGGCTCCTTTCGGTCTCGGCCTGGCTCCGCAGCCGGGTGCCTTCCGCAAAGACCGTCAGCTCGACGTCGGGCTGGACAGCCGCTTGCTGCCGGCCTGGAACAGGTCCGTCAGTGCCGGTCCGAGCAGGTCCGGGCTCAGGTTGATGTGGTCGATGCGCTCCAGCTTGGTGGCCAGCTGCTGGGCGGCCAGGGCGAACATCACCGTGGCCGGGACGTCCTTGTACGCCTGCATCCTGGTGGCCTCGGCCTCGGCTCGGGCCCCTTCGATCAGGCGCACGTTCTCGGCCTTGGCCGCGCCGGTGACCGCGGCCTTCTCCGCGTCGGCTTCGGCCCGGATCCGGATCCGCAGCGCGTCGGCCTCGGCCTCGATCCGACCGTCGTGGGCTGTGGCCTCGACATGCATGCGCTGGGCCTCGATCTCCTCGCCGTCCTGGCGGCGGGTGTTCTGACCCTGCTGGCCGATCAGGTCCTCCTCGCGGCGGGCCAGCTCGATCTGGTTCTGCAGTTCGTTCTCCTGGATCGCGCGCTCCTTCTCCACGGCCATCGCCCGGCGGGAGAAGGCGGCCTCGTCCGCTTCTTGCTGGATGCCCTCACGGACCGGCGCCTCCAGCGCCCGTTCCAGGTCCGAGGTCGGCTTGACCGCGACGATGGACGAGGACACCACCCGGATACCCATCGTCGAGAGGCTGGCGTCCTGGGCCAGGCCGCCGGTCACCAGCTCACCCAGCGTGGCCGGGCCCTCGGTGAGGATGGTGCGGATCGAGTTGCTGGTGATGTAACCCTGGGTCAGCTGCTGGACTCGCTGGGTCAGGATCGACGACAGCTTCTCCAGGGGTTGGCGGGTGTGGCGGCCCGAGTTCAGGTCGATGGTGAAATCGACCCGCTTGGAGAGTTTTTCCGGAGCGATCACCTGGAACACCACCGCCCCTTGCACGGTCACGTCCTGGAAGTCCGCCGAGCGCCCGATCACGTGCAGGGCCAGCTCCCGGTCGTCCACCGGTACCTCGGCCAGGCTCGCCGTCAGGGGCAGGAACCAGAATGAGAGCCCGCGGCCGGAGCGGCGCAGCTCCCCTCCCCGGTGCAGCAGCACGTGCGCGTTGGAGTCGGACCTGAGGTGACGGATGAACATGAAGTTGCGGATCTGGGACATGGCGTCCTCCTTCCGGTGATTACGTGCGGTCATATCGCCGAGCGCCTGGCGAAGCGGTACAGAGCCGCGGGCCGGTGGCCCACCTGTCGCTGCCGCTCGCCCGTGGCCTCGAGCTGTCCCGAAGCCAGCATCCGCCGGCGAAACGAGTCCTTGTTCACGGGGTGGCCGAGCACGGTCTCGTGGACCTTCTGCAGGTCCAGCAGGGTGAAGCGGTCCCCCAGCAGCTGGAAGCCGATGGGGGTGTAGTCCAGCTTGCCGCGGATGCGCTTGACCGCCATGCCCAGGATGTCCTCGTGGTCGAAGGCCAGCTCGTAGGGCTGCCCGTCGTCGTCCACCACCTGGACCGGGCCGCCGGTCTCGCCGGCCCACTCGACCCGCACCCGGCCGACCGCCGCCCCCTCGCGGGGGGGCTGGGCCGCCTCGAAGGCCCGCCGGTCGATGAGCGCCATGTGGGCCACGCTGAGCACCCGGGTGCGCGGATCGCGACCGGGATCGCCGAAGGTGTACAGCTGCTCGAGGAACACACCGTCGATGCCCACCTTGTCGTGGAGTACGCGGGTGGCCGCGTCCTCCAGGGGCTCATCCAGCCGGATGAAACCCCCGGGCAACGACCAGCAGCCCTTGCAGGGGTGGGTCTCGCGCCGCACCAAGGTGGTGAACAGCGATCCCTCGCACGCGGTCAGCAGCACCACGTCCACCGCCACCGAGGGGCGGTCGAGCCCCGAGGGGTCGTACCCGGAGAGGAACTCCTCCTCGCTGATCTCGGTGTTCTTGCTGCCCTTGCGGCTGTCGTCGGTCGTCATCTGCTCTTCCCTCCGCTGACCTTATCTGTAATCAGCATATATGCACTAAACATATATGTCAACTATCGATATCGATCGGGGTGCGATCCAGGGGCGGTGGCGCCTACACTGCGGCCCTGGAGGTGGCGACGCGATGTGGTTCTTCGTCTCGGATCTACACGGGTCCCTCGACCGCTACCGGGCCCTGCTGACGGCCACCCGCGCCGAGCGCCCAGAAGCGGTGCTGATCGGCGGCGACCTGCTGCCCTCGGCCGGCATCTTCCGCCAGCCGACCCCGGACACCCCGGTCGATTTCTTCGGCGAGTTCCTGGCCCCGGAGCTCGAGACCTTGCGCGACGAGATGGGTGACGCCTACCCCCGGTGGGTGGTGATCCTGGGCAACGACGATCCCCGCGCCGAGGAGGCGACGGTCCTGGCGCTGGCCGACCGCGGCCTGCTGGACTACACCCACATGCGCCGCGTCGACGTGGGCGGCGTCCCGATCTACGGCTACGGCTGCGTACCGCCCACACCCTTCCCCCACAAGGACTGGGAGCGCGAGGAAGCCACGATCCAGGGGGACGTCCAGGAGCTGATCGGTGACGACGATCCGGGTGGCGCGGTGCTCCTGTTCCACACCCCGCCCCACCGCACGACCCTCGACCGGGCGGCCCTCGACCGGGCGGCCCGCGACGGCGTCCCGCTGGACGTGCACGTGGGCAGCAAAGCCGTCCAGCGCTTCATCGAGGAGCGCCAGCCGCGCCTGACCCTCCACGGCCACATCCACGAGTCGGCCCGGATGACCGGCGCCTGGTCCGACTGCATCGGGGACACCGTCTGCCTGTCCGCCGCCCATCACGGGCCGGAGCTGGTGCTGGTGAGCTTCGAACCGGGCTGTCCGGCGGACGCCACACGTCGGCTCGTCGAGGGGTAGCCGGGGCGCCTCGCCGGGCCGACCGGCTCACCCTGTTCCGTCTCAGCCGTCCCCCTCGTTCAATCGAGATCGGACCGCGTCGTCGTCCAGCTCGTGGTCGGCTTCCCAGGTCAGCACGAGGGACATGTCGCACGCCTGGTCGGTCCATCCCCCCGCATCGTCCGGGGTCACGAGGCAGAACTCGGCGCAGGACAGCGAACCCTGGCCGGGGGAGTCGCCGAGGGCGAAGAGGCAGTCGCCCAGGCCCCCAGCCATCGCCTCCCAATCCTGGTTCTCCGGCGCAGCCGTGTTCGATCGCCACCAGAAGTCGGTGGGTCCCTGGGGCAGCTCGCGCTCCTCCGCACCGTCGTATCCCGCCAGCCGGAATCCGACATCGAGCCACGCCAGCTCCCCCTCCAGGTCCCCGGAAATGCTGGTGAAATGGAACGATCCGTTTTCCGCGCGATCACCACCGAAAAGCACCACGGTGCACGACAGGCCGGGGGCGCCGGAGTCGTCCACACGGCCGGCTGTTTCGTGGTCGACGGTCCAGCTCGGCGACTCGCTCCAGGGGATCTCTCCCTCCAACGTCACTCCGATCTGCCCACCCTCGAAGATCCGCGTGTCTCCCGCGCAGCCGGCCAAGCTCATCCCGAGGACGGCCGCGAGCACCAACGCGAAGGCATCGTCGGTGGCCGGTACACCACTGCGCGAGTGCCGTTCCCGGTTTCCCAGTTCGTCCATCATCGCCCCCTCCTGCACGGCAAGACCGAGCCCGCTGAACACTCCTACACGAGATGCTCCGCCCACCTTACACGCCCATCGCGGCGGTCTGCTGCGGTCTTCTGTGCCCGGCCGTCGAGGTAGCCGCCGAAATGGCTGGCACCCTCGCGGGCTCGCCGTGAGCCGATAGCTCGCCACGGGAACCGGCGTGGGCGACCGAGAACGATTACCCTGAGGCCATGGGCCGCCCCCACCTCTTCGGACTGCTCCCCGACCAACTGGCCGCGCAACTGCGCGACCGCGGCGTGGCGATCCGCGATGCCGAGGCGCGGCGGATCCTGGCCCACGTGATCGGCGCCGGCCGGGCCGGCTACCCCACCAAATCCCCCGTCCCGCGCGCCGTGCAACGGGCGGTGGACGAGCACCTCGGGCGCGCCCCGCTGGAACTGCTGGAGACCGTGCCCGACCCTGCGGACGGTTTTGTGCGCTACCTGTTCCGCTCCCCGGACGGGGCCCTGTCCGAGGCCGTGCGGATTCCCCTCGCGCACGAGGGGCGGTTCAGCGTCTGCCTCTCGTCCCAGGTGGGCTGTGCGATGGACTGTGCGTTCTGCGCCACCGGGCGGCTCGGGTTCACGCGCAACCTGGCGGCGTGGGAGATGGTGGCGGCGTTCTGTGCTGTGCGCGACGAGGCCCCGGGGCGGGTCACTGGCGCGGTGTTCATGGGCCAGGGTGAGCCCCTGCTCAACATGGAGCAGGTCATCCAGGCGGCCCGGGTGCTGTCCGATCCCTGTGGGGGACGGGTGCGCGCCGAAGGCATCACCGTGTCCACCGCCGGGATCGTGCCTGCCATCCGCCGTTACACGGCCGCAGGCCACCGGTATCGACTCGCGATATCGCTCACCTCCACCGATCCAGCCCGCCGCGAGGCGTTGCTGCCAGGGGTGGCCCGCTGGCCCATCGAGGAGCTGGCCGACGCGATCCGGGACCACGCCCTGACGACCGGCGACCGGGTGACCGTGGCCTGGGTCGTGCTCGGCGGCGCGAACACCGGAGACGACGAGGTCGAGGGCCTGCGCCGCCTGTTCGACGGTGTGCACCTGCGTTTTGATCTCATCGACGTCAACGACCCCCGCCCCGATGGGTACCGACGCGCCACCGAGGCGGAGCTGGCCCACTTCCGCGACCGGCTGCGTACCCTCGGGGTCCCGGTGGTCCGCCGCTACTCCGGGGGCATCGCCGCCCATGCCGCCTGCGGCATGCTGGCCGCGCGTCGCGGTTGACTTCGCCGCCGCCGGACGTGGACGATCCCGCCATGGCTTCTCGCCCTCTGCGATTCCTGCACACCGCCGACTGGCAGCTCGGGCTGCGGGTGCGGTACATCCCCGGCGATGCCGGGGCCCGGGTGCGGGACGCGCGGTTGGCCGCGGTCAGGCGGATCGGGGAGGTGGCCGGCGAGCAAGGGGCCGAGTTCGTGGTGGTGGCCGGTGACGTGTTCGAGCACCACGGGCTCAAGCCGGCCACGGTGCGCAAGGCCTTCGACCTGCTGGGGGCCTACCCCGTTCCGGTCTACCTGCTGCCGGGCAACCACGATCCGTTCACGCCGGACGCGCTCTACCGCTCACCCCTGTGGGCGCGGGAGTGCCCGGACAACGTCCACGTGCTGGCGTCGACCGAACCGGTGGCGGTGCGGGACGACACCCACCTGCTGCCCTGCCCGATCCAGGACCGGACGGTGCTCGACGATCCCACCGAGCACCTGACGGCCGAGTTCGGGCCACAGGAGGGGTACCGCATCGGCGTGGCCCACGGCGGCGTGCGCGAGATCCTGGCGGGGATGATCGACGACGAGGACGAGCTGGCCGCCGACATCAGCGCAGGCACCGCGGCCCGCGGGCGGCTGGACTACCTGGCCCTGGGGGACTGGCACGGACGGTTCACGGTGGACGAGCGCTCCGCCTACTCGGGCACCCCCGAGGCCACCCGCTTCAAGGAGAAGGAGCCGGGCCAGGTGCTGATGGTGGAGCTGGCCGAGCCCGGCGCTACCCCGACGGTGACCCCGGTGGCGGTCAACGCCCTGAACTGGCATCGGCGTGAGGCCGAGCTGGACGGCGAGGCCGAGCTGCTGGCCCTGGTCGAGCAGCTGGAGGCGATCCCGGACAAGGGTGACGCTCTGGTGGAGCTGCGGCTGGCCGGCACCGTGGACGTGGAGATGCGGGCCCGGCTGGACGGGGAGGTCCTCGACCAGGCCCGGGACCGGCTGCGCTGGCTGCGGGTGCGGGACGACGATCTGCACACGATCGTGCGTGCCGAGGAGCTGGCGTCCATCGCCAGCGAGGGCTGGGTCAAGGAGGTGGTGGACGCCCTGGCCGCCGACGATGGCGTGGACGCCGGGCGGGCGCTGCGGCTGCTGTACCGGCTACACCGGGAGGCGGGCCAGTGAGCGGGCTGCGGGTCACCCGGCTGGCACTCCAGGACGTGGGCGTGATCCGCGGCCACGTGGATCTCGGCGCCTTCGACCCGCAGATCACCCTGATCACCGGGGCCAACGAGACCGGCAAGTCCACCGCGGTCGAAGCCCTGCGCTGCGCCCTGTTCGAGAAGCACAACGCCGGTCACGCGGGCATCCGCGACCTGCAGACCCACGGCACCAACCTGCCACCCCAGGTGTGGGTCGACTTCACCGTCGGTGGCCGCCGCTACGCGCTCCACAAGCAGTTCCTCAAGGGCGCGATGGCGCACCTGGTCATCGACGACACCGAGCCGCTCGTCGGCGCGGAAGCGGACGAGGCGCTCTGGGCTTGCCTGGGGTCGAGCCGACCGGGCAACCGGGGCGCCAAGCGCGAGGACATGGGCATCTGGGGACTGCTGTGGGTCTCCCAGGACGAGGCCGCCGCGGCCGACCCGGGCACGAAGATCGGTGAGGAGACCCGGGGCGCGCTGCAGGACGTGATCGGCCGCCAGGTGGGGCAGATCGTCGGCGGCCGTCACGGGGAGCGGATCCGGACCCGGGCCCGGGAGGAGGCGCGCCGCTACTGGACGCCGACGTTGGCCCAACCGACCGGCGAGCTGGCGGCGGCCCTGGACCGGCGGGATCGGGCCGCGGCCGGGGTCGAGGCGATCCGTGGGGCGCTCCAGGCCGTGGAGGAGGAAGCCGACCGGTCCCGCGGACTCCGGGTGGAGATCGAGGAACTGCTGGCCGTCCGCCCCGCTCTGGAGCGTGAAGTGGCGGGCGCCACCGAGCGCACGGAGCAGGTCGCCGTGCTGACTCGGGAAGCGGAGATCGCGGCGGAGAAGCTGGCCGCGGCCCAGGCTCGACACGGAGAGATCGAGGCCGCCTGGACGGCACGCTGTGAGCTGGCGACCTCGTTGGCGGCGGCCGAGGAGCGGCTGTCGGCCACGACCACGCAGCTGGCCGAGCTGGCCATCACCGTCGAGGAGCGGACCGCGGCAGCCGCAGGCGCAGCGGGGGCGGCCGAGCTGGCCGCGCAGCAGGCCACGACGGCGGACGAGGCCCGGGCGGCGGCGGAGCGTGAGCTGGAGCGGAGCCGGAGGATCTCCGAAGCCTTTGCGCTCGAGCAGAAGCTGGCGCGCGCCCGCGAGCTGGCCGAGCAGCTGGCCGATCTCCAGGAGCAGGAGCGGACCGCCCTGGACGACGTCAGCTATCGGCGGCTGGTCGAGCTGGGCGACGGTCGCCGGGAGCTCGCGGCACGCCTGGAGGGCGAGGCTCCCGGGAGCGATCTGTCCGGGGCCACCGGGCCCGGCACCCTCGAGGCGGCCCGGGAGCGGCGGCGGGAGCGTATCCAGCTCGAGGTTCAGCGGGAGGAGATCGCGGACACGCTGGCCGAGCAGGCGCCGGACGGGATCGAGGCGCTGGCCGCGGACGCTGCCGCGGGGCGCGCGACCCTGACCCGGGACCAGACGGGGCTCGAGGGCGCCGTGGCGCTGACCACCAGGCTGGAAGGACTGCGGACAGAGCTTGCAGCCAATCCGGTCGATGAGGGGGCGCTGGATCGGCTCACCCGGCGGGACCAGCGGGTGGAGGTGGCCCGCGCCCGCAGCGAGGCCATCGGCACGGCCGTGGAGGTGACCGCGCTGGGTGATCTGGCAGTCGCTCGTGACGGCGGCGATCCGAAGGCCCTGGCCGCGGGCGAGTCCGTGGCCTGGACCCTGGATCAGCCGGGGCGGCTGCGCCTCGGCGATGTGGCCGAGCTGACCGTCACCCCTGGAGGCGAGGAGGTGGCCGAGGCAGGTGCCCGCGTGGAGACGGCGGAAGCCTCGCTGGCGGACCTCCTCGGCGAGCTGGGCCTGGAAAACATCGAGACCGCTCGCGAGCGGGCGGCGGCCTGGGCCGGGGTTCGGGACCGCATCCGGGACGCGGAGGTCGCGCTGGCCGAGCAGGCGCCGATGGGGCTGGATGCCCTGCGCGCCGCGGTCGACGACGCGCGCGCCGAGCAGGCCGTGCGGGAGGGGCGCCTCGAGACGGTCCGGGAGCTGGGGGACCGGCAGAAACTGGCTGACCAGGCCCTCGTCGGCAACCCGTTGACCGCGTCCGCCCTGGCGCACCTGGAGGAGCTGGCCCGGCTGGACGGCGAGCTACGCAGGGCGCTCGGCGACGCAGGGGCCGACTCTCTGGAGGAGGCGGGCCGGAGCTGGAAGGACGGCCTGACCCTCGCCCAGCAGATCGCCGGCGCGCGGTCCGCGCTGGAGGAGCTGGCTCCCGGCGGTATCGAGGCCATGGAGAGCGAGGCGGCTGCGGTCGAATGCGAGCTGGGAGCCGCGGAGGAGGTCGACCTGCCCGCGCTGGAGCGGGCCCTGGCTGCGGCCCGTGACCAGGCCGGCGAGGCGCGAGCTGCCGCCGAGGAGGCGCGGAAGAAAGCGGACGTGGCCGAGACCGGTCGCGCGACCTACGTGACCGAGGTGGCGAACAGGGAGGGTGCGCGGGACAACGAGGGAGGGGAGGTCGAGCGGAAGCTGGCCCGGCTGGAGCCCGCCCGCGCGGTCCACTCCGATGAGGACCTGGAGACCCGGCGGGGCGACGTCGCCGCCGTCCTGGACGAGGCCACGGAGAGCCTCCGGATCGCCGAAGCGGCCCTCGCGGCGGCGTCACCGGAGCTCCTGGAGGGAGACGCGGAGCGGGCCGGCGAGACGCTGGCCGACAATCGCTCCCAGGAGAAGCGGCTGGACCACGAGCTGACCCGCCTCAAAGCGCGGATGGAGGTGGCCGCTGCCGAGGGCCGCTTCGAGCAGCTGGGGGACGCCGAGGCCGAGCTGGAGTCCGCCGCCGCGGCCCTCGCCCGCGTCGAGCGCGCCGCCGCCGGAGCCCGCCGCCTGGCCCAGGAGGTCGGCGTTGCCTACGCCGACGCCCAGCGCCGGTTCCTCGCGCCAGTGGTCAAGGAGGCCCGGCCCTACCTGAGCGCCATCCGCCCCGGCACCGAGATCCGGATGACCGAGGACCTGACCGTGGCCAAGGTGGTGCGGCGGGGCACCGAAGAGGACTTCGATCAGCTGTCCGGCGGCACCCGCGAGCAGCTGTCGGTGATCGTGCGGCTGGCCCTGGCCCGGGTGCTGGCCCGGGACGAGGACGCCGAGCCGTTGCCCCTGATCCTGGACGACACCATGGGCTGGACCGATGAGCCCCGGTTCGTGGAGATGGTCCGCATCCTGCGCAACGCCAGCAAGCAGTTCCAGCTGATCGTGCTGACCTGCCACCCCTCCCGCTTCGCCCGGCTCCAGCCCGGCCGAACCATCGAACTTGACACCCTCCGCCGCGAGGCGCAGGAAGCCAAGACCGAGGCCATGGAATGAGCCGGATCGTCCTGTTGTTGTTGTTTCTCGGCGCTCCGCTGTCGGCCCTGGCCGGCGAGGTGGATGACGAGGGGTGGGAGAAGCTCTACGAGAAGGAGGGGATCGCCGGCTGGCGGAAGATCGAGGATGGGTCCAAGTTCTACGCCTGGAAGGGATACGGCTACATCGACCGGGACTTCTACCGGGTGGTGGCCGTGTACATGGATTCCACCCGCTCGGACGAGTGGGTGGCCGACTGCCTGGTCTCGATCGAGGTCGAGAAGCCCGACGTGGACCACCAGATCACCTACAACGTCACCGGCTTGCCGCGGCCGTTCTGGGACCGGGACTTCCTCTGGCAAGAGGAGTACGTCTACGACCCGGAGCGACGCACCGTGCTCGACACGATGGTGTCGTGCGATCACCCCGACTACCCCGAGCAGGAGGGGATCGTGCGGGGACAGCTGATGTCGTCGACCTTCTACGCCCAGTGGGTCGAGCCGGAGAAGACCTTCGTCGAGGTCACGATCCACGTGGACCCGGGTGGGAAGCTGCCCGCATGGCTGGTCAACGCCATCAGCCGCTCGTGGCCCTTCATCACCTTCCGCGACCTGCGCGAACAGGCGATGACCGCCGAGGGCTATGACGAGCTGGAGCAGGCGATCCGCCAGGCCCACCCGATGGAGCCCCCGCCGGCGCCGTGATGCGTGCCGACAAGGAGTGAGCGATGACCGATCAAGGCGCGGCCGACCGCGAGGAGTTCAAGGACGTCGACCTCCCGACCGTGGGGAAACGTGTCCTTCGCCTGGGCGTGGCCGGCAACTTCGGGCTCGAGACCGCCGACATCGAGTATGCTGCCGACAAGGGCGTGAACTTCTGGGTCTGGTCGCCCCGTTTCAAGAAGGTGACCCCGGCACTCAAGCGGCTGCTGGCCGCCGATCGCGAGCGTCACGTGGTGGCGATGTTCGGCATGGCGTACGGCTCCGGCGGGGTCCGCAGGGGGGTCGAGAAGGCCCGCAAGATGCTGGGCATCGACTACCTGGACGTCTTCCAGCTCGGCTGGCTCGGCCGCGGGTCGTTCTTCACCCGCGGGATCCAGGATCAGCTCGCCGCCGTGCGTGACGAGGGGCTGATCCGGGCCGCCGGCACCTCGATCCACGACCGGGTTCGCGCCGGGAAGCTGGCAAAGGACTCGGTGCTCGACTCGCTGATGATCCGCTACAACGCCGCCCACCCCGGCGCCGAGCAGGACATCTTCCCCCACCTGCACCACCGGGACCCGCTGTTGATCTCCTATACCGCCACCTGCTGGCGCCAGCTGCTCAAGCCCATGGGCATCGAGCTGGCCGCCCCCTG
The DNA here is from genome assembly GCA_964436045.1 of uncultured Rickettsiales bacterium. Taxonomy (GTDB): domain Bacteria; phylum Myxococcota_A; class UBA796; order UBA9615; family CAYRNR01; genus CAYTBN01. Next base: position 8,068 of record CAYTBN010000003.1, on the reverse strand, counting down.
GCCCGGCGACGGCCCCACCGTCCCACCCCTGACAGCCCCCCTCTGCTACCGCTTCGTGCTCTCGTCCCCCCACGTCCACGTGGCCCTCACCGGCCCCAAGGACCGAGCCCAGTTCGACGAGAACCTCGCCGGCCTCGACCAGGGCCCCCTCACCGAAGACGAGATGGCCTGGATCCGCGAGTACGGCCAGCAGGTCCGGTCCAAGAAGAAGCTCCCGTTCATTTAGGTCCGAGTCCGAGTCCGAGTCCGAGTCCGATTCCGAGTCCGAGTCCGAGTCCGAGTCCGAGTCCGAGTACCCAATTCGGGTGCCACGGTCGGCTTGCCCGGCCGTGTCTTCCGAGGCCGAGTCCGTGGCCGCTGCGGGGAGGGTGGCGAGCACCGCAAGCGCCAGGATCAGCCGGGCCAATCGCACAGAACCGCCTCCCTTCAGCCGCATCCTGGCAAACATCTCGTTCACCAGCCACCGCAGGCGTGCGTTGCCCGTCGCGCGCGCGGTGTCCTACGATGTAGGCATGGGATGAATCCCCAGCGCGATGCTGCCCCTGCTGCTGACCGCCTGCGCGGGTCAGTTCACGACGCCGGAGCCCCCGGGGGCGGTGCCGGAGAGCGGGCTACCGTCGACCGACATCGAGTCGTACGGGATCGACTGCGCCATCGACGGCGAGGGACGTCTGGCCTGGATCCACGAACACGTGTTCCTCGGCCAGGGTGAAGGGATCGAGGGCTTCCGTCCCCGCTGCCAGGCGGCCGAGCACGCGGTGGCTGGCGCGGCGGGCTCCACGCTCCGGGTATCGCTGGACGACTGGAGTGGCTCCTCGCTGGCGCGGCTCGAGATCCGCGATCTACTCGGTGACCCGGTCGCCTCCCTCGACGACGCCTACGGCTCGTCCAGCCTGGCGTTCGAGCTGGAGAGTACCTCGTGCGGCTGACGCCGATGGATCCCCAGAGCGGCGGCCAGCCCTACGGCCTGTCGCTGGCCTGCGTGGACGGCTGCGACCTCGAGTACACCCGCCATCCGATCGTGTTGATGCACGGCATGGGTGGCACGGACAGCTACCTGGACCTGCTGGACTACTTCTCCGGCGTCGAGGAGCTGCTGGAGGGCGCCGGGTACCTGGTCTTCGCCCCAGCCGTCGACTCCTTCGCCCCCATCGACCACCGCGCCGGCCAGTGGGCGGAGCACCTGGACGAGCTGATGGCCGAGGGGCAGGCGCGGCGCTTCAACGTGATCGCCCACTCCCAGGGCGGCCTCGACACCCGCTACCTGATCCACCAGCCCGGCTGGGCCGAGCGGATTGCCTCGCTGACCACCGTCTCCACCCCCCACCACGGCACCCCGATCGCCGATCTGGTCACCGGCGCCCTGGACATCTCGCCCCTCGAGGGCCTGGTCCTCGACGAGATCGCCGACGCCCTCGCCGACCTGACCAGCGAGCGGATGGCCCAGTTCAACGAGGACTACCCAGACCACCCGGCCGTAGCCTACTTCAGCTGGGCCGGCCATAGCTGCGGCATCCTGGAGCCGGACTGCATCACAGAACAGAACGGCGAGATCATCCTCGTGGCCCTGGGACCGACCTACACCCTGATGTGGGCCCTGGGCCTACCCAACGACGGCCAGGTCCCCGTCGAATCCGCCATCTGGGCCGACTTCCTCGGCGAGATCCCGGCCGACCACGCCAACGAAGTCGGCCACTTCATCCCCCTGATCAACCCGCCCTTCGACGCCCTCACCTTCTACCGGGACGAAGCCCAACGGCTGGCGGCCCTCGGCCTCTAATCATTAGAGACTGCCCTCGATCGCCTGCAGCAGCATGAACTCGAAGACCGCGGGGTCGAAGCGGGCGTCGGTCCACGGGATGAGGGGGGCGGCGGCGGCGGGCAGGTCCCGGGGATCGACCCAGGCGACGGCCTGCTCGCGGGTGATGCGGTCGGCCAGCGGAAGATCCTTGTCGGCGAAGTAGGCCTGCAGCTCCTCGGCGATCCGGAGATCGTCGATCAGCACGGCGTCCTCGGAGTTGAGGCCCTGGCTGCGGGGGTCCAGGTTGTGGCTGCCGATGACGGTCACCCGGCCGTCGACCACGGCGAACTTGGCGTGAAGCGTGCCCTCACCGATGCGCTCGGCGTGCCACTCGTAGACCTGGACACCCGCGTCGATCAGCGGCAGGTAGCGCGCTCGCCCTGCCTTGGTGATCACGGGGATGTCGTTGGTGGCGTCGCTGTTGGTCACCACCTGCACGGTCACGCCCCGCCGGGCTGCCTCGATCAGCGCGGTCTGCAGGTCCTCGGTGGGCACGAAGTAGGCATTGGCGATGGCCAACGAGGACCTGGCCGAGCGGATCAGGTGCAGGTAGGCCTGGTGAATCGTGGTCTCCCCTTCCCGCGGCCGGGCGCGCAGGAAGCGGACCTTCACGCCGTCCAGCAGGGGGCTGGCGACCGGCTCGCGCCCGGGCGCGGCCGCCGGGATCCCGCCGAGTATGCCGTGCAGGTCGCGGCCAACCTCCAGTCCCTTGCCCAGCAGCGCGTCCACCCCCGGGTTGTGGTCTCGCCAGAGGTTCCAGTAGGCATCGGTGTTGAACAGGTCCGGCTTGGTCTCCTTGACCCCCTTGAAGTAAAGGTAGTTCTCCTCGAAGACCGCGGACAGGTCACCCACGATCGGTCCCTGCAGGTACACGTCCTGGTCGCGCCAGATCAGCAGGGGATCCTCGCTCACCCGGGCGTACTCGTCGCCGATGTTCATGCCGCCGACCACCGCGGCCACGCCGTCCACGATCCAGTACTTCTCGTGGTAGCGCTTGTTGCCGGCCAGCCAGTCCTGCAGGTTGATCTCGTTGAGCCAGTGCAGGTAGAGCGTCTCGAAGCCCTCGACCTCGATCCCCGCGTTCTTCATCTCGAAGAACAGCAGCTGCGCCTTGACGTCCTGGATGTTGGAGTACGCGTCGACGATCACCCGGATGTCGAGTTCGGGGTTGTCCCGCTTGCGAGCGATCAGCGCCTCGGCGACCGCGGTGCCGGTGGCGTCGCCCTTCCAGATCAACGCCTGGATCAGGATCGACTGCCGCGCGTACTTGACCATCTCCATCCGGGTGGCGAACGACGCCTCGCCGTCGATCAGCAGCCGCGCCCGGTTGCCCTCCCGGGTCGGGGGCGGCGACCACACGCTGTCCGCTTGCAGGTCGAGGATCGAGTCGGACCCGAACAGGTCCGCCGGCTCGGCCGCGGGAACCCGGGTGGCCACCGACAGGCACACCACCACCGCCGCGAAATACAGGGTCCGCTCCATGTGTCGTCAGCCTCCCTCTTCCTGGTTCTGCTCCGCGGCCCCCGTACAGGGCCCCAGCCGCGTTCCCACCACCGCGAATACCACGATCGCCAGGACCACCGCGATGGCGATCCCGACCCTGGCGAAGGCCCTCCGCCCCCCACCGCCTGCGACCGGCCCGGGGGTCCCCTCCGGCGCCGGAGGGGACCCCACAGAGACCGACTCCGGGGATTGGAACGCCGAGTTGAACCGGTCCCAGCTGGCCGTGCGCGCCACGTGCCGCACCGTCGACCCGTCGGCCCGGGGGTTCTCCAGCGAGACCGTCGCCCCCTCGTCGGCGTCCACCCCGTGCAGGTCCCGTTCGAGGGCGGCGGTGTCGTCTATCTCCACACTCCCGCTGCGGTCCACCAGCGGCAACAACCGGCCCACGACGTCGGCCAGCGATGACTCCGCCGGGTACCCCTTCGCGAGCTCCATCAGGTCCCGGTCAACCTCGCTCGCCTCCGGGTAACGGGCGTCCGGATCCCGGCGCAACAGCCGCTCCAGCACGGGCCGGCAGCCGGGCATCGCCGCCTCGGCTTCGGCCAGCCGCGGCACCAGATCCGACCGCATGATCGCGTGGGCCAGCGACGGCAGCGTCCGTCCATCGAACAGGTAATCGCCGGTGATCATCTCGTACAGCACCGCGCCAGCCGAGAACAGATCCGAGCGCCGGTCCAGCGGCTTCTCGCCCACCACCTGCTCGGGCGACATGTAGCGGGGCGTGCCCTTGATGACCCCCGACAGGGTGGTGACGTACACGTTGGTGGTGGAGCGGGCGACGCCGAAGTCGCCGACGCGGGCGATCCCCTGGCGGTCGACGAGCACGTTGGAGGGTTTGATGTCCCGGTGGACCAGCTCGGTGGGGTTGCCTTCGTCGTCACGGAGCCCGTGGGCGTGCTGCAGTCCCCGGATGATCTGGCGGGCGAAATCGATCACGGCGAACCGGGGCAACCCCACCCCGTGGAATCCACAGGCGCGGACCAGCTGCCCCAGATCCGCCCCATCCACGAAGTCCATCGCCAGGTAGTAGTGGTTGCGCCGACGGCCGAACTGGAGCACGCGGACCACGTTGGCGTGGTTCAGCAGCGCGCCGATGCGGGCCTCGTTGGCCATCGACTGGATGAACTCCGGCTCCGAGTTGACCACGTGCGCGCGCAGCTTCTTGATCGCGACCCGCCGCCCGGCGCCCGCGGATCCCCGGATCACCGCTTCGTAGACCGTGCCGAACGATCCGTGGCCGATGCGACGGACGATCCAGTATTGGCCGAGGCGAGCGCCCCTGCCCGAACTGCTGGGTCGATCGGGTTCCACGCCGCCCATCCTAGCCTCTCCGCCAATGAACCAAGGCCAGCAACACCAGGGCGATCGCTGCTCCGTCCGGCCCCCGGGCTCCATATCGCCATCAGGACCCAGGACAGAACGGTTCGCATCACCCTCCTCCCGCCGCGACGACACCCGCGCCCAGCCTACCAGGCAGGCCAGCGGCCGTGGACCCGGTCAGCCGCGACGGGGTAGGGTCGTGGAACAACACACACCAGGGGATGTTCATGCGTCGTTCGCTCCTGCTTCTCGCCGCTGGCCTGTCCCTGTTCGCCTTCGCCGCCTGGGCGATCACCGAGACCTGGCCCCTCGACGATCCGACGAACTACGACTACGACCCTTCGCTGGTGGCCGTCGAGAGCGGCACGGCGACGATGATCCCCGACCTGCGAGGTACGGGCGCCGACGGCGATCTGGAGGTGATCTCGGCGACCTTCGACCTGTCGACGGACGTCACCGGGCTGCGCACGGTGGCCGATGGCGCGTCGTGGCCGGTCAGCGCCACCCTGCTCGCTGGCGACTCCAGCTTCGATCTGGACGGCTACGTGGACGGCCTGGCGGCCGGCGACGAGCTGCTGCTGATCGACCTGCAGGGTGCCGTCGGCGATCCGGGGACCGGGTCGTGGGAGCTGCTTCGCGTCCAGGCCATCGCCGGGGCCACCGTCAGCGTGGCCCCGCTCACAGGTGCCTACGACGGGACGACCCACGCGGTTGTCGCCCAGCGAGTGCCCAACTACGACGACGTGACCCTGACCGATGGGCTTCTCGCCGCGTCTGGCTTCGACGGCAGCGGAGGCGGCATCGTCGCGTTTCGCGCCCGCGGCACGCTGACGGTGGACGACACCTCGACGATCAGCGCCGACGGCCTTGGTTATGCCGGCGGTGCCGGAGGATTGGCGGCCGGCGGCGGTGGCCAGGGGGGTGACTCCTACGCAGGCATCGACGGCGACGGTGGCAATGACGACGCGGACGGAGTGGGAGCCGGCGGCGCGGGCGAGGGTCCCTCCCAGAACGTGGCCCACCGCGGTGGCCCGGGGGGCATCGGAGCCGGCGGCGGCGGCGCGGACGGCACGGACAACGCCGACGACGGCGCTGGCGGCGGCGGTGGCGGCGGCCACGCTGGCGGCGGCGGCGGCGGCGCGGGCGGGACCGGCTGCGGCAGCCCCGCTGGTGACGGCGGCTGGGGCGCTGCCGTGGACCAGCCGGCCGGCGGTGGCGGCGCGTCATCCTGCCCCGGAGGCGACGGCGGCGAGGCCGGCGCCGACGGCGGCATCGACCTGGACCACTGCTACGACCAGAGCACCGAGGCGGGCCACGGCGGCGTGGGCACCGCATCGGGCGGGGGCGGAGACGGCTGCGGCAGCCACTACGGCGGTGGTGGCGGCGGAGGCGGCGGTCTGTACGGCGACGCCGATCTGGCCTCGATGTTCCTGGGCGGAGGCGGAGGCGGAGGCGGAGGCTCCACCTACGGCAACGAAGGCGGGGCCGGCGGTGACGGTGGCGGCATCGTGCTGATCTACGCGGGGAGCGCGGCCGTCGGCGGCTCGCTGAGCGCCAACGGCGACGACGGCGTCGCGGTCGAGGTCGGAAACCGCTCGGCCGACGGGGGTTCCGGTGCCGGCGGTAGCGTGATGTTGACGGCTCTGGATCTCACCCTCTGGGGGCTGCTGTCAGCGGTCGGCGGCGACACCGTCGACTCGGTGAATGACGCGGTGGCCGGTGGAGGCGGAGGAGGCGATGGCCGCATCCGGGTGGATGCGCAGACCGTCAACGGGCTGCCCTATGCCGATCCCGGCTACGGCGACGAGGTCAACCTGTACGCGCTTCCCGAAGTCGGCTCGCTGCAGGAGCCGGCCGAGGCCTATCCGACCGAGGCCATGGTCTGCGGTCTCGATCCGGTTGCCCCCGGCATCGCCGGGTTCCAGTGGTCAGGATTCGCGGCCGTCGAGATCCCCGACGGAGGCGCGATCACCTACGTGCTGTCCGACGACGCCGTCGACTGGTGGTGGTTCGATGGAGCGGCCTGGTCGGCCTCCGCGGGCAGCGGCGAGAGTAACCCCGCGGCCACCGTCGACGGCAACATCGACGCGCTGACCGGAGTGGCCAACCAGCTGTACTGGTGCGCCTATCTGCTCGGCGACGGGACCCAGCAGGTCGGCCTGGACGAGGTGTCCATCGACTGGGAGGACGACGCGGACGGCGACGGCATCCCCAACGGCGACGACAACTGCCCGGACATCCCCAACGTCGAGCAGGACGACGCGGACGGCGACGACCTGGGCGACGCCTGCGATCCGTGCACGGACGTGGACGGCGACGGCTTCGGCGACCCGGCCTATCCAGCCCACGCCTGCGTAGACGACTGCGACGACAACGCGCCGGCCATCAACCCCGACGCGGCCGAGACCTGCGACGGGGTCGACAACGACTGCGATGGCGACGTGGACGAGGACTTCGACCTTGACGGCGACGGCGTCACTACCTGTGACGGCGACTGCAACGACGGGCTGGCCGAGGTCTACCCGGGCGCGCCGGAGCTGTGCGACTTCGTGGACAACGACTGTGACGGCGACGTGGACGAGGAGTCGGACGCCGACGGCGACGGCTTCACCACCTGTGCCGGGGACTGCGATGACGGCGATCTGGAGGTCAATCCGGCGGCGCTCGAGACCTGCAACGGGATCGACGACGACTGCGACGGGGACGTGGACGAGGGCTGGGACGCGGACGGCGACGGGGTGACCGCCTGCGACGGCGACTGCGACGACCTGGCGCCCGCCGTCTTCCCGGGAGCGGACGAGCTGTGCAACGGGGTCGACGACGACTGCGACGGCACCATCGACGAGGGTGACGCCATCGACGCCCAAGTCTGGTACGAGGACGCCGACGGCGACGGATTCGGCAACCCGGCGGCCGTGACCGCCGCCTGCGAGCCGCCGCCGGACTACGTGGACCTGCCCGGGGACTGCGACGACGACGACCCGGCCGTCAACCCGGCCGCCACGGAGATCTGCAACGGGATCGACGACGACTGCGACCCCGCCACGGATGAACTGGCGGACCTGGACGGGGACGGATACTCCCTGTGTGACGGCGACTGCGACGACGACCTGGCCGCCGCCTTCCCGGGCAACGCCGAGGTCTGCGACGGTATCGACAACGACTGTGATCCGGCCACCGACGAGGAGGCGGACGGCGACGGCGACGGATTCGCGATCTGCGATGACGACTGCGACGACGACGAGGCGACGGCCTTCCCCGGCAACGCCGAGGTCTGCGACGGCATCGACAACGACTGCGACGGCGCGGTGCCGGGCGACGAGCTCGACGACGATGGCGACGGGATGGCCGAGTGTGATGGCGACTGTGACGACGGCGACGACCTGACCTACGACGGCGCCCCCGAGCAGTGCGACGGCATCGACAACGACTGCGACGGCGCGG
>CAYTBN010000002.1:0-201489 GCA_964436045.1 uncultured Rickettsiales bacterium | reverse complement strand
GCTCCTCGGCAGCGGGCTCCTCGGCGGCCGGCTCCTCGGCAGCGGGCTCCTCGGCGGCCGGCTCCTCGGCAGCGGGCTCCACAGCAGCGGGCTCCCCGGCGGGGACGCCCTCGGCCGTACCCATCTCGGCCGCGTTCAGGGAGATCGAGGACAGCAGCTCGGCGCCCTTGATGTCGGCGAACCGGGCCGTGCTGACCTCCTGCGACTCCGAGGCCGGAGCGTCGGTGGCGCCGTCGTCCGCCGACCGCTCGCTCAGGCCGATCTTCCGCTCGTGGGGGTCGATGGACAGGATGGTGGCCGCCAGCTTCTTGCCGACCGGGTAGGCCTCCTTGAGGTCGCCGTCGGCCATCAGCTCGCTGACGTGGATCAGGCCCTCGACGCCATCCTCGAGCTCGGCGAAGACGCCGAAGTCGACCACGTGGACCACCTCGCCCTGCACGGTCTGACCCAGGAAGTAGCGGGCGTTGACCGACTGCCAGGGATCCTCGGAGAGGTGCTTGATCGACAGGCTGAACCGCTCCTGCTCGCGATCGATGTTGAGCACCTTGGCGGTGACCTCGTCACCCTTCTTGTACTTCTCGCTGGGGTGCTTGATGCGCTGGCCCCAGGACAGGTCGGAGATGTGCACCAGGCCGTCGATGCCTTCCTCGATGCCGACGAAGATGCCGAAGTCCGTGATGTTGCGCACCTTGCCGGTGATGACCGAGCCGATGGGGTACTTGGTCTCGACCAGATCCCAGGGGTTGGTCTCCAGCTGCTTCATACCCAGGGAGATGCGCTTGTTCTCCATGTCGAGATCGAGCACGACCGCCTCGACCGGGTCGCCGATGCTCAGCAGCTTGGACGGGTGCTTGACCCGCTTGTTCCAGGTCATCTCGGAGATGTGGACCAGGCCTTCGATGCCGTCCTCGAGCTCCACGAAGGCGCCGTAGTCGGGCAGGGACACGACCTTGCCATCCACGACCGCGCCGATCGGGTACTTCTCGGGCGCCGTCTCCCAGGGATCATCGCGGATCTGCTTGTACCCCAGCGATACACGCTGGTTCTCCGGGTCGTACTTGAGGATCCGCACCTGGATCTCGTCGCCGACCTTGAACAGCTCGCCGGGGTGGTTGATCCGGCCCCAGCTCATGTCGGTGATGTGCAGCAGTCCGTCGATGCCGCCCAGGTCGATGAAGGCACCGTAGTCGGTGATGTTCTTGACCGTACCGTCGATGACCGCGCCGACCTCGATCTTCTCGAGGGTCTCCTTGCGCCGCTCCTCGCGCTCCTGCTCGAGCAGGACGCGGCGGGACAGCACGATGTTTCCGCGCTTCTTGTTGAACTTGATGATCTTGAACTTGGCGTGGGAGCCGATCAGCTTGTCCAGGTTCTTGACCGGACGGAGATCGACCTGGGAGCCGGGCAGGAAGGCGCGGACGCCGATGTCCACGGCCAGGCCGCCCTTGACCCGGGACACGATGATGCCCTCGACGACCTCGTCCTTCTCCACCGCGTCGCTGATCTCGTCCCAGGCCTTCATCATGTCGGCCCGCTCTTTGCTGAGGATCAGCGCGCCGTCATCGTCCTCGAGCCGATCCAGATAGACGTCGACCTCGTCGTCGACGGCGATCTGGATCTCTCCGGACTGGTCCCGGAACTCGTTGATCGGGATGATTCCCTCGGACTTGTAGTTGACATCGACGACCACGTGCTCGGAGTGGACCGCGATGATGCGGCCCTTGATCACGCTCTGCTCCTTGAAGGGCCGCTCGTCCAGCGCCTTGGCGAAGTAGGCACGGAACTCCTCTGGATCGATTTGATCCAGCGAGGCGTTGAGATCGATGTCGGTGATTTCGGGGGGGGTGTCGTTGGTCATGTGTTACTTGAGTAAGGTGGCTTTAACTACTTGTAATTCAAGGTCTATTATGCAGCAGACATGAGGCGTCTGGACAGACTTCCACACGCCCCGCCTGCCGCGGAGCCCGGCCTTTATACAGACGCACTGGGTCGATGTCAAAAGGCGAATGAGGCCCTGTTGGCCAGTTCCACCAGTCGGTCCACCGCCGCTTCGACACTCATCGTCGACGTATCGACCCGCACCGCCCCCTCGGCCTGTCGGAGCGGCGAGTCGGCGCGGGTGCGGTCCTGGTGATCCCGCGCTTCGATGGCGGCCACGACCTGCTCCAGGTCCGCGTCCTCACCCCGGGCGTGCAGATCAACCAGCCGGCGTTCGCCGCGGATGCGGGGGTCCGCGTCCAGGAATACCTTCAGCTCGGCGTCCGGGAGGACCACGGTGCCGATGTCCCGCCCCTCCATGACCACACCGCCGCGGGTGGCCAGGGTGCGCTGCAGCTCGAGCAGCGACCGGCGGACCCCGGGATGCCGGCTGACCGACGACGCATCCATCGAGGCCTGGGGTGTGCGAATCGCCTGGTTCAGGTCCTCGCCGTCGACCACGGTGCACAGGACACCGTCGACGATGGGGAACTCGAAACCCAGGGTCTCGGTCAACGCGGCGAGCCCGTCCCCGTCGTCGATCGACAGCCCGCGCCGCCGCGCGAGCACGCCCACCGCCCGGTACATGGCCCCGGTATCCACGTATTGGTAGTCCAGCCGGCGCGCGAGCTCGCGCGCAGTGGTCGACTTGCCGACCCCCGAGGGCCCATCGATGGCGATCCGGATCCCCCTCATGGTGCGTCCCCTCCCCGCTCCAGTCCCTCGATGGCGTCGAAGAACCCGGGCCAGGAGATGGCGACGGCCTCGTCGCCTTCGAGGGAGATCGGGCCCTCGGCCGCCCCGGACGCCACCGCCAGCGCCATCGCCATCCGGTGGTCGTCGTGGGAGCGCACCGACGCGGACTCCAGCGAGCGACGGCCGTTGATCACCAGCCCGTCTGGCTGTTCCTCCAGCGAAACCCCCAGGGCCGACAGCTCCGCCGCAACCGCCGCCAGCCGGTCGCTCTCCTTGCGCCGCAGGTCCGCGGCATCGCAGACGGTGGAGGTGCCGTCGGCCAGGGCAGCGGCCACGGCCAGCACCGGGACCTCGTCGATACAACGCACCAGCCGCTCGCCACCCAGCTGGAACGGACGAAGCCGCTCGCCACCGCGGATCCGGAGATCGGCGACGGGCTCACCGCCCACCGGATCGCGGTGGAGGATCTCCAGGTCCGCCCCCATCTCCAGGAGCACGTCCAGGATCCCCGTGCGGGTCGGGTTGATGCCGATCCCCTCGACGGTGACGTCGCTGCCCGGGCGCAGCGCGGCCGCCACCAGCACGAAGGCCGCGGACGACAGGTCCCCCGGGATGGCGAGGGTCGGCTCGGCGCAGGGGGGGATCAGGGGTTGACCGCCTACCATCGCGACGTGGCCCGGCTCCCGGGTCAGTTTCACACCCCACCACTCCAGCATCCGCTCGGTATGGTCGCGGCTGGGCCCTGGCTCGTGGATCTCCAGCTCTCCAGCGGCCGAAAGGCCGGCGAGCAGCAGGCAGCTCTTGACCTGGGCGCTGGCCACCCGGCCGCGGTGGCAGATGCCCCGCAGCGCGCCGCCGCGGATCGCCAGCGGCGGCAGGCTGTCACCCCGGCGGCCGAGCACCGTGGCGCCCATGGCGCGCAGGGGCTCGATGATTCGTCCCATCGGCCGGCCGGACAGGGAGGCGTCCCCCGCCAGCACGGTCAGCTGTGGGGCTCCGGCCACCAAACCCGCCAGCAGCCGCATGCTGGTCCCCGAGTTTCCGCAGTCGACCACCTCGGCGGGCTCGCCGATGCCGGAGGCGCCGACGCCTTCGACCCGCAGCGCTCCGTCGGCTGTGGACTCGAGCCAGGCGCCGAGGGCCGCCATCGCCCGCTGGGTGCTGGCCACGTCGGCGCCGTCGGGCAGGCCGTGGACGGTCACCGGGACCGGCGAGAGTCCAGCGAAGATCAAGGTCCGGTGGGCGATGGACTTGTCCCCGGGGACGGCCAGGCTGCCGACCAACGGTCCGCCCCCGTGCAGGGTTCGGGACATGGGTTTACCTCGTGCCGGTGGCGGGCCGCTGCTCGAAAACGCCGAGCTGGCGCAGCTTGCGCGCCCGGTCGGCCCGCAGCTCGTCGGGGGTCATCGCCGTCAGCTCGTCCAGGTGGCGGGCGATGGCCTCGCCGAGGGTCGCCGCCGCGGTGGCGTGATCCCGGTGCGCTCCGGTGGAAGGCTCGGGCAGGACCTCGTCGGCCACGCCGATCCGGCGGCAGTCCTGGGCCATGTACCGCAACGCCTCGGCGGCCCGCGGGGCCTGGACCTTCTCGCGCCACAGGATCGAGGCGCAGGCTTCCGGGGAGATCACCGAGAACATGGCGTTGTCGAGCATCAGGATCCGGTTGGCCACCGCCAGCGCCAGTGCTCCGCCCGATCCCCCCTCGCCGATCACCACCGATACAATGGGTACCCGAAGCCCGGCCAGCTCCATGATGTTGCAGGCGATGGCCTCGGCCTGTCCCCGCTCCTCTGCCCCCAGGCCGGGATAAGCACCGGGGGTGTCGATGAAGGTCACCAGGGGCCGGCCCAGCCGTTCGGCCATCCGCATCAACCGCAGCCCCTTGCGGAACCCCTCGGGCTTCGACATCCCGAAGTTGCGGGCCATGATGTCCTCGGCCGTTCGCCCCTTCTGGTGGCCGATCACCATCACGGGTCGCCCGCCGATGCGCGCCAGGCCGCCGACCACCGATGGATCGTCCATGAACGCCCGGTCCCCATGCAGCTCCATGAAGTCGGTGAACGCGCGCTCCAGGTAGTCCAGGGTGAAGGGTCGCTCGGGGTGGCGGCAGAGCATGGTGCGCTGGTAGGCGGTCAACGCCGCGAACTGGGCCTGGCGCAGGCTGGTGACGTGGTCACGCAGCTCGGTGATCGAGGCGCCCAGTCCGTCGGGATCGGTCCGGCCCAGATCCTCCAGCCGAGCCAGTTCCTGCTCGAGGCCTGCGATGTTCTTCTCGAAGTCCAGTAGGATAGTCATTGGTTATCTCATGGTTTTGCGGACTCGTCCCCTGCGGGAAGGTCCGGGTCTTCGCCTCGGTGGAAGCGGCCGACGGCATCGGCCAGCTCCCCCGCCAGTCCGACTCGCGGCCGGTACCAGTTCACGTCGCGATCCTTGCGGAACCAGGTCAGCTGCCGCTTGGCGAAGCGGCGGGTGTCGCGCTGGATCCTGCGGATCGCTTCCTCGAATTCCCGTTCCCCGCGCAGGTGGGCGACCACGTCCCGGTAGCCGATCGCCTGCAGCGGCTTGAGACCGGGATCATAACCGTCCGACAGCAACGCCTCCACCTCCGCGAACCAGCCGGCGTCGACCATCGCCAGCACGCGCCGATCGATGCGCTCGTACAGCGCCTCCCGGGGGATGTTGACGCCCAGCTTGAGGGATGGATAACGCTCCGGTAGCTCGCCGTGGCCCCGCTGGTGGGCGCTGAGCGACTGGCCGCTGGCGAGCACGACCTCGAGGGCCCGCTCGATGCGGATCCGGTCGTTGGGGTGGATGCGGGCCGCTGTATCCGGGTCGAGGCGGCTCAGCTCCGCGTGCAGCGCGGGCCAGCCGTCCACCTCCGCGCGGGTGGCCAGGTCCTCCCGGATCGCCGGATCGGAGCCCGGCGCCTCGCAGATCCCCCGCAGCAGCGCACGCTGGTAGAGCGCCGAGCCACCGACCACGATGGGCACCGCGCCGCGCCCGGCGATCTCGTCCACCGCCTGCGCGGCGTCCTCGGCGAAGTCCGCCGCCGTGTACTCGGACCGGGGGTCGACCCGATCCACCAGGTGGTGGGGGACCCGCGCCCGCTCGGCCGCCGTGGGTTTGGCGGAGCCGATATCCAGCCTGCGGTAGAGCTGGATCGAGTCGGCGCCCACGATCTCGCCGCCGAGCTGTTCGGCCAGTCCCAGGGCGAGTTCGCTCTTGCCGGCCCCGGTGGGACCGGTGACGAGGACGAGACGGGGTGTGGCGCTCACGTGCGGTCGAACCAGCGCTGCACGTCTCGCAGGCGAAAGCGCGCCAACAGGGGCCGGCCGTGGGGACAGGTGAAGGGCAGCTCCGCGTCGTCGAGGCCGGCGAGCAGGGATCGAACCTCCCCCTCGCTCAGCCGCTGATGGGCGCGCACCGAGCGGTGGCAGGCCGCCACGGCAGCGAGTCGGTGGCGCATCTCCTGCACCGCCGTGCTGGGTCGGCTGTCCACCAGCTCCTGGGCCAGATCCGTGATCAGCTCCCGCACGCTCTCCGGCGGCAGCGACGGGGGAACGGCCGTCACCACCACCGTGCCGCCACCGAAATCCCCCAGCTCGACGCCGACGCTGGCGAGGAGATCGGCGCGGCTGGAGAGCAGCTCGGCCTGGGCCCGCGGCAGGTCGATGGTCTCGGGCACCAGCAGGTGCTGGATCGCGCGGCCGGCAGAGTCGCCCGCCAGGATCCGCTCGTAGTGGATCCGTTCGTGGGCCGCGTGCTGGTCGATCACCACCAGGTCGGTCTCGTCCTGGAACAGCAGATAGGTGCCCTCGTAGGCGCCCAGATAGGTCAGCGACTGGAACAAGAACGCCGTTGTGTCGTCGCTGGCCTTCGACGCGGCGGGGGGCGTCTCCGATTCGACGGCGGGCCTCGGCTGTTCGGCTCCGGGCGTGGGCGGTGTCGGCGGCGCGCCGCCCCCGATGCCGTCGAACAGCGACTCGCGGACCATGCCCCAGCTCGAGGGGGGCCGGCCACTGGTCTGTGGCGGATCCCCCGGCGCGGGGGGATCCGAGCTCGAGGGGGGCGATATCGGCGTGGTAGCCGGTCGCGGGTCGGCGTCCGGAAGAAACGCGCCCGCCGTCGCACGGCGCAGGGTGTCGCCGAGGGCGTCGGCCACGAAGCGGTAGATCTGGCGGGCGCGGACGAAGCGAACCTCGGATTTGGTGGGGTGGACGTTGTGGTCCACGTCCCCCGCAGGGAGCTCCAGGAAGAGCGCGAGCACCGGGTAGCGGCCGCGGGGCAACAGCCCCCGGTAGGCCCCCAGCACCGCCCCCAGCAGCAGTCGGTCCCGGACCGGTCGGCCGTTGACGAACAGGTAGAGGCCGTTGCGGGAGGAGCGCGTGAGAGCCGGTTCGCCCACCAGCCCGTGGAGGCGCAGCTCGTCCTCGGAGGCGTCCAGGGGCAGGACCCGCCCGCCGATGTCCCGGCCGAGCACGTCCCCGACCCGGCGCGCGAGGTCTTCGGTCGCGTCGGCCCGGAGCACCTGCCGATCCCCGCGCCACAGTTCGAACCCCACCGAGGGGCGGGCGAGGGCCGCGCGGACCACGGCCTCGGTCACGTGGCCCAGCTCGGTGCGCTCACCTTTGAGGAACCGGAGCCGCACGGGGATGTTGAAGAACAGCCGCCGGACCTGGATCTCGGTGCCGGGGACCGGCGGAGCGTCCTTGACCGCCTTGAGCACCCCCCCGTCCAGCTGCAGGTGGGTGCCACGTTCGGCGCCGTGGACGGCCGTGCGGATCTCCATCCGGCTCACCTGGGCGATGGACGGCAGCGCCTCGCCGCGAAAGCCCAGGGTGTGGATCGCGAACAGATCTTCCGGTTTGCGGATCTTCGAGGTCGCGTGGCGCTCGATGGCCAGCAGGGCGTCGTCACGGCTCATGCCGCGGCCATCATCGCGGACGGACACCAGCGACTTGCCGCCGCCCCGCACGTCGACCCGGATCGACTTCGCCCCGGCGTCGACGGCGTTCTCCACCAGCTCCTTGACCACGGCCGCGGGCCGCTCGACCACCTCTCCGGCAGCGATCTTGTTGATCAACGAGTCCGGCAAGATGCGAACGGCGGCATTCGTGGTCATGGGCCGGCCATTATAGCCGCCCGGTGCGCCCCCGCGCGCGTTGCGGATTTGGCCCCGATCCTGGTAACTTGCGGACATGTCAGCCCCGTCACGGCTGTGGATCGCGGCACTTGCACTGTGGCTCGCCTGCCCCGCTGCCGAGGCGACGGAGATCCGGCAGGTCACCTTCCCCGACGGCCGGACCTTCGTCGGGGAGATCGTCGCCACCACCGCCACCTCCCTGACCCTGCGTATCCCGTCCGGCGACATGGACGTCCCCTACGACGCCAATCCGGAGATCTCGCCTGCCGGTGAGGCGGACGTGGCCGCCCAGCCGCCGCTGGCGATCGTGGTGCTGGAGACCAAGTCCCCCGGTGACCTGTCGGGCCGCGCGGCCGAGATCAACGATTTCCTGATCACGCGGCTGGCGGACATCCCCCACACGCGGGTCACCTCCGCCCAGAGCCTGCCACCGGAGACCCACGAGATGCTGGCGGGGTGCGGCCAGAGCCTCGGCTGCATGTTGCGGGCACTGGAGGGGGCCCTGCTGGTGCACGGCGTGGTCAGCTTCGTCGAACACCACGAGGACGGGCAGCGGCTACGGCTGATATCCCTGGGGATCCCCGACCAGATCGAGCGTTCGCGCGCGGAGCTGGTGTTGTTCGGCGACGTCGATGCCTTCAGCAACCGTCTCCTGCGACAGGGGTACCAGCTGCTGGGGCTGCGGCCCTCCGAACCGATCCCGGACGATGCTCCGGTCGTGCTGGCCACCGCGGGCGGCGAGAAGGTCGACGACGGCGACGACGGCGACGGGGATGGCGGCGGCGACGCGCCCGATGGAGCCGATCTCATCGGCCATCCGCCCGACGGTCCCGCCGAAGAGAGCGTCGAGAACCACGGGACGGAGGCCGCCGGATCCGAGGTCGGCACCGCCAGCTTCCTGCCCACTGACCTGCGCAAACAGCGGCGGGTCGCCATCGCCCTGGGTTTTGTCCCCTTCCCCGGGTTGGGCAGCGCCCACCTGCGGGACCCGTCCGGATTCGCCCTCAGCCTGCTCTTCGACGTGGGCGCAGGCGCCGGGCTGGTCTACCTGTTCGGGGCCACCTCGCCGACGGCGCTGGGGTTCTACCTGCCTGCGATCCTGAGTTCATACGGCGTCGGCGTGCTGATCAACCAGATCGCCGCCGCCGTCAGCTTCCGGCGCTACCGGACGCGGACGACCGGGCGGTCCAGCGCACATGACGGCCGCCCGGCGCTGACCTTCCGTCCGCTGCTGTTCGCGGTCCCGGAGGCGACCGGGCAGCCGCCACGGGTCCACGTGGGCCTGTCGATCTCGGGCTGGTAGTGGGGGAACTGGGCCGCCGGAGACGGCGCCCGTTCACTGCATGTCGATGGTGCGGCGGCGGACCTCGCCGGGCTGCAGGTCGCTCAGATCGATGGTCTCCTCGCGCACCGGGAAACCGTCGAGCACGACTCGCAGGGTGTGGATCCCGGGCGAGATCTCGATGGTCACCGGAGTCGCCCCCCGCTGGGCGCCGTCCACGAACAGGGTGGCGCCGGCCTCGGGGTGGGTGAACACCGTCAGCTTGCTTTTGGCTGCCAGCGGCTGGAGGCTGAAGTCCTGGAACAGCCGGCCCGCGTTCACGTCCACCCGGCGCTCCTGAGCGACGTAGCCAACCTTCTCGACCCGCAGGACGTGCACTCCGTAGTCCACGGTTACCGTCAGCGGAGTTGATCCGCTGGACTGTCCGTCGATGGTGAACGAGGCCCCGACCGGGGTCGACGAGATGGTCAGCTGACCGCTGGCGTTACCCGGCGTGCCGGTCGCCCAGGGATTGGTCGGATCGGCGGGCGGGGCAACGGTCGTGCCCGGGATCCCGGTGGACCAGGGGTCCCCGCCGTCGTCGTCGGTGCCAGCGGCAGCCGCGGCGTCCTCGCGCTCCCGTTCCTCCCGCTCCCGGCGCTCGCGCTCTTCCCGCTCCTTGCGACGCTCCTCGCGCTCGCGACGGCGCTGCTCGCGGGCCTCCTCCTCCCGGCGTCGCTCTTCCAGGCTCAGCTCCACGGGGATCGGCGGCTCGACAGCCGGCGTCTCCTCCTCGATCTCCGGTTCGCCAGGCGTGGGCTCCACTTCCTCGGATTGCACGTCCTCGGGCGTGGCGTCCGCGTCACCGTTGGTCGCAGGGGGCTGGCGGTGACCCGGATCGGGCGCCCGAACCTCGGCGCTGCGATCGACATGAACCACCGCACCGCTGTCTGTCTCGCCGGGACCACGTTCCTTCAGCTGGCCGTGGATCGCCCCGCCCGCCACGACGACGAGCAACAACGCGATCAGCGCGCCAAACACCCAGATCGCCTTGCTCCGCCGCTTGCCCCGTTCCCCGGGGGGAATCGAGGCGTAGAGCGGATCTGCGTAGCCCTCCTTGGCCGATACGGGGCCCTGGGCCGTCACCCCCATGGGGGGCGCCGGTGTCGCTGGCGCCACGTCGTCGTCGTCGTCGTCCGCGTCCTCGGACTCGGCGTCCTCGTCGGTGGCGTCGATGCCGATGGCCGCGGCCGGGGGGGGCTCGGCGCCGCTCGGCGGCGCCGGCAAGGTCGCCGCGCCCTCGTCGATTTCCGGACGCGAAAGCGAGTCGGTGGTGCTCCTCGCTCCGGGGGCGGCGAAGGGATCGGTGATCAATTGTTCCATCGACTCGTCATCGAGGGGCGATGTCAGTCCGCCGGGCACGACCTCGATCCCGCTGTCCCGGTCTTCGAGGGCGTCGGCTTCCTCGGTGGCTTCCCCGGAGGCGGCCTCGAACTCACCGGTCAGGCCGGTGGCCTCCGGCGGCAGGAACTCCATGCTCTCGTCGGCCTTGAAGCCCAGCTCCTCCTCGATGGTGGTCTCCACGACCGTCTGGGACTCCGCCGGATCGAGGGGTGAACCGTCGTCGAAACAGAACTCGATCGAGTCCTCGTACTCTCTGTTGCAGAGCGGACAGACGCGCATCGGCTACCCCGGCACCTGTTCTTGGCCCCCGAAACCCCCGGACGCCACACTGGGTGTCTCTCCGCCGGCCCGTTTCGCCATGATCTCCGTCACGAGCCGCGGGAGAATCTCACCCGCCGTCCCACGGAGGTAAAGACACGAGACCTCTCTTGTCAACGGGGTTGGCTCCCGGTCGACGACGATCACCGGTTTTTCCCGCCCTGCTACCTGATAGGGAATCTGGGCGGCCGGGAAGACCAATGCAGACGTCCCGACCACCAACAACCCGTCGCAGGCGTCGGCGTCACTGAAGGCCGCCTCGGACACCCCGGCGGGGATCGCCTCACCGAACAGCACCACCGCGGGTTTGAGGGCCTGTCCGCAGCTGCAGTGGGGTGGAATCGTCTCCAGCACCCGCTCGCGACCGTACCGCCGCCCACAGTCCACACAGTGGAGTTCGGCGTGGGTCCCGTGGAACTCATGGACCACCGTACTGCCCGCGGCCTGATGGAGACCGTCGATATTCTGGGTCACGACGGCCCCGAGCACACCCTCCCGCTCCAACTCGGCGAGGGCGCGGTGGGCGGCGTTGGCCGCCGCCTCCTCGATGATCTGTTCGACGGCCAGGAACATCTCCCAGCTGCGCTCCGGATCCCGCAAGAAGGTGGAGATGTGCGCGTACTCGACCGGATCGAAGCGTTCCCACAGTCCGCCCGGACTGCGGAAGTCGGGGATGCCGCTCTCCACGGAGATGCCGGCGCCGGTGAACGCGATCGCGTGCTGGCATTTCGCCAGGACCGCCGCTGCTTCGGAGATGCTGCTCTCCACCCCGTCCTCGCTGGTTCGTCGTCCCGCGTGCGCCATCCCGCGCTTTCGCGACGACAAGCCGGACGGTATCACAACGGCAAGCCGTCAGTCGCTAGTGAGTTGGCGGGCGATGACGATACGCTGGACCTGATTGGTGCCCTCGACGATCTGCATCACCTTGGCGTCGCGCATCATCCGTTCGACCGGATACTCGCGGGTGTAGCCGTACCCGCCCAGGACCTGGACCGCGTCGGTGGTGATCCGCATCGCGGTGTCCGTGGCCTTGCACTTGGCCATGGCTGCCACTGCGCTGTATGGCCGCCCCGCGTCCTTCAGCCCCGCGGCCTGCAGGACCAAGAGGCGGGCGGCCTCGATCTCGATCGCCATGTCCGCCAGTAAGAAACCCACGCCCTGGTGCTGGCCGATGGGCCGGCCGAACGCCTCCCGGTCGCGGCTGTAGGCCACCGAGACGTCGAGGGCCTCGCTGGCCAACCCGACGGCCGTGGCGCCGATGGTGATCCGTCCGGAGTCCAGCGCTTGCATCGCCACAACAAAACCCTGCCCCTCGTCGCCGAGCCGGTTGGCGACCGGCACCCGCACGTCGTCCAGGTTGATGATGGACGTGTGGGAGGCGCGCAGCCCCATCTTGTCCTCGGGCTTGCCGAAGGAGACGCCGTCGAAGGCCGACTCCACCAGGAATGCGGAGACCCCCTTGGCCCCCTCGCCGCCGGTCCGGGCCATGATCACGAACAGGTCGCCAGCGTGCCCCTGGGTCGCCCAGGCCTTGGAGCCGTTGAGCACGTACGCGTCGCCGTCACGCACCGCAGCGGTCTTCAGCGCTGCTGCGTCGCTGCCACAGGACGGCTCGCTGAGAGCAAAACCACCGAGGATCTCCGCGGCCGCCAGCCGGGGCAGGTAACGCTCGCGCTGCTCGTCGTTGCCGAACTGCACCAGGATGATCTGAGGCAGGCCGTTGACCGCGACGGTCACCGCGTACGCCGGGCTGACCCTCGCGATCTCCTCGAGCACCAACGCGTATTCCACGTAGCCCAGGCCCAGGCCGCCATACTCTTCGGGCGTCGGCAGCGCGGTGAAGCCCATCTCCCCCATCTCCCGGAACAGCTCCTTGCGGAACACCCCGCCTTCGTCGTCCTCGGCCACTGTCGGGGCGATGCGGTCGCGCACGAAGCGGCGCACGCTGTCCTGGAGGGCCAGCTGGGTCTCGTCGGGGATGAAGGTCATCGCGTTCTCCGGTGCTGGGGCCGGCGGACGGGCCGGGTCCGCCATGATACCCGTCGTCCGCGGTCGAGCAAGCCGGCGGGCACTCGCACGCGGGCACACGTGCGCTTCTTATGAGGCCCTTGAGGGGCTGGGACTCATGGTCTACCATGCAGCCAGTTCGCAACCCCCCTGCTTCCCGGAGAGTCGGCATGCGCTTCGTCGCCCCGCCCTTCCTCGCGGCCGCCCTGTTGATGGCGACGCTCCCTGCCCGGGCCGACATCGGACCGGGCGAGACCGTGGTCGACGGCATCCAGGCCGACATCACGCCGGCTGGACTGGATTTCATCGAGGTACAGGTCCCCTACCTGATCCCCACGGATCTGCTCGAGGTCGAAGACGTCAGCGATGAAACCTCCTTCGGCTGGTGCGACGTCTACATCGACGTGGTCAACATCAAGCCGGACATGAACATCCTGGACGTCGACATCGTGCCCGAGCCGGGGCGGCTGGTGATCAACACCGACATCCAGGTCTGGATCAACACCGAGTGGGATCCGATCAACCTGAACCTGGACATCGACGGTTTCCTCTGTGACCTGGCCTCGTCGAACTGCAACCTCTGGATCGACCCCTTCGTGGTCAACGCCGCCATCGCGATCGAGCTCTACATCACCGACCCGGGCAACGGAGACCCGCCCATCGCCGACGCCGTCGTCACCCTGACCCACGACCTCGACACCGCGCTGACGACCGACAAGATCCACATCACCGACTGCGCCCTCGGCACCCTCAACGACATCCTCTCCCTGCTGGGCATCGACCTGGTCGGATTGGTGCTCGACTTTGCGGCCGGCGACCTGTTCGCCATGCTCGACGAGGATCTGCCCCAGATGGTCGAGGAGCTGATCGAGGAGAACTTCGGCGAGGCCGCCTACAACGACACCGTCGACCTGCTCGGAGTGCCGTTCGAGGTCGACGTCAACGTCCACGACATCCAGTTCGACTACGCCGGCGTCCGCGTGCTCGCCAACAGCGCCTTCGACGCCCCGCCGGCGGCCTGTGTCGAGCCCTACGATCCCGGAGGCAGCGCGTTCACCGACAACCCGGCGCCAGCGATGGACGGAGCAGCGGCGTACCACATGGCCGCCTACCTGTCGGACGACGCGACCGGCGCCGCGCTGTACAGCCTGTGGCGCGGCGGTGTGCTGTGCTACACCCTCGATCCCGCCGAGATGGGCTTCCCGCTGGACACCTCGTTCCTGGCGCTGATGGTCGACGAGGAGGATCGCTGGGAGTTGGAGCGGGTCTGGCTGGGTGAGGGCGGTGCGATCGTGATCAGCACCCTTCCCAAGCGACCGCCGGAGGTCTCCCCAACCGGCCCCAATGACATCAACGCCGTGGTCGAGGACCTGGGGCTGGAGTTCTACGCCATCACCCAGGACCGGCTGGCTCGCATCATCACCATCGATGCGGACATCGACGCGGGCATCGACCTGGTCGCGCCGGGGGATGGCAGCATCGCCATCGAGGTCGACATCGACACCGAGGACCTGAACCCCGAGGTGATCTACAACGAATTCGTACCCCACCTCTCGAGCCAGGTGGAGAGCAACTTCTCCGAGATCATGTCGGGGCTGCTCGATACCATCCTGGGCTCGGTGGTCGACCTGGACAACCTGAGCTTCGGTCCCCTGCTGTTCGCCGGCATGGGCCTGTCCCACATCGAGACCGAGGCCGCCGGACCGGAGGAGGACTGGCTGGCCGTCTACGCCACCGCGGACATCCTCGACCCCGAGGGCGTGGGTGACCTGGGCTGCGGCGAGGACGGCGGCTGCGACGGCGGGTGCGACGAGGGCTGCCAGGACGAGAGCTGCAACCAGTCCTGCGACCTGGACCAGGAGCGCCGGCCGGTCTCCGCCGTGTTCCTGGGCAACACCGCGCTGGCCGCGCTCTGCCTCGGGATCATCGCCTACCACCGCCGTCGGCAGTAAGGTCACTCCCCGGTTTCGGCGGGACGCCCGTGGGGTAACAGGTCCCCAGTGAGGGGATCGAGCACCACCAGCGCGCTGCGACCGGCGCTCACCCCCGAGCGTCGACGCAGGACCACGCTCATCACGGCCTCCCGCTGCCCGTCGCCGTTCACGTCGTACAGCGCCACGGCGGTGGCGAAGCGGCCCAGCAACACCGAGCGGGCCCGTTCCGCCAGGCCCCGGCCCTCGGCTACCAGCAGCCGGTAGCACCCCCCGCGGAAGGCCCGCAGCCGGCCCAGACTGCCCAGCGGCGCCCGATCGCTGGCCACGGTCAACACCTCGTCCACCCCGTCCCCGTCCAGGTCGGCCAGCAGGGGTTCGGTGGGGATCTCCTGGATCTCGGTCCGCCGCTCTCCCAGCAGGTTCTGCCGCTCGCGCTCGACCACCAGCGGGCTGCTGGTATGCACCGTCTCGCCCCGCCAGATCACCCCGGCCCCCTCGCGACGCTCCAGGAGGCCGTCCTCGTCCCAGCTGTAGGCCACGTCTCCCTCCGCGTCGAGGGCGGGTCCGTGGAACACATGGAGCACGTCCCGGGGCGGCCGCCGCTCCACCACGCCGCTCTCCTCGACCCCATCCGCCTCCACCCGGTAGCTCCGGAGCGGTCCGCGGAAGTCCGCCTCGACCCCGGGCTCCTGGCCCAGCAGCAGGGCCTCCCTGTCGCGGACGACGACCCGCAGCACCACCGGAGTGCGCCGGACCTGGGCCGACGTTCCGTCGCCCGTCAGGACCAGGCCCCAGGGCTGGCTGCGCAGGGACCACAGCACCAGCTGGTCGCGGCCGTCCCGATCCAGGTCGCCGGCGGTCAGGCCGTGCCAATCGCGCCGTCGGACGCCGGTGTCCCGGGGCTCGAGCTGCCAGCGGCCGTCCACCAGCCGGACCTCGAACAACCCACCGGCCTCGAGGGCGAACAGCGCGTCCACGCCGTCTCCGTCCGGATCGGCGCTCGCCAGCCCGCGGATCTCGCCCGGGAGCTCGTGCAGAGGGGGGCCGGCGGCGGCACCGGTGGTCGCACAACCGGACAGGGTGCCGGCCACCAGGACCAAACCCAGCGCGGAGATTCGATTCACGGTTCGGCCTCCACGTCGATGAAGCGGGTGCCCTCGACCACGGCGTCGAAGGCCCGTTTTGCGGCCTCGAAGTCCTCCTCCGGGATCCAGCCCTCGATCACCACCGATCGACCGCTGGACTGCAACAGGACGCCGAAGCGCCACACGTCCCTCCGCTCGTCGTCCCGATCGGCCCAGATGCCCACCACCTCGTCCGCCCTGCCGTTGCCCAGGTAACGACCGCGATCGAAGAACTGCTCGCTGCCGTCCGGGACGCGATCACTGCCCCTGTGGACCTCGATCCGCATCGCGGGGGGGGTGGCGCGCTCCAGGCGCACGACCATCGTCGGATCCGCGTCCAGCCGGTAGGCGGCCCAGCCACCGGGGATCGGCACCTCGACGACGCCGTCGCTGACCGGCCCGTCGGTGGGTAGGCGGGTGATCGACGCCACCGGCGTCAACCGCCCCGGATCGATGGGTGGGCGGGTCGGAGGCAGCAGTGGCCCCCCCGTGCCGTTGCGGCCATTGTGCGGGCAGCTGGTGAGCAGCGCGACGAACAGCACGCAAGCGTTCAACGCCCGGCGATCAGTCATCCGCCCCGTCCCCGTCACCCTGACCGAGCAGCGCCGCCAGCAACGTCGGGTCGGCCAGGATCCGCGCGGCCGCACGGAAGGGTGTGGTCTCTCCCCCACGCACGGACGCGACCAGGGTGGCCAGCGGCCCGGTGGCCGGCGCTGCCGCCAGCGCCGCGGCGATCCGCGGTCGCAGCGCGTCCTCCAGCAACCCGGCCAGGCGCGTCTCCGCGGACGGAAGCGGGGCCGGGTTGTGAATCCGGAACCGGCGGTGGTCGTCCAGGGACACCAACAGCTCGTCCATGCCCCGGTCCAGGCTGGCTGCCACCGCGTGCACCGGGATCGACCAGTCGTCCCCCCCCGCGCCAGCGCGCCGCCGCGGACTGGCGCCGGAGTGGTGCACGGCCTGTTGCAGCTCCAAGACGAGCTTGTCGGCCCCGGGCCGGTCACACTTGTTGACGGCGAACAGGTCGGCGATCTCCAGCAGTCCCGCCTTCATCGCCTGGACCGAGTCACCCGCCTCCGGCACCAGGAGCACCAGCACGCTGTCCGCCAGGTCCATCACCTGCAACTCGGTCTGACCGACACCGACGGTCTCCAGGATCACCCGGTCGAAGCCCACCGCCCGCACGAGCCGCAGCACGCGGTCGGTGGCGCGGGTCAGTCCACCCTGATGACCGCGGCTGCCCAGGGATCGAATGAACACGCCCTCGTCCGCGGTGTGTCGTTGCATGCGGATCCGGTCGCCGAGTACAGCGCCGCCGCTGAACGGACTGGAGGGATCGACCAGCAACACGGCGACCCGCTCACCCGCGGCCCTCAGGCGGCCCAGGAGCCGGTCCACGAGGGTCGACTTGCCAGCGCCCGGCGGACCGGTGACGCCGATCACCTGGGCGGGGGAGACATCGAGGGCGTCGATGCGGTCCAGCAGCTCGAGGACACCGTCGGCGCCGTTCTCGATGGCGCTGATCAGCCGCGCGAGCTCCCGCTGGCTCCCTACCAGCGCGTCGTCCAGTCGCCGATCCAGCTCGCTCGCCATGGTCGACACGGTAGCAGAATCGACCCCGGGGGGCTCGGTGCGCTATAGATCCCGGGCACGACCGATGGAGAGGACATGGCGGTGGAGACCCCCGAGGAACGCGGGCGCATCTTCGTCCGTGGCGCCTGCCGGCAGATGGGCCTGGTGACGGTCCTGCTGCTGTTGACGATGAGCTGCGTGAGGGTCTACGCCGAGGTCATCCGCTCCCACCGCAGTCTCTCCGCCCGGGTCGCGCGGGTCGAGGTCAAGGTCGAGAAGACGGTTTCGCTGCTGCAAGAACTGCCGCCCCTGCGGGAGGAGGTCGGGGAGCTGGTCGACGCCCGCGCCGAGTTCGCGCCGTCGATGCTCCCGGCTGATGCCGACGCGCTGCTCGACGAGCGGATGCGCCGGGTCTGTCGCGACGCCCGGGTGGAATACGATGGGCTGACGGCGCTGTCGATGCGGATGCGGGGGCCGCTGGATTCCCAGCCGTACAAGGTTCGTTTCCGCGGACGGCGTCACCAGGTCCCGGTGGTCATGGAGGGGGTGCTGAACGACGATCTGATCACCTCGGTCACCTCCCTCGATCTGGAGGTGGTCAACTTCGTGGACGACCGGGTGACCGGGGCGATCATCGTCGAGTTTCCGCGGCTGCGGGAGCCCCCCGCGGCCGACGGGGAGATCGTCCGGCCCTTCCTGGTGAGCGGTCCGGACGCGGTCACCGACGGGCCAATGGCGACGGTGGTCGGCCCGCGACGGCGGCAGCTGGAAGAGACCACCCGCAGCCTGCGCAGCCTCTACCCGGACCTTCTGGACTACGAGTCGCACACCCTGGCGCGAAACCACTATCTCCTGGAGCGACGGGAGATCCGGCGTTTGACGGACGGACGCGGCGCAGTCGAGGCCGACGTCGCCCGCATCCTGCCCAGGGTGGATCGCGCCCTGTCCCGCAGCGCCCTCGGACGGGCCGGGTTCCACGCGGAGCCGGGCGGTGCGGTGGAGCTGATGACCTGGGACTGAGGTCCACGGGCGCGGACCTGGGCGCCTATTCCTGGAACAACGACACGTCCCCTCGACCCTCGCGCAGCACCTCGGGGTAGGGGCCGCTCAGGTCCACCACCGAACTCGGCTCGGTGCGAATCACCCCGCCATCGACGACCATTGCCACGTCGTTACCGAACGAGTCGTGCAACGCGTAGGGATCGGACAGGAAGGGATCTTCGTCCATCCCCAGTGTCGTGGTCACCAGCGGATTGCCCAGCTGTTCGGCCACTGCCAGGGTGATCGGGCAGTCGGGCAACCGGATGCCGATGGTCCGTC
Source organism: uncultured Rickettsiales bacterium (assembly GCA_964436045.1). Lineage (GTDB taxonomy): Bacteria > Myxococcota_A > UBA796 > UBA9615 > CAYRNR01 > CAYTBN01. The sequence goes on along the minus strand of CAYTBN010000002.1, from coordinate 182,739 downwards.
GCCGCGTCGCCATCAGTTTCGGAATCACCGTGCTGGCTTCGAGGATGAACGTGTAGGCGCCGGGCAGGAGTCGCTTCATCGTCCGATAACTGTGGGTGCCCACGTTCTCGGCGTAGGTGCCGATCTCCGCCAGGTCGCCGAGGAGGATACTGAACAGCTTCTGACGCTCCTTGCCCTTGATCTTGGCGAGCCGCTTCATCGCCACGATCGAGTGGATGTCACAGGCCAGGGCGTAGACCGTGTCGGTGGGGAGGATCACCACGCCGTCGCGGCGCAGCTCACGCACGACCTGGTGAACCAGGTAACCTTCGGGGTACTCGGGGTCGATGGCCAGCAGCATCCGCGCACTCCCGCTCGCGAGGCGCTGGAATAAAGCAGAAACCGGATCAGGGCGCAAGAACGGGGTTCGGAGCGATCACTCCAGGGGGCCGAGATGGAACGACGCCAGCGGCTTCACCTGCTGGATGCGCTCCTCGGCGACGCGGTAGGCGGCGGTGAGCATGTTGATCCGCTCCCCCTGTGCCAGCTCGATCACCCGCGCCAGTGTGACGCCGATGTTCTCGGTGTCGCGCATCGCCTTCTCGCGTGGCGCGGCGTGGATCTCGGAGTACACACTGATCAGCCCGCCGGCGTTGACGACGAAGTCGGGGGCGTAGAGCACGCCGCGGACGTGGAGCGCTTCGGCGTCGCGGGCCTCGTCCTCCAGGGGGTTGTTGGCGCTCCCGCAGACGACGTTGGCCGCCAGCTGCTCGATGGTGGCGGCGCCGAGGGTTCCACCGACGGCGCAGGGCGCGAACACGTCGGCCGGCTGCGAGAAGATCGCCGCCGGGTCGACCACCGCGGCGCCGAACTCGTGGCGCACTCGCTCGGCCGCCCGGGCGTCGATGTCGGCCACCACCAGATCGGCCCCCTCGTCGTGGAGGTACCGCGCGAGCTGGTAGCCGGTGGAGCCGCAGCCCTGGATCGCGATCCGGCGACCGGCGAGACCCTCGTCCCCCATCACCTTGGTCACCGCCGCCTTGATCCCATAGAACACGCCCCACGCGCACACGGGCGACGGGTCGCCCGAGCCGCCGTAGTGCTGTCCCACCCCACAGACGTGATCGGTCTCCTGGTTGATCACGTCCATGTCCGCGGGGGTCGTGCCCATGTCCGTGCTGGCGACAAATCGGCCGTTGAGGGATTCCACGCACTGGCCGAAGCCCCGCAGCATCGCCTCGGTCTTGTCGGTGACCGGGTTGGCGATGAGGATCGCGTTGCCGCCACCGAGGTTGATTCCCGCGCAGGCCGCCTTGTAGGTCATCGCGCGGCTCAGCCCGAGGGCGTCTCCCAGCGCGTCGTCCTCGTTGCTGTACGGTGCCACCCGGCAACCGCCGATGGCCGGCCCGAGCGTGGTGTCGTGGATCGCGATGATGGCCGTGAGCCCGACATCGTCCCGCCGGCACAGCACCACCTGCTCGTGACCCTGGAACGCCTCGTGGTCGAACACACCCATCGTCACCCTCCCTGTCTCAGCGCCGTCCGCCAGTCACGGTGGACCCGGTGCATTCTCTCCCGACGACCCCATCGCTGCAAGCGCGGCCTCTGCCACCTCGTCGACCGATAGTGTCTCGAGGCAGGTCGCCGGGTGTGTCCGGTCGCAGGGCCGTGGGCACACGTCACAGCGGGGCCCGAATTCAGGAGCCCGCAGCACCCGGGCCGAGGGACCGCGCGGCGCCCATGTCCCGTGGTCCGTGGGGCCGAACAGGGCCAGCACCGGGGTGCCCACCGCCGCCGCCAGGTGGCTGGTTCCCGTGTCGTTGCCCACCAGCAGCGAAACACTCGCCAGCAGGGCGGCGGTCATCGAGGGACCGGCGTCCGGTAGGCAACGAGCCGGCCGGAAGCCAGCCCAGCGCTCCCGTTCCACCGGCCCCAGAAGCCAGGCCACGCCCACCCCCGTCCTCTCCAGCCGGGTCGCCAGCTCCTGGAAAGCGGGCAGCGGCCAGCGCTTGAGGTCACCCCCGGCTCCCGGGGCCAGCACGACCAGGCCTCCGCTCTCCGCGCCGAGACGCCTGTGGGCGACCGCAGCTCCCTCGAGGAGTTCGTCGGGTAGGGACACGGTCGTCGCGGGCGGTGACGCGGCGGGTGGCGGCATCGCGCCCAGCAGATGGTCCGCGGCGTGAACCGATCCGTCGGCCGGAGGGTGCGGATCGAGGACCCTCACGGGATCCCCCCCGAGGGCGCGCAACCGGCTGCCGACGGCGGCTGCGTCCACCGGTCTAAGTACGTAGGCGGGTCCGAACGGGCCGAGCAGCTCCCGGGCCGCGGCCAGATCCCCGCCGGACCACAGAGCGCCCAGGCGCGGGTCGTCCAGGCGCAGGAACGAACGGGCCAGCCCGGCGTCCACCGCCAGCGCCCCGTGCCCAGGGTCCGCGCACAGCAGCGGACGCCGGCCGTGGCGGACCCGGATCGCGCCCAGCAACGGCAGCGTCAGCACGAAGTCACCCAGCGCCCCTCCCCGCGCCACGAACGGGATTCCCACCACGATCTACATCACCTCCCGTCTGCCTTTGTCCCACATCGATTCCCTGTTACCATGCGGCAACGAAGGACGTTGCTGATCGCATGCGGAAGCTCTGCTGGATCGCCCTGTTGTCGCTGCTGCTGGGGGCGAACGCGATCGCCCGGGCTGGCGAGGACGACGGGGCCGGGCCCGAACGTCCTCGTTCCGAAGGGGCCACCTTCGATCAGACCCCCGAGCTCCTCCCCGGCGGTCTGCCCCCCGAATCCTATCTCCCCGACGGCACCCTGGACAGCGCCGTCCACTGGTTCCGGCACCGGCGCCCGGCCCGAGCCCGGCGCGAACTGGAGGCGTACCTGGGCCAGAACGGCAGGCGGGACGCCGACTGGCTGCGGGTGAACTATCTGTACGCCTACCTGTGCATGAAGGATGGGGACTACCAGCTGGCCTCCCTGCACTTCTATCGAGTGCGTTCGACGCAACACCCGCTGGCGGTCTTCGCGCTGTACTACGAGGCGCTGGTCGACTTCGAACGCGGCAAGTACTTGGCCGCGATCCCGGAGTGCGAGCAGTACCGCGAGCGCTTCCCCAACGGCCCCTTCGCCGACGACTGCACCCTGCTGATCGCCGACGCCCACCGGGAAGCCGGGCGCACGGGCACCGCGATCGGCCTGTACAAGACCTACCTGGAGGGACACGAAGACCAGAACCTGGAGGAGCAGATCCAGGTCTCGATCGCCCGTGCATACGAGGTTGCGGGGAACACCGACACCGCCGTCCGGATGTACACCAAGTTGATGCTGCGTCACCGCTACTCGACCCACGGCGAGCTCGCCGAGCAGGGGCTGGAGCGGTTGGCGGCCTCGGGCGTGGAGATCCCGGAGTTGACGGACGAGCAGCTGTGGACCCGGGCCAATACCCTCAAGGGATACCGCTTCGACGAGGCCTACCGCATCTTCACCGAGCTCTGGGAACGACACGAGGGGCAGCCCGACAGCGACTTCTTCGAGGAGCTGGAAGACAACAAGTACAAGTTCCGCCTGGCCACCCGCCAGTACAGCGCCATCGCGGCGGAGAACGCCCGCAAGTTCGAGGCCACCCGGGGCGGCAGTTCCGCCGCCCAGCACCTCGCACGGGCGATCCGCTGCTTCAACAAGGTCGGGGACTTCGTCAACGCCGCCAAGTACGCGGAGATCGCGCGCACCCAGTACCGCCGCTCCGGCCACTTCGGCGGGGTCGAGCAGGATCTGGCCTGGTACTACACCAACGGTGCGGACTACGCGAACGCCCACGACGCCTGGGCCCGCTGCTACCGGGACAAGCCCAGCAGCGGTTTCTATCGCTGGATGACTGCCTACTCCCTGTACCGCGCCGAACGCTACGAGGAGGCCATCGACGCGTTGACGCCGCTGGTGGATGCCGGCGGGACCCACGCCGAGGCGGCCCGGTTCTTCCGCGCCAAGTCCCACCTGGGCCTGGATCAGACCGGATCGGCGCGGGCGGACTTCAACATCATCCTGCGAGACAACCCGGACTACTGGTATGCCCAGGTGATCGAGTCTCGCAACCGCAGAGTCCGCCGCGAGGAGCTGGCGCTGGGCGAGGCCCGCGACGGCCATTGGCCGGCGGACGAGTTGCCCGAACTCGGCGGCGTACCCGGGGCTCCGGCCGGGGCGGATACCGAAGCGGTCCTGCGAGCCCTGATCGCCCGCTCCTCGTCCCGCGAACCGGCTCCCGAGCCGGACGTCGGCCAGGTCCGGGTGGACGTGGACGGCCGGCCCCTGGACCTCTCGACGCTGGACCCGGCGCTGGCGACCCTGGCGGGCACCGCCGACGAGACGGCGCCGGCGGTCGCGTGGTCACAGATGTCGTGGCCCTATGCCGAGGGAACCCCGCCCAGCGATGCGATGCCCATCGACGAGGCCTCGACCCACGTTCGCTATCCCGTGGTCGATATCGGACAGAAGTACGACCGGGAGCGGGCGCTGGCCTCCCTCGGCCGGCTGGCGGAGAGCCACAAGGAGATCTGGCCGCTGTTGCCGGCGATCCACGAGCTGACCCGGCTCGGATTCCGTGGCGATGCAGGCAAGTACATCGCCAACGTCTATGGCGAGATCCAGGAGGCCCAGACCAGCCGCAAGATCCGGCGGGCGCTCGAGGCGTACGAAGAGGAGCTGGCGGCGGCGGAGGCGGAGGCGGTGGCCGAGACCGAGTCCGAGTCCGAGTCCGAGTCCGAGTCCGAGTCCGAGACCGAGTCCGAGTCCGAGTCCGAGGCCGAAGCCAAGACAGAAAGGGTGGCGCTACTCCCTCCTTTGCGTGACGAAGAACGCTGGTCGCGGATGCTGGAGATGCGGACCGACTCCCTCGCCTGGCGCGACCTGTTCATCCTCACCGAGGCGCCCCACCACATGGCCAAGTCGCCCTCGGGGGTGTTCCGGATGACGGTCGCGAGCCGCCGCGACCCCGAGGCGGCGCGGGCCTGGCGTCAGGCGTTTCCGCTGGCCTACGGCGAGCAGGTCTGGACGTTGTGCGAAGAGCTGAATGTGGACCCGATGCTCATCTTCGGCCTGATGCGTATCGAGAGCATCTACCACCCCACCGTGGTCTCCAGGGCTGGCGCCACGGGGGTCATGCAGATCATGCCCGGCACCGGTGCGCGGGTCAGTCAGCTCTCCGGGTACGGGAAGTACTCCGACGAGATGCTGCGCGACCCGGACGTCAACGTCTACTTCGGCATCTGGTACCTGAGTCGGCTGATGGAACGGTACGACGGGCAGTTCCCGCTGGCCGTGGGATCCTACAATGGAGGACCCCACAACATCGGCCGCTGGCTGCGCAGCAAGCAGAACGTCGGCCTCGAGGAGTTCGTCGAGGAGATCCCGTTCAACGAGACCCGCAAGTACACAAAACGCGTCACGCAGATGTACGCAACCTACCTGTCGATCTACGATTCGGGAGCTTTCGTACAGCTGCCACGAACGACGCGCCCGGACAACCCGAAGGTGATCAACTTCTGACGCGGACGCCATGCGCAAGACCCCGTTCATCCTGCTGACCGCTCTGCTGCTGTGCCTGCCCGCCAACGCCGTCCCGGACGGGAGCGACGTGCCGGCTGCAAACCCCGGAGACGACGCGCCCGAGGGGGAGGCGGGTCCACCACCCGTCGCTGCGCTGTTCGCCAGCGGCGAGGCGGCGGTCCCCTTCCAGGAGCTACCAGAGTCGCTCCCCTCCATCTCGTCGCAGACGTGCAATGCCTGCCATGGTGCCCTGGTGGAGCAGTGGAGCGGGTCCGGGCACGGCGGCACCTGGCAGTCACCCCTGTACCGCAAGGCGCTCGAGTCTGCCGGGAATCCACAGTACTGCCTGCGCTGTCACCTGCCGCTGCAGAATCAGCGGTCGGAGCTGATCCGTGGCTACGACGAGGCCACGATGGCCAAGCCTCGCCTGGAGCCCAACCCGCGCTTCGATCCGACCCTGCAGGGGGAAGGCGTGACCTGCGCGGCCTGCCACGTGCGCGACGGCGTGGTCTACGGACCGCGGACGCTGAGGCCGGGCACATCGCCCCACCCGGTGTACCATCACCCGGACCTGGGCGAATCCGTGACCTGCGCCGCGTGTCACCAGCTGGCGTGGCCGGGGACCGAGGAGCAGCCGCTGTACGACACCTACCGCGAGTGGCAGGGCAGCCCCTGGGCCGAGGCCGGCATCGGCTGTCAGGACTGCCACATGCCGCTGACCCTGGGGCCGGTCTCCGGGGAGCGGTTCGCCGCCCACCGGTCCCACCAGGTGCTGGGATCGGCGGACGACGCGACCCTGGCCCGGGCCGTCACGGTCCAGCTGGGCACCCTGCCCCCCAGGCTCCAGCGGGGGACGGAACTGCCGATCCGAATCGAGGTGATGAACACCGGGGCGGGTCACCACGTGCCGACGGGGAATCCCCACGCCTGGATCGAGGTCAAGCTGGTGGTCGACGGCGTCGAGGGTTGGTCCACCGACCCGGTCAGCTGGCCGATCCGCCGGGTGGTGGACCTGGACGGTGAGCACGTGCTGGGCGAGGACACCCGAATTCCCGCCGGGGGTGGCGCGACCTTCGAGCACACCATCACGCCGAGCAAGAAGGCCACCGCCCCGGCCGACCTGCGCGTCCGCGTCGAGCTGGTCTATCACCGGCTCCCCGCCGACCTGGTCGAGCTCCACGACCAGGACCCGGCCGACATCTCGCGGGTCTTCCACGCCCAGGAGATCCTGATCCCCCTCCGCTGACCCCCATCCCCTCGCCTCTCCCCGATTGACACCGCCCTCACCCGCACATAAAACCACCACTCCGTCGGCCACGACCGGCCCGGCGACGAGGAGGATCCGATGGTTCTGGAGGGACAGCGAGCACTGGTCACCGGCGGCAGCCGGGGTATCGGAAAGGCCATCGCGCTGGCGCTGGCCGAGGCGGGCGCGGACGTGGTCATCAACTACAACAGCAGCCAGGACGCGGCCCTGGAGGTCGTCGAGGCGATCCGCGCGTTCGGGCGCAAGGGTGATGCGGTTCAGGCGGACGTCTCCGACTTCGCCCAGGCCGGTACCCTGGTCAAGTCCGCCACCGAGTTCCACGGTGGCCTGGACATCGTGGTCAACAACGCGGGCATCACCCGCGACAAGCTCTTGATGGCCATGAAACCCGAGGACTTCTCGGACGTGGTGGATACGAACCTCGGCGGTTGCTTCAACGTCACCCATCAGGCCTGCCGCGGCTTGATCCGCAACCGCAAGGGCACCGTGATCAACATCACGAGCGTCAGCGGGATGGTGGGGATGAAGGGGCAGGCCAACTACAGCGCGAGCAAGGCGGGCATCATCGGCTTCACCAAGGCGATGGCCAAGGAGCTTGCCAGCCGCAATATCACCGTCAACGCGGTCGCGCCCGGGTTCGTCGAGTCCGACATGACCGCCAAGCTGGGCGACATGTACCTCAAGGAGATGCTGAAGTTCATCCCGATGGGACGACTCGGAACGGCCCAGGAGGTGGGCCAGTCAGTGGTGTTCCTGTGTAGCGGTGCCGCGCGCTACATCACCGGCCAGGTGATGGTCCTCGATGGCGGCTTGACGATGTAGCCTGGGCGCGGTCCGCCCGCCCCTACTCGGTCAGATTCTCGACGGCTTGCTGCAAGGCGGCCAGCCCGTCCGTGTCCTCGACATCGTAGCGAATGCCCATCCCGGCGGCCTGGCCAGCGGGGAGTTCGTCGATCCCGCGGCTCGACCAGACCACGATGCCCTGGACCCGGACCGGCTCGTCGGACCCCGGGAGCATCAACTCGAACCGGCAGCGACGACCGCACTCGAGGGGCTTATCGGTCTTGATGAGGGCGCCCCCCTTCTCCAGGTTGTCGGTGAACTCCTTGACGAAGGTCGCGGCCTTCTTGTAGCGGATCTTGAGCCGCGCGGGCTTCTTCTTGCTGGCCGCGTCGGTCGTTGGCGACGAGGCCGGATCGAAGTCCACGGGAAGAACATCGGTCGCGCCAGGAGCGCGGGTCCGCCGCGAGTGCTCCACGCCTCCACCACCAAACGGATCCGTCGCCTCGCCGGAGTCGCCGCCGAAGGGGTCGGCCGCGCCACCAGTCACGCCGAAGGGGTCGAGTTGGGGGCGCTCTCGCACCGCGAAAGGATCGTCGTCACCGCCCAGCGAATCCGGTCCTCCCGCTCCGGGCGGAACCGGTGCCGGCAGGTCGTCCAGGGGCATCATCCCGTCGTCGGTCAACGGGCTGTCCGCCACCGACTCACCGCGGGACGCGAGGGCCGGGGCGTCGGGCCCCTGGTCAGCCGACAACTGATCGAAGCTGGTCTTCAAGTCCGCCGCCAGGGCCGGGTCGACGCCCAATCCGCCCCCCTCCGCTCTCTCGGCCACGTCGGTTCCCGGCTCGGCCGCGACCAGATCGCCGGCGTCGGTGTTGTCCGAAGTTGGCGGCGCCTCCGTCCGGTCGGCGACGTCGGTGGCGTCGGCTGGCGCACCGACGGCGCGGTCCGCGACCTCGGTGCCGTCACCGGCGTCGGAGCGGTCGGCCAGGGCCGTGGTGTCCTCGACACTCGCGGTCGCGCTGGGCGCCATGGGCACGCCGGGCTGGCCGTCCTTGCTGCCGAACATTCCTTTGAGACGCCCGAAGATCCCGGATTCCTCGGCCGTGGCAGCGGCGCCCGCGGAGATGGGGCCGTTTTCCAGGTCCTTGGCCAGCTGGACCTCTGTGGTCGGCGCCGTGTCGCCGGCGGCCTTGTCCATGTAGTCCTTGATCCGGACAGCCTGGCTCTCGCCCGTATCCCGATCGACGGCGGTCACGTGGAGGATCCCGTTGGCGTCGATCTTGAAAGTGACGTCGATGCGGGGCTCCATCTTGGGCGCCTCGCGGACACCCTCCAGTGAGAACTCGCCGAGGAACTCGTTCTCGTCGGCGCGCTCGGCCTCACCCTGGCGGACCACCACCTTGACCAGGTCCTGGTTCTCCCGGACGGTCGTGAAGGTGCGGGTCATGGACACCGGCAGGGTCGTGTTGCGATCGACCACGGTGCCCATGTAGCCACCGGCGGTGTCGATGCCCAGGCTGAAGGGGGTCATGTCGAGCAGGAGGTGGCCACTGTTCTCGTCCTCCAGCGAGAACGCCTGCACGGCCGAACCGATGGCGACCACCTCCTCGGGGTGTACGCCCTTGCACGGTGCCATGCCGAAGAACACCCGGATCGCCTCCTGGACCTTGGGCATGCGTGTCATGCCGCCCACCAGGATGATCTCGTCCAGCTCCTCGAGGGTGACGTTGCCGTCCCTCAGGGTCTCGCTGGTCATCTTGATCGTTTCCTTGATCAGGTCGTCGACCAGGTCCTCGAGGGTGTCGCGGGTGAGGGTCATCTCCAGGTTCAGGGTGTCGTGGATCCGCGGCACCAGCAGCGACGTCTTGTCCACGAAACTCAGTTCGCACTTCGCCCGCTCGGCGGCGTCCTTGAGCCGCTGGAGGCTCATGCGGTCCTCACGCAGGTCCACGCCGTGCTCGCTCTTGAACTGATCGGCGAGGTAGTCCACGACCCGGTAGTCGAAATCCTCGCCACCCAGGTAGGAGTTGCCGCCCGTGGCCAGGGTCTCGTAGACCCCGGCGCCGATATCGAGCACCGACACGTCGAAGGTGCCGCCCCCGAGGTCGTAGACTGCAACCCGCTTCTCCAGGTCGCGCTTGAAGCCGTAGGCCAGCGCCGCCGCCGTCGGCTCGTTGACCAGTCGCAGGACCTCGAGATCCGCGAGCCGAGCCGCCTCGATGGTGGCCGTCCGCTGGGCGTGGTTGAAGTACGCGGGAACCGAGACCACGGCCTGGGTGACCTTCGCACCCACGTGACGTTCCGCGACCTCCTTGATGCATTTGAGCACGATGGAGCTGATCTCCTCGGGGGTCAGCTCGATCTCACCCAGGCGCGCCAGCACCGAGTCCTTCTCGCCCTCGAGGAAATCGTAGGTCAGCCGCTTCTGGGCCTCCTGGACCTCACGCGAGCTGAACTTGCGCCCGATCACGCGTTTGACCGCGTAGGCCGTCTGCGCTGGACTGGTCAGCACCATCGCCTTGGCGCCATGGCCGACGACGAACTTGCCCTCGGACTTGTAAGCCACGCACGAGGGCAGGATGTTGTACCCGCGCTCGTCCTCGATGATCTTGGGCCGACCATCCTGGACCACCGCCACGCAGCTGTTGCTCGTTCCCAGGTCGATCCCGACGACCACTTCTTCCATCGGTGTGCCTCTCCCGATTTGATAGTCTCGCGTGGTTGCGTCCGCGAGTGTCGGTACAGGATAACGTAGAGGCCCGTCGCGGGCCACGCGCGGGCAAGGTTTCAGCCCTCGAACAGCGGCAGCTGAGGCTGCTCCAGATCCTCGTGGACCAGGGGATAGCGCCCGGAATAGCAGCCGTCGCAGGCGTTGTCGGCCGGACTCTGGACCGCTTCGCGCAAGGGACCGAGCTCCAGCCATCCCACCGAGTCCGCGTCCACCGCCGACGCCAGCTCGTCCGCCGGTCGATCGCCGCCGCCGGGGCTCAGCGGGGGCATCAGCGCCACGCCGTAGATGCAGGGGAAGCGGGTCGGGGGCGCGGCCACCCGCACGTGCACCTCGCGGGCGCCCGCGCCGCGCAGCGCGCGAAGGATCGGGGCCCAGGGCACCTCGGGTCCCACCGAGTCGTGCACCAGCACCACCCGCTGGCCGCGCACCATCGGATCGACGATCGTGACCGTGGTCTCCCGGCGATCGCCGTCGCCGAGTTCCCGCCCCAGATCCAGCAACTGTGGGAGGTAGGGCAGGCCGCTGCGCTGGGCGAAGCCGACCGCCGCGGGGGCGGACCATTGCGCCAGAGCCGTGACCAGGTCGGCGCCGGCCGGGCTGGCCGCCGCGAGCCGCTCGCCGATGGCCCGGCGCACCTCGAAGCCGCTGGTCCCCTGGTTCAGGGAGTCATGACTCGCAATTGCGACGGCCTCCCGCAGGCAAGGCCGGGGCTCCTGGCGGGGGAAGGGGTACAGGCTGGTAAGCCCGTCCCGATCGAGGATCACCATCTCGCCTGGCTCGACCTCCCGGACCTCGACGCCGCCCATGCGGGCGATGGCCCGGCTCTCCGTGGCCACCAACGCCGCCGGACCGCGGCGGCCGATCACCAGCGGTCGGATGCCCAGTGGATCGCGGACGGCGACCAACGTGCCCTCGGAGGCCAGCAATACGGCGAAGCCACCCCGGGCCTGTGACAACGCGTCGACGACGCGGTTGATCAGGGTCCGCTGCCCCGATCGGGCGATCAGGTGAAGGAGCAGTTCGGCGTCCGAGCTGCGGTGGAGGACGGCGCCATCGGCAAGCAGGTCGCGTTCCAGGCTTGGCGCGTTGACCAGCCGGCCGCTGGTGGCCACGCCGATCAAGCCGTTGAGGGTCTGGGCCACCACCGGCTCGGTGGAGCGGCCCTCGGCGGAGCGGCGCGAGGCGGCGGTGGCGATGGCGAGCCGCGACGCACCGTCCAGGTCGTCCGGCGGCCGAGTCCCCTCCTCCAGGCGGAACAGGACCCGCTGGATGCGGTCGGCGCGGCCGGCGATCATCGCGGCCCGGCGGCCACGGTGGCTCAGCGCGCTGACACCGGTCAGCGCCAGCCGGGGTGCGCCAGCGTGACCGTACACGCCCACCACTGCGCCGTCGGAACCGATCTCCCGCACGTCTACCCGCTCCCTCCTAGTGCCCCCCGGCCGGTCACGGTACCGCGCTTCTTGCCGTAAAAAGCGGTCGCGTCATCCCTGAAGTACTGGGCGCGGAGTCCGGCCTCTTTGGTCCTGAAGGCCACCTTGGCCTTGCCCTTGTGGACCTTCTCGCCTCGGTGCATGGTGTCTCTCCGGGGTCGGCTTCTAGGTAACCCAGTTCCGGCTCGAACGCAACGCCCGTCTACCAGATGGCGTCGTGGTCCTCGCAGACACCGGCCGAGCCGTCGATCTCGACCCACTCACCGCCGACCCGGATCCGCCCGCGAAAACGGCCATAGGGCTGGTGGAACACCGAACGGATCAGCCCCAGCCGGATCTGCTCGCTGCGTTTTCCCAGGGGACGGAATTCGAGATCGACCGCGCCGTCGGTGGTGGTCAGGTACCAGGGCTCGAGGGGATCGTGGCGCTGGAAAGCGAAGCGGGCCGGTCCCAGTCGGGTCAGCTTGCCCTCGAGCCAGACCGTGTTCTCGTTGAGCTGCTCCTCGTCGAGGCAGACGTTGCGGGTCAGATTGAGCCCCACCGCTCTCCCCTCCCGGTCACGCCCGGCCAGGGTGGCCCAGTTCCACCAGGTGTGGCGCGGATAGTGGGCCTTGTGGATGTCGAGGATGGCGAAGGCGTCGTCGCCATCGATGACCCGTTCCTCGTCGCCCAGCTGCAGCCGCCCGGTCACCGGGAGCGGCACCTTGTGGGAGTACATGCCCCGGTTGTTGCCCAGCGGCAGGCAGACCACCAGCGGTTCGATCGCGGAGAGATCGTGGGCGATCCGTAGCTCCGCGGAGATCGCCGGCAGCGACCCGCGCCGGTCGATGGCCAGGGTCACCCGGTGCTCCCCGAGGCCGAGGGAGTTGACGATCTCCATGCGGTAGCCACGGGCGGTCAGCTCGGTGCGGTCCTTCCACAGGGCGCGGGCGATATGCGCCTTGAGGTGGGGGCCCATCCGGCGGTGCTCGTGGGCCTCTCCGCCATCCAGCGGCGCCACGTGGCACCACGACAGCTTCAGGTATCCGGTGTCGACGATGGCGAAGGTTAGCAGCAGGTCCGGAAGGCAGATGCAGACGTGTTGCCACTGCTTCAGCCGCAGTCGACCTGCCGCCCTCGGCAACCCGATGCCACCCGCGCGGGGTCTGGCCCTGTCCAGGTCCACGTCCCGCAGGGGTGCGGTCCACACGCCGTAGGTCAGCTCACCTGCGGGCGTCACCAGGTTCGCCGGCGGCGAGTCGGCCCCCCCGGTCAACGCCCGGTCACCCGTTCGAGTGGCTCACGCAGGTAGGCGTAGTCGGGCGTCAGCTCGCCGCGCCAGGCGATGACGGCGCGTCGCAGCTCCGGCGGCAATCGGGCATCGTCCAGGTCCGCGCTCAGGTCGGCCGCCGCCAGTCCCGGCAGCAGCCCGCTGAGGATCTCCCCGAAGGTCGACGACGCCTCGGCCGACAGCTCGCAGGGCAGGTTGTCCACCGACATCACCACCGCGCCGCGTCCCTCGAATCCGTCCGGCGATGCCCCGCTGACGGGGTCGTAGACGAAGGTCGGCTGGTCGAGATCGGTGCAGCGGACCGTGCCCTCCACCGATCCCTGGACGTCGCAGGCGATGTCGCCGATCACCAGCATCCGCGAACGCGAGTCGGCGAAGCGGCGCAGGGACTCGCGGGTCACCGCGCGCGGGTAGGGCGGAGCCCAGTAGGCCGTGTTGACCAGCGCAGTGAGGTGATCCAGGAAGCCATCGGCCACGCAGCGGAACTCCCCCGGACGATCGTAGTAGTCCTGGAGCGCGAAGGGCCCGCCGTCGTGGCGCTCGTACAGGTCCTGCTCCACCAGATCGACCCGGTACAACACCCGCGGATCGGGGTCGAGGGAACCCAGCTCGGCCGGCGCGACCCGGACCGCGCCCAGCCGGTCCAGCACCTCGCCCGCACCCTGGCCCACGTTGCCGCAGCCGATGACGCCGATGGTCACCGGCGCCATCGCGGGATCAAATCCACGCTCGCGGATCTGGCTGCCAAGGGCGTTCATCGCGTCCCAGGCCCGCGCGGTCGTCGCGTACTCGTGGGTAGGGCGCGCGTCGGCCAGCGGGTGGGCGATGCCGAGGGCGTCCAGCCGGCGAGCCAGCGACCAGACCGTGTCGACACAGCCGGCGATCCCGGCGAAGCGCCCGAATGCGATCAACCGCCGACCCTCGTCGTCGACGATCCGTTCGTAGTCGACCAGGCTCGCCCCCTGGTCCAGGAACCGCCCGAGCAGCGGCATGTTGTAGTCCTGGCCCTTGATGGTGTGGGAGAAAACCATGTACAGCTGCCCTGGTCCCACCTGCTCCAGCGGGGGCTCCTTGATGCCCAGGACCACCTGACCGCCCGCGACGGAGGACCCCACCGCCGCCCCCGCCCCGCGATAGTCGGCGTCGGGGAAGATCCGCAACTCGCTACCGACCACGGCCACGTCGAGCCCATGATCCCGCACCAGGCGCGCGACGTGGGACGGCGTCAGCGGCGTGCGCCGCTCCCAGCGGTTCTTGGTCTCCTCGATGATCACGAATCGCATCGCGCACCCCGTTGGTCAGAGCTTCTCGATGGTCTCCACACACTCGATGCCGATCTCCGCCAGGCCGTCGAGCACGGATCCGTAGATCCCCGGGACCGTGGGGGCGTGGACGCCCCTGACTTCGATGGCGCCGTCCAGCAACATCCGGGTCGCCACCGCTGCCGGGAGCGAGACCGTGCGGGCCGTGGCCGAATCGCCCCCCGGGATGCCGAAGTCCAGCAGCTGGGATACGTGGCGTTCCCGCGTGCCGTCGGGGAACTCGCAGTCGAACTCATCGCGCAGCACGACCATGTCCCGCTCCATGGGCCCGGGGGTGAGCAGCTTCTCGAGCTGATGCACCATGACCTCGCAGATCGATCCGCGCTCCAGCGGGCAGGGCTCGTCGGAGAACATGCCCACGTACCGCAGGCGCTCCATGAAGGGATCGTCGGCGGCCACGCCGTAACGTTCCTGGAGCCAGCCTTCGAGGGAGCCGGCCTCCACACCCACCACGTCCGCGAGGGCCTGGCGCAGGCTCTTGCCGGCGAACTCGTGCTGCTGCTCCTCGTCGAACACCCCCAGATGGACCAGCTTGTCCCAGGCGGCACAGTGGCTGTCGTAGCGGAAAGTGCCGCGAAACATGTGCCGGACCTCGGGCACCCCGTAGAGGTCCACGTAATCCAGGCAGTCGCGGTTCGTGTAGATCTCCAGCCGGCCCACTCCGTCCACGTCCGCGTGCTGGACGTACTGGAACAGCTCGGCCTCGGGTACGTCGACGGGCTGGTTGTCCCGGAGGAACCGGCCGTGGTTGTGGATCGCGCGGATCACCCCGATGGGACTCCACGAGAACTTGTAGCGCCAGGGATTGGTCGCGGACTCGGGGGCGGGCAAGGCGCCGCAGCACGAGGAGAAGCCGATCACCTCGCCGCCGCGTCCATGGACGTGATCGATGATCCGCATCGCGCTCATGTGGTCGATGCCGGGGTCGAGGCCGATCTCGTTGAGGAACAGCAGGCCACGTTCGCGGGCGCGCGCATCAAGAGCGCGCATGGCCGGCGAGATGTACGAGGTGGTGATGAGGTGCCGCCCCTTCTCCAGACAGATCCCGGCCACGGTCGGGTGGAACGGCGGTGGAACCAGGCTGAGCACCACGTCGGCGGCGCGGATCTGGGTCCGGAGGCCCTCGGCGTCGTCCATCAGCAGGGGTAGCGCGGTACCCCGTGGCGAGTCGCCGATCAGAGCCTCGGCCTTGGCCACCGTTCGGGTGGCGACGGTGACGTCGTACTCTTGGTTCAGCAGGTACTCGACGAGGGGGCGGGCGACCATTCCGGCACCCAGGACCAGGACGCGGCTCATCGAAACAACCTCCGTGGCCGACCCACCCTTCCCCGGGGGTCGGTATGTCATGTGCCGAACACCCGTCGGTACACCCTGTCGCGGTGCTCGACGAACGCCAGCGGATCGAACAACGTGTCCAGCGCGAGATCGCCGAGCTGCGATCGCAACTCCGCGTCCTCTTCCACGGCCCTGCGCAGGGCGATCCCCTCGTCCCAGGCGCGGGCGGCGGCGCGCTGCACCATCCGGTAGCCCTGCTCCCGCGAGAGCCCCTGCTCGACCAGGGCCAGCAGGAGCCGCTGACTGGCGTACAGCCCCCGGGTGCGCTCCAGGTTGCCGGCCATCCGGTCGTCGTGGATCACCAACCCCTCCACCACCCGGGCGAAGCGCCTCAGCTGGAAGTCGACGGCGATGCAGGCGTCGGGGGCGATCACCCGCTCGGCGGACGAGTGGCTGATGTCCCGCTCGTGCCACAAGGCGACGTTGTCCAGCGCCACCGACGCGTAGCCGCGCGCCAGCCGGGCCAGCCCGGTCAGGTTCTCGCTCAGGATCGGGTTCCGCTTGTGGGGCATCGCCGAGCTGCCCTTCTGCCCGGCGGTGAAAGCCTCGGACATCTCGCCGATGTCGCTATGCTGCAGGTGGCGGATCTCGGTGGCGAAGCGCTCGATGGAGGTGGCCAGCAACGCCAACGCCGAGAAGAAGGCGGCGTGGCGGTCCCGCGGCACGACCTGGGTCGACAGGGGCTCGGGGGTCAGGCCCAGCTTCTCACAGACGTATTCCTCGACCTCTGGATGGATGAAGGCGTAAGTCCCCACAGCCCCCGAGATCTTGCCGAAGCGGACCCCGAGCCAGGCCGCCTCGACCCGCTCGCGCGCCCGATCCAGCTCCGAATACCAGCCGGCGAGCTTCAGACCGACGGTGATCGGCTCGGCGTAGATGCCGTGGGTCCGGCCGATCATCGGAGTGTCCCGGTGCTCCAGTGCCCGGGCGCGGGTGGCCTCCCGCACACGGTCGACGCCCTCGAGGACCATCGCGCCCGCCTGCCCGAGCTGGACGGCGAAGGCGGTGTCGAGCACGTCCGAACTCGTCATCCCCTTGTGGATGTGTCGGGCCTCGGGCCCCACGTGATCCGCCACCGAGGTGAGGAAGGCGATCACGTCGTGCTTGAGGGTCTTCTCGTACTCGGCGACCTTCTCCAGATCGAAGTCGGCGCGCTGCTGGATCGCGGGCAGATCCTCGGCCGGGATCTCGCCCCGGGCCGCCATCGCCTCACAGGCCAGTACCTCGACGCGGAGCATGGTCCGCAGCCGATTCTCCTCGGTCCAGATGGCGGTCATGTCGGGGTGGCTGTATCGGGGAATCATGCCTTGCCTCCCACGAAAAGAGCCGTCTGGGGCTCGGACCTGGATTCGGACTCGGATTCGGATTCGGACTCGGTCTCGGACTCGGTCTCGGACTCGGACTCGGACTCGGTCTCGGTGGTCCGGCACACCGGCACGGTCTCGGATCTGGACACTCCGATCACCGGTCCCGGTCGGTCCTGTTCCAGCACGGTCACGTCCACGTCCGGCCGGTCCAGCGAGGCGAGCCGGTCACGGACCATGGCCTCCACGAGCTCGGGGCGGTTGTTCTCCTGGCTCAGGTGGCCGAGCATCACGGTGCGGACCGATCCGCCGACGAGGACCTCCAGCATCTCGAGGGCGTCGTCGTTGCTCAGGTGTCCGAGGCGCCCCTTGACCCGCTGTTTGAGCCACCAGGGATAGGGCCCCTCGATGAGCATCTCCAGGTCGTGGTTGAACTCCAGCAGCACCGCCCCGCAGGCCGACAGCCGCTCCTCCGCCAGCCGGGTCCGCATTCCCATGTCCGTGGCGACGCCGACCCGGCAGCCGTCCCGCTCGATCACATAACCCAGCGGCTCGACCGTGTCGTGGGGGATCGGGAACGGGTCGACCCGGAAGCCGGCCACGTCGAAGGGGGCATCTCCGGCAAAGGTCCGCACGTCGTCGACCCCGCGCAGGTCGACCTCCGGCCGCACGTCGTGCTGGACATAGACCGGGACCCGGTGCCGACGGCAGAAGACCCGCACACCGGCCGAGTGATCCCGGTGTTCGTGTGTCACCAGGATCCCGCTGACGGCGTCCGGATCCAGGTCCCGTCGCCGCAGCAGCTCTGCCGCTCGCTTCGCGGAGATGCCCACGTCGACCAGCAGGCCGCACTCCAGGGTGCCGACGTAGGTGGAATTTCCGCGACTCCCGCTGGCCAGACTGCATACCAGCAGGCCAGGTTCCGAGCGGATGGTGGGACTCTTCACCGGTGGATTCGGACGGGGCTCACTCGATGTCCAGGTTGACCGGCGGGAGCGAGGTCCCGCCCGGCACGGTCGCGCCGCCCGGCAGGCCGGTGGCGCCCGGGAAGCCTCCTGGTAACGTCAGCCCCGGGTTGCGTCCTGGGAGGTCGAGACCGGGGAGACCCAGGTCGAAGCCCGTGTCCCCGCTGTCCACCTCCGTGACCGCCGAGTCCGGCAGCCAGCCGAATCCAGCGCCCGGCCCCGCCAGCCGCACCCTGATCCAGCCGCCCTCGCGGTAGACCACGTCGACCCGGTCGCCCGCGGCGACCTCGCCGGCCACGACGTCGGCGTCGTCCATCCAGCGCCTGGCGTCCATGTCCTCTTTGCACAGTACCGGCTCGGCCAGCGCCTGGGTCGCCCCCAGGGCCAGAGTCGCCGCCACGATCCACGCCATCCAGTGTCTCATCGTCGGGTCCTGACCCCCCGGCTTTGCCGAGGATGGGGCGGAATGGTACCAGTGTTCTCGCGCCTGTCCAACCGCAGCACTACAACGCCGCTCGTGTACAATCCGCGCATGCAGCCCACCGCGACCAGTTCCCCCGATCCGCTGGCCCTGATCCGGCCGGTCGACGCCTTCGGTCGTTTCGCCGGCCGGGCGGTGCGAGCGGCGGTGCGCGAGCCGCTGTTCTGGGGGGAGGTGGCCTACCACATCCGGGTGATCGGGGGCCGCTGCCTGGGGCCGGTCCTGATCACCATCGTGCCGTTCGGCATGGTCCTGGGGCTCCAGGGAATGAACATCTTCGCGATGATGGGCGCCCAGCGGCTGATGAGCGGGCTGGTGACGCTGATCATCGTCCGCGAGCTGGCGCCGGTTCTCGCCGCCGTGCTGACCGCGGCCCAGGGGGGCTCCACCTACGCGGCGGAGCTGGGCGCGATGCGGATCAAGGAGGAGCTGGACGCCACCGAGATGATGGCGGTCGACCCGATGGCGTTCCACGTGGTGCCGCGGGTCCTGGCGATGGTGGTAGTCAACCCGGCGCTGACGATCCTCGCGATCCTGTTCGGGGTCGGCGGCGGCTACATCGTCGCCGTGGTCTCCTATGACCAGGCTCCGGGCGTGTTCATGCACAACATGACGGAGCTGATCGGCCTGTACGACATCCTGGCCGCGGTGGCCAAGGCGATCGCCTACGGCCTGTTCCTCGGCCTGCTGGCCACCTTCCAGGGCTTCCACACGACCGGCGGGGCGGAGGGCGTCGGGCGGGCGGTCAACAACACCGTGGTGTACACGATCGTGTTCTTGCTGGTGTTCAACTACGCGGCGTCCAGCCTGCTGTTCGGGTGGCGCTGATGGGTACCGTGCTGCGCTTCGTCCGCGCCCTGGGGGCGTACGGCTACTTCGTGTGGGACTGCACCCGTTTCACCCTGCGTTATGGCGCCCGCTGGGAGCGGGTGATGCTGGAGACCTATCGGGTGGGGATCAGGGCCCTGCCGATCCTGCTGACCATGGCGGTTTTCGTCGGCACCAACGTGGCGATCCAGGGGTACACGGCGTTCTCGACGCTGGGGGCCGGCAACATGGTCGGGATGTTCGTCTCGATGGCTGGCGTCCGCGAGATCTGTCCGCTGCTGGCCGGCGTCATGGTCGCGGCCAAGACCGGCACCGAGATGGCAGCCCAGCTGGCGGTGATGCGGACCCGGGAGCAGATCGACGCGCTGGAGGTCATGGCGGTCAATCCGTATGCCGAGCTGGTGGCGCCCAACTTCCTGGCCGTGATCATCGCGCTGCCACTGCTGACCCTCGTAGGGCTGGCCACCAGCCTGGCAGCCGCCTACGCGGTCGCTGTCTATCAGCTGGGGGTCAGCCCCGGGGAGTACTCCGGCTACGTCTGGAGCAACATCGGCCGACTCGATCTGATCAACGCCCTGACCAAGTCGGTGGTCTACGCGATCGTGATCTCCACGGTCAGCGGATTCTTCGGCTTCTTCAGCGAAAAAGGCCCGGAGGGTGTGGGCCGGGCAACCAACAACGCGGTGGTCACGATGTGCATCGTCTGCATCTGCGCCACCTACCTGCTCACCGCGGTCTTCTACGGGTAGGCTCCAGGCCATGAGCGCACCGATCATTCGCTTCGAGGGGGTCCACAAAGCGTTCGGCTCCCAGGTCGTGCTCGACGATCTGACGGTCGACCTGGCCGCCGGGGAGACCACCGTGATCATGGGCCCGTCGGGGGTCGGCAAGTCGGTGTTCCTCAAGCTGCTGGTGGGGCTGTTGCAACCGGACCGCGGTCGGATCTGGATCAACGACGTGGACATCACTGTCAGCAAGGAGTCGGAACTGCGGAACGTCCGCAAGCGGCTCGGGATGCTGTTCCAGGACGGCGCGTTGTTCGACTCGATGACCGTCGGCGAGAACGTGGCGTTCCCCATCCGGCGGCACACGAAGATGAAGGAGCCGGAGATCCGCGAGGTAGTGGCCAACCGATTGCAGCAGGTGGGGCTGCCCGACACGGGCGACAAGATGCCGTCCGAGCTGTCGGGCGGGATGCGGCGGCGCGTGGGCCTGGCGCGGGCGATCGTCCTGGACCCGGAGATCGTGCTGTTCGACGAGCCGACCACGGGCCTGGACCCGGTCACCAGCGACTCCATCGATCGGCTGATCAGCCGGATGAAACAGGAACTCGGCATCACCTTCGTGGTGATCAGCCACGACATCGTCGGCACCTTCCGGATTGCGGACCGCATCGGTATGCTCTACAAAGGTCGCCTGATCGCGTACGGGACCCCCGATCAGGTGCGGCACAGCCAAGATCCCGTGCTGAGGCGTTTCCTGGGGCGCAACCTGCAGCTGCCCCCCGCGGGCCCGCAACGCGCGGCGGAGCAGACGTGAAACGATTCCGCAACGAGCTCGGCGTCGGTTGCTTGCTGCTGGCGGCGCTGGCCGCCTTGCTCTACATGAGCTTTCGCGTCGGCGCGCTCAAGTCCCTGGGTGACACGGTGACCGTCGAGGCGTTCTTCGAAGACGCGGCGGGGCTGGTCGAGGACGGGGACGTGCGGCTGGCCGGCGTCCGGGTCGGCGGCGTGCAGAAGCTGAGGGTCGAGGATCGCGGCTGCGTGGCCACCCTGGTGATCCGACGGGACGCCGACGCTCGCAAGGACGTGGCTGCCCACGTGCGGGCCCGCTCGGTGCTCGGCGAGAAGTACGTGGCCCTCCTGCCGCGCAGCGAGACCGCACCGCCGCTGGAGGATGGGGACCGGATCGTGGACACGGCCATCCCCTATGAGATCGATCAGATGGTCACCGCGCTGGGACCGCTGCTGGGGCAGATCGACCCGGATGACATGGCCGCCATCGTCGCCGCCATGGCCGACCTGGCCCGGGAGGGCGAGTTCGAAGCGGGTGGGCTGGTTGCCGAGGCGGAGACCCTGCTGCACAACCTCAACGAGATGGCGGAGATCGCCCCGCAGGTGAAGCAGGAGGTCCCGATCATCCTTCGCAACGTACGCGCTGCGTCCGAGCGGCTACCGGGAACGCTGGAGCGGGTCGACGGCACCCTCGCGAAGCTGGACACCACCCTGGCGGACGTCGAGACCTTGACGGGGCGGCTGGACGAGTCCACCGCCGAGCTGCCCGAGACCATGGCCGATGCCCGGGTGATCGCCGCCGAGTTGCGGTCGGTGGCCGAGGCCCTCAACGACTCCGACCGGGAGCTGTCCGCCATGCTCGACGATCTGGCGGTGGTGCTGGACAACCTGACGGTCTTCGACGAGGCGACCCTGCGGGAGATCCTGCAGGAAGAGGGGATCAGGGCCCGGCTCAAGCCCATCAAGAAGGAGGAGTGACCTACTCCTCGTCTTCGCCCGCGGCATCCTCGTCGTCCCCACCGTCCCCTGCGTCCCCTGCGTCCCCTGCGTCCCCTGCGTCCCCTGCGTCCCCTGCGTCCCCGGCTTCGTCCGCCCCCTCGTCCTCCGCCGGATCCTCGTCCTCGGCGTACGGCTCGTTGGGACGCAGGCGGACGGTCATGTTCACGTCGAGGGTGTAATTCTCCATCATGCTGCGCGCTTCGGAGGCCAGGTCCATCTTCTCCAGGTAGGTCTTGAACTCCCGGGCCATCAAGCTGACCAGCTCGTCCTTGGTGCGCGCGGTCAGGTGGGCCACCGACTCGACCACCTCCCGGGGAATCTCCCTGGACTTGACCTCCGCCGCCCGCTCGCCGATGGCGTCCTTGGTCGAGATCACCACCTCGGCCCCGCCCCGGACGATCTTGCGGGCAAAATCCATCAACCGTGGCTCGTCCCAGCCATCCTGCTCGTGGCTGCCCTGGCCGTAGTCGGTGTCGCCGCTGGCGCTGCGGCCGCCCCGCTCCTTCGAATCCCGCCTGCCGTCCCGGTTCGCCATCAGCGGCTGCCCTCCATCGATCGTTCGGATGCCGTTCGATTGTAGCAGCGGGCGCCGCGGTGCGACCGATCTCAATCGCCTCCAGCGGTTGCACGCGTTGGCCCGCGGGAGGTCGATGCGATACCGTTGGCATTCGCATCGAGGTGATCGGGTGGGTGGCAGGCGCTGGTGGAATGCGTGGCTGACCGTCGGGCTGATGGGCGGAATCGCGACGGGGGGATTGTGGCTGACGTGGCGGCCCGCCGCCCGCCCGGTCGCGAGGGAGATCGGCTCGGCCTGCGTGGGGCCCGTCAGCGAGATCGTCTCGGTGGGCGACATCATGCTGGCCGACGGGGTGCAGCGGAAGCTGGACAAGCAGGGCTACGACTACCCCTTCCGCGACGTGGGGGAGCTGCTGGCGGGTGCCGACCTCGTGATGGGGAACCTCGAGGCTCCGATCACCACGCATGACGTGAAGTACGTGGCCAGCAAGAAGTGGTCCTACCGCCAGGATCCGAAGGCCCTCCCCGCCCTCCAGGGCGCGGGTTTCGACGTGCTGGCGCTGGCCAACAACCACGTCCTCGACTACGGACCCGAGGGCTTCGTGGAGACGCTGGACCACTTCGAGTCCGCGGGCATCCGGGCCGTCGGGGGTGGGCGAAGCGAGGAAGAGGCCCGCCGCGGGCTGATCATCGAACTCGACGGGATCACGGTCGGTCTGCTGGCCTTCATGGAGAACTACGGCTCGTACGAGAAGGACGGTTGGTTCGCCAAAGGCGACCGGCCGGGCTGCGCGATGATGGACCTGGAGCTGATGCAGGCGGACATCGAGAGGCTCCGTGGCCAGGTGGACGTGCTCATCGTCCACTGCCACTTCGGCCGCAACTACAAACCGCCGACACGGCTGCAACACCGGATGGCGCGGGCGATCATCGACATGGGCGCGGACGTGGTTAACGGCCACCACCCCCACGTAGCCCAGGGCATCGAGATCTACGAGGGCAAGCCGATCCTCTACAGCCTGGGTAACTTCACGTTCGGGACGTCCGGTCGATTCCCCAAGGGGCGCCAGGGCTACGGGATGGTCGCCCGCTACCGGTTGTGCGACGGACGGGTCGCCAACGTGGCGGTGGACCTGATCGGGGTCAACAACAAGCTGGTCCGTTACCGGCCGGCCCCGATCGCAGCCGACGAGGCGGTCCCGGTCCTCGATGAACTGATGGAGCCCTACGGCACAGCGGTGCGCTGGGAGGGCAACTCGGCGGTGGTCGAGCTGCCATCGGAGGAGGCGTCAGGCGCCAGGAAAGCCAGGTAACCCCTGCTGTTCTGCCTGAAGCCTGAAGCCTGACGCCCACCGGAACGAAAAGTGGCTTCGTGATATCTTCGGTCGCTGCATCACCCGGGGTAGGTATTGAATCGCGAGCTCATCGCCAGTGGCAGCCGCACGGGACCGCGACACGCGGTCAATCAGGACCGCTGCGCCCACTGGCGGGGGGACGACCTGATCATCGCACTGGTCGCCGACGGCGTCGGCGGACACGAGGCCGGTGAGCGCGCCGCCTGGCTGCTGGTCGACAGCTTCGTCCAGCACCTGGGCGTGGTCGGGTTCGGCGATCGGCTGGAGCGATTGCGCGAGAAGGCACCCCCGGGGCCGATCTCCGTGGCCAAACACCTGCCGGGACCCGTGCAGTGGGTCGAGGCGATCCTGCGCCGGGCCAACGACCGGATCCTGGACGAGGCATCGGGGCTGGGCAGCGGTGCGATCATGGCCACAACCGCGGTGGTCAGCGTCGTCGACCGGGTGCGCGGCAGCTTTCACGTCTGTCACGTGGGCGACAGTCGGGCCTACCTCTACGCGGATCAGGGACTGCGGCAGATCACCCGTGATCACGTCGAGGGTACACCCGACCACAATCGGCGTCGGCAGGCCGTGACCCGCGCCATCGGCGCCCACCTGGTCCTGCCCCTGGAGATCACGCCGACCACACACCGTGGCACGCGCTTCAGCCAGGGCGACGTGTTGATGCTGTGCACCGACGGCATCTCCGAGCCGGTCAGCGACCACCACATGTTCCAGGTCCTGCACGGCGCGGGCGAAGACCTGTCCACCGGTGTCGACCGCCTGCTGCTGGAGGTGGAGCGGAGGCGCGGCAACGACGACGCCAGCGTCGTGCTGGTGATGCCCATCGCCGTCACCATACCGGCCGCGGCCCAGCCCGCCTTGCCCCCGGAGATCCCACCAGCCCTGCCCCCGGCCCCACCGGGCGACTCGTCCATGGAGGACGACGTCCTGACGACCCGGATCGATCGGACGGCCGATCCGCCCTCGGGCGCGCCCTTGGTTCCCCCACCGCCGCCGCCTCCACCCGAGCCAGATGAGGGCCGAGGCGACGGGACCGACGCAGCGCCAGCGGCACCCGCGGCCATCGTGTTGCCAACCCAACCCAGGATGGAGGAAGACGACGCCCCGACCGAACTGGTGGCGCGACTCCAGACCGGCCACGAGATCGACGCGGTGGAGGCCCCGCCGGACCCCGAGCCAGCGACCCGCGAACCGCCTCCCCCACCGCCACCGCCCCAGGCTCCCGCTCCGCCGGACGAGAACGATGCTGTTCCGGAAGAGGATCTGAGCCCCGCCGACGCCGACGCCACCCCCCCGCCGATCCTGTTCGAGGACGACGTCCGGCCCACGGTCACCGTCGAGGACATGCCCCCCGTGGTATCGCCCTTCGGACTCGAGGGCGACCGAACCCCGGCGCCGGAGGACCCGGACGAGACGCGGCAGGCCCTGGAAGACGAGGCCCGGCGCGAAGCCGAAGAGGAGGAAGCCAGACGCCAAGCCGAGGAAGAGGAAGCCAGGCGGAAGGCCGACGAGGAGGAAGCCAGGCGGAAGGCCGACGAGGAAAAGGAGGCCAAGCGGAAGGCCGACGAGGAGGAAGCCAGGCGGAAGGCCGACGAGGAGGAAGCCAGGCGGAAGGCCGACGAGGAAGAGGCCAGGCGAGCGGCCGAAAAAGCGGAGGCCAGACGGAAGGCCAAGGAAGAAGAAGCCAGACGGAAGGCTGAGGAAGAGGCCAAACGGAAGGCCGACGAGGAGGAAACCAGACGGAAGGCTGAGGAAGAGGAAGCCAGACGGAAGGCTGAGGAAGAGGAAGCCAGACGGAAGGCCGACGAGGAAGAGGCCAAGCGGAAAGCCGACGAGGAGGAAGCCAGACGGAAGGTCGAAGAGGAAGAGGCCAAGCGGAAAGCCGACGAGGAGGAAGCCAGACGGAAGGTCGAAGAGGAGGAGGCCAGGCGAGGGGCCGAGGTCGGGCCGGATCCGCTGGGAGTAGCGGAGGCCGAGACTGCGGCGGAGTCCGCGCGGGTGGCTGCGTTGGCCGAGTCCGAGTCCGAGTCCGAGGCCGAGTCCGAGTCCGAGCCCGAGTCCGAGCCCGAGTCCGAGCCCGAGCCCGAGCCCGAGCCCGAGCCCGAGCCCGAACCCGAGCCCGAGCCCGAGCCCGCCCCTCCCCCGAGCTCCGACATCCCACAGCTCAACTCCATCTCCACGCCCATGCCCCCTCCCCGCGCCCGCCGGTACCAGCGCCAGAGCATCCGCCGGACGCTGGATCCCGGACCACCCGCGCTGGACCAGGTGTTCGACGACACGGACGACATCGAACCGGACGGCAAGCGGGGGATGAGTACGGGCCTGTTCACCTTCGGGGTGCTCGTCGTGCTGCTCGCGCTGACGGGCGTGGGCGCCTACGTGATGGTCCCGGACCTGCCCGACCGCATACGGGCGCTCATTCCGTCGGAGGGGGAACCCTCCACCCCGGGCGTCCCCGAGAGCGACGTCCCCACGGGAGAGAGGGTGCCGGTATGGATCGACGCCCGCGGCGAGGAATTCCACGTGGGCTTCAGCGGCCCCTGTCCAGCTGAAGCGCTCTGCCTCGACGGGCTGTCCCTGTCCGACGACGCCCTGCGCCCCCTCGCGGACGTGCGGGCGCGGCCCACCGATCCGCGGGCCGTCGAGGCGTTGCAGGACTACGTCCGCGTGCTGCGCTGGATGGACGGGGTGGGTCCGGCGCTGGTCCCCTGGCAACCCGCGGGCACGGACGCCCGGGTAAGCGCCTGCGCCGCGTCCTTCCCGGGAGGGCGGGTCTGGATCGACAGCGTCAACGCCAACGCCCGCGGCCTCGTTCCGCTGGCGGCGGCCGCGGTCCCGGGCACACCGTACAAGATCTCCGATCTGGCGGACGACCTGGTCACGGCGGTGGCCGACGGCCAGGAATCGTGGAACGTCGTGATGCGGATCCTGTGGCCCGCCGCTGCGGTCGTGCCCCACGATCCGCTGGCGCCGGTCTATCCCGCCCGGGTCGCGGCCGCCATCGAGCTCGGGTTGGCCACCAACAACCTGCCCGAGATCGAGCCGTTGCAAGGCGCGCTGCGCTCCACGTTGGCCGGGGGCGAGACCCTCGTGCTGCGTCTGCCCAGCGAACCCAGCGCGGCCGACGCCCGGGGTGGCGATCCGTCGCGGGCGCTGGTCCGGGATCTGACCTCGCTGGCCGACATCGCGGGACGCCGGGGCGACCTGTCGGTGGAGCTCTGCGTGTCCGCGAGCGCGGGCGCCGAGATGCTCGGATTGCTTCGCGGAGCCGTGGGCTCGGAGAATCTCGGCGACAGGATCGTGGTCTGCGATGTTCCCCTGGCCGAGGAAGAGGGCACGGACGTGTCCGAGGCCTGCATCGCGGCCCGGCAGGCGGCGCGGTCCCAGGCGCTGGCGCAGATCAGCGCTGCGCCGACAATCCCGTGATCCAGAGACGCCGGGGACGCGGTCCGTCGAACTCGGTCAGGAACAGGGTCTGCCAACGCCCCAACCGCAGGCGGCCGCCCTCCACGGGCACCAGCTCCGAAGGTCCGACCAGGCTCATCAGGACGTGGGCGTCGCTGTTGCCCTCGGCGTGACGGAAATCCGGCTCGTCCCGGGGCACGAGCCGCCCCAGAAAACGCGATACGTCTCCCCGGACGTCCGGATCCGCCCCCTCGTTGATGGTCACCGCGCAAGTGGTGTGGGGTGAGTAGACCAGGACGGCGCCCTCTTCGAGCGCCAGCTCCGTGACGGCGGCCTGGACGCGGTCGGTGATCGCGACCAGCTCCTGGCGAGATCGGGTGGGTACGTCGATGGTGATCATGCCCCGATCTTACCCCTCGCGAGGGCCTGACGCGCGCCCTCGCGCGCTTGCCATCGGGGGGGGCCTCTGCTAGACGACGGACCTTCCCGGTCCTCGCATGGCGGTGGGCGACACCGAGTGCGGAGGACACGCGGGGGCGGAGGCGAGATGACGGAGACGGTCGACGGCACGGGCGGTGCCCGGTCCGGGGGTAGCTCCCCCCTGTGGAAGACGGCACTGCTGTCCCTACCCTACCTGGCGGTGCTGTACGTATACGCGGCAGACTCGGCGTTCCTGCTGCTGCCCGGGGCGCTGATCTGCGGTGGCGTGTTCCTGCTCTACGAGCGGATCCACCGCGGGCGTACCTGGCGGTTCCCGGCCGGTTGGCTCGTCTCGCTGCTGCTGGTCGCGCCGTGTATCTATCTCTACGTCTACGAGAAGCTGGCGGTCGTCGCGATGGTGGCGGCCCCGGCGCTGGCCATCTGGGCTGCCAGCCTGGCGACGGGCGGCGCGGTCGGCCGTTGGTGGTCCCGCCAGCCCATGTTCGGCTCCCTGCTGTACCTGCTCGCGGTCGCCGGACTGCTGTTCGGCCTGACCGGCCGCATGGGGCTGCCCCCGGTCTCCGACGACGTGCTGTTCGCCCTGTACGCCGCACCCCGGACCACCCGGTTGACACAGGCGGAGATGGACGCCTCGCTGGAGGTGCTGGACGCCGCCATCGCCGGCTACCGGCGGGACGAGGGCGACGGGGTGCCCGCCGAGGTGGCAACCCTGGAGGCCAACCTGCCGGACACCCTGCGTCAGGACGGGGACCGCGACGTCTACGTCACCTTGTGGCTGGACCGCAAGGCGTTCCTGCGGGGCCACGCCAGCGGCGGCCGCCTGTTCGAGGATCTCAGCCGGGCCACAGACCAGGCCCTCGATGGAACCCTGCGCTGGCAGGAGTGGGTCGACGGCGCCGACGCGATCCGGGTGCAGGTGGACCTTGTGGATGGCGTCCAGCCCATCCAGCGGCGCTCCACCCACCAGGCGGTGATGGCCGTGCGCAACGTGGTCATCGCGGCCCTGCGGCGCGCAGGGGTCAAACTTCCCAAGCGGCTGCTCAAGGAGGATCTGTCCGAGGCGGGGTTTGTCTACCAGCTGATCTACGAGGTCGAGCCCGGGGTCGACGGGATGATCCTGCGGACCGGCAAGCGGGAGGGGTACTTCCTGCCCGCCGATCCGGTCACCGACGGCTGGCTCACCCCCCGCGTCCGCGCCCGCGCCGACAAGTGCCTGCGGATGATGCATCAGCTCTCCCGCGAGGCCCGCGGCGGCCGCGACCTGTGGAAGCAAGAGGACGTGGAGCTGTTCAAGTTCCGCAGCTTCTGCTTCGGCCGGCCGGTCCCGGGCGGTGAGGTCGTCGATCTGTACCGAGGCAACGTGCTGCTCGACGGGATCGACAGCGCCACCATCCTCGACGGGATCGAGGAAGCCGGGGGCTGGTTGCTGCGCACGGTACAGCCAGACGGCCGCTTCGATTACGAGTACTACCCCAACAAGGACCGGGGCTCGAAGGGCTACAACATCGTCCGGCACGCCGGCTGCGTCTACGGCCTGTTCCACATGTACGAGCTGGCCCTGACCGAGCCCCAGCTGCGCGACGACGCCAACGACTACCTGGAGGCCGGACTACGGGCGATGGACTGGGTCTACGACAACCTGGACACCCCCGTAGGTGCGACCGATCCCGCCCTCTACGCGCTGGTCGACCATCGGGATCGGGCGTCCAGCGGCGCCGCGGCGCTGACGCTGCTGAGTCTGCTGCAGCGCCCCTCCACCGAGCACGTCACCCATCCGGTGCTGCGGGCGCACCTGGAGCAGGAAGACGACGCCGCGGTTCTCGAGGGGCTCGGTCTGTTCCTGCTCGAGATGATCGACGACCAGGGCAAGGTGTTCCGTCGCTACCGCGAACGGCTGGAACTCGACGCGGTGGAGAAGGAACCCCTGTACTTCCCCGGCGAGACCATGCTGGCGCTGGTCCGGTTCCACGCGGCCACGGGGGACGAGCGCTGGCTGGAAGGTGCCCGGCGGATCGGTGACTGGCAGGTCGAGCGCTACTACGACCGCCGCCCCAACCCCGACCACTGGGTGATGCAGGCCCTGTGGGATCTGTACTCGGTGACCGGCGAGATGCGCTACGCACGCTGCGCGCTGCACATGGGCGACCGCCACGCGTCCGAGCAGTTCCCGCCCCACTGGCCGCCCTTCGCCGACTACTTCGGGGCCTATCGGCGTTTCGACGACCTGCCCCGGACCACCCGGGCCTGCTCCCGCTCCGAGGCGATGGGGGGCGTGATGCACACCGCCTGGGCGCTGGACGTCGACGCCTCGCGGTACGAGGAGGCCCTGATCCGCGCGGCGGAGCACCTGCTGGAGAACCAGTGGCGCCCCGAGAACAGCTACTTCCTCCCCAACCCGGACAAGGCGCGGGGGGCGATCCGGATGGGACTGGTGGACAACCACTGCCGCATCGACAACAACCAGCATGCGGTGGTGGGGTTGTTCCGGGCCCTGGAGGCGTCCCGGAAACGAGACGGAGTGCCCATGCCCACGGACATCGTCACGCCGTCGATGCCGACGGAGGAGGAGATCCGGGGAGCCCGGATCCGCTTCGGCGATCCCGTGGCGCCCCTCGACCCGGCGGCCGGTGAGCCGCCAGAGGCCACCGCCCGGTGAGTCGCCGCGCCTCCGCCACGATGCGTGGCCTCGCGCTGCTGCTCGCCATCGCCATCGCCGGGTGGATCGCGTCGCCGAGCCCGGCGGCGCCGCCAGCGGAGGCCGAGGAGTCCATGCGCCTCGACCGGAGCGTGGTGCTGCTGGCCGCCGACCTCACCGAGCAGAAGCTGCTCGACGCCGCGCCACTACCCCTGGCGATCCTCTACTTCTCGACGAGCTGCCCCCACTGCTGGAACGTGGCCGGCGAGTTCCAGCAGGCCTGCGATGCGATGGCGCCCCTCGGAGTGAATTGTATCGCCATCGCCAGCTCCGGATCGCGGTTGGGCGAAGTCCGCGAGTTTGCCGAGCAGACGGGGCTGACCTGCCCCGCGTTCGTCGATTACGCGGGCGCCTATCGCGACGCCCACGGGATGTCGTCTACCCCCACGGCGCTGTACGTCAACGAGACCGGCGTGGTGGTCCACGGAGCCGATCCCTTCTTCCGGGGGGCGGGTCTGGCCCTGCGTATGGCGGCGGCCGAAGACCGCGGCATGGACCCGGACAGCGCCTGGGTCGCAGGCGCCCACCTGGGTGCGCGGGCCTGTGCGGCCTGCCACGAGGCCGCCTACAACTCGTGGCTACTGTCCGCTCATTCGGTGGCGATCCGGGACCTGCCCGGCGACACCCACGAAGATCCGGCGTGCCTGCGCTGCCACGCCACCGCCCACGGCCAGGAGGACGGTTTCGTCGACCTGGCCACCACCAGCCACCTGCGCGACGTGGGCTGTGAGTCCTGCCACGGACCGTCCGGGGGCCACACGCCCGCCGGGATGGACCCCGATCGGTCGGATCCCAGGGACGGCTGCCTCCAGTGTCACGACGGCGACCACGGGCTGAGCTTCGACCTCGAGCGGGCGCTGCCGGGCATCGACCACAGCCTGGCCGAGACCTTGCCGCGCGAGCAATGGGGTACCCGTCGCCTCGACATCGAAGAGGGCCGCCTGCCACGCACCGCGCTGACATTGCCCAGCGATGACTGCACCGGATCGGCGAGCTGCGAGGAGTGTCACGCCGAGATCCACGCCGCCTGGGCCGCGAGCCCCCACGGACAGGCGCGAGCGACCCTGGTCGAAGCGGGCTCGGGCAGGGACCCGGTCTGTCTGGGCTGTCATGTCCCCCAGTCTCCCTGCGGAACCCGCAAGCGTCGGGAACCCGGTGTGACTTGCGAGGCGTGCCACGGCCCGGGCCGGGCTCACCTCGACACCGAGGGAACGGCGCCCCTCGGAGGACTGACCCCGGCCCACGCCGTCGAGTGTGTGGTCGAGCCGAGCTGCCGGGCCTGCCACACCGATGTCCGCGATCCGGACTGGGAGCTGGCGCCCCGCATGGACGGCATCCACCCCGTGAAGAGCCCCTAGTCTCCGTCGAGGAAGCGGCGGATCTCGGGACCGAGGCGATCGAAGGGGATCCGGGCCAGATCCACCGTCGGCAAGGAGCCCAGGAACACCCGGCCGTAGGAGCGGCTGACCAGGCGCGGGTCGAGTACCACCACGGCCCCCCGGTCGGCGCGGCTACGGATCAGCCGGCCGAAGCCCTGGCGAAAACGGATCACTGCCTGCGGCACCGAGTACTGCTGGAAGGCATCCCCTCCCCTTCGCTCGATGAGCTCCGCCCGGGCCCGGGTCACCGGCTCCGTCGGCACACGGAACGGCAGCCGGGTCAGCACGACACACGAGAGGGCGGCCCCGGGGACGTCCACACCCTCCCAGAAGCTGTCGGTTCCCAGCAATACGGCGCGGGGTCCGCTGCGGAAAGCATCCAGCAACCGGCTCCGCTCCATGGTGCCCTGGGCCAGCAGCCGAAAGCCCTCGAGGCGCTCGCTCGCCGCCGTGTGGACCTGGTGCAGCATGTGGTAGCTGGTGAACAACACGAAGGTCCGGCCGCGGGCGGCCTCGGCGATCCGGCAGACCAGATCCTCCACCGCCACGCCGTGTCGCGGATCGCGCGGCTCGGGCAGCGCTCCGGAAGGCAAGCAGAGCAACACCTGGGAGCGGAAGTCGAAGGGGCTGGGAAGGCGGGCGGTCACCATCCGCTCGTGGGCCAGGGTCCCCCCTGCCAGACCGACCCGTCCGCAGAGGAAATCGAACCGACGGTCGACGGTCAGGGTGGCCGAGGTCAGCGCCACCGCCGGGATCGCGTCGAACAGCCGTTCCCGGATCAGCGGCGACACGTCGATGGGGCATGTGCAGAGACGCGGCGCTACCTGCTTGCCGCGGCTCAGTTCGACCCAGCGACAGATGTCACGCTCCTCGGAGAGCAGCGCGGCCAGTGAGCGCAACGTGCCACCCAGCCGCTCGTGTACCGACCGCAGGTCGAGGGCCAGCTGGACCTCGTCGTCTTGCCACGAGACGGGCATCGCCTCGAGCAGGCGACGCATCCGGCCGATCCCGTCGCTGACGTCGGCCAGCAGCGAGGCCAGCACCTCGGCGTGGTCGACCAGCCCTCGAAGCGGCACCGGGATCGAATCGTGGCGGTCGGGCAGCCGATACGTGTTCTCGGCCTCGCCCCCACCTCCGCCGTGCTCCTCGAGGATCCGTTGAAGGTCCTCGGCGATGGGGGGAAGCTCGACGCGGATCCGTGCAACAGCGTCACTCACCGAGCCCTGGACGATCTCGCGGATCCGCTCGGTGGCATCGATCCCGGCCGGCAGCCTGGCCACCAGCCGCGCCAGCAGGCCGCGGCGCCGGGGGTGCTTGGGGATCAGCCGGCCCAGCAGCTGCTCGATCCCGCGGGGGGTGACCCGCGTGGCCAGCAGGCTCGAGGCCACCTCCTCGAGGTGGTGCGCCTCGTCGACCACCACGGCCTGATAGCGGGGTAGCACGCCGACGTCCCCCAGCGCGTGCTTGAGATCCAGGTCGACCATCAACAGGTGGTGATTGACGATCAGCAGGTCGGCAGCGGCGGCCTGGCGCCGGGCCTGGTAGTAGAAGCAGTCCTGAAAATGTGGACAGCGGGACCGCAGCGTCTGGTCCGCATCCGATCGCACCAGCGACCACAGCTCCTCGTTGGGGACGAACGTCAGGTCCGCCAGGCTGCCGTCGGCGGTGGTGATGGCCCAGCCGGCCACCTGATCCAAAAAGCGTTGCTCGGCCTCGTCGTACTCCCCCCGGTTGGCCAGGGCGTAGGCGAGCTTGCGGCGGCACAGGTAGTTCCCCCGTCCCTTGACCAGGGCCACCGACAGCTCGCCCACCAGCTGACGCACCAGCGGGATGTCCTGGTTGACCAGCTGCTGCTGCAGGTTGATCGATCCCGTGCTGACCACCACCCGGACCCGGTTGGCCTTGGCGTGGTGCGCCAGCGGTACCAGATACGCGATGGATTTCCCGATGCCGGTCCCTGCCTCGACCACCGCGATCCCGTCGTCGTCGATGGTCTGGGCGATGGCACGGGCCATCTGCTCCTGGGCCAGCCGGTGCTCGAACTCCGGGTGGAGTCCCGACAGGCCACCGTCCGGCGTGAAACAACCGACGATGGCCTCGTGGTCCAGGGGCACGCGCGTGGAACGGTGGGCTTCGACCACCGCGTAAATCGCGCGAAGGTCGTTGTCGACGATGAAAAATCCCACCCCGTCCTGGCCGTAGCGGGCGGCCAGCGAGAGATCCGCATCGCTCGGCTGCAGCTCGCCGCTGGGGTGGTTGTGCAGGACCACCTCCCCCGCGCGGGGAACATGAAGCAGTGCAGGCACGGCGGACGGCCCGCCTCGGCAGTGGACCTCCACGGCCGCAATCCGCCCGTCGTCGTCGAGGCGCCCGACGAAGAACACCTCGTTGCCGCCCGCGTCGCGGATCGCTTCGCGCATCGAGTCCCGGGTCGGGTCCGTGAGGTAGTGCTCGATGTCCATCGGGTCGCTTCTGGCGAGCCGTTCCCCCCGGTCGTGCGGGGGTGGCGGCGGTGCCGCGGCGCTGCTAGTTTCCATCCCGTCGCCCGCGACGGAGGGCATTCTATCCCGGGCCCGTCGGTGGAGCGAGGAGGTGTCGATGGCAGGGGACGGAGCCGCCACGACCGGCCGCGTGCCGTCGACGGCCGTGCTCGGGCTCGGCCGGGCGGGGCGGGACCTGGTCCACATGCTGTCGGACGCCGGGATACCGCCATGTCTGGCCTGGCGCAGGGGTGTCGGGGCCGCCAGCCTGGCTGGCGTGGCCGTCGCGGAGGGCGACCTGCCCTCGACCATCGACGCGGAGCTGATCGTGCTCGCGGTCCCGGACGGAGCCATCGGACCGCTGTCTGCCCGTCTGTCCCGCGAGGTGGCGCTGGCGGCCGACACGGCCGTGCTGCACCTCAGCGGTGCCACGCCCGCGGCCGCGATCCGGGACGCAGGGCTGCGAACGTACTGCGGCGCGATGCACCCGCTGCAGACCCTGCTGGGGGATGGGCGGCCCCGGCTGCCGTTCACGTGGGTCCTCGAAGGGGACCCGATCGCCATCGCGCGGGCCGGGTTGCTGGTCGGTGAGCTGGCGTGTGATGCGGTGCAGCTGGAGGCCGCTGGCAAGGCCCGGTACCACGCCGCGGCGACCATGGCGGCCAACCACCTGGTGGCGCTGGCGCGGGTTGCGGAGCGCCAGCTGCGGCTGGCCGGGCTACCCGGCGACCGGCTCCCGGCCCTCTTCATTCCACTGATGGAGGCCGCCCTGGCCCACGTGGCCCGCGAAGGCACCGCCGCGGCGCTCACCGGTCCGCTGATCCGCGGTGACGTGGACACGGTGGCCGGCCATCTGCGAGTACTGGCTGACAGCCCCGGCGATCGCGACGTCTACCTGGCGCTCAGCGAGACCCTGCTGGAGTTCGCCGAGGAACGGGGAACGGACGCCGAGAGCCTCGCTGCGCTCCGCGTTCTCCTCGATGACGCGGGTTGTCGTCCGCCCAAGCGTGGTTAGCTTGTCATCAGGCGCTCGACGCATCGCCAGCTCGTCGCTCCTCGATGGAGGTCGCACGTGCTATAATGAATCTTGGCGCGACGATCGCAGGAACTGCGCTGGAGCGAAACGATGCTGGATGCCTACATCATCCAGAAGATTAAGCAGGAGCGAGAGGTCGAGTCCGCCCGGCCCGCGCTGCATATCGAGATCCCCGCGGAACCCGAGCCCCCCAGGGTGCGCGACGGCGAACGTGAGGACGAAGACCAGCGGGACCGAGGCGTGACCATCGTCGACTACTCGATCTAGCCACGTCCGCCCGGTCCTCCGGGCGAACAGAAGCGTCCCCCTGTCCCCTCAGCGAATCACCATCGTCTCGCCCTCGTGGGCGGCGCTCACCAGCAGCCCACCCCCCTGGAACCGGGCATGGGCCAACCGGCCGTCGATCTGGTCGTCGTTACAATCCGGGTTGTGGTGGAACAAGACCAGGTGGGGCACGCGCGCGGCCCGGCAGATGTCCAGCGCCTCGGTGGGTGACGAATGCCCCCAGTCGGGCAACCGCGCCATCTCCTCGGCGTCGAACATGGTGTCGTAGATGACCACCGAGCAGCCCACCAGCAGATCCACGAGGCCCTGGCGCAGCGATGCCAGCACCTGGGCCGGATCCCCCGCGGGGAACCCCTCCATCCCGCGGCTCTCGCCGGGCAGCAGCAAGGGGCCGTCGAATCCGCCCGTGTCGGTCACGTATGCGACCGCGACACCGTCCGCGTCGAACCGGTAGGCGTTGCAGAGTGTCGTGTGGTTGACGATGGCGGCCGTGACCCCCACGCTGCCGATGGCCAGCTTCGTTCCGCTGTTGAGCCCACGGAACAGGACCTCGGCCTGCACGGTATCCAGCGGTGCCGGGTGGTAGGCGTCCCCCATGAAGCCGGCGACCACCGACTCCAGCGACGTCTCCGGCAATTCGGGGCCGTAGATGTGGACCCGGTTTCCCTGCCTGTACAGGGGATCGAAGAACGGCAACCCGTGGATGTGATCGTGATGTGTGTGGGATAGCAGCAGGTGTGTCGCGAGCACACCGGAGGTAGTGGCCAGCGCCAGCGATTTACCCAGGGCGCGGATGCCTGTGCCGGCGTCGACGATCGCCAGGCTACCGTCGTCGCCACGAACCTCGACGCAAGCGGTGTTGCCGCCATACCGAATCGTGTTGGGACCGGGCACGGGGCAGGAGCCGCGTACACCCCAGAATTTCACCCGCATTCAGTCATTGTAGCCGAATCCAACCGAGCGGGTCAGCGGTCGGCGGGGGTCATCTCGCCGCCCTCCTCCACGGCCAACCGCTGGGATCGCCAGCGTACCGTGCGCATGAACAGCGAACGGAAATAGGCCAGCAGCAGGATCAGCTCCATCAGCGGCGTGCCCCACAGAACGTCGGCCGTGGGAGCCCGGCGCCCCACCGAGGTCAACAGCACCAGCCCGTAAACCCAGCGGGAGACCCACAAGGCGGCCGTCAGCACGGCGAATCGCAACGCGTGGTCGGGGTAGCCCAGGCTTGCCAAAGGCAACGTGATCAGCGAGAGCGGCAGCGTGCACAGGACCATCGGCACGTGGATCCGCAGCGGGTCCTTGTAGCGCCACATGATGAAGGTCCAGCGGACCATCCGGCGGTAAAAGACCGCCAGCGACGCCCGGCCTGGGTGCTGGACGACGGGCATCGGCGAGATGGCCACCCGCCAGCCCCGTTCGTCGAGGTGGCGCGCCAGGTGGATGTCCTCGGCCAGCACGCTGGCGAACGGGGCGAAGCCGCCGACCTCGTCCAGGGCCTCGCGGCGGATGGCGAACAACCCGCCGGCCGAGAATGCTCCGCGGCGCAGCAGGCGGTGCAGCAGCGCGACGATGAAGAAGTTGAGGGAACTGGCGGACAGCGCCAGCCGTGCCAGTCGTGAGCCGAGGCCACCCACGCCGTCAGCCGTGTAGGGAGCCCAGGAAAGCCCGGTCCGTGGGTGGGCCATCAGAACCGCCACCAGCTCCATCAGCGTCGTGTCCTCGAGCCGGGTCGCGCTGTCGCCGCTGACGATGACCGCGTGACGGGCGGCCTCGAACCCGCGTTGCATGTGCCAGATCTTGCGATTGGCTGGCGCCACCTCGCCTTCCGACGACAGGAGCAGCGACACGTCCACGTCCGGGATCGGCCGATCCGCGAGCCTCGCCAGCACCCGTTGGGCGGCCGCGATGCCCCCGGTGTTGTCGCGGTCGGTGCACAGGAGCACCTGCCGGGGCGCCGGATAGCGGGCGGTGAGGTAGGTCCAGAGGTTGTCGGCCAAGCCGTCGTCGTTGCCGTCGAACGGTTTGAGGATCGTCAACGCCGGCCACCCCGCGGCGGGTGCCGGAGATCGGGCGGGCCGCAGCCACAGCAGAAGTACGGTCAACGTCAGCGAGGCGATCAGACCCGTCGAGCACACGGCCCAGTGGGCGAACATGAACGGGTACGCAAGGCTCACGTCTTTGTAGCATCCTGCCCGCTACAGGGCGCGTCATGGTAGCAATCCGACGTCGTACATGCCACGCATCGCGTTGCACCCGGCCACTTCGGCCCCGATAATACCCCCTGTCGCGCCAACCCGCCACGAGGTAGCCCATGTCGTTCGCGCTGACCCCTTCGCAGATCGAGCTACGTGACCGGCATTCCGAGGTCGGCCGCGAGCTGTCCGAGCTCCTCCAGCGACTCGAGGGCCCCCTACCCGCCGACGCCTGGCGGTGGTGCGGGGAGCGGGGGCTGCTGGGACCGAACGTGAGCCCGGAGATGGGCGGTGGCGGCAGGGGCGCGCTGGACACGGTGCTGGCGATGGAGGGCCTCGGGACGGGCTGTACCGACCTGGGGTTCCTGATCGCCCTCAACGCCCACCTGTGGGGCACGGTGCTGCCGCTGGCCACCCTGGGCAGCGACGAACAACGCGCGGCGTGGCTCCCCCCGCTGCTGGCGGGGGACATGGTGGGCGCGCACTGCATCACCGAGCCCGACGCTGGCAGCGACGTGCACGGGATGACCACCACCATCGCGGAGGACGGCGGTGGCCTGCTCGTCGACGGTCACAAGCACTTCATCACCGGAGCGTCCCGGGCGGGGCTGTTCCTGGTCTACGGGAGGGATCCGGCGGCCGGCGACGACGCACTGTCCGCGGTGCTCCTGCCCGCAGACACGCCCGGGTTGACGGTGACCGATCAGCCCAAGCTGGGACTGACCGGGGCGCCGATGGGCGAGGTCCGACTCGAGGGATGCCGGGTGGGGCGGGATCAGCTCCTGGGGCGTGCTGGCGCGGGCATGGCCCAGTTCGCCACCGCACTGGAATGGGAGCGGTCCTGCATCTTCGCCCCGGTGCTCGGCGCCATGCAGCGGCAACTCGACCGGGCGGTGAGGCGGGCTCGCCAGCGGCGCCAGTTCGGCCAGCCCATCGGCCGCTTCCAGTCGGTGGCAAACCGGATCGTCGACATGCGGATGCGGCTGGACGTGGGCCGGCTGTTGCTCTACCAGGTGGCCTCGCTGAAGCACGATGGCGGCCGCGCCCCGCTGGAGTCCTCCCAGGCCAAGCTCCACATCTCGGAGGCGTTCGTCAGTTCGAGCCTCGACGCCATGCAGATCCACGGTGGGACGGGCTACCTGGCGGACAGCGATGAAGCCCGCGACCTGCGCGACGCACCCGCCGGGACCCTGTTCTCCGGGACCTCCGAGATCCAGCGCGTCATCATCGCTCGTTTTCTGGGTCTGTGAGCGAGGGCGGGCCTCCAGCCGCGGCTTCCGCCAGCCGGTCCAGTTCCCCCTGGGCCAGCAGCCGGACCCGGGCCCCGTCGACCTTTCCCCGTGAGGTCCGTGGCATCTCCGCGGTGGTCACGAACAGCCTCGGTACGGCGTAGGCGGGCAGGCGAAGGGACAACGCCCGGCCCGTGCCCTCCACGTCGAACGGGCGGCCCGCGGTGGGGCTCACCACCGCCGCAAGTACCGGGTGCTCGCGGGCATCGTGCACGGCCACGACGGCGGCGTCCCCCACCCCGCCGACAGCCAGCAGGGCCGCCTCGACCTCCTCGGGCTCGATCCGGTAGCCGCTCACCTTGACCATCCGGTCGAGGCGGCCGAGGAACTGCAATTCACCCCCGGGCCCCCTCCTGGCCCGGTCGCCGGTCCGCAGGTAGGGTCGCGCCTCGATCTCGAGCCACTGCTCCCGGCGGCTCTCCGCCCAGTAGCCGGCCATCACCGTACCGCCCGCCACCACGATCTCCCCCTCGTCAGCCTCCCGATCCGAGTCGTCCACCAGCCGCAGATCCACGTACGGGCAAGGCCACCCGATGGGCACCTCGCCGCCGTCGAAGGTCGCAGGGATCTCGTAGGCGCACGAGACGTTGGTCTCGGTGGGCCCGAAGAGGTTGAGGAAGCGCACGCGGGGGAACGCCTGACGGACCATTAGCGCCTCGAAGCCCCCCATCCGCTCCCCCGCGTAGAGCAGGACGCGAAGCCGGTGGCCGGGCTCGGCCTCGGCCAGCCCTCCCCGGACCATCCCCACGAGCAAGGAGGGTACCGAGTACCACACCGACACCTCCCTGCGGATGACCCAGGACGCCAGCTCCGCAGGAAACCCCAGCTGGGCCTCGGGTACGGGGACCACCGTGCCACCACCCGCCAGCGTGGCGCCGATCTCCAGCAGGGACAGGTCGAAGGCCAGGTCGGAGGCGTGGGCCACCCGGTCGCCACGCGCCAGCCCGAGTTCCCCGGCCCAATGAACCGCGAACACGTCGACGTTGGCCCGGGTCAGCGTCACACCCTTGGAGGATCCGGTCGATCCGGAGGTGAACAGGATCGAGGCCACGTCGTCGGTGCGGGCCCCGGAGGCCGCCAGGGGGCGGTCGTCCTCGGCCAGCGCCTCGTACCGTGGACCGCTCCAGCCGACCGGCGCGTCGATCAGCAGGGTCCGTTCGGACCATGGCTCGCCGAGGGCCGACGCCAACGACGCACCGCGCTGACCGGTGGCCACCAACATGCCGGCATCGCAACGGGACAGGATCTCCCGGATTCGCTCGATGGGCCAGTGCAGATCCAGGGGCACCGCCACGGCCCCCGCAGCCCAGACCGCGAGCAAGGCCGAGGGCTCCCAGGCGCCGTGGGGCAGGAGCAGGGCCACCCGTCCGCCGCCGTCCTCGCCGCGCCGGCGGATCTCGGCCGCCAGCGCCGCCGCCCGGCTCCGCAGGACGTCGTAGGTGACCAGCGCGCCCTCGAAGTCGACGGCCGGGGCGTCTGCCGTCTGCTCGTCGATCTCAGCCAGCAGCCTCATGTTCGGTCTCGCCTTCCAGCCGGGCCACCGTCTGCGCGAGCAGCGCTGGCGCCCGATCGAATCCGTTGTGCGGAACCGCCACGGTCAGCCGATCCGCGAAGCGACTGAACACCAGCGCAGCGCCGGGCGGGCGTAACACGTGGCTGGCCGCCAGGCAGCGCCGTACCTCGAGCCCCAGCAGTCGCCCGTCGCGTCCCGCGTCGAGGGTCACGTTACTGTAGTACACGCTCGCCGGATCGCGCGCGGTCGGCCCCAGCATCAGCAGCGAGTACAGAGGGTGGGGCAGCCAGCGCGCCAGGCTCATCATCCAGAAGGTGGCTGCCTCTTCCCTGCGTCGAAGCGCCCGCCGGAACGCCTCGCGCACCGCCGCGACGGCGGTCGCCTGGGACTCCAGCTTGCGAGCCGACAGCTGAACCAGGACACTGGTGAAGTAGTTGGCGAAGACGGGCCCGCGCCACGCCCTTGGCCTCAGGTTCACCGGGCACGGGATCAGCAGCCGTGACCCTCGGCCGGCGTCCAGGACCTCCCGCGTGGCCAGGAAGGCGACCGCCAGGTAGGCGTGGTTGGCCTGCAGCGGCCCTGCCAGTTCCTCGACCCGTGCGTCGATCCGCCGGGTCTGCTCCCTGTCGAAGGTGT
Organism: uncultured Rickettsiales bacterium; assembly: GCA_964436045.1. Taxonomy (GTDB): domain Bacteria; phylum Myxococcota_A; class UBA796; order UBA9615; family CAYRNR01; genus CAYTBN01. Next base: position 141,765 of record CAYTBN010000002.1, on the reverse strand, counting down.
GCCAGAGCACCCGGGGCGTGACCTCCCGGGCCGGGAGCGATCGCTGTCTGGGCGCCGGGATCGACCGGGCCAGGTAGCGCAGCAGGAAGTTGTGGACGGCCACCACGAGCCGCCAGCGCGGGCCGCCTCGAGCGCGGCGGGCCAGGCTGGGGGGCTCGTCGTGGAGGCGGTACCGGGTCGGGTCGTCGCCGTCGAGGATCCGGACCAGCTGCATCGCGCCGGGTGCGTCCATCAGCGGATGGAGCCAGCGCAGGAGGAGCAACGAGCGGTCGGCCTCTGCCGCCAGCACCACCTCGAGGCTCGGTTGGTCCGGTGGCGGGAAGGGCCGCGCGTAGTGCCGGTCGAACAGCTCTTCGGCGTCTCCGCCCTCCAGGTCCACGATCAGCGGGATACGGTGGCCGGGGACGACCTCCCAGGAATGGGCCGGCCAGCTCCGTAGGCCAGCACCGAGTACGGGGCAGCTGGTCAGCAGGGCATCCAGCCGCTCCCGGAGGGCGGCGGGATCCACCTCACCCGCGAGCTCGAAGAGGATCTGAGAGCCGTTGCCGCGTCCCCCGCGGCCGCGCATCCGCCGGTCCATGAACAGGTGATACAGGTCCCCCGGACCGACCGGGAAGCGGGCCCTCATCGATGCCGCTGCACCAGCGCCACCAGCGCCCCGAGCGTGCGGAAGTTATCCGCCACGATCTCGTCGTCCCCCACCCGGACCCTGAACCGTCGCTCGATGAACACCACCAGCCGATTGACCCCCAGCGAATCGACACCGAGTTCGAAGAGATCCGCGTCACTTGCGATCTCCACGCCAGCGTCGCCGAAGAACAGGTCTTCGACGATCTGCCCGCGAAGTGCCTTTTCGATACCGACCGCGTCCATGCCGATCTCCGCTGCTGTCTACCCGGTGGGTCGTCCTCGGCCCACCAGCCGTGCCGCCCAGAACCCTGTACCAGCTGGGGACGGTTGTGGCAATCTGCCGCCGACACCCTTGGAAGGGGCCCGGCGAGCCGATGAGGCACCGTTTCGACATCGTGCTGCTGCACGCCCCCAGTGTCCACGACTTCCGTGGGCGCGACGATGTGCTGTTCGCCTACCTGGGTAACTCGGACAGCGTTCACGTCAGCCCGATCTTCGAGATGCCCCCGGTGGGGATGCTGGCGTTGCGGGATCACCTGGCCCGGCAGGGCCACGCCGTCGGCTGGTTCAACCTGGCCTCTCGGATGTTGCGGGATCCGGGCTTCGACGTGACCGACTTCCTCTCGCGGCTCGACAGCCCGATCTTCGGCCTCGATCTGCACTGGCTGGCCCACGCCCACGGCTCCCTCGCCGTCGCGTCGCTCATCCGCGAGATCCACCCGCGGGCGGAGATCCTGCTCGGGGGTCACAGCGCCAGCTACTTCGCGGACGAGTTGGTGGCGCGGCCGGAGGTCGACCTGGTGCAGCCCGGGTACAACACCCTCGGCGCCGTGACCCAGCTGCTCCGGGCCGGACGGGCCCCGTCGGATCGCGCCGCGGTCCCGGGGCTGGTGTGGCAACACGACGGCGCCCCGCGGAGGAATCCTCCACCCGCTCAGCCGCCGGACTACGACGTGCCAGTGGACTGGGGGCGCGTGTTCGGCGGAGATGCGCGGCGCACGCCCTACCACATCACCATCCCCCAGGCTGGCTGTCGGTACGGCTGCCGCTGGTGCGGCGGGAGCGCGGCTGCCAGCCGACGCCTATTCGGCCTGCGGGGCGAGGCTCTCAAACCTGGGCCCGTGCTCCGCGAGGAGCTCAGCTGCCTCTCGCTCACGGGCGAGCCAGGGCGCCGCCGGGCCCACACGGCGACACTGATCGATTTTTTCCACGAGGAGGACGGCCCCCTCGAGGCCGCGCTCGCGGGTATGTCCCGATCCGGAATCGGCGCGGTCCACTACTCGATCCGCCGGCTGCCGGACGTGGAACGGGCGCGTCGGATGATCGCCGGGCGGCGGGTCGTGATGGAGCTGTCCCCGGACAGCCATGATCCGGAAATCGCCCGGCGAGGTGGGCGCGGCGCCTACACGATGGAGGAGATGGAGCACTGGATCGGGGCGCTGGAGGCGCATGTCCGCAGCGTCGAGGTCTACTTCATGATCGGCCTGCCCGGACAGACCGAGCGGTCGGTGGACGAGACCGTGGACTACTGCGAAACACTGCTCGCCCGTTTCCCCAGCGGGCGGGTGGTGCCCTTCCTCTGTCCGATGTTGCCGTTCCTCGATCCCGGGAGCGACATCTTCGAGGACCCGGAACGCTGGGGATATTCGCTACACCACCGCACACTGGAGGACCACCGCGCTGCCCTGCTCGCGCCCAGCTGGCGCGGCCGGTTGAACTACGAGACCGACGCGATGGACCGGTCAACCCTGGTCCGGGTCTCCTACCGGGCCGTCGAGCGACTGACGCGGATCAAGGTGGAGCGGGGCGTGTTGCCAGCGGTGCTCGGCGAGCGCCTAGCGGGTCTGATCGGCGAGACCCGCGATCTGATGAACGAAATCGAGGTCGTCGAGGCGCTGGCCTCGGGACCGCAACGGGAGGAGCGCTGGCGACGGTGCCGACAGAAGATCGGCGCCTACAACTCGCGCCACGCGACGGCGGTGAGGAGTCAGCAACGCCCCGCGGATCTGGGGTTCGCTCGCGACCAGTGGTTCGACACCGATCTCGAGATCGACGGCATCCTCGGGGACCACTGAGCGGTCCGTGCCGCCTTGTCACATAAAAAGAAGAGACAGTTGGGTTCGCGGGATCAGCTCCGCAAGGGCGGCGGGGGTGTCGAGGTCTCCGCACCGAGGTCCATGGGCACCTCTCCTGCGAGGATCTTGCCCAACGAAATCGCATCGAAATAACGTTCCAGCACCTGGCTCGCTCGAGCCCAGATGTCGTGGGTCAAACAGACGGACTTGCGGGGACAGAGGTCCTGGTAGCGCACGCATTCCACGACGCTCAGGTCGCCCTCCAGCGCGCGCAGGATGTCGCCGACGGTCACCTCATCGGGCCCGCGGGCCAACAGGAAGCCGCCCTTGACACCCTTGACCACGCGCACCAGCCCGGCGCGGCGCAATTCCGACATCAGCTGCTGGAGATACTTGCGGGAGATCTCCTGGCGTTCGGCGATCCTGCTCAGGGGGAGTGGTGTATGCGGATCGGCCGCGGCCAGGTCCAGCATGGCCCGGGTGGCGTAACGTCCGCGGCACGAGATATCCATGATCGGTCACTCCACCGGATCAAGCGCGGGTTTCCCGACGTGACGGTACGCAGAGGACACCCGGATCACACACTCTGGCCGGAGACCACCGTGCAGATCGCGGTCGGTTGAACTACCTGGAGAACTCACAATTCGATCGCCGTCCGTCAAGGGCTTGAGACCTGCCGCGGGGAGGTCCCGGCCCGTTGGACGGCCCCCCCCGGGGTTGATTTGCCGTAGGGCCAACCTGAACCTGTGCGATTGTCGTCCATCGGTCACGGTACCATCTGGCGCGTCACCTGGCTGCCGAGTCGTTCGATGATCGCCTCGACCAGATCCGGCATCGACGGCCGGCTCGGCACGAGGGGAGAGTCAAAACCGGCCTCGGCGGCGATCGCCGCGGTCTTGGGACCGATGGTCGCTGCCAGTGGCTGATGGCCGTCAGCGCGGACGATCTCGGGCACCGAATCGACCACCGAACGGACGCATGTCCCCGAAAGGAAGACCACCGCGTCTGCCCGCCCCTCGGCCAACACCGTCCGGACGTCGGCTGGCACGGGCACCGCGACGGTCTCGTACAGGTTCGAGACTCGCGGCTCGTAGCCGGCGTCCGCGAGGGCATCCGGGAGCTCCGCGTCCGCGGCCGTGGAACGGGGCAGCCAGATCACCGTCCCTGCGGGCACTCCATTGTCCGCCAACGCGGACAGCACGTGCCCTGCGCCGGTCACCTCGGGGGCGAAGGAGGCCGGCATCCCGCGCCGCTCCATGGTCCACAGCAGCGCCCTGGAGGCCGCGACGAAGGTGGGACGCGGACGGATTCCCTCGTCCGGCCAGCGCTCCGCCCACGGCGTCCAGAAGAACTCCACGGCCAGGGCGCTGGTGAACAGGATCACGTCCCCCCGGCGCGCCTCCTCGAACATCCGGTCCACGGCCGGATCACCCTGGCGCGCCACACAGCGGATCCCGCTCACATCCAGCACACGTGCGCCGGTCTCCCGCAGCCGCTCCAGGTCCGGGTAGTGCCGCTCCTCGGCCCTCACCACCACGATGGTCTTGCCCGCCAGCGGGCGCGGGCGCTGGGTCGCCAGCTCCGCCGCCAGGGACGCCACCTCGCCGACCACCGTGATCGCCGGCGGCCGGATGCCCGCCTCGGCCGCCCTCGCCGGCAACTCGGCGATGGTCGCGACGACGGAGCGTTGCCCTGGCATCGTGCCCTCCTGGACCGTCATCGCCGGAGTGATCGAGGGTAGCCCGTGGGCGATGAGCTCCCGGGAAATGACCGGTAAGCTCGACACCCCCATGTAGAACACCACCGTCATCCCACCGCGGACCAGCTCGGCCCAGGGCAGCTCTGGCGACCCATCGGGGACCTGGTGGCCGGTGATAAACGTCACGCCGCGGCTGATGGCGCGGTGGGTGATGGGCACACCGGCGTATGCCGGGGCTGCGATACCCGCGGTGACCCCCGGCACGACCTCGACCGCGACGCCTCGCGCGCGGCAGGCCAGCGCCTCCTCGCCGCCGCGGCCGAAGACGTAGGGATCGCCTCCCTTGAGTCGCACGATGGTGTGGGATTCGCCCGGCGCCGTGGCCAGTTCGACCAGCAGTTCGGTGATCTCGGCCTGGGTCAACGCGTGCCCCCCGGCGGTCTTTCCGACGTAGTGCCTGATCCGGGCCGGGCAGCGGGCGACCAGTTCGGGCGAGACGAGGCTGTCGTAGATCAGCACGTCACAGCGCTCGAGCAGATCCAGCCCCTTGACGGTGATCAGATCCGGGTCGCCGGGGCCGGCCCCGACCAGGTACACGGTCGAGCGGTCGGCGTGGTCCTCGCTCATTTGCCACCTCCTCCGCCCTCGACGATCGCCCGCATCACGTCACGGGCGCCATCCAGATCGCCATTCTCGGCCCGCTGGCGGGCGTCGCTGCTCACGAGCGCCTCGGCCAGCCGCCTCCGCTCCGCCGGTTCGTCGGGATGACGCCGCTGGATCTCCGCCCGCGCGTCCGCGAACAACCGGGTCAGGTCCGCCAGCGCGGCGGGAAGCCGTCCACCGATCTCCCTGGCCAGGTCACGGGCCAGAGCAGGCGATGCCCCGGCGGTGGACACCGAGACCGTCAGTGGGCCCCGGCGTACCACGGCGGGTAGATAGAAGTCGCAGCGCTCCGGGTCGTCCACCGCGTTGACCAGCAGCCGCCGTTCGTGCGCCGCGGCCACGACCTCGCGGTTGACGTCCACGTCGCCAGTTGCCGCCACCGCCAGCATGACGTGATCCAGGTCCTCCGGCTCGAAAGGTCGAACGATCCAGTCGATCTCCCCCTGCTCTGCCCGCTCGGCAACCTCCGCCACCACCCGGGGGGCGATGACGGTCACGCGCGCACCACACGACAGCAGACTGGCCAACTTCTGGGCCCCAACGCGACCGCCGCCGACGACCGCCACCGCACGTCCTTCGAGCTTCAGCGAGATGGGGTAGAGCGAATCACTCACGGGCATTCCAGAACGCAAACCGCCCGGCAGCTGGCCGCCGGGCGATGTCGAAACGGGGAACGGATCAGACGCAACCCGTGGGTTTGGGTAGACCAGCCACCTTGCAGGCACCCTTGGCGGGGCCGCTCGGAAAGAGCGTGTAGATCTCCTTGAGTTTGAATCCCGTCTCCTTGCAGAGCTTGCGGATCATCGGGGCGACGCCGAACTCGAGATAGTAGTTGCGCAGGTAGTGCACGACCTTCCAGTGATCTTCGGTCAGCTCGTCAACGCCCTCGGTGGTGCCCAGGGCCCTGGCAGCCGCCTCGTTCCAGTGGTCGGGCTCCTGGACGAATCCATCCTCGTCGACCTCGAGCTTCACGTCACCGTGTTCGAAGAGCGGCATCCCATGCCTCCTAGCTGCAAGCAGTCCCCTCGGGACCGATTCTCGATTCGTTCGCGCCCTCCCCCGTCGCCAACCTCGAGGAGGGACCTTTGATACCTCAGTTGGGGGTCGGACGACAAGTGTCCGGGCCGGGCCCGTCCATCAGGACAGGTCGATGGTCCCGCAGGGGCACTCCTCCGCGCACTTCTTGCGCCCGTCGCAGGCCTGCAGCTCGAAGGTGAACGGTTCACCCTTCCCCGTCTTGATGACGCATCCAGCCTGGCAGTAGTTGCAGACGATGTCCACGCCCAGCTCGGCGAGTGTTGGCGTCGGTCATCACCCATCACGAGAAAACCGGTGGCGTGTCGCAGGACCTTACCGATCGGAACCGTCCGTTGCACGTTATTTGCCGCTTCCAGCCTCGTGGGACCTTCGCGGTTCGATTTTTCTGTCTCGCTCCTGGGCGTAGGCGCGCGCCGTCGCCACAAATCCTGGAGCCCACTGCGGTACCCCGCGGGCGTGCAGATGTATGTAGCTCGCGAGAACGTTGCGCGACACGATGCCGTCGCGGCCAGACACGCATCCGGTTCCCCGGCGCATCGCGAACGCGGTCCGGACGTCGCCCCCCCCTTCGATCACGCGGGAGTAGTGGAATTCGTGCCCGCGCAGCACAGTCCCGGTGGGGAAGACGGGGTTGTCGGCGTCCACCTCGACCTCGACGTAACCATGGCCCTGGGGGCGATCCTCCACGGCCAGCCGGATCGGCAGGACGCCGGCCATCGGAAAGTCCCGGCCCCGGACGCGAATGGACCTCGCCAGATACATCAGACCGCCACACTCGGCGTAGATCGGCAGCCCAGCGGCGGCGGCCTCGCGGACGGCTGCTCGCAGGGACACGTTGGCAGACAGGGCCCCGGCGTGGGTCTCCGGAAAACCGCCCCCGGCATACAGCCCATCCAGGGCGGGCAACCCGCGAGCTTCCAGCGCAGACAGGGGAACCAGTTCGACACCCTGCGCCGCGAGGGCCTCCAGGTTCTCCGGATAGTAGAAATGGAAGGCGGTGTCACGCAACACGCCGATCCGGACCGGTGTCCCACCCGCTGCGACAGGAGAATCCGGCGCGACCGGGGCGGGCGGATCGACCTCGCTGGCGAGTGTCCGCAGTCGCTCCAGGTCGACGGCACCGCGGATGGCGGCGACGAGTCGAGCGCGCACGGAATCCAGCCCCTCGCGCTCCTGGACCGCCACCAGCCCGAGGTGGCGCCCTGGCAGCGGATCGTCGCCGCGCAGCGCGGGGATGGCGCCGACCACGGGCACGTCACAGTGATCCTCGATCGCCCGCCGGACCGCAGTTTCGTGTCGCTGACCGGCGATCCGGTTCACGACGATCCCGGCGAAGCGGAGCCCGGGGTCGAAGGTTGTGAGGCCCCGTGCGATCGCAGCGGCGGTCCGTGTTGTCTTGGCCACCCCGAGCACCAGCAGGACCGGGGCGTCGAGGGCCTTGGCCAGCTCGGCTGTGCTGTGCGTACCCGCGGGGCCAGCGCCGTCGAAGATACCCCGGTTCCCCTCGATCAGATTGGGACCGGTCGGATCCGCCGTCGACGCGAACGCCCGGCGGATTCCGTCGAACCCCATCAGGTAGCTGTCCAGATTGCGGGCGGGAACACCTGCCGCCCACGAGAGCCACGCCGTGTCGATGTAGTCCGGACCCTTCTTGAACGCATGGACCGGGAATCCGTCGTCCCGCCAGGCCAGACAGAGGCCCAGCGAGACCAGGGTCTTTCCCGAGTCGCCGCCTGGACCGGCGACCACGAGACGGGGGTACTGCTCGGTCACGTTCCGCCCAACTCGGTCGCCGCCCATTTGCGGACCGATCCTAGTCGAACCAACCCGAGGGCTGGTCCACACGAAGCGTGTGGAAGTGGCTCACGACTCGGCCGTAACTCGAGTCGACGAAATGGGTGGCGTGTGACGGATCATCGGCGTCGACCGCCGACCTGCTCATTCGTCGGCGAGCAGCATGTACGGACCCCGATCGTTGATCCCGTACAGATCGCTCTCCACCAGCAGGAAATAGGTCCCTGGGTGATCAAAAGTGTAGGTGATCGACGGATCGTCGGGCCAGTAGGGTTCGTCGAGGCTGAGTTCGGTCGCCCCGTCGGCGTCCAGCAACGCCATCTGGGCGTTCAGCGACGAGCCAACGTCGTAGGCGTCCAGGTCGAAGGTCCAGGTCTCGCCGCCCAGGGCGGTGAATGCAAAGTAGTCGAAGTCGTCGTCCCCGTCGATGTGGGCGCACAGCACCTCGCTGTCGTTGAGCAAGTCGGCACCCTCCGGGGCGCCGTTGTCCTCGCTCTCGTTGGCCTCGCAGGGTTCGGAGGACGAAGACAGCAAGGTGTAGAAGTGGGTCCAGCCGCCTGCGCCCGGGTCCATGTCCCAGATGCCGATCTGGCGCTCGCCGGCCGAGGCGAACAGCACACTCAGCTCGGCGTCACCTGACCCGGTCGAGCTGACGATGGGATCCTCGGTCCAGGCGTCATAGACGGCGAACTGGGACACCAGTTCCGACCCCTCGCTGGCGGCGACGACCTGGAACTGAACCAACGTCCAGGCGGGCACGTCCATTCCGAAATGGTCCACGTCGCCCGCCGGGTCGATCAGCCCGCAGACCTCGCTGTCCGGACCGAAGGGGGTGGCCGAGTCCGTCTCGTCGTTGGGTTCGACCTCCACGTTGTCGCAGGGAAGCTCCAACTCGTCGACTTCACCGTCGCAATCGTCGTCGACGCCGTTGTTGGTCTCGACGGCGGTCGGGTGGACCTGATCGTCGCCGTCGTCGCAGTCGTCGTCACAGGTGCTCCACCCGTCCGTGTCCTCGTCGCTCCCATCGACCAGATCGCAGTCCTGGTCCGTACCGTCACAGGGGTCGTCAGCGCCGGGGTGGATCGTTTCATCGTGATCGTCGCAGTCCACCTCGACGGTGTACCCGTCCGAGTCGGCATCCTCGGGGACGTCGTCGTCGTCATCGTCCGGCTGCGGGCAGCCGGCGACAGGGAGAAGCAAGGCCGCCGCCAGACCCAGCAGAACATGGAGCGCGCGCGCGTGCATGGAAATTCTCCCCTCTTCCGATTGAGTCGGATGATACCGCACCGGGGGAAAGTGGTGCGGTTGACACGACTTCGGACCCCTGGCTATAAGACCCCGCCGACGGGCGCATAGCTCAGGGGATAGAGCACTGGTCTCCGGAACCAGGGGCCGCAGGTTCGATTCCTGCTGCGCCCGCCACGGCACCTCCCCCTTCCCTACTCCTCGTCAGCCAGCCAGCGAAGGATCCGCGGCACCTCCGCCCGGTCCCAACCGGAGGCCAGCCGGACCTGGCAGAACGCCTCGTACAGGTCGTCGAGCCGGTCGTGGAGGTCGTCCAGTAGCATCCCGCGCGCACGCAGGGGATCGTCGTCCACGTCCATGCCGTCCGGCAGCTTGATCGACCGCAACGTGAGGTCCTCGTGGAGCTCGCAGGAGAACTCGGACTCCACGACCCGGATACCCAGTCGGGCGGCGGAGACGTGGCGCCCCTCGCGGAGGGCTGCGTGGGCCGCCGAAGAGGTTGCCGGGGCCCCTCCGCGCAGGTCGAAGCGCTGGGCGTCCTTGCCCTCACCCCGAAGCACGAGGCGGTCATCGATCCACAGGTCGATCTCCTCGCCGGTCGCGCCCTGCAGGCGCCCGTAGCCGACCTCACTGCGATACCAGAGCCACAGCAGGAACTCCCGGCCGAGGAATCCGGCCACCACGTCGTCCCGGCCCTCGTCGGCTCCCTCGCTCCCGTCCCAACCCATCACTCACCTCCGTCGCTGGCCATCGACGGCGCCGGGGCGGTCAGATCCAGTCCGCCCAGCACGTGCAGCCGCTCGATACGGGCGGCCCGATCCGGCCCGGCCAAGGTCCGATCGAGCGGATCCATCGGGACCAGGGCCCGGGAGAAGCTGGCGGAGAACTGCTTGCGGATCCGGCCGTTGGCCTTCTCCGTCGCGCTGAGCACAGACACGACATCCCGTTGCAGGTTCCAGCAGACCTCCACCACCGAGACGGTGGGCAGGATCCGCGGCAGGTACTCTTCCTCGATCTCCTCGCGGATCTCTTCCCGCGCCCCGGGGGGCAGCCGCTCGAGTCCCGTCTCGTCCCCGGTGGCCCGCTCACGCTGGTCGATCAGCGCCTTCAGCAGAGCGGGCGGAATGGCTTTGCGGTCGGTGCGCAGTGCGAACACCAGGTAGGGCGCGTGGTATGCGCGATCGGTCGAAAAACCGGTATCCAGCAGGTTCTCCACCGTCACCCAGCCGCTGGTCTCGGTCTTGCGGGCGTCGTCCAGGCGCCCGCGGAACGCGTCCCGCACGAGCAGCTCTACGAGACGCGCGGCGGAGTCCGGCGGTGGCGCGCCCTGGCAGCGGTATCGGCGGACGGTCAGCGAGCCCTTGGCCAGGCTCACGGCGTTTCTCCACCTTCGGTGGGGCTGGGATCGACAGCCTCTTCCGACGGGGGAGGCGGCGGGGCCGGGGCGCCCCCCTTGTCCGGCGAGGGCGCGGCAGGCAGGCCGGGCCGGGTCTGGATCGGCAGCGGCGGCGCGGCGACCGGACGTTTGAGCACCAGCAGCAGAGAGGTGCCGCCGCGAGAGACGCTGCCCACGAGTTCCCAGCCCTCGGCGCCCAGGGGGGTCAGCACTCCCTCGAGGTCTTCGGCCGAAAGCAGCAGGTCGTTGGCGAATACCCTGACCTTGGTGATCAGGTCGACCTCCTCGACCTTGTACTCCCAGGTCTGAGCCATCGCGGGCGCGGAGAGCGCCAAGGATGCGAGCAGGGCCACGAACGCGAGCTTGGTCATGATCACTCTCTTTCGCCGCGGGTTGCCAAAGCTGGCCGGCGTCATTGGTACGCTGGAAGGAGAGGCAGTATATTGAGGAGGGCCAGAGCAGGTCAATCGCTGCTCGAGGCCCGCCCCGGAAACAAATGACGGTCAAGCGCAAGGTCATCCCGAAGTTGGAGATCCACAAGCGCGGACAGCTCGTGGACTCTTTCTTGCTGAACACACCGCGGCTGGTGATCGGATCGGCCCCCGGGGCACACATCCGCCTGCGTTCCGCGGAGGTGGAGACCGAACACCTGGTCATCGAGCTGGTGAACCGTCGTTTCCTGGAGGCGGTCAACGTCGCAGGCGATCCCCACCTCCGGCACCAGGGGGATGCCTTCGAGCGGGTGCAGCTGGGACGTGGTTCGGTCATCACCCTCGGCCCCCTGGCGTTCAAGCTGGTCTTCGTTCCCCGGGATCCGGAACAACCGCGCCGATCGGCCGACCCCGCGTCCATCGAGGCCGACACGGCCGACCCTGAGCGAGTGTCTTCGGAAGCTCCCGCGCCGCAGCCGGCGCCACCGGCGCCCGTTCTCGCCCCGTTCGCGCCGACCTCGGACGACATCACGGATGCCGGCGCTGGAGTGGCACCCGCCCAGGAGGTGGAGACCGCCACCGAGACAGCGCCCGTCCGCATGGAGACGCCGCCCGCCCGCGTGGAGGCGCCGCCCCCCCCCCCCGAGGCGGAGCCCGCGGCGCCTGCCCGAGAGGCTGCTCCCACCGAACCGGACGCCGAGGACCTCGCCCCCGTCTACCTGCTCGTCTACCCCCCGGCCGGCGACCGCCGCAAGCGGGTAAGGCTACCGGTGGGCACGTACACGATCGGCCGCGACGAGTGCGACATCAACCTGCACTACGAGGGGATCGCGAACTCCCACGCCACCCTGATGGCGATGCCGGACGGCAACGTCTACGTCCAGGACAAGGGCAGCGGCCTGCCCACCATCGTCAACGGTCAGGTGGTCGATCTCTGTCCGCTGGCGGGGGGGGACGAGCTGCAGGTGGGCGCGGTCCGCTTCGAACTCGATCCCCAATCGCTGCCGGCCCCGACCGCCCAGGCCCCATCCCAGGCCCAGACGCCCGCGGGGGCCGCCGCGTGGGTGCAGGCGGCCATGGACTCGCCGAACCGGGAGAGCACCGAGCAGCCGCCCTCCACGAGCTCACTACCCGTGATGCCCGTGCGGAAGATCGGGGACACCGAGCGACGCCAGGCGGCTCGCTCCGTGGGGACTGGAACCGACCCCCACGTGCCGGCCCGGCAGTGGGTGCGGGCGGCGATCACCGAGACCGGCAAGCGCGACAAGGACGACGTCCAGGCCCAGGAGCGGGCGCCTTCGTTCGCCGTACCGCCGAAGATCACCGATCGCGGCCCCAAGGCCCGGCGCATACCCCCGGCACAGACCGGCCCCGAACGGGTGGCTGCGGCCCGGTTCCCCGAGTGGGCGACCACCACCATCCCGCCGGAGTACCGGGCGCGACGGCGACGGCGACGGATCCTGTCGATCCTGGTCGTCCTCGCCCTGATCGGCATCCCCACGGTCGTCGTGGCCTGGCACCGGAGCCGGCCCGCCGCCGATCTGGACGACTTGCCCCCCGAGACCGAGGCGGTCGAAGACGACGCGGACATCCGCTCGGTGCTGGCCAACACGGACGGTGCGTACTCCGGACTTCGCACGGACGAGAAGGACGAGGGTTCGAGCAAGCGGCGATCCTCGCGAAGGTCCCGCCGCAACCGTGACAAGAAGAAGCGCAACAGCGACAGCGATGACGACTCGGTCTCGATGAACGAGGCCGGCACCGAGCGTTCGGGCTCGAGCTACGGGCCCGGAGGTCGGATCTCGGGGGTGGACCGCAGCGGCGCCGGGTGGGGTGTGGATCCCACCTCCGACCCGGACCTGATCGCCATCGGAAATCCCGGACCCGGCGCGCCGATCCTGGAGTTCGGCTCGCCCCACCTCGGCGGGATGATGGTCGAGGAGGACGACGGGTCGAGCGCCGTCCGGCGGGTCGAGGAGTTGGAATTCGAGCTCGACGAGGATAGCGCGCCCAGCGGCCGCGGCAGCGTCGACATGGACACCGTCGAGAAGGTGCTGCGCAGCCTGACACCCAGCGTTCGCGCCTGCTACGACCGGGCGTTGGAGTCCGATCCCGATCTCGCGGGCACCATGGTGTTGATCCTGACCCTGGGCACCTCGGGTCAGATCACCAGCAGCAGCCTCGACGTCACCTCGTCATCGCTGACCGACACGGATCTGAAGCGTTGCGTGGAGCGCCAGGTCAAGTCCCGCAACTACCCCGTCCCCTCCGGTGGGCAGATCACGTTTTCCTATCCGTTCCGGTTCAACCGCTAGCGGCGTTGGAGCAGCCGCGCCGCCTCCCGGGCGTGGCGGCTCCCCAGCCGGATCCCCTTGCGCAGCGAGAACTCCGCCTCCTCGCGCCGATCGAGAGCGACCAGCGCCAGACCCAGGAAGTGGTGGGGGTCCGCCTTGCGGGGATCCAGCTGGATGGCACGCTTGAGGTGGGTGATCGCCCGCTCGATGAGGGCTGGGTTGCGGTCGGGGGTCAACAGGATCGCCCGCCCCAGCATGACGTGGTACCCCGGCCGGTCGGGCCGGCGGGAGATGGCACCATCCAGCTCGATGATGGCGGCGGCGTAGTCCCCTCGACCAAAACGCTCGACGGCTCGCTCGTAGCGCTCCTCCGCCGACCGGTCCGGATCCTGGCGCGCCGGATCGTAAGCCGCAGAAGCCAGGGCCACGTGGCTGTCCCCCGGCTCGCCGTCCTCCGACGGTGCGCCATCCTCGAAGCTCAGGCTGATATCCAGGTCCCCGAGCAGCCCGGGATCGAGCTCGGCGGTCTGCGCGAAACGACCGCCGTCGACGGTCCAGGCCTGCATGTCGTCCACGACCCAGAGAGCACCGATGGTCCGCAACGCGAGGATCGTGCGGACCAGCACATCGCTGGGGCGGACGCCGGTCCGATCGTGGAGGTCGTCCAGGCCCACCGGCTGGCCGAAGAGGGCGAGGACGTTCTCCAGTTCGGTGTACTCGTTCAGCTCGCGGATGATGAAGTGGGCGTGGTCGGATGCCACCAGTTGCCACTCCCCCAGGAGCCGCCGGCAGGCGGCCGCGCTGTAGTGCTGTTCGATCCCCCGCAGCACGTACTCGACCGGCAGCGAGGGAAGCGACACCGGATCGAAGTTGGGCGGGATCGCCCCGTACTCCAGGTAGTACTCGCCCGTGGACTGAGCCAGCGCACCGGCCAGTGCGGTCTCGAGCTGGAGCCGCAGGGTCCGGTAGAGGTCGCGGGCGCCCATCACACCCTCGGCCACGGCCACCACCCCCAGGTGCCGGTCGATGGACTGCCAGGCTTCGCGCATGCGCGCCATGTCGGGTCCATCGCAGGTGCCCAGGTCGACGGCGAACTGTCCGAACTCCTCTCCGCGGGCGTTGGAGTCTGCGGCGATCGGGAACCCGGCGCCGAAGACGATCTGGCGGACCGTCATGCCATCGATCAGGGTCAACGATCCGCCGCAGTGGTGCACGTAGAACGAGAAGACCAGGGTCGCCGGATCCACGTCGTCGAACGTGCCGCGCTGCGTCCCGGCCACGGGTTCGGTCGTGAAGCGCACCTCTCCGTCCGCCGAGCGGTCCGCTCCGGTGATCCCTGGCAACCGCCCGACAGCTCGGCCGGTCAGCAGCTCCTGGACCTTCCAGATCAGCCGCTCCACCTGGAACGGCTTGGTCATGTAGTAGTCCGCACCAAAACTGACGTGCGCGTCCGCGACGCTGGCGATGTCCTTGATGCCTGGGGAGACCAGCAGCACGACACCCTCGGGCCGGGCGTCCTTCATCTTGCGGCACACCTCGGTGCCGGAGCGGTCGGGGAGGCTCACTTCGACGATGGACAGCGGGGGTTCGTGGGTCGTATGGATCGCCAGTCCGTCGGCGCCAGTCTCGGCGAGCAGGACGTCGTGCCCGGCCTGGGTCAATTCGTTCTCGACGATATTGCGCTGGATGGGATCCGAGTCGACGACGAGCACCTTGCGATTCATCGGGAACCCCGGGTCTTCGGGCTTTCTGAGCAGCGACGGACATGGTATCACACGCGCCGGGGAGGAGCCCCTTGGACGACCCGACGAGAAGCGCGAGCGAAGCCTTCGCAGAGTTGCTGCGGCTGGTGGCCATCCTGCGGGGTGAGGGCGGCTGCCCGTGGGACCAGGGGCAGACCGCCGCCAGCATGCGCCCCTACTTGATCGAGGAAGCCCATGAGGTTGTCGAGGCCATCGATGCCGGCGATCCCACGCGGCTGGCGGACGAGCTGGGCGACCTGCTGCTCCAGGTGGTCTTCCAGGCCCAGCTGGGTGCCGAGCAGGGGCAGTTCGACGCCGCGGACGTCTGCCGCTCGATCGTCGCCAAGATGGAGCGCCGCCACCCCCACGTGTTCGGCGACGCGGTGGTCCAGGGCGGAACGGCCCCCGACACCGCCGAGGTGCTGGCCAACTGGGAGCGGATCAAGGCCCGCGAGAAGGGGGACGCCGCTGGCGAGGGAACGGTGCTGGCCGGGGTCCCCATGTCGATGCCAGCCCTGCTCCGGGCAGCGCGCCTGTCGGACAAGGCGTCCGCGGTCGGCTTCGACTGGCCGAGCGTGGATGGCGTGCTGGACAAGGTCGAAGAGGAGATCGGAGAGCTGCGCGAGGCGGTGGCCGGAGATGGCACTGGCGTCGAACACGAGCTCGGCGACCTGCTGTTCGCCCTGGCCAACCTGGGTCGCACCCTCTCCATCGGTGCCGAGGACGCGCTGCGGGCGGCCAACGACCGCTTCGTCAGCCGGTTCCACGTCATCGAACGGACCCTGGCCGAGCAAGGTGTCCCCTTCTCCGAGGCGAGCCTCGAGCAGATGGAGGCCCTGTGGCAACAGGCCAAGCTTGCCGAGGGGATGGACTGATGCTCGGCCGGCTGTTCTTGCTGTTCACCCTGACCACCGCGGCGGAGCTGATCCTGCTGCTACTGGTGGGCCGTTACGTGAGCATCCCGTTCACCATCGCCCTGATCGTGCTGACCGGTCTGCTGGGCGCCTATCTCGCTAGCCGCGAGGGTCGGCGGGCGTGGCGCCGGGTGGCCGAGAGCATGTCCCGCGGGGAGTTACCGGCCGACCCCATCGTGCAGGCGTTGCTGGTGCTGGCTGGGGGATTGCTGCTGCTCACGCCAGGGCTGCTGACCGACGCGACCGGGTTCGCCTGCCTGCTGCCGCCGTCGAGGGCCTGGCTGTCGCGGCGCATCCGGGCCTACCTGGCCAAACGCACCAACATCGCGCCGCTGGCCGCCGAGCCCGCTCCGGAACCCGCCGCCAGCGAGCACGACGCCAAGCGCAGCCGGGGCGTGGTCGACGTCACGGATCAACAGTAGGAGCGGCTACTCCCGCTTGCGGATGTGGGTGGCGTTGCGGCGGGCGTCCTCGTTGTCCGGATCGAGCTGGGCGGCCCGCGCGAAGGCCTCGGCTGCGCCGTTCCAGAGTTCCTCGAACGCGTCGCGGTCGGTCCCGGCCGCGATGAGCTCCGCCCGGGCGCAACGAATCTCGCCCAGCAAGTTGTGGGCGAAGGCCTCGAGCTTCGGACCCGGGATATCGTCGACCCACTGCCCGCCCCGGCCGAGGATGTCCACGGCCATCCAGGCCTGCTCCTCGGCCTCCTCCAGGTCACCCCGGTTGACGGCCATGTGCGCCAGCTCCAGCCGCGGCTCGGCAAGCCGTGGCTCCGCCGCCAGGATGCTACGCAACAGATCGGCCGCCCGATCGTCCCGCCCGTCCTGACGCGCCTCGACGGCTCGAACCCACAGCTCCTCGAGCTCGGCGATATCGTTGCCCTGCTCGTCCATCACGGCTCCTCCAGCGCCTCGAACTCCTCGAGATACCCGTCGATCACCGCCACCTGATCGGGGCGGCCGAGCGCACGGTAGAGCTCGCGGCTCTCCTCGAGCGCTTCACGGGACTCGCCGTGGGCGCCGTCGCGGTATAGCAGGATGCCCAGGTTGTAGCGACAGGCCGCGCTCAACTCGTCGGCGTCCGCCGGATCCACCGCGAGCGCGCTTCGCAACGCCGCCATCGCGCTCGCGGGGTCGACCTCCAGCAGTGCGAGGCCCGTCTGGAAGTGCACGGCCCGCAGCAGATCGCCGTCCCCGGAGGCCTCCGCCGCCGGAAGGGCCTGGTGCAAGTAGACCCGGGCCCGTTCCATGTCTTCCAGCTCGATCCTGACCACCGCCAGATCGTGAAGCAGGCGAGCCTCGGCGGCCGCGTCACCGGAGGCAGCGAGCTGATCCATCGCGAGCTCCATGTACTCCATCGCGGCGTCGAGTTCTCCCCGTTCGAGCGCGAGCAGGCCCCTGTGGTGTTCGATCATCCTCAGGTTGGCGTGTGCTGCGGGGCGCACCTGTTGATCATCCGCTGGCAGCTGGGCCAGCGCGTCCGTCATCGCGGCCGCGGCTTCGGCCCAGTGCTCCGCTTCCATCTCGGCCAGCCCCGTCTGGAACGCTTGCTGGCCCCTCGCCAGCGCGATCCGCCGCAGCATCTCGGGGTCCCCGCCCTTCCCAGCCAGCGCCTGCGCGTCCTCCAGCCGCCCCAGCTGCACGAGCATCTGCAGCCGATTGCCGCGCGCCATTCGCACCAGCTCCGTATCGCCCGCCTCGGCGGCCGCCACCTCCCCGCGCTCGAAGGCCTGCAGGGCCCGCTCCGGCAACTCACGCTGGTTCAGCTCGTACCCCTCCAGGTTACGCGCGACCGCCAGGTCACGGTGCCGATCCGCGGCCTCCAACCAGCGCGCGGCCTCGTCGAGCCGCTGCTGCCCCAGATCCGTGTCTCCGTGACGCAGCTCGAACAGGCCCGAACGCTGGTGGGCATCGGCCAGCCGGGTCCCGTCGTCGGTGGTGCCCAGGACCGACAGCGCCGCGTCGAAGGCCTCCGCCGCCCCATCCACGTCACCGGTCGAGGCCCGCGCCTCGGCCCAGCAGAGCGCGGCGCCGGAGGCGTCCGAGGGCCGCTGGGCCGCTTCGAACCAGGTCCGCGCCGCCTCCCCGGACGGGCCGGCCGCTGCGGGATCGCCCCGGTCCATGAGGACCTCGCAGGTCAGCAGGTCGACCTCGGCGTTCAGCTGCGGCATCGCGATATCGCGCAGGGCGATCCGGGCCAGCTCGAGGAACTCGTCGGCCTCGAGGGCGCGCCCATCGGTCCGGGCGATGCGGGCCTGTTGGAGGCGCACTTCGACCCGCCCCCGGGGCAGCTCGAGATCGTCGAAGATCGCCAGCGCCTGATCCAGCCGCTGCCCGGCGTCTTCCGGGCGGCCGAGCCTGTGGTCGAGCCCCGCCAGCGTGACCAGGATGCCGCCCTCCTGGGCCCGATGACCCACCCCGCGCGACACCTCGACCGCCTCGAGCAGCAGCTCCCGGGCCGCGGCCAGCTCCCCTCGACCCGCCTCCACCGTGGCCAGGTTGTTCAACAGGGCGCCCCGATCCTCGTTGCCCCGACCCCTGCGCTCCACCTGGAGGCTCTTGCGATATTCCCGTTCGGCGCCCTTCAGATCGCCGCGGTAGAGGGCGAGGTTGCCCAGGGTGTTGCGCGCGACGGCGGTCACGTTGCCGTAGCGGCGGGCCTTGCCGATGGCGAGCGCCTCGGTCGCCAGCTCCTGTGCCTCGTCGGGCTTCCCCAGCTCGAGCTGCATCTGCGCCAGGTTCAGCATCGCGAAGGCCTCGAAGGCAACGTTGTCGCCCTGGCGTGCAAGCTCCCGGCTGGCGATCAGATGAACGACGGCGTCCCCCGGTTGGCCGAGGGAACCGAGTACGAGGCCGAGCAAGTTGTGGGTCCGCAGGTCATCGGGCGCGGCAGCCAACGAGATCTCCAGCAGCTGGCGAGCGCGATGGTAGTGTTCGAGCTGGAAGTGGGCCACCGCGGCCGCGTGCAGCGCCGCGGGGACCGGCAGCTCCAGGGCCACCTCCTCCAGCGCCTCGCTGGCCTCGGCCCAGCGCCCCTCGTCCAGGGCGGCCATCCCGTGGTCGAACCGCTCCCGGAGTTCGCCGAGGCGGACAAGGTCCATCTCGTCGGCCGCCCCATCCAGCGAGAAGATCACTCCCCGGGGATCGGACCAGAAGACCGGATCGTCGGCAGCCGCTTCTTCCGCCCCACGCGCAGGCGCCGCGAGCGCGCAGGCCACCGCGAGGACGAGACCGATTGGGCGGCGTCTGTCCATCTTCATCGAAACATAGCACGGGGGGGTTTCCTTCCCTCGCGTCTTGACGCGGTCGGGCTGGACAGGTGACATGGTAGCAGCGGTGTGGGGAACCAACGTGAGAAGCCTGTCAGCCATCCTCCAGGATCTGGAATCCTGGCGCCGACGACAGTGCCCGGAGGAGCGGGTGGCTCCCCTGGGAGGGGATGGCGAAGCGGAGATCGAGCGCCTGCGCGATGCCCTCGACCGGGGACTCGCCCGCGCCCGCGCGGGCATCCGCTACATCACACCGGGGCGCATCGACGCCGAGCAGATCGACAGCGACACCGCCGAGTCCATCGCCCTCGGACTCGTGATCCAGGTCCACGAGTTCCTCGGTCTGCCGGCCGGCGCCGAGTTCGACGACCGCGACTCGAAGCGGATGCGCGTGGCGTATCGCCTGATGAAGCGGCTCGAGCCCCTGCTCGAGGCCCATCCAGCCGGGGCGGACCGTCGCCCCACGATCAAGATGATGGTGGACCAGCGCACGGCTCTCAGGGCGGCGATGCCCCGGGGCTCCGCGCGCGCCCAGGAGGTGGCGACCGATGCGGAACGGCCGGCCGGCGCCCGGTCCTCGGCGGGCTCGGTGGAGGGTGACGCGGAGGTCACTGGTGAGTTCGGATTGGCCGAGGACGATCACGAGAGCACCCTCGACCAGCTGTTGCGCGGTGACACAGCCGCGAGTCGCCGCGAGTTGAAGGACTCCCTCGAGCAGATCCTCGGCGAGGAGATCCCCGGCGATGTTCCCGACGGACACCCCGTCGTCGAGAACGAATCGCCTCCTGAGAAGCCACAGGAGCTGATCAAGCGCGCCGTCGACTCGGCGGGCCATCGACCCGTCGCGGCGGCCCAGTCGGTGGGAACGGCGCGTTTCCAGATCGGCGCCATCATCCTGCTGAGCCTGCTGGCAGCCCTGGCCCTGGCGTCCCTGGTTCCCCGGCTGATGCACGCGGGGAGCCCCTCGGTGGACAGCTACGGCGAGTACCTACCGGCGGTGGGGATAATCCGGCTCGCCGAGCCGGAGCCGACGCTGGTCCTGATCGTCGACGAGCGCTGGGACTCGATGGCGGCGAAGGACCGCTCGGACAGCGCACTCGCGGCCTACCAGCTGGCGATGGAACGGGAAGACGTCAGCGCGCTCATAGTCCGCGACGGCCGCGGACACGATGCTGCCCGGGTCAAGGGCGGAGCGGTGACCCTGGGCCCCTGATCCGCGTTCGGCGGCTGGCGGCTGACGCCGGACCGAGAAACCCACTACAATCTCCCCTCGATCTGAGTTGCCTGGACCATGCCCGAACGGACTCACAGGCTCGGACGTTATACGTTGATCCGCCCCCTCGGACTCGGCGGCATGGCCGAGGTGTACCTGGCCCGGGTGGAAGGGCTCGAGGACTTCCGCCAGTACTACGCCGTCAAGCGGATCCTTCCCAAGCTGGTGAAGGACGCCAAGTTCGTTCGCATGTTCCTCGACGAGGCCCGGGTGACCGTGGCGCTGCGCCACCCCAACATCGTCCAGGTCCACGACCTGGGCGAGGACCGGGGCAACTACTACCTCGCGATGGAGTACGTCGACGGGATGGACCTGCGGCGGCTGATGTCGCTGTGCTCCGACCTGGACACGACCATCCCCTACCGCCACATCCTGAGGATCATCGGCGAGGCCTTGCGGGCCCTCGATCACGCCCACACGGCGGTGGACGCCGACGGGGCACCGCTGAATCTGGTCCACCGCGATGTCAGCCCGGCCAACGTGCTGCTCTCGCGGACCGGGGCGGTCATGCTCACCGACTTCGGGGTCTCCAAGGCCGCCATCGCGCGTTGGGAGACCGAGAGCGGCGAGATCCTTGGCAAGTACCGGTACTTCGCGCCCGAGCTGATCCGCGGCGATACCCCCAGCGCCCGCTCCGACATCTTCGCCCTCGGCGCGGTGTTGTTCGAGCTGGTCATCGGTGAACCGCTGCTCCGCGGTGCCCAGTACCGGGACGTGGTCAAGGAGCTGCGACGATTCGATCCGGAGCAACAGCTGGAGCGGGATCTGTCGTTACCCACCGCGCTCGAACCGATCCTCATGCGAGCGCTGGCCACCGAGCCCGGTGACCGCTATCCATCCGCTGCCGAGTTCCTCTCCGACCTGAAGGACCACGTCTACGAGGAAGGAATCCGCCTCTCGGGGCGCGCGTTGGCCGACTTCCTGACCCAGGTGGAGAACGAGTCAGCCCCCTCGGGTGCCCCGCTCGGCGACGATCTGCAGGAACCCCCGAGCATCTCCATCGTCCCCATCGACGAGCAGGAGACCGACCAGGAAGTCGCCATCGCCGTGGCGGCGAGGGAGACCGAGAAGTCCCAGACCGAGCAGCTCGGCTGGCGCTTCCCGACCGGTGGCCGGGCCACGGCCTTCGTGCCCGGTCGAGGGCTACTGAACTACGATTCCCGCGCGCTGCGCGCGGCACTGGCCGACAGCTCGGTCGGACCGGAGGTGCTGGTTCGCTTCGAAGACGATCACTGGCGGCCGGTGTACGAGTACCGGCGGGGCCAGCCGACGCAGGACCGGGATGGGAACCTGAGCCGGCTCAAGCTCAGGGCCGTCGATGTCCGCGCCCAGCTGACCCACGCCATCCGCGGGCTGCAGAGCTGCGTCGCGGTGT
The DNA here is from genome assembly GCA_964436045.1 of uncultured Rickettsiales bacterium. GTDB lineage: Bacteria > Myxococcota_A > UBA796 > UBA9615 > CAYRNR01 > CAYTBN01. The sequence continues at coordinate 119,931 of CAYTBN010000002.1, read as the reverse complement.
GCTGGAACGCCGACGAGGTGATCGCGCTGCACCTGCGCGACGGCTGGTTGGTCGGAGTCGAGGGGTCCCACGCGCCTCGCTCCGTCGTTGCCTTCCTGATGGCTGAAGGCAACCTCTCCCGGACTCAGGGTTTGGTCGTCGAACACCTGTGCGCGGGGGACGACCGGCGGGCGATCCGGGTGCTCGGCGAGCGGAAGCTCGTCTCGGCGACGCGGCTGGAGTCGGTGGGTCAGCGGCGAATGGCGGATCACTTGGCGCGCGTGCTCGGCTGGACGGAAGCCACCGTGCTCGCCGGCCCCGCCGAGGGCCTGTTGGAGAATGTCCCGCCCTGTCCACTGGACGACGCGCTGGCGATCACGATTCGGGACGGCCTCGGTGGCGGGATCCTGGCCCGGGCGATGGAACGCCACCGGAAACGCTCCGTGTCCCAGGGTCTGGTCAGACCGGCAGAGGCGTCGGTGCCATTGCGCTCCAACGAGCTGACCGTTCACGAGGCGGCGGCGCGCGGCGGGAACCTGAACGATCTGTTGACGGTGGCCACGCCTGGCTCGGAGCTGGACGCGATCCAGGCCGTGTTCCTGCTCCTACAATTTGACCTCCTAGTCCTCGGGTCGTGAGATACTGGGTCGCTGGATGGACGAGAGCACACCCCCTGGCGCCGATTCGCCCCCCGCTCCCTTTTCTGCCAAGGACCCGCCCGGGCGATCGACGACTGCACTAGCCCAGGACCTGTCCGGTCTGCGGCGGGTCGTGTACACCGTGCGCCTCTACGGCGCCGACCACGAACACTCCCGGCGGCACGCCCACGAGATCCTGACCCAGCTCGCTCCCCGGCTGAAGGAGTTCAACTCCATCGACCTCGAGGTCAAGGGCAAGGGGCTGGAATTCCAGGGCGTGGAGGTGATCTCGGATCCGCCCGGCGGAGGCCTGGCCGACGAGCTGTACCGGGACGGGATCCGCGTGCTCACCCTGCGGGCGGGGCTGTCCGTCGAGGAATTCCTGGAGTTCCTGACGATCCTGGGCACCAACTTCTACCTGCCCCAGCACCAGGAGGACACGCTCCAGGGGTTGCTCTGGGCCGCGGATCTACACCACATCGGCTACGAGGCGGTCCAGGGCGTGGAGGAGGCCGTCGAGGACTCGGCGGACGCGGGCCGTGGCGAGGCGGTCAACTTCGACGAGATCTGCCAGCGGATCCTGTCCTCGGACGCGAGTGCGGCGGACGGCGAGTACGTGCTCCAAGAAGAGCTGCAGCTGTACGACGATCTCCGCTACCCGGCGGCGCCGGATCTGCCCCAGATGGAGGCGGGAGCGGACGCCGGACCGGGAGGTGGAACCGGCGGGGCCGGGGATCTGTTCGACGAGGATTTTGACCTGGACGACCTCGGTGACAGCGGCGAGTTCGGCGACCTCGACGGTCTGGACGACAGCGACGACTTCGACAGCCTGGAGGAATCGGGCTCTTCGTTGGGGGGCGAGGAGCTCTCCGATGCCGAGGCGGTGACCGATGATGGCGAGGGCGGAGCCACCGGGGGGGGAGCCATCGACGACGCCCGGAACACGGGGGAGCGCAGCGCACTGGCACAGGCGTTCGGCTCCTCGGGGGGAGCGCTCGGTGGTGCGGGCTCGTGGCGTTCGACGGCCAGCCTGCGGACCCTGGAATTCGCCGACGGTGAGCGGGAGGCGCTGGACGTTCCCCCGCAAGAGATCGTCGCCTTGTGGGAGGAGGCGGACCAGGAGAGCGCGGCGGATCTGCTGGACAAGACCACCGCCTTCCTGATGCACGTCGCCTTGCTCGGTGACTCGGCCATCGACATCGTCAAGGCGGCGCCGCTGCTGATGGATTGCATCCAGAGTGCAGCGGAGTTCGGCCTCATCGACCGGCTGCGCGGCACCGTCGAGGCCCTGCAGGGATTCGCGGACGTGGAGGACGCCGAGGCAGCCCGGATGGCCAGCGAGCTGGTGGCTCGGCTGCTGGACATCGACCTGCTGGTGCGATTCGCCCGCCAGCTGGATCCCGAAGACGCCGCCGCGGCCCGCCAGCTGGAGGCGCTGCTGCAGATCGGCGGCCAGGTCAGGGTCCGCGCCCTGCTGGACGTGGCCACGGAGATGCCCGACGACGGGTTCCGGCGCTATCTGGTGCAGCGCATCGTCACCGCGCTGCAGGGCGATCCCGGGCCGCTGACCGAGGGTATCCACCGGATGGACCCGGAGCCGATGCGGATCCGCATCGAGGCCCTGTCCCGGATGGAGTCCTACGCTGCCCGCGATCAGCTGGCCGCTCTGCTGGGGCACTCGGAGCCCATTGTCCGTCAGGCTGCCATCGAGCTGATCCCCTCCAGTCACGTGCGCCAGCTGTGGAAGCGGCTGGCGACCATGCTCGCCGACGACCGGAATCTCCAGGTGCGCTGCGCCATCATCCGGCGAATGGACGCCGATCGATTACCCGCGTTGGTCCCCCTGCTCAAGCGCATGGTCACCGCGGACAGCTTCCATCGGCGGGATCGGGAAGAAAAGGAACTGGCGATCGCCATGCTGGCGCAGGACGGCGGCGACGCAGCCACCGCGACCCTCGGCGAGCTGCTGCTGGCCAAGGTGCGGCTGGCCGCGCCCCGGCAGAGCGAGACCCGGCGGCTCGCGGCCGAGGGACTGGCGCACATCCGCACCGTAGGTGCGCGCCGATTGTTGAAGCAGGCGGCATCCAGCCTTCAGCCAGGGCTCCGCAAGGCCGCCCGGGATGCTCTCGAGCTGGCCGAGGGGAGACGGCACGGTGGTTGAAGAGACCCACGGTCCGCCGACCAACCTCGAGGTGGCTCAGGACGACGCGTCCAAGGCGCGCCGCCGTTGGTTGGTGGAGATCGGCCGGCGACTGATCCCGCAGTTCTGGGGTATCACCCGCACCCTGGGCATCTACTCGTCGGACAACGAGACGCCCCATCGGGCCCTCGAGCATCTGGCGGGCACCCTGCGCGAGGCCCACGAGCACGACGAGGCCGTCGCGGTGATCGCCCTGGGCGACTCCGTGTTCCTCAACGGGATGCGGCTGCGGATGGACACGGCGAGCCACCGCCTGGTGTCCAAGCTCAGCGCGTTCCTCGACAAACGGGAACTCGGCGGAGTCTCGTTCCTGCGCGGCTTCAGGGACGACAAGCTGCTCGAGTTCCTGATCGCCCTGCGAGAGTGCACGGACTCCGATGATCCCCGCTCCAAGCTGGAACGGGAATGCGCGGTGGCAGGGGTCACCGAGATCATGCTGATCAGCCCCCAGCGGCAGCGCGACAAGGCCGACGACGACGACGGCACGGCGATGAAGCTCGACGCCCTCGAAGCCTACGTGCGCGCCATGTACTCGTTCCACGGGCGCGGCAGCGACGAGGAGGGGGCCTCCAACCGGCTCCGGCGCCAGCAGGTGGCGGTCCGCCGACTGATGGTGGTCGGCGAGCGGGACGAGAACACCTTCTTGCAGCTGGGCGCGCTGCGCGGTGTCGGCGATCCGGTGCTCGATCACACGATCAACACCACCGTGCTGGCCCTGGCCCTCGGCCGCCGCATCGGCCTGGCCCGCAAGCACATGATCGCCCTCGGTGTCGCGGCGATGAACCACAACATCGGCGAGGCCCTGCCGCCGGACCACGATCTCGCGGCGTTTTTGACCCCGGAAGAGCTGGAAGAACAGCACCCGACCCTGGGCATGCGATTCCTGCTCGATGCCCACGGTCGCGATTCGAGGATCCTCCAGCGGGCGATCGTGGCCGCCGAGCACCACCGCCATTTCGACGGAGGCGACGGGTATCCCGACCTCCCCATGCTGAGGCCCCACCTGTACTCGCGAATCATCGCGGTCTGCGACGCCTACGACGCCATGCTGGGGGGCGGTTCCCAGCGGGATCGACTGCCTCCCGACCAGGCGATCAAGCGGCTCACACGCGGCTCGGGCCAGCAGTACGACCCCGTGCTGACGGCGCTGTTCGTCGGCATGATCGGGCGGTATCCGCCCGGCAGCCTGGTGGAGCTGGACAGCGGTGACCTGGCGATCGTCGTCCAGCGTGGCAAGGGCAACGAGGGTCAAGCCCGGCCCCTGGTGCTGCGGATTCGTGACGCACTGGGCAAGGAGGCCGCACCCACCCTGATCGACCTGTGCGGTCGGGTACCGGGCAAACGCCGCTACTTCACCAGCGTGGTACGCACGCGTGACCCCCGCCGGGTGGGGATCAACGTGGCGACCTATCTGTTCTCCTGCGATGCGATCCCCACGGATCCGGGCTGATTTGAAACCGGAGCAGTTGTGAGGCATAACGGGGCGAGGGTCGTTCAACGGGTGACGCCCCTGGAGTGAGCACATGAGCGCGAGGAAGCTGTGGACCGCGATCGCTATGGCCATGATGGTCGCCTTGCTGCTACCGGCGGACGCGTGGGGCAAGCGCAAGAAGAAGGGTGACGACGAGGAGGCTATCTCCCCGTTCACCACCACCGAGGAGGCCAACCAGACGCGGGTCGCGGTCGACATCAACGGCGATCGGATCGCGGACATCTGGAACTACTACCCCCCCGGGGCCGACGTGGATGCCAGCGCGCCCACCCGCCGGGAGATCGACCTCAACCGGGACGGGCGGGCCGACGTCATCACCTTCTACGAGGATGACGTGATGAGCCGGGAGCAGATCGACGCCGACTTCGACGGCCAGCCGGACTGGGTCGATTTCTACGAGAACGGCAAGCGGGTCCGAAGCGAGTGGGACACGGACTTCGACGGCCGGCCGGACCTGTTCAAGTACTACGACCGGGGACACGTCGAACGCATCGAGCAGGACGCTCGGCTGCCGAGAGACGGTCGCATCGACTACTGGGAGTACTACGCGGACGGCGTGATGCAGCGTGCCGGTCGTGACATCGACGGCGACGGCAAGATCGACGAGTGGGGAGAGTAGCGCGCCGACCAGCGCCCCCTCTTCTCAGCCCTGTCCCCTCCCCCCCTCCAGAGCCTCCGCCAGCATCTCTTGCAACGTACGGTCGCCGAGCGGCGCCGGCGTCCAGCCGAGCAACTCCGCCAGCCGGCGGGTGTCACCGCGGACGACCTCGACGTCGTAGGGGCGCTGCTTGGCGGGGTCGATCCGCACCTCGGCGTCGACGCCCGCGAGCCGCAACAGATCCTCGACCAGTGACCTGATCGACCGGGCGTGACCGGAACAGACGTTGACCACGGATCCGGACGGGGCCCGATCCAGGATTCCCCGGTAGGCGCGTACCACGTCGCGGACGTCGGTGAAGTCCCGGCGAGGATGTAGATTGCCGGTCTCGATGAGCGGTTCGGTGGTCCCCAGGGCGACCTCGGCGACCCGGCGGACCAGCGCCGGAACCACGAAGTGGGGCGACTGGCCCGGACCCGTGTGGTTGAACGGACGGACGACGACCACCTCGATGCGCCCGTCCGCGCCCAGGATTCCGCAGAGGGTCTCGGCCAGCTGCTTGCTGCTCTCATAGGGACCCGGGGGGTAAGGGCGCCGCTCCTCTCGCAGGGGGACGGCCTCGGGCGGGACGTGCCCGTAGACGGTCGACGTGGACGTGAACAGCACGCGGCAGCCTGGGGCGCGGCGTCGCAACGCGACCAGCAGATTCAACGTCCCCTGGACGTTGATCCTGTAGGTCTCCGCCGGGTGCTCGCGGGCCACGCGCGGACTGGACTGGGCGGCCAGATGAAAGACCCGGCGGGGCGCGATCCGGGCGATGGCGTCTTCCAGCTCGGGCGGCGAACAGATGTCGCAGACCTCGTCTACATCGTCGCCCGGGACCGCGTCGAGGGCCACCACCTCGCGACCCACCGAGCGCAGGTGGGAGGTCAGGTAGGGGCCGACGAACCCCCCGGCTCCGACGACCAGATCGGTCAATCCCGTGAGCCCCGGGTTCGCTCCAGATCGGCGTCCACCATCATCTGGATCAGCTGGTCCAGATCGACCTCAGGCGTCCATCCCAGCCGCTGCTCGGCCCGTGAATAGTCCCCGCGCAGCTCCGGGATGTCGGCGGGCCGGATCAGCCCCGGGTCGACGTCCACGTGGTTCCGGAAGTCCAGCCCCGCCGCCTCGAATGCCTTGCGACAGAAGTCCTCCACGGAGTAGGAGATGCCGCTGGCGACGACGAAGTCCTCGGGGGTGTCCTGGCGGAGCATGGCGATCATCGCCAGCACGTAGTCGCCAGCAAAGCCCCAGTCGCGGCGGGCCGACATGTTGCCCAGATGAAGCTTGTCCCGCTGACCGGTCGCGATCTCCGCCACCGACTTGGTGATCTTGCGGGTGACGAACTCCTCCCCGCGCCGCGGTGACTCGTGGTTGAACAGGATGCCGGACACCGCGAACATGTCGAAACTCTCGCGGTAGTTCACCGTCATGTGGTGGGCATAGACCTTGGCCGCGGCGTAGGGGCTGCGGGGGTGAAAGGGCGTGTCCTCCTTCTGGGGCACGATCTCGGCGAGGCCGTACATCTCCGACGAGCTCGCCTGGTAGAAGCGGATCGAGGGATCGACCTGACGGATCGCTTCGAGGAGGCGAGCTGCGCCCAGCCCCGTGACGGCGCCGGTCAACAGCGGCTGATCCCAGGAGGCTGCGACGTAGGACTGGGCTGCGAGGTTGTAGACCTCGTCGGGGCGCACATCGGACAGGATCCGAATCAGGCATCCCTGGTCGAGCATGTCACCGCAGTGGAGGTGGAGCCGGTCCTTGAGATGGCGGATGCGCCAGTCGTTGGGCGCGGACAGCCGCCGCATCAGGCCATGGACCTCCCAGCCGTCCCGGAGCAGCGCCTCGGCCAGATAGCCACCGTCTTGCCCCGTGATTCCCGTGATCAGCGCCCGCTTCATCGTGCCTCCTCGTTCGTACCTCTTGTGCTGGCAACCGCCGCGGCCCCGGTGTCAGCCCCGCCAGCCGTCCAGACCCATCGCGGCGCGGACCTCGGACAGAGTCTGGTCGGCGGTCGCCCGCGCCCGCCGCCCCCCCTCGGCCAGCATCTCGACGACCTGGCCTGGCTCGGCCATCAGCTCGTTGTAGCGCTCCTGGATCGGCGCCAGCCGCGCGGAGAGGTTGGCCGCCAGCACCTTCTTGCAGTCGAAACAACCGATCCCCGCGGTCCGGCACCCCTCGGCCAGCTCCGCCCGCTTGTCGTCGGGCGTGTAGACCTCGTGGAGCCCGAACATCGGACAGTCGTCCGGCTCGCCGGGATCCGTCAGCCGCTGGCGCCGGACGTCGGTCTTTGCCGGTCGCAGCTTGTCCCAGACCACGTCGGCCGAATCCGCCAAGGCGATGCTGTTGCCCTTGGACTTGCTCATCTTGGCGTCGCCATCCAGACCGACGATCCGACGCGCGGGGTTGAGCACCGGCTGGGGCTCGGGCAGCCGGAATCCATCGTGGGCGTAGCGACGGTTCCAGGCCCGCGCGATGTCCCGCGACAGCTCCAGGTGCTGGACCTGGTCGGCGCCCACGGGGACCACGCTGGCCCGGTAGATCAGGATGTCCGCGGCCTGCAGCACCGGATAGTCGAACAGCCCGACGTTGATGTTGCTGGCGTGGGTCCGGCTCTTGTCCTTGAACTGGGTCATGCGGCTGAGTTCGCCCATGGGCGTGACCGTGTTGAGTAGCCAGCACAGCTCGGTGTGCCGCGTCACGTCGCTCTGGACGAACAGGCAGACGCTCTCGCTGGGGTCGATGCCCGCTGCAGCGATCCAGGCCGCGAGATCCAGCACGCGGCCCGGAAGTTCGGCCACGTCGTACTCGATGGTCACCGCGTGATAGTCGACGATGCTGATGAAGGTCGCATCGTAGTCCCGCTGCATCGCGACCCAGTTGGTGATCGCGCCCTCCAGGTTGCCGATGTGCACGTGACCCGTGGGCTGGATTCCGGACATAAGCCGATCCGCCGTGCGACTCATGGAGCTGCTCCTCCGAAGGTGTCGAATCCGCCAGTGAGCTGGCGCAGCGCCTCGTATAGCACGACCGCGACGGTGTTGCCGATGTTCAACGATCGGACCGGCCCGAAGCGCGGAACCGCGACCACCGAGTCGCCCAGCTCCGCCAGGATCGCCTGGGACAGACCGCTGGTCTCCTTGCCGAACACCAGGGCGTCCCCGGGGCGGTAGTCGACCGCGGTGTACGCCCGCCGCGCGGCCTTGGAGGTGCCGAACAGGCGGGTTCCCGCCGGAAACGCGCTCCGCAGCTCGTTCCAGTCTTCGTGGACCTTCAGCGTCAGGTGTTGCCAGTAGTCCAGCCCGGCCCGACGGACCGCCTTCTCCGTGACGTCGAAGCCCAGCGGCCGCACCAGGTGCAGCACCGAGCCGGTGCCGACGCACAGGCGCGCGATGTTGCCGGTGTTCTGGGGTATCAGCGGCTCGACGAGGACGACATTGAGCGGAGGCGTCGACGAGAGCAACAAGGGACGCGGCGCGTTCGGACTCACGATCCGGTGTGGGTTCCGACGATGACGCGCGCCGCCCGCAGCAGCTTGCCCTTGAACAGGAAGCCCGACTGCTCCTCGGCGATGATCCGCTGATCCTGCTCCGCCTCGGGAACGGGGATCATCCCGACGGCCTCGTGGAAGTTCGGGTCGAAGCGCTCCCCGAGGCTGGTCATCGGCTCGACTCCCAGCTCATGGAGCGAACTCATCATGCGGTTTCGCACCAGGCTCACGCCCTCGAGCAACGCCGCGATGTTGCCGGTCGAGCCCGCGCCTTCGATGGACCGATCGAGGTCGTCGAGCACGCCGAGAACCGAGCCAGCCAGCGCCGACCGGTCTCGATCTACCTCCTCGCAGCGGTCCCGTTCCATCCGCTTGCGGGCCGCATCCATCTCCTCGACGGCGTGCTGGTGGGCGGCGATGTATTCCCGCAGACGCCGGTCCCGTTCGGCCAGGGCGTCCTCGAGCTCGGCGATGCGCGTCAGCATGCGCGTCTGGAGTTCGTCGGGCTCCGGCGATCCGTTGTCCCCGGACGGCCGCTCGCCCTCGTCGGACGAGTCGTCTCCGACCTCCGGCTCGGGATCCGCGGGCGTGTCGACAGGCTTGGACTTCTGCTCTTCCGACGGCACCGGCGTACCCTCCTTGCGTGGCGAGCCCAAAGATAGGCATCGGCGGGGGGGTGTCAAGCGCGCGCGAGCGCCCGGGGAATCCGGGTCCACCCGGGGTATGGACGACTTGACAGACGGCCGGTGTTGGGCAAACGAATAGCCCGTGTGGAGGCACGATGCAGAAACGGACCCTGGCGGTGGTCGCGGCGCTGTTTGCGGGCTTACTTGCCTATGTCCTGCTGGTCGAGGTTGGCCAGGAGGAGGAGCGGGAAGCCCGCGAAGCTCGCGAGGAGCAGGTCCTGCCCATCGAGGTCGAGGACGTCAGGCGTGTGACCCTGGACGGCGACCGGGGCACCGTCACCATCGAGCGGCGGGATGACGGCGCAGAGGGAGAGTGGTTCCTGGTGGAGCCCTACGAGGCGCCCGCCGACCCCGCCGGCTCGCGAGCCGTGGCCCGGGCCGCCGCGACGCTCCAGGAACAGCGTGCCCTCGAGCAGCCCAGCGAGGACCGCTCCCAGTACGGCCTGGACGAGCCAGCGCTGCGCCTGACCCTGGAAGCGGACGGGCTCGACGCGCCTGTGACCCTGATCTTCGGGGGCGAGACGGGTGCCAAGGATGGGCGATACCTTCAGGTCGAGGGGGAGGCCGGCATCCGGATCGCCCCGTCCCATCAGGTGCGCTCCCTGGACAAGGGGGTGGACGATCTTCGCGATCGGCGCCTGGTCCGTTTCTCCCGCGGGTCCGCGACCCGGATCACCCTGTCTGCCGGAGTCGAACCCCTGACGATCCGCCGTGTGGACGGTGCCTGGCGACTCACGGGGGATCTCCCCTACCGAGCTGCCCGGGCCGAGGTCGAGGATCTGCTCGCGGAGCTGACCACCACCCGGGTCAAGCGATTCCTGGACGCCGACGATCCAGAGTTGGGGCTGATCGACAGCCAGCGCTGGATCGAGGTGGAGCTGGAGGACGAGGAGATCGTCCATGTCGACTTCGGTCGCGAGGACACCGACACGGTGGTGGCCCAGGTGCGGGGCGCCGACGAAGCAGCCGAGCTGGGCGCCTTCGTCACGCGCTCCCTGGACCGCAGCGCGGAGGGCTGGCGCAGTCGCGAGCTGGCCGACATCAACCCCTGGGCGGTCACAGAGCTGCGTTTCGACTTCAACGAGCGGGTGTTCGAGCTGCTGCGAGATGCCGAGGACGACGACTCCTGGACCCTCGCGGATGGCGACGCCAAGCCCGTGGACCTGGAGGCCAGCTGGGCCCGCGAGCTGCTGGCGGCCATCGACCGGACCCAGGTGACCGACTTCTTCGATCCCGGCTCCGATCCGGGGCCCGAGGTCGGCAAGTTCGAGCTGGTCACCGAGGGACAGCCACGGGTCCAGTTCACCCTCCACCACGACGGTGCGGCGTGGGTGGCTCAGGTCGACGGGGATCCAGTGCCCGTCGGCATCGGTGGTGAGCTGGGGGATTCCCTGGAGGCCTTTTCCGCCGATCCCCTGGGAACCGAGGACTGATCGATCAGTCTTCGGTCTCGCCGGGCACGCCGCTGAGCGCCCGCGTGGTCGATCGAGCCAACCGCTGGCGGGCCAGCCGTGACAGCCCGGCGTGGAGGCCGCCGAGCGTCACAGCCGCGAACACCGCGACCGCTGCCGCCCACGGGCTCCAGATCGCAAGCCCCACTGCGGCCAGCCCACACGATCCCGCCGCCCCCAGGATCAAGCGACGCAGACGACGGCGGGCGCGGACCCAGCCCAGGGCCAGTTCGACACGCTCGCGCTCCCGCCGGGTGAGTTCGACGGCCCGGGCCAGCATCTGCTCCGCGCGGGCAAATTCTCCGTCCATCGCCAGCAGCAGACCGGCGAAATACCGGGGCTGATAGAGGGCGCCGTCGAGGGCCGCCGCCCGCTCAAACTCCTCGAGGGCCTCCCCGCGGCGCCCACGGCGCAACAGATTGAGCCCGAGGGCGAACCGGATCAACCCGTCCCGCGGGTAGTAGGCCGCCGCCATCGACGCGTACAGCCCGCCCTCCTCCACGTCCCCGGTCATGTCCAGCAGGGTGGACAGCGCCAGATAGGCCTCGCGGTGGTAGGGGTTGAGCTCGATGGTCCGCTTGAGCTGGGAGACCGCCCGCTCCGGTTCCCGGCGACGCAGGGCGGCCAGCCCGGACGTGAACGCGGCCAGCGCGGGTCGCTTCTCGTCCCCCGACCCGTCCGCGCGCGACCGCGCGTTGGGAATCAAGTCCGCCGGAGACGGCTGCTGGTCGGACAGCCCGACGGCCTCCTGATCGACCACGGCGACACGCTCGGTCAACAGGAAGAACGCCATCTCCCCGCGCCGGGCCAGATGGAGCCGCTCGCTGCGATCACCACCCATCGCCACCGCATTCTCGAACACCGCCCGGTGCTCGTCGAACGTATCCTCGGCGTCCGGCTCATCGTTCGGGAACACGTAGAGCAGGTAGAAGCGCGTCGTGGGACGGTGCACGACCTGGTAGACCGCGGGCAGCTGTTCCTCCGCCAGCGAGGTGATCTCCAGATCGAGCTGGCCGGCGTCGCCCGCGTCCATCAGCTCGGTGTCGATCTCTCCCAGGTGATCATTGAGAATCGTGAGGCCCTCGCCGATCACACATTGGTCCGTCGTCCTGTCCTGGGTCGCGAGCTGGGCGCCGATGTTCTTGCAGCGCAGCAGATAGGACCGCCGCAGCTGGTCGATGCGCTTGTTGCAGTGGTCGACCTCGGCGGCGATCAACGAGTCGTCCGCATAGCGCCAGGGGGCAGACGCGATGCGCCGCAGGTAGACCCGGAGCGAGTCCTCGTAGCTGTACAGCCGGATCACACCATCCCGGTCGACCAATTCCACCGGGAACTCGACCACCTCGCTGTAGTCCTTGTCGTCGTATCGACGCAGCTTGGTCTCGCTCGTCATCCGGTCCGGGACCCCGTGTCGGCTCTTCTCACTGAAATATGTATAGATAACGTATACTTAGAGGGTATTCTAACACTGGTTCGATGCTCCGGCAAGGTGTGGCAGCTCCCGGAGGACGGCAATACTGCCTCGATCGGCCCAAAAAACTCGGCCCGGATGAAATACCCTGGCGGTCCGTGCGTACGGTATGGGCGAGTGACGTGGAAACATCCGACGAACAGCTTGTCGAGCGCCTGCTCGCCGGCGAAGAGGGCGCAGCCGCGCTCCTCGTCCATCGGTATTCCACGAAGTTGTACAACTTCGCGTATCGCTTCACGGGCAACCGCGAGGAAGCCCAGGAGGCGACGCAGGAGGCCCTGCTGAAGGCCTTGCAGAGCATGGACCGCTTCGACCCCCGCTACAAGTTTTCGACCTGGGTATACCGGATCACCCGGAATCACCTGATCGACCGGAGCCGCCGCAGGCGGCCGACCTCGGAGCTCAACGAGGGCATCACGGCCGATCCGGGGTTTTCCGATCCGGACGGTCCAGGGATCCGGAGCCCGGAGGTCGACGCCATCCGCACCGAGGAGAGCGAGCAGCTCGGCCGGGCGCTGGCGACCCTGGGCGAGAAGTACCGGGAGATCATCGTGCTCTACCACTTCAGCGGCCTCAGCTACGCCGACATCGCCGAGACGTTGAAGCTCCCGCCGGGCACGGTGATGAACCGTCTGTTTCGCGCGCGCAACAAGCTGCGCGAGGCGATGATGACCCTGCAGGAGGCGACGCCATGAGCCGTCCCCACGACCCATCGCGACCCGGTGCCGGTCCCCACCGCGGGGCCGACGACCACCCGGACGACACCACGTTGCAGCTCGCCGCCGAGGGCGTCCTCGGCGTGGAACGCGCCGCCTCGGTGGACGCCCATCTCGCGACCTGCCCGCGCTGCGCCGCCGAGGTCCAGGCCTACGGCGCGCTGATGCTGCAGCTCAACGCCGTGCCGGTGGCCGAGGCCCCCGCGGCCCTGGCCGAGGCGGTGCTGGGCGCCTACCAGCGCGGCACGGCGCCCGTGACGGCCCTGTGGTCCGATCGCAAGCTGCTCATCGCCGCTGCCCTGACCAACCTGCTGCTGGTGGGCGCCGTGGTCGGCACCATCGGCGTCCGCGGCCCCGTCGACCTGCTCAGCGACTGGGCCATCACCTTCAAGAACCTGTTGCTCACGACGCTGGCGTTGGCGCCCGCGGCGGAGGCGATCTGGACCGCCATGGCCCACGGCGGAATCCTCGTCGTCGCCGCCCTGGCGCTGGCCTTGATGGGCACGGTCGCCGCCCTCCGGCACACCCTCAGACTCGCGGAGGACTCCCCATGATCCTTCGAGCCCCCATTCCGTGGTGGCCGCTGTTGCCCCTTCTGCTGCTACTGATGGCCCCAGCCCCGGCCCGGGCCGACGACCGGGTCGTGTTCGGTTCGTCGGTCGAAGTGCGCGAGGACGAGGTGGTCGACGGCGACGTGGTGGTCTTCGGCGGTTCGTGTCGCATCGCGGGCCGGGTGACCGGCGACGCCGTCGTGTTCGGCGGCAAGCTCGTCCTCGAGGAGAGCGGCGTGGTCGACGGCGACCTGGTCGCGATGGGTGGCGCGGTCGAACGGCTGGGCAAGGTCGGCGGCGAGGAGACCTCCTTCAGCAGCGACGGCGAGGAGATCCGCGAGGCCATCGACGGCGCCCTGGGCGAAGTGGAGACAGCCGTCGAGGCGCGCTCGGGGGCCGATGATCACCGGGCCGAGGCGTTCGCGGCGACCGCGCGCCCCAAGCACAAGGGTTTCTGGGCCAAGCTGCGCTCGTTCTTCCACTACCTGCGCATCGCCTACATGGCACTGATCGGCATCCTGATATTGCTGGAGTTCAGCCCCGACCGGATCCTCAACATCACCCGAACCGTGGAGCTGCGGCCCGGCCGTTCGTTAATGGCCGGCGCCCTGACCACCACCGCCTTCCTGCTGGCGATGATGATCCTGGTGATCTCGATCATCGGCATACCCGTGGCGGCGCTGGTCTACCTGGTGCTGTGGGGGGTCGCCTTCCCGGGGGTGATGGCGATCTGCGGCGTGATCGCGCGCAAGCTTCCCCTGGGTCGGATCAGCGGATCCACGGGCGCCTGGTTGATCGGCGCGGTCCTGTTGCTGTCGTTGCCGTTCGTCTCCTGGGTCGGTCCGCTGCTGTTCGACCTGCTGTTCGTGATCGGTCTCGGCGCGGCCATCCTCTCGCGCTTCGGCGCCCGCGAGCCGGTGGCCTGACGCGCGCCCCGCCGGGCCGCTCCCTTGACACCCGAGACCGTGCCCGATATCTAGGCGACACGAGGTCGCGATGCTCCTTCCCCCGGCGTTCTGCCAGGATACGCGCAATACCCGGCTCTCCAGCGGGTCGTCCAGTGCATACGACGTCCTGATCGTCGGCGGCGGGATCACCGGCACTGGCATCGCGCGCGACGCAGCGATGCGCGGCCTCAAGGTAGCGCTGGTCGAGAAGTCGGACCTGGCCTACGGCACCTCCAGTCGCTCGTCGAAGCTCGTCCACGGCGGTCTGCGCTACCTGGAACGTTACGAATTCGGGCTGGTCTTCGAGAGCGTCAGCGAACGGGATCTCCTGTCGAAGCTGGCGCCCCATCTCGTCTGGCCGCTGCCCTTCGTGTTCCCCGGGTTCAAGGGGGACAGGGTGCCGCTGATGATGATGGCGGCGGGGGTGACCCTGTACGACGTGCTGGCGCTGGGTCGCGCCTACCGTCTCCACCGGCGGTACGGAAAGAAGGCGACCCTCCAGCTCGAGCCGCGGCTGCGGGGCGACGGACTCAAGGGCTCGCTGCTGTACTTCGACTGCGCCACCGACGACGCACGCCTCACGCTGGCGACCGCGCTGAGTGCCCACGATCACGGCGCCCACCTGTTCACACGCCTGCGCGCGGACGGCCTGCGTACCCACAGGGGCGGGGTGGACGGCGTCGAGGCCACCGACCTCCTGACCGGGGATCAGGTGACCCTGCAGGCCCACGTGGTGATCTGCGCGCTGGGACCGTGGACCGATGGTTTCCTGGGTGAACATCGCCCCGGCCAGCCCCCGCTGCTGCGACCCACCAAGGGTGTTCACCTCGTCTGCAGTCGCCAGCGATTGCCGGTGGAACACGCGGTGGTGATGAGCGGCCCCGACGACCACCGGATCCTGTTTGCGATCCCCTGGGGCGACCACACCTACGTCGGCACCACCGATACCGACTACGAGGGCTCGGCGGACGACGTCCACGCGGACGCCGACGACATCGCCTACCTGCTCAAGGTGGTCAATCGGGACTTCCCCGGGACGAACCTCACCACCGACGACGTGATCAGCACCTGGGCCGGCCTGCGGCCCCTGATCGCCGACGAGGCCGCCAGGTCCGAATCGTCCGTCAGTCGCGAACACCATCTGCAGGTGGACGAGGACGGTCTGGTGATCATCGCCGGTGGCAAGCTGACCACCTACCGAACGATGGCCGCCGAGGTTCTGGACGTCACCCGCCAGCACCTGAGAGCCAAAGGCGTCCACCTGGAGGGGTGCTCGACCGAGACCCGGCACCTGAGCGGTGGCGGCCCCGCGGTCCCCCCCACGGCGGAGATCGCCCGTGCCCTGGGGGGCGAACGCTGCGCCTACCTCCAGGGCCGTTATGGCAGCGACTGGGACGCCGTCGCCCGGCTGTTGCTGGACGACTCGTCGCTGGCGGAGCGCGTCGTGCCCGGCTTGCCGTTCGTCTGGGGAGATCTGTTGCACGCGATCCGCGAGGAGGGCGCGCTGACCCTCGAGGACCTGTTCGCGCGGCGGACGGAGATCCTGCTCAAGGCCCCCGATCAAGGGCTGGAGTGCCTGGACACCGCAGCTGACCTGGCCGGGGCCCAGCTGGGCTGGGACGCGGCGCGCCGGGCCGCCGAGATCAAGTCGTACCAGCGGCTGGTCGCCGACTCCCGGCGTTTCCGGACCGAGTGAGGGTCCGTGCCCGCCCGCCCGCCGCCACGTCCGCGACCGACCCCACCGGGCCCAGCGCCGCGCCGAGGCCGGCAGCCTCCCCGTACCCCGGCCCTGGAACGGCTGGAGTTCCTGGAGCGCAAGGAGGCCACCCGACGCTCTATCCAGCGAAATGCGAGCCAGGCGCGCGGTGAGCTGGAACGGGGGAATCCGGAAGAGGTCATCCGGATCACGGGACTGATGCTGCGCGGCAAGAACCTGCGCACCCTGGTGTCCCCGCAGATCCCGCTGGTCTATTACCGCGGCAGGGCCTTCGAGGCGCTGAAGCGGACGGAGGAGGCGCTGGCTTGCTTCCGGGCCGTGGCTGCCTGGGACGGGGGCTCGAACCAGCTGGTGAACGATGCGCGGCCCTTCATCGATCGAGCCGTCCAGCGGCTGGTCGCCCTGCACGGGCAACCGCCGAGTGGACCCGCGGACATCGCGCCCCAGCGTGACCTTCGCGTCTTTCCCCGTCCCTATCTGACCGCAGGGCGGCTGATCGGCGCGTTCGTAGTCACCTTCCTGCTGTTGATCTGCTCGGCGATCCTGCTGGCGACTCCCTGGTTCTGAGGCCCAGGCGGCGCAAGTCTGGCTCGGATCACTCGCCCGGCCGCCAGAACCAGATTCCCGCCAACGCGGCCCAGGCGAGCGCGTGAACGACCAGGGTGCTGCGTTCCGCGCGGAGCACCCGGGACCAGGGCGCCCGCAGCCCGGAGACCGCGGTCGACGGCCGGGCGCGCCGGGGAAGGAAGCGGGGGACAGCAGCGCAGTAGGCCCGGTAGGCATCGCCGTGGGCCACCTCGAGCTGGCGCTCCTCCCAGGCCACGATCGCCCGGTACTGGGCTCCCACCAGCACGACGGTCAGGGCGGACAGCGCCGGAATGCCGGTCCCCAGGGCGAGGCCCGCGGCCATCAGCAGATTGCCCAGGTAGAGGGGATTGCGACAGTGGGCGAAGGGTCCGCGGGTGATCAGCGGCCCGACGCCGTCCCCCCGGGTCCGGCTGCGGGCGCCGATGTGGGCCACACTCGCCATCCGGATGGACTCGCCGACGATGGCCAGGGCCAGCCCAGCGACGAGGGTCCCCAGGGAAGGCCTCGCCAGCGCCATCGCGGCGACGAGCAGGGGTACCGGGGTCCAGCTCCGCACGCGGAACAGGGCGCCGCCCGTGCGGACGAGCCGCGGGGGTGGAGGGTCGGTCACGACGGGAGGGGGCGCGGGTTACAGCCGCGCGAAGTGCTTGCGGTAGGTCTTGAGCAGGTCCCCGGTGGCCGACGAGGACGCCAGCCCCTTCGCGATCTCCTCGACCGCGCCCTTGTCGTCACCAGCGTCGGCGAGGGCCGCCTCGGTGAGGGCTGCGCCGTCCTCGCCCGAGGCCGCGCTGGCGATGGCCTGGAGCAGCTTGGAGCGCACGATACCCGCGCCGTCGCTGGCCTCGTTCGCGGTACGTTCGCCGACCTCGGCCCACTTGCGCGCCTTGTCCAGGTCCTCGCGGCTCAGTGCGATCTCTGACAACCGCAGCATGGCGAGGTGGTTGGTCTTGTCGTACATCAAGACCTTCTCGTAGTGCAGCGCGGCCTTGTCCGAGTAGCCCAGCTTCTCCTCGAGGATGTCGCCCTTTTGCAGGTAGGCGTCGATCACCTGGTCCGCGCTCCTGGCGTACTTGATGATCGCGTTGTAGGTCGACAGCAGGGTGTTCCAGTCCTTGTTCTGCCGGTGAACGTCCGCCATGCCTTCGAGCGCGCCCACGTCGTTGGGATTTCGCTCGAGGATCTTGGTGAAGCGCTTGACCGCCGCGTCGGGCTTGCCTATCTGCAGCTCGCAGCGCCCCAGGTTGAGCGTGGCTTCGGTCAGGGTCTCCTGGTCGCCGAACCCGCCCAGCAACCTCAGGACCTGGCGGTAGAACTTGGCCGCGCCCTTCCAGTCTTCGAGCTCCATCAACCGGGGAGCAGCCTCACGGAGCGAGGGAACGTGGGTTGGCGTCAGTTCCAGCGCGGTGCGGAAGCACTCGAGCGCCTCGGTGGCGCGCTCGTTGGAGGCGTACACCCGGCCGAACTTGAACCAGTAGAGGGTGACCTCCTCATGGATGTCCTCGTCCTCCTCGATGTCCATCTCCCCGACGGCGGTACGGAAGGTCTCGAAGACCGGCAGAGCCTCCTTCCAGGCCTGGCGGTCGTAGTGATAGTCGACGAAGAACCGCAACGCGAGGCGGTTCTCGGGATCGAGTTCCAGCACCCGGCGGAAGTCGGGGCAGGCGCCCTCCCGGTCGATCTGCTTGTTGAGCCGAACGCTGGCCCTTGCCAGGTACAGGTCGATCCGGTCCAGAGGTTCGTCGACCAGCTCAGCTTCCTTGCCCGCCATCTCGACCACTTGGTCCCAGTCACCGCGGCGCGACGCCATCTCGCGCAGTCCAGACAGGGCCCCGCGGTGGGAGCCGGGGCACGCAGCCGCCTGCTCGTACAGTCCCTGGGCCAGCTCCTCGGAGCGGAGCTTGTCGCCCGCGACGGCACCGAGTTCGAACAGCAGGGCCGCCCGCCGGTCCTCCGGCAGCTGCTCCACCTTCGCCCTTCCGACCTCGATCTGACGTCGGTGATCGCCCTCCTTGCCGTGTAATCCCATCAGTCTGTCGTAGGCTTCGAGGTGCAACGCATCCTGGGCGACCACTCGCTCCCAGCTCTTGATCGCCAGCTCGATGTTCTCGATCCGGTCCTCCCAGACCCGGGCGATCTCGGCGTAGATGCCGATCTTGTCCTTGTCCCGGACGGTGCTCGCCTGGCGACTGAGGACCCCCACGAGGGCCTGCCAGTTCTCGTTGCGCGTGTGCAGGTCGATCAGCGCCTCGATGGGTCCGCTGAGCGTCGAGTCGAGTTCGAGAGCCTCCTCGTAGGCCTTGGCGGCGTCCTCGGGCTTGCCCTCCTTGATGTCGGTCACCCGGCCCAGGTGGAAGACCGCGACGGCCTTCTGGACCGGATCGTCGGTGACGTCCTTGAGCTCGTCGAAGTACAGGAACGCGTCGTCGTAGTTCTCTTCCTTGAAGGCGATGGCCCCCAGCCCCTTGAGCGCGGCGGGGTTTTTCTTGTCCCGGTCGTACAGGCGTTGGAAGAACGACCGCGCCTCCGGTCGATCGATGAAGCGGTCCCGCAACACCGCATCGATCTGGTCGGCCACCGCCGTGCGCACCGCTTTGGAGACGACCCGGTCCTGGATCGTCTCCAGCACTCCGAGCGCCCCATTCCAGTCTTCGCGGTCCGAGTACAGCACCTTAAGGTGGAAGGCCGGCACGACCAGATCCTCGAAGTCCGCCAGGAGACCGTCGTAGGTCGCGATGACCCCGTCCTCGTCACCGATCTGGAACAGACCGTCGGCCAGGTCCATCCGCCGGCACTGGGCCTCGTTGGCGGGCAGCTCGGAGCACAGGCGTTCGGTCAGCTCGGCGAGGGCCTCGCCATCCCGATTGCGCAGGTGGATCCGCCGCAGCGCCTCGAACGCCCGCTCGCGGCCGACGGGATCCTCGAAGGCCTGCTCGTAGTACCCCGCCGCAGCATCGAAGCGGCTCAACTCGTGGTGGAGGTCACCGGCGAGAAGGGCATAGAAGGTGCCCACTGGATTGCCGATGCCGTCCTTGGCCTGGTTGGCGTACAGACGAGCCAGACCCTCCCGATCACCGCTCTGGGTGCACAGGCGCTCCAGGCCGTCGAGGGCCATGGCGTAGCGGGCATCGTCATCGAGCACCAGCTGGTAGCACTCGGTGGCCGCGGCGGCGTCCTCGCGGAATTCCTCGGCCAGCAGGCCGCACTGGTACCGGGCGGTGACCCGCACCCGCTCCGGGGAACGATCCGCGGCGGCGCCGTAGCAGGTCAGCGCCTCGGACCACAGCTCCAGCTCCTCGCAGATCATGCCCAGCGACGTGCGAGGCAGGTTGACCTCTGGCGCGTGCTCGACGAGCTTCACGCTCATCTCGGCGACCGCGTCGGCGTCCTCGAGCCAGTAGAGGCAGTCCAGCAACTCCACCTGGATGGCCAGGCTGGCCGCGCCGTCGCCGACCACCGACAGCCGCTCGCGATACATGTCTGCCAGCGCCAGCTCGTCCTTCTGACGCCGCGCCAGTCGCAGCAGCGCCATGAAGGCGCCGCGGGCGTCGCTGACCTCCTTGAGAGCACGCGAGTAACACTCGCGGGCCTTGTCCAGCTGGCCGGCCATCTCGTAGTTCCAGGCTGCGCTGTACAGCCACCAGTAGCGGCGCTTGGCGCTGTCGCAGGCGGCCGCCTCCTGCTCGTCGAGGACCGCCACCGACGCGCGGTTGGCGGACTGGACGAGGATGTCCTTGAGATCGAGGGTGGCCTCGAGGAAGGTCGGGCTCAGATCGAGGATTGCCCGCAGGCAGGCCTCGGCCCGGTCGATGTCCCCCAGCTCGGTGATGGCCAGGTGCACGGCCCGGTAGAGCAAAGAGACGCGGACCTCGGTGTCCTCGGTGGAATCCGCTGCAGCCTGCAGGGCATCCGCCGCATCGCGGACCTTGCCCGCGTCGAGCTGTGCCTCGATCAGGGCTTCCTGATTCAGCAGCGATCCCGGCGGAGACTCCAGGGAGAGTTCCAGGCAGCGAATGGCGCGCTCGGGGTTGCCCACCTTGTCGGCGAAGAGTTTGCCAGCGCTGTACAGCGTGACACTCCGCGCCTCGGCACCGTCGAGGAGCGAGGCGGTCTGTTCGAGCACGGTCGCCTGCTCCTCGAACTGACCAAGCTTGCCCAGCACCCGCGCCAGCCGTTCCCTGGCCGGCAGGTAGTTGGGCGCCAGCTCCAGGGCCCGGCGGTACTGTGCGGCGGCGCCTTCAGCGTCCTTGAGCCGCTGCTCGCGGATCTCCCCCACCTTGATGTGGAACGCCACCTGGCTGCGCGCGTCCGATGAGGCCTCGGCCGCGGTCTCGTAGTGCTTGACCAGCGCGTCGTGGTCGCCAGCCTTGAGCAACAGCAGCCGCTTGCCCTCGTGGGCCGGCGCGCAGTCTGCATCCAGCGCCAGGGCGGCGTCGAAGGCCCCACTGGCCAGCTCGGCGTCGTCCAGCCCGGCCAGCGCGATCTCGCCGATCTGCATCTGGATCCCGGCCGCGAACAGCGGATCGTCCACGGTCTCGACCTCGGACCGTAGCTGCTCGACCAGCGCCTCGTAGCGCTGGCGCCGCATCAGGAAGCCGCGGTACTCCTGGCTGGGTCGCAGCTCGGGAGGACCGCACTCCATGGCCTCGCGGTACGCCGTCTCGGCGGCGTCGGGGTCATCCAGCTTCTCGTCCATCAGCGCGGCGGCGCGCTTCATCCAGTACTGCTGGTCCGCGCCGCCGAGGGCGCGGGCGAAATCCTGCTGGAGCTTGGTCAGCTCCTCGTACTCCTCGGCGCGGCTGTAGATCCGGCGCAAGGCGAGGCAGGCCGGGATGAAGCGGGCGTCGATCTCCAGGCACTCGGCGAAATAGGGCGCCGCGTCCAGGGGCTTGCGCAACACCTCGTCGTGCAGCCGTCCCAGCTCGTAGAGCACCCGCTGTTTCTGCGGGCCTTCGGCCACGTCCGCGGCGATCTTGAGCACCTCGACCAGCTTGTCCCAGTCCTCCTGGCGGTAATAGATCTCCCGCAGGAAGCGCAGGGCGATGTAGTTGGCGGGGGTGAACTCCAGCGCATTTCGCAGGTCCGCGTCCGCTCCGGCATCGTCGCCCAGCTGGGTCATACGGATATGGGCGCTGGCCAGCAGCGCGGCCGAGCGGGCCGCCGGATCCTCCACGGTCTGGGCCTGCTTGGAGAGGAACTCCACCGTCTCCGGCCAGTTCTCACGGGCGGCGCAGATCCGTACCAGCTCGCGGAGCGAGGCCAGCTGGCCACCCTCCAGATCCAGGGCACCGCGGCAGAGGCGCTCGGCGTCGTCCCAGTCCCCCAGCTTCTGGCTGTGGACGCGGGAGAGCTCGAAGGTCAGGACCGCCTTGTTCGCGTGCTTCTTGGTGGACGAGATCTCGTTTGCCAGGGACTGGATCACCTCTTCCCACGTGCCCTCGGCGACCAAGTCTGCCACGGACTCCAGGGCAGCGGGAACCGCCGCGGGGGCCATCTCGACGCCGGCGTCGGCGCCCAACGCGGTGGCCTCGCGGACACCACTCTCCTCGGCGTCGCGGGGCGGGGCCAGCTGCTCGGGCTCGGGGACGTCGGCCCCGGCCTCCTCGGGGGGCAGCACGCCCACCTCGGCCGTGGGGGGGGTCTCGGCAGCGTCGCCGTCGTTCTCGGGCTCCGGCTCGGGCTCCGGCTCCGGCTCGGGTTCGGGCTCAGGCTCCGGCTCGGACTCCGGCTCGGGCTCGGGCTCCGGTTCGGGCGCCGGCTCGGGCTCCGGTTCGGGCGCCGGCTCGGCCTCGGCCTCCGGTTCGGGCGCCGGCTCCGGCTCGGGTTCGGGCTCAGGCGCCGGCTCCGGCTGCGGCTCGGGTTTGGGCTCAGGCTCCGCGCCACCGGTCATCGCCGCCGGCGCGTCCGGCACGTCCATCGCTTCGCCCGTCACGGGCACAGCGTAGGGATCTTCAGAAACAGCGCGGGAGAACGTCCCCGCATCCTGCGAAAAGAACAGGTCCTCGAGATCGCCGAAGCCCTCTTCTTCTTCCGCCACGGGCTGGGGCGGCGGCGGCGGCTGGGACTTCTTGGCGCCCTTCTTCTTCTTCCTGGCCATGGACCTCTGCTCCCTGTCGGACCTGCGTTCGAATGAGCCGGATAGAGACCTCCGGCATAGTGATTGCGAAAACTACCAGTAACCACTCCCGTTTTTCAACTGATCCGCGTGCACACGCGAGAAGCCCGTCGGCGCCTTGACACCCCCGCGCGGCCTCCCCTAGGTTGGCTGCGTGCGCTGCCACCGGCACCCCGAGCGCATCGCCCCCCGAGCCTGCACGCTGTGCGGGCGGCACCACTGCGATGAATGCCTCGATGACGCGGCCGGCGAGTCGGTCTGTCCGGCGTGCATCGGCGCTGCCCTGGCGTCCAATACCGGGGAGCCGGAGCGCCCATCGGGTCGCCCCCAACCCCGCGTCGCGCTGGGATTGCTGGTCGCCGCGGCGCTGATCGCCGCGCTGGCGGTGCTCGCCTTTCGCGGGGGCCGCCCCACGCCGGACCCCAGGACCCCACCCGCACTGCCGACGGACGCTTTCGACGAACACATGGTCGCTGCCATCCGGGGGTTGGAACAGGGGGCGGTGGCCGTGGAGACCTTCCGCGCGGAGTCGGGGAGCTACCCCCGCGCCTGGGATCCCCTCGTCCCGGACCTGCTGCTTGCACCCCCCACCGACCCCTGGTCGCCCACGGGTGGACCGCTGGTCCTCACCTCGCCCAGCTGGGACTCCTCGGCAGTGTTGCTGTACAGCGTGGGACCGGACTTGCGGGACGACTCCGGTCGGGCGTTGGCCGTGGAGACCGGCCTGGGTGACATCGTCTACGTGGTCCGCTGAGCGTTCACATCCGGATCTGGATGCCGATCTGGGCTCGCAACATGTACCGCGGCACCGGGGATGGCGGGTCGTTCTTCTCCTCGTCTGAGAGGTAGGCGCCTTCCCCGGCCAGGCCGGACTCGACTCCATGGTCAGACCCGACGTAGGCGGTGAAGGGCGCCTCGATGAAGAACCCGACCCCCAGGGGCGAATCGAACTGGACGCCCAGAGTCGGCTCGATGCCGAGCACGAAGGTGCCCGGCCGATCGGGAGCCCAGTCCTCCGGGACGTCGAAGGGGGGCATGAACAGCAGCGCGAACCCGAAGCCGGCGTACGGTTTCACCGGCTTGTACGGTGTGAAGTAGAACCGCGTCTTGGGCTCGATCATGAAGTGCATGACCGGGCCCTTGGGCGGAGCCGCGGTCGAGCCGATGGAGGAGGTCGTCCCGTCGGGTGTTCGCCACTCCCGCAGCAGCCACTGCTGGCCGTAGAACAAGGAGACCTCGGCGCCCAGATCCACCGCAGGGGCGACCCCGAAGCCGATGCCGAAGGTACCCCCGCCGCTGACGGCGCGGAAGCCGAAGCTCTGCCAGTAGTAGGTCTCGAGCACCTCGCTGTTGTCCCGAACGACCCGCACGGAGTAGTACATGTCCAGTCCGCCGATGGCGTAGAACCCGGCGAACCGCAGATGGAACTTGCCCTTGTGGTCGTATCGCTTGCGGGTCCAGCCGTCGTAGGTCAACCCCGAGTTGACGTAGGCCCGGTACTCGGCGGCGCCGATCCCCTCCTCGGCGGCCTCCTCCCGGGTCAGCCGGTTGGTGCCGGACCGGCTGTCTTCCGCGAAGCTCGCGTCGTCTTCGCTGTCGAAGGTCTCGAGCAAGACACGATCGACCACCTCGTAGTCGTCGCTGGTCGGTGAATCCTCCGGGTGTTTCCGGCTGCGCTCCCGGCGGGTGCTCTCGCGTCGCGCCTTCTCGGCGGTTTCGCGCTCCTCGCGTGCGCTCGCCTCCTTGCGACTCGCCCGGGTCGACCTGGCGTCCGCCGTCTGCGATTCCGTCGCCGCCGCATCCTCATCCGGCTCCAGATCGCGCACCCGGACCCGGTCACGGCTCTCCCGGTCATCCCGATCCCGGCGGGACGTATCGTTGGACGTGTCCCGATCGCGGCTGTACCGATCGTCCCGATCCCCCCGCTCGTCCTCCTCGCGGGCGTAGCGCCCCTCGCGCTCGCGGGCCCGCTCGGAACGCTCCGCCGCGGCCGCGGCCTCCCGGGCTTCCTTCTCCTCGCGGTTCTTCTCCGACGAGGTTCGCTCGAACTCCCGGGCGGAGTACCGGCTCGGACCGCCGTCCTCCTCCAGCTGCATCTCGGTCTCGCGGGTGTCCCGATCGTCGGGTGCGACGGGCGGAAGATCGCTGGAGTAGCTGCCGCCGTCACCATCGTCCACGTCCGCCGACCAGGCGTCGTCTTCGGCCGCTTCCATCACCTCTTGCCGCTTGTCCAGGATGAGCTGGGCCAGCCCCCGTTCCTCGCCCGCCTGGTAGACCCGTTTTCCCTGATCGAGCACGTTGCCCGTGCTGGTGGAGATGAAGGCGTAGGTGACCGAGATCTCCAGATCGTCGCGGGCGATGGTCGCCAACAGCGCCGCCGCCGACTCGAAACGCTCGGCCAGCTTGTCGAGGCAGGAACGCTTCTTGTGGCAGTCGGCCGCGGCGCTGCCCAGGAACATCTCCACGTCTTCGCCGGCGACCACCGTATCGCCGCTGTCGTTGGTGAGGGACTCGGAGACCGTGCTGTACAGCAAGTAGGCCAGACCCGCGTCGTCGTCGGTGGCGGGCTGGAATTCGACCACCACGAGCTTGGAGTCCGCCGCCAGCGCGGACTGGATCAGCCCCGAGGTCAGCGCGATCGCGAGCAGTCCTAGCAGAGCGCCTCGCAAGGTACCCCCTTTCACGGGTCACTACTCATCGGAGGAAACGGAAGTAGATCACGGCCACCGCCGCGGCGATGATCGCGACGGTCGCCACAGTCGACCAGGGGCTCGAACTCTTCCGTTCGTCCTCGCCGCCGCTGGCGACTGTGCCCGCCGCCCGTTTCATCGTCGATCGCAGGGCCAGCATCGATCCGCCACCGCCGGAGCTACCCGACGAACGATTCCGCCGCTTCTTGCCCTTCTTCCTTACGTTCTTCGACTTTGGCATCGCCAGGCCTCAACGCGCGTCAGCCACGGGGGCACCTCCCGATCATCGAACGACGACGCGCCCGTGTTGGTAACGGTGCCGTGGCGAAAGGTACCACATCAGCGTGAGACACGACGCGGTCCAATTGGTTCCCGCCCCGGTCGGGGAGATCCCCGAGGGTGACATGAGGGTGCGCGCGGTGTATGGGAGCACCATGGACTGTATCGAAGAGGGAATCGTCACCCAGCTGCTACCCGGAGACGAGGCCGTGGTCACGGCCACCCGGGCCGAGGCCTGCGCCGGTTGCTCCGCCCACGGCACCTGTTCGGCCATGGGCGGCAGCGGCAGCGCCACGGCGGTGCGCGCGTTGAACACCATCGCCGCTCGCCGTGGTGACAGGGTGGCGGTCAGCCTGGCGGGCAGCGCGATCGTCGGGGCCGCGGGCGTGCTGTACTTCCTGCCCGCCGTCGGTCTGCTCGGTGGTGCGTGGGGTGGGCACGCGCTCGCGGCCAGCCGTGATATCGACCCCAACCTCGGCGCGGCGCTGGGTGCTCTGGGGGCGCTGTGCGTGTCGGCGGCAGTCATCGCCACCTACGGGCGGCGGCTGGGGCAGCGGCGGCACTTCGTGCCGCGGATCACCCGGGTGCTGGTGGCGACGGACGCGGGCGGCGTCGGGTCGGAGACCGAGGGAGGCTAGCGGGCGGGTTCCCGCTCAAGCGGAGCGCTGGTCGTCGCTCTCGCCGGCGTTGTGCTGGTAGCAGATCAAGCCACAGTCCAGGCAGCGCTGCGCCTCCCGGTGGGCGACCTCCTTGAGCAGGCCGAGTTCGACCTCGTCGAAGTTGGCCCGCCGCTGCTCCACGTTCAGCTCCCGCATCCGGGCGCGGGCGGTGTTGCGGCCGACCTCGGCGATGTCCGAGGGATCGGTCAGGTTGATGATGGCCTCGCCCACGTGGTAGGCCGCCGCTCCCTCCACGACCGTCTGCGGTGCGACCGCCTCGCCCTGCAGGAACTGGTGAATGCCGCCAGCCGCTTTCCGGCCGTCGCAGATCGCCTCGACGACCGTGGCCGCACCGCGCCGGACGTCCCCGGCGGTGAACAGCCACGGGACGTTGGTCTGCATGGTGTCCTCGTCGCCGATGATGGTCCGCCAGCGGGTGAGCTCGATCTGGCTGCCGGTCTCGCTGTCGCCCTCCTCCAGGCAGTCCAGATCCGGGAACTGGCCGATGGCGGCGAACACGTTGGTCACCGGCAGCTGGGTCTCCGAGTTCTCCATCGGCACCGGCCGGCGACGCCCCGAGGCATCCGGCTCGCCGAGCTGCATCTTGATGTACTCCATCACCTTGACCACGTCGTCCTGGCCCTCGAACCTGGTCGGGGCGGCCAGGAAGTGGAACTTGACGCCCTCGTGGTCCGCCTCGACGACCTCGATGTCGTTGGCCGGCATCTCGCTGCGACCGCGGCGGTAGAGGACGGTGACCTCCTTGGCGCCGAGCCGCCAGCTGGTCCGGGCGGCGTCGATGGCGGTGTTTCCGCCGCCGATGATGACCACCCGTTCGCCCACCGGGGTATCCGCCTCCAGGCCGCGCTGGATCAGGAAGTCGGTCCCGGCCGAGACCCCCTGCAGATCCTCGCCCTCGCAGCGCATGGTGCGGCTGCCCCAGGCTCCGATGGCGACCAGCACCGCGTCGTGGTCCTCATGCAGGGAGTCGATGGTGTAGTCGCGGCCCAGCCGGCTCTCCAGGTGCACGTCCACGCCCATACGGGTGATCGACTCGATCTCCCAGTCCAGCACGTCGTACTTGGGCAGCCGGTACTCGGGGATGCCATAGCGCAACATCCCGCCGAGCTTGGGCATCGACTCGTGAAGCGTGCACTTGTGTCCCAGCCGGGCGAGGTAGAACGCCGCGGTCAGGCCGGCAGGTCCCCCGCCAACGATGGCGATCCGCTTGCCGGTCTGGGGGGCGATGGCGTAGTCGAAGCGCGTGCCCGAGTTCATCTCGTAGTCGGAGGCAAAACGCTTGAGGTGGTTGATGTTGACCGGCACGTCCACCAGATTGCGGCGGCACTCGGCCTCGCACGGGTGGGGGCAGACCCGGCCACAGGTCAGCGGCAGCGGATTTCGCTCCTTGATGACCCGAACAGCCTTCTCGTACTGGCCGTCGCCGATGGCCTGGATGTAGGCCGGGATGTTGATCTGTGCCGGGCACGTGCGCTGGCAGGGCGCCGTGCACTCACCGTGGCAGTGGACCTTGGTCAGGTCGGCGAAGTTGCCGTGGAGCTGGATGATCCCCTTGGGGCAGGTGCGCACGCAGGTCCCGCAGCCGGTACAGAGGTCATCGTTGACCACCGGCAGGCCGTCCGCGTCCATGGTGATGGCGTGGAAGGGGCAGGCCCTCTTGCACGAACCGAGTCCCAGGCAGCCGATGGGGCACTCCTTGGTGCCCCCCGCCAGCAGGGACGCGGCCCGGCAGTCGCCGATCCCGGCGTACCGGTAGCGCAAATCCGCGTCCTCGACACCGTAGCGGCAGCCCACCCGGGCCACCAGCTTCTCCGAAGCGCCTACGGACACGCCGAGGATCTCGCCGACCTTCGCCGCCACATCGTCGCCGCCGACGATACAGGCGTTGGCCGGCGCCTTGCCCTTGGCCATCGCCTCGGCGCAGGCGGAGCAGCCCGCGTAGCCACAGCCGCCGCAGTTCGCGCCCGGCAGCTCGTCCTCGATGGCGGTGATGTTGGGATCCACGTAGACCGCGAAGACCTTCGCGGCGATACCCAGCCCGATGGCCGAGACGACCCCGATGGCTCCCAGCACCAGTGCAGCAGAAAGCATGGTGTCTCCTACCTCCTCACACCAGGCCGGCGAAGCCGGCGAAAGCCAGCGCCAGCAAGCCGGCGGTGATCAGGCCGATGGGCGTTCCCTGCATTGCGCGGGGCACGGGCGAGACCGCCATGCGCTCCCGCAGACCGGTCAGAAGCACCAGCGCGAGCCCGAAGCCCAGGGCAGACGCAAAGGAGAACACGGCGGTCTGCAGGAGGTCGAACTCCTTGTCGATGTTGATCACCGCCACGCCGAGCACCGCGCAGTTGGTGGTGATCAGCGGCAGGAAGATGCCCAGGGCCTTGTAGAGGCCGGGAGACAGCTTCTGGAGGATGATCTCGACCAGCTGGACCAGCGCCGCGATCACCAGGATGAAGGCGATGGTCCGCAGATACTCCAACTCGAACCGGACCAGCACGGTCGTCCAGATCAACCAGGTGATGATCCCGGCCAGGGTCATGACGAACACCACCGCCGCGGACATGCCCGTGGCGGTGCTCATCTTCTGGGAGCAGCCCAGGAAGGGGCAGTTGCCCAGGAACTTCGCCAGCAGGATGTTGTTGACGAGGATCGCGCCGACGATCAGCAGCAGATAGTCGACCATCGTCTACGCCTCCTGCCCCTGGCTGGAGCGACGCTCCTGCCAGATGCTGTAGAGGTTCATCAGGCCGAGGATCAGACCCAGACAGATGAAGGCCCCCGGCGGTTTGACCATCGCCGCGAACGGCTGGAACGACTCGCCGAAGACGCCGAAGCCGAACACGGTCCCGGCCCCGAACAGCTCCCGGATCGAGCCCAGGAAGGTCAGCGCCATGGTGAAGCCGAGGCCGATGCCCAGTCCGTCCGCCGCCGACAGTACGATGCCGTTCTTGGAAGCGAACGCCTCGGCGCGCCCCAGGATGATGCAGTTGACCACGATCAGCGGGATGAAGATGCCCAGCGACTGGGACAGGGAGAAGAAGTAGGCCTTCATCACCAGCTCTGTGATCACCACGAAGGTGGCGACCACCACGATGAACACGGCGATCCGGACCCGGCGCGGGATGATCTTGCGCAGGGCCGAGACCAGGATGTTGCTCATCGTCAGCACGAAGGTGGTGGCCAGGCCCATGCCCAGCCCGTTGAAGGCGGCCGTCGTCACGGCCAGGACCGGGCACAGGCCCAGAACCAGCCGGAACGGGGGGATGATCTCCCACAGCCCCTTGGTGAACTCGCGTGTGACCGATGCCATCGTCGATCCTCTTCCTCGCTACGGGGCGAGCTCGCCCTGGTGGGTTTCGTAGTGGGCCAGCGCGGCGTTGACCGCGTCGACCACCGCGGCGGTGGTGATGGTGGCACCCGAGATTGCCTCGACCTGGCCGCCGTCCGCGGCGGTGGCGATGCCGGTGGCGGGCAGTCCCTTGAACTGCTCGAGGAAGAGGGTTTCGGTGCAGCGCGCGCCAAGCCCCGGGGTCTCGCTGTGCCCCGTGACGCCGATACCGGCGATGGTGCCGTCGGGCTGGACACCTACCATCACGCTGACGGCGCCGCCGTACCCCTTGCCGTCGCCCTCGAGGGCGACGCCCATCGGCGAGCCAGCTTGCTGGGCCGGGAAGCCGACCAGGGTATTCTTCTCGTCCAGCGGGATCTCGACCCGATCGGCGACAGGATCGTTGTCCAGACCATCGAAGATCGCCCGGATCGCCGGTTCCTTGATGAACTTGAGCTCCTGCTCGGCGATGCGGTCGGCGGTCACGTCGCGCACCAGCGCCAGCGACAGGCCCGACACGCTCGTGGTCAACCCGAGCACCAGCACCATCGGAATGATGTCACGCATTGGCCTTGAGCCTCCTCCCGAAGGGTACCGGCACGATCCGGTCCAGCAGGGGTGCCGCTGCGTTCATGATCAGGATCGCGAAGAACGCGCCCTCCACCGCTCCGCCCCAGTAGCGGATGATGCAGGTCAGCGCACCCGCGCCGATGCCGAACAGCAGCATCCCCCACCCCGTCGAGGGCGAAGTGACCCACTCGGTGGCAAGGAAGAGTGCGGCGAAGAACAGTGCACCCGCGCAAAGGGTGAACGCCGGGGGTGGATAGGTCCCGGGGTCGACCCGGTGGAAGATATCGGCGAACAGCCAGGCGGCGCCCAGGAACCCCAATGGGATCTGCCAGGGGATGACCCGCAGGCCGATCAGGATCAGCCCGCCGAGGGCGATGGCGATGACCGAAGTGACGCCGATGGCGCCGGGGTGGTCCCCCCAGAGCAGCTCCTCCACGTTGGCCTTCTGGGCCAGCCGGGGCAGCACCTTGACCGCGGCCAGCGGGGCGGCGGCGGTCTGCCAGACGGTGGCACTCTCCCCGGTGGTCCCCTCCTCCAGCATCGGGAGCGGCTTGAGATGGTTGTTCACGCCATCGGGCCAGGACATCTGGACGAGCACCAGCGCCACCAGCACCGGGTGGAAGGGGTAGTTCCAGGCGTTGCCGAACACCATCTTTCCCAGCGCGATGCACAGGACAGCGGCAAAACCGACGATCCACAGCGCGGCGCCCGCGGGCATCACCAGCGCGAGGATCGTGCCCAGCAGGGCGGCGTGTCCGTTCGCGAGCTTGCGCAGCGGCTGGCGGACGATGGCCGTGATGATCGCCTCGGTGCCGACCGCGGCGATCACCGACACCGCCAGGATCGCCAGCGCCTTGCCACGGTAGAGGTACAGCGCCGCGATGATCACCGGCGCCAGGCCGAAGAACGTCAGCCGGATCATGCCACCCGCAGAGCGCCCGCTGTGGCGGTGCGGTGCCATACCGACCGTGAGCAGGGAAGCCTTCATTGTCGCAGCCTCCGGGCCATCACCTCGGTCTTGCCGTGGAGCAGATAGTGCCCGTTGGCCCGGCGCGAGGGGCAGACGTAGGTACAACACCCGCACTCGATGCAGGTGAGCAGATCGTGACCGAGGGCGTCTTCGAGTTCGCCGTACTCGCACAGGCGAGACAGGACGTGGGGCTGCAACCGCATCGGACAGACTCGCGGGCAGGCACCACAGTTCATGCAGGGCTCGTTGGCAGATTCGACGGTCTCGTCCCGATCGAGGACGAACAGCGCGCTCGCCAGACGGGTGACCGGCGCGTTCAGGTCGTGCTGGGCGCGGCCACGCATCGGGCCACCGAAGAGCACGGCTCCGGGCACACCGACCGTACCGCCACAGGCCTCCAGCACGTCCCGCATCGGGGTGCCGATCCGCACGCGGACCAGTCGGGGTTTGCGCACGCCGCCCGCGACCCAGACGACGCGGTCGAGCTGGGGTTGCTGGGCCATCACGGCCCGGCCAACGTCCACGACCGTGTCGATGTTGGCCACCAGCACACCGGTGTCGCGGGCCTCGTGGAAGACGCCGCCGACCTCGACGTCGGCGATGTTGCTGATCAACAGCGGATCGCTGAGGGTCGGGTAGTTGCTGGGATTCGCGGACACAGGCCAGATCTCGAGGGGCTCGCAGAGCTGCTCGATCTCCTTCTCATCGATGCCCTGCCCGCGACCCAGGGGCAGCACCAGGTGGATGGCGGTGGCCCCCAGCAGGCGCTTGAGTACCTCGAAACCCTGCCGCGCTCCATCCAGCTCGCTGCGCAACACCGCCTCGAGGGCGTGGGTCTCGGGATCCACGTCGGCGGCGCGGACGATGAGGTGCTCGACAGAGCGCAGCAGCGGGGTCCCGGAGACACCCACATAGCCGCGGGTGCGGATCGCGGTGCCCAGATCCCGGTGGGTCGGCTCGGCCCCGAACCCGGAATTGACCACGCCAGCGGCGCGGACCCGCGCCAGCATCTCGTCCGGGGTCAGTGCCAGAGCTCCGGCTTCGATGGCGGGCTCCCGCTCCCAGCGGTCCTCGCCGTCGGACTCGATGACCACCGACAGCTCGGCGACGCCTTCGGGCCCCGGGCGCTCTTCGACCGCGACCACTGACCCGGAGGTCGTGGCCAGCACAGGAACACCTGCCGGGTCCGTGGGTTCACCGATGCGCTGCCCCTTGATCACCTCGTCGCCCGGCTGCACCAGCGGGCGGACCGGCGGCCCGAGGGTCTGGCGCATGGGGAGCACGAGGATCTTCGGTGGTGGCAGTTCCAGGATGTCGCGGGGGGGCGAATCTGGCCTGGGAAGCCGTATCCCCCGGGAAGAAGCGAACAGGCTCATGGAGACGCTCTCCGTAGATACCCGCTTGCCAGCGGTATGGGCCCCGGGACGCGGACGGACAGGCCGCACGATGCCCGGGGCGGTCGGTTTATACCTCAATCGCGCATTCAATGACAGGCGTGCAGCAGGCGCGCGCGCGGGGCATTGGGATTGCCCCCCCTCCCGGTTCCGGGCATCCTGAGCGCGTCCGCGGGCGCGGGCGCTTCGACCGGGAAAGGAGTTGTCCGATGTACGTGTGGATGACGCGTGGAATCACGGTCCTGATCGCGACGCTGGCGTTGATCCTGGCGGGGTGCCCCGAAGTCTGGGACGAGGTCGACGACGACGCCACCGCCGACGACGACGACGCCACCGGAGATGACGACACGGGCGACGACGATACCGGAGACGACGACACCGGAGATGACGATACCGGAGATGACGATACCGGGGACGACGACACCGGCGACGACGACACCACCGGGGACGACGACACCACCGGCGACGACGACACCACCAGCGACGACGACGACAGCACCCCCGCCGACACGATTCCCCAGGCTGCGGCGGCAGCGAACCCGACCAGTGGCATCGCGCCGCTGGACGTACAGTTCAGCGGCCTGGTGGCGGGCGGAGACGGTCCTCTGACCTTCGCCTGGAGCTTCGGCGACGGCTCCCAGGACAACGTCCAGGATCCGATCCACACGTACGGTGTACCGGGGACCTTCTACGCCCTGTTCGAGGTCTGGGACTCCGACGGCGATTACGACAGCGACACCGTTCCCATCGCGGTCGGCAGCGACGACCCGGCCGACGCCGCCCCGGCGCTGAGCATCAACGCCAACCCCGTGACCGGCGACATCCCGCTGACGGTGATCTTCGCCGCGGTGGCGGTGGGCGGAGATGCTCCGTTGACCTTCGCCTGGGACTTCGACGACGGGGGCACGTCGACCAACCAGAACCCCAGCCACGTGTTCACGTCCGCCGGGACCTTCGTGGTCGAATGCACCGTGACCGACGACACCGGAGACACGGATACCCGGTCGGTCACGGTCATCGCCTTCGATCCCAACGCTCCGCCGACCGCTCCCGAGCTGACCGGATATTCGGTCGGCGTGGAATGGGTCAACGTACCGACCAACGGCGCCGAGATCTACGAGCCCAACAACCGCTCCCTGTGGGCCTACGACTTCGAGACCAACGAGGGACCGGCCAGCTCCTACAGCGCCACCGGCTGGCTCGACCCCGCCGGCGAGCTGCGCTACTCGGTCGCGGTCACCAATGTGGGTCTCGGCACACCCAACCTGTTCTGGGTCGACCTGTTCGACGACCCCGGCTACGTCCCCCAGCCGGCGGATCCCGGGGTCGGTGACCAATACGACTACATCTGGGGCCTGCCCAGCGGATTCACCGAGGTCCTGACCTTCGTCTGGCCCAATCCGCCGGCGATCCAGACCTGGTCCGAGTCATACGCCGTGATCGACGCAGACGAGCAGGTGCCCGAGGGAGACGAATCCGACAACGTGGTCGGCCCCATCGACGCGTTCGCGGGGGAGGACTGGGACTGGTACGAGGTGTACCTGTACCCGGGTGACACGCTGGACCTGTTCGTGGAGGTCCCTGCCAACTGCGCGCTGGACTACGACCTGGACATCTACGGCCCCGACGCGCTCTTCGACGCCGTGGCGTATGCGGGCAACTGCGAAGACGAGTCCCTGGTATTCGTCGCCGACCAGGAGGGGCCGTGGTGGATCAGGGTCTACTCGTACGATCCCGTGTTCAGTGGCGACCCCGCGGACTTCTACCTGTTGACGGTCGATATCTATTGACCCGCGCGGCGGTCCGGCCGGCCCGGTAGACGGTGGCGCACTGGCATCGCAAGCCAGTAGACGGGCAACAGCGATATCTCTATCATATCGCCCCCGCGAGCTCGCTCTCGCGTACACAGGAGCTGTTGCGATGCTGGATGTCGCGCACCGTTGGAGCCGAGCCCTGGGCCCCGGTCTGCTGGCGGTGGTGATCGCGTGGGCCGCCGTCGCCGCTGCCCAGCAGGCACCACCCCCAGCCGAGAACGCCGCGGAGGTCGACCGACCCGTCGAGGTCGCGCCCGATCCCCGGGACTTCGAGGCCAATCTGGACGATCTGGTCATCGACGCCGACGATGTCCGGGCGCTCGCCTGGGGAGAGTACCGGCAGCTGCTGCGGGCCCACCCCGACGAGGCCCGCAGTCTGGCGCCCGAGATGCTCGCCAAGATCGAGGAGGCACCCCAGGAATGGGCCTGCCTCGGCTGCCACGAGTCCGCCATCAACGCCCGGGCGTGGAAGTTCTCCCTGCACCGCAAGCGTGGGTTCACCTGCCGCCACTGCCACGAAGAGGCGGTGGAGATCCCCCACGCCGACGGTATGCCCACCCCCCAGTGCGAGCACTGTCACGACGGCATGAAGGCCATCCGCGTGGGCGCGGAGACCAGCGCCCACGGCCCGCACGGCTCCGGCTCGTCCAACGGTTGCGCGGGCTGTCACGACCCCCACTCGATGAACGAGGACGGGGCTTCGGCCGCCGAACTGGTCGAAGCCGGC
Organism: uncultured Rickettsiales bacterium; assembly: GCA_964436045.1. GTDB lineage: Bacteria > Myxococcota_A > UBA796 > UBA9615 > CAYRNR01 > CAYTBN01. Next base: position 84,801 of record CAYTBN010000002.1, on the reverse strand, counting down.
TGCCGGGACTGCCACGAAGAGAACCGGGATCTGGTCGCCCAGCACTCCGAGTTCCTCTGCGCCGCCGAGCTCCATCTGGCCAAGCTCGGCTGCTTGCACTGCCACCTCGAAGGTGACGACAGCGAGGCGGTGCACAACGTCAAGTTCGGCGAGGCGGCCAAGGCGATCGCCTGCACCGATTGCCACGGCGAGGATTCGGTGCTGGCGCTGGCGGGACCGGCGGACGACGACGACCCCGGTCTTCTGCGGATCCACAACCGCCGGCTGGCGCGGGAGAAGGGTTATCTGATCGGCGCCAACCGCTTGCTAGGGCTGGACTACGCGATCATCCTGCTGATCCTCGGCGCTTGCAGCTTCCCGATCGCTCACGGCGGCCTTCGGGTGCTGTTCCGGAGGTCCCGATGAGCACCCACGCCAAGGTCTACCTCCATCCGGCCATCGAGCGGATCTGGCACTGGATCCACGCGGTCTGCATCCTGGGCCTGATCGTCACCGGAGTGGGCATCCACTGGCCCACCAGCCTGTCGGTCATCGGCGGCCTCGAGACCTCCGTCACCCTGCATAACCTCATCGGCTGGGTGACCATCGCCGACCTGGCGCTGTGGCTCGCCTACAACCTGATCCTCGGGCGACTGCACCACTACATCCCCACCCGCAAGGACCTGTGGCCCGGTACCTTCGTGCAGGCGAAGTTCTACGGCATGGACTGCTTCATGGGGGCCGAACATCCCTATCACCCGCAGCCGAACAACAAGTTCAATCCGCTGCAGAAGATCAGCTACCTGGGCGTGATGGCGCTGATCATGCCGCTGCTCTGCCTCACCGGCCTGCTCTACCTGTATCCGGTCGAGTTCGCCGGGGTCATCGCAGCCCTCGGCGGTCTGTCGACGATCGCCATCGTCCACTTCGTCCTCGGCGGCATCTGCACAGCATTCCTGGTCGCCCACGTGTACCTGTGCACCATGGGCACCACGGTCACCGAGGACTTCACGCACATGATCACCGGCTTCGGCGACGACCACGCCTCCCATCACTGAGCCAGGATCGCCTCACCGGCGCGCCCGCTGATTCCATCGCCTGGCACCGTGGCGGCCCTCCGCTACACTTCGATCCCGTGAGGCCCGTCCCCGCCCGACGCCCGGCGCCTGACGCCCTCCTACCTCCCCAGATGCACCACCAGCGACGGCACCACCGACAGGTCGTTGCCCTTCACCCCCTCCCGCGGCCGGGAGTCGAACTCGTCCGCCACGGTGATCCGCAGCGCCAGCACCTCCCGCGTGATCTTCAACTCGGCGAACGCCTCGCCGTAGAGGCGGAAGTCGCCCATGTCGACGAACACTGGCGCGTAGCTCACGTCGATCCCCACCATCATGAAGGGGGTGAACGGGGCGGTCAGGGTCAGCCGCAGGGTGCCGCGGATCTGGGTCTCCCGCCCCCCGTACTCCCACCACTCGTGCTCCGGGGTGACCCCGAAGCTGATCAGGGAGGTGGGCATCGCCTCGGGCGCCAGGCTGTGCACGCACAGTCCCAGGCTGTTGGTCATCCGGTAGCGCAAGGTCAGGAATCGATTGCGGCCGTGGGTGCTGTACAGGAACACGTTGAGGTGTTCGTGGATCGCCCAGGCCCACAGCAGCGATCCGGCCTGCTTGTCCAGCACTGGCGCACCGCCGAACGCGCTGTAGACGGCGTCCCCCTCGACAAACAGCTCGTGGCGTTTGTGGATCCGCAGCATCACGTCCAGCGAAGCGTTGACCGCGAAGTGATCCACGTTGCCGGACAACCGGGTGGCACCGGCGGCCAGGTCGATGCCCTACACCTCCCTTCGCTGCCACTCCTCGGGCGCTTTCGGGCGGGTGTCGTCGGTCCGCGAGAACGGCCCGTCGGCGCGGGCGCCCGTGGGTGCGGTGACGGCGATCAGGAACAGCAAGATCGGGATTCGGCGCATCACGTCCTCGTGGATCAGGGATCACAGGGGCTGTCGGCCTCCCCGGCGAGGGGCACGGTGGGTATCCCGTCGCGCCAGCTCTCGAGGAAACAGCGTAACTGGTGCCTGGCGCCCCCGGTCTGGAACATCACCTCATGGCCATCCTGGACGCCGTCCTCGGCATGCTGGACCACGAGGGCCGTGCGCGCCCCGCCCACGTTCCCGGCGGCGGGCAGCGAGACGCTCCCGTGGCCCACGAGACCGAGCACGGCCTCGGCCGGCCGGAACGATGTGAGCTCGGGGTGATCCCGGTCCAGCGCCTGGCCCCCCAGGTCGAGCCCCAGGGAGAGGCTGGTCGCGTTGGCCATCGGCGGCAGGATGTAGGTGTCGACGATGCCCTGGAGCATCAGCGTCTGCGGGCCCTCGCCGCCCGCCAGGGCCGCAGCGTAGGGCGGCGGGTCCGCGGACTCGCCGGCCCACTGCAGCAACGCGAGCGCCGGATCGTCGGCCACCAGCTGCCCCTCGTCGTAGCCCAGGACGGCCTCGGCCATCGGCCGTACCTCCAGCGGGCTGAGCTTGTGGATGATGTTGTGGATCCAGCTGCCCCCGGCGCCGGAGAGCACCACGGCTCCGAAGCGCCGGTCGGCATACAGGGTGAGGGGCGCGATGGTGGCGCCCATCGAGTGGCCGATCAGGGGCAGCTCGCCGCCGTCGAAGGTCGTGGACGGACCGGCACCCGGGCAGTCGGCCGTGTCGAGGGTCAGGCTCCCCAGCAGGTCGGGCATCAGGGTCAGCTCGGCGGCGGACTGGCGCAGGTTGTCCCGCATCGCCACCGGGTTGGCGATGTTGAAGATCAGGAACTGCTCGTCGCCGCCGGTGACGTTGCGCAGACCGCCATGGGGACCGTCCACGCTGGCGCCCGCGTATCCGGCGGCGGCCAGCTCCCGGGCCAGCCCGTTGCCGGGTTCCAGCGGAACACCCTCCGCGTCCTGCACCCCGCGATCGACCAGCGGTCGCTCCCCGCCCGCGCCGGTACGGATGAACAGCGCTGTCGGCCAGCCGCCCGCGGGCGGTGTCGAACGGGGCACGGTGAGGTCCAGGTGCGCGTCCTCGAGTCCCTGCAGCTCGGGTGTACCCTGGCCATCCCAGACGATGCCGCCGCCCCCCGTCAGGAACGGCGGATCGCCGGCCTGGAACACCGGCATCGGCACCACTGTGCGGTAGACACAGAACTCGTCGAACACGTCGGTCAACTCGGGGGCCGAGAGGGGTTCGGGCGGCCAGGCAGACGCCGCGTCCGCCAGGGACAGCAGCTCCGCGGTCGGGTCCTGGGTCGTGAAGACGGCGATCCCGGCGATCTCCTCTCGCACGACCCCTATCCCCACCAGGGTCTCGACCGCCAGCGGGTAGGGGTGGGGCAGGTCCGCGAGGGGCGCCGGGCCGACGGGCTGGCCAGCGGCGTCCTCGACGGCGGTGAGAGCGACGGCGGCGTACCGGGTATCTGGCAGCAGCGGCCGGCCTTGCAGGGGGAGCAACGATAGCAAGTTCCGGCTGCCGAACGGCTCGGCATCCTCCAGGAAGGTCACGTCGACGGGCAGCCGGACGCCGAAATCCTCCGAACCGGGGTCGAGGCCGACGAGGAACACGGGACTGTCATCCGCCACGGTCTGGTGGATGTCGAGGGAGAACCCCTCGGCCAGCGGGCCATCCAGGGGCAGGTAGATCGTCGAGGTGGTCCCGAAACCGCCCAGGACCCCGTCCACCAGCTGCACCAATGTGGCGACGAAGGGGACGTCGTCGGGGTTGGGAAATCCGCCCAGATCGATCGTGCCGTCCGCGTGGCGGCGGAGATCGGAAGGCAACGGCGAACTCCAGAACGGCGCGTCCGGGCCCAGGTCGTGGAGGAAGTGAGTTGCCGCGGCCGGGATCTCGGGCGGCTCGTCGCACCCCACCGCGACGGCGAGGATGACCGGCAGCAAGCAACGCCGCATCAGACCCCTCCGCCAAACCGGACCGCCACCCAGCGGCCGAGCCAGGATTGCCCCCCCAGCGCCCGCGCCGTCGCGAACGCCGGTCGGCTCGACAGTACCATCGCCACCGCCACCGCCGCGGCCACCAGCGCCGCCTGTCGCCAGGGCTGGGACAGATCCAGCTCGTAGACGCCGAACCCGATGGCAACCTCGACCAGCAGGCCGTGCAGCAGATAGGCGCCCAGGCTACGGGCACCCCAGACCGTGAAGAACCGCCGTCCCCGGGGCACCAGGGACAGGAAGGCCGCGCCAGCGACGCAGGCCAGCGCGTAGAACCCCGCCCGTACCACACCGCCGATCCACGGCGCCCCGGTTGAGATCCCGGAGTACGGGATCCCGCCGTACAGCCAGTGCAGGTCGAACTGCGGATCCCACCAGACGATCTCAGCCAGCAACAGCGCCAGGAAGAGGCCCCCCGCGATCCGGAACCACTTCGTCGTCATCTCGGTGAATGCGTCCCGGGGCAGTCGCGCCCCGATCAGGAAGAACGGAAAGAACACCACCGTCCGCGACAGGCTCAACCGGTAGTCGAGCGGTTCCAGGTACCCCGCCCCGATGCCCACCAGGAACACCAGCGGGAGCGCCAGCGGGAGGCCCTCGACCAGGCGCGCCAGCCAGCGCCAGGCAAAGAGGCTGAGCAGGTACCAGGTGAGGAAGGTCGGCGTGAGCAGCGAGATGTGGAGGGTCTCCCGGCCGCCAGCGAGAAGATCGGCGACCGAGTACAGGATCTGGAACACCAGGTACGGGATCAGCAGATCGGTGACGTCGCGCACCAGCCCGCGCCGCGCCCGCCGCGCGAACACCCCCGAGAGTGCCGCGAGCAGGGGGACGTGAAAGGTGTAGATCGCGATGTGCAAGTGACGCAGGAAGGCAACCTGGGAGACCGCCGGTTCCACCGCGTGGCCGACGGCGACCAGGACGATGAGCAGGAATCTGGCGTTGTCGAAGTACGGAATCCGTTGACTGGGCGGCGCCGTGGACACCGGGGGAGGATAACAGACCCGGATCCGAGCGAAGGACGCGGCGAAGAACGTGACGACAGCGGAGGGAGAGAAAGGGGGAGGGTCGATTTGTTTGTTACAGGCTAGGGGTCGATGCCCATCGAGCGGGCGATGATCGACATCGGATGGACCGGTTCCTTGCCGGTACCCTGCTGGATCTGGATCTGACAGGTGCCGCAGGTCGTGCAGATCTCTTCGGCGTCGGCGGTCTTGAAAACCTCGATCATCGGCTCGGCGATCTTCATCGACTTCTCGAAGTTCTTCTGCTTCATGCCGTAGGTTCCGGCCATGCCGCAGCAGACGTCGTAGTTGGCCTTCACGTCCACGCCCGGGACCGCCTCGAGCAACTTCTGGGTGCTGCCGGCGACGCCGAGCACGTTGCCGTGACAGGGGCTCTTGATCGCGATGCTGGTCTTGAGCTCCTTCAACACGCCGTTCACCTCGCCTGCCGCGATCTTCTCCGCGACGAAATCGGTGGCCTCACGGACCGCCCCGGCGACGGCGCGAGTGACCTCGTCGTCGACCAGGTCCAGCATCTCCTCCTTGAGCATCAGGAAGCACGAGGTGCAGGTGGTGATCGGGGTATAGCCCTCGTCCATCGCCGCCTTGAACTTGGCGGCGTTGTAGTGGATGGCCTCCTTGACCGCGGCGTAGTTGCCCAGCCCGATCTTGGAGATCGCGCAACACTTCTGATCCGGGATCAGGACCTCGTAGCCCAGGTTCTTCATCACCTCGATGAACGCGTAGCCGCCCTCGTACTTGTAGTAGTTGGCGAAACAACCGGTGAAGTAGGCCACCTTGCCCTTGGCCTCGCCGACCGGCTCGATCCGCGCGGGCATCCGCGAACGCAGGGAACGCGAGTCGAACGGGGGCATGTAGCGCTCGTCGGACACCCCGAGGACCGACTTCATCAGCGCCCGGGTGAGGCCGAGGCTGACACCGAAGTTGGACAGGGGGTTGAACGTGACGCTGGTCTTGGCCAGGAGTTCCGCGTTGGAGACCACGTTCTCGCCCACGGTCGCGCCCTGGTTCTCGTACCAGTGGTTGCGCAGGTGCTGGAGGATCAGGCCCGTGTCCACGTGGGTCGGGCACTGGAGCTTGCAGGTCTTGCAGTTGTAGCAGAGATCCAGCACCTCCTTGAGGTCGTCGCAGCCCAGGTTCTCCACCGGCGCCAGGTCCCCGTAGATCAGGGCACGGGCCACGTTGACCTTGGCGCGCGGCAGGGCCTTCTCGTCGTCGACCGCCATCACCATCGGGCAGAAGGTGCGGCACTTGCCACAGCCGTGGCACTTCTCCAGATTGACCCGCACCTCCTCGTGGTCGACCATCGAACCGGTGGCCTCGACGTGGTACTTGCCAGCGCCCATCCGGTGGTGGGTCACCAGCGGCGTCTCCTCGTGGTTCACCACCCGGTTGGGATTCATGATCCCGTCGGGATCCCAGATCTTCTTGAGCTGCTCCATGGCCGGCCACAGGGGACCGAACAGGTCGGGCAGGAACATGGCGCGCAGGCGGCCGTCGCCGTGCTCACCCGAGTAAGTGGCGTTCAGCGACCGGGCCAGCTCGAACACGTCGGTGGCCAGCGGGATCAGCTTGTCCACGTCCTCCTTGGTCCGCAGGTTCATCAGCGGCCGCACGTGGATGTTGCCGTCACCGGCGTGGCCGTAGGCCGTGGCCTCGACGCCGTGTTTGTCGAACAGGCCGAAGATGCCGTTGATGTACTCGGGTAGCTTGGCCGGCTGGATTGCGCAGTCCTCGATGAAGGTCACCGGGGTCCTGACGCCCGGGCGGTTGTAGATGATCGGCAGGGCGGACTTGCGCATGGCCCACAGAGCGACCTGGTCGGCCTCGTCGGTGGCGACCTTGGCGTCGACGAGAAGGCTCAGCGACTTGAGGTGATCGACGCACTTGTTCATCTGCGCCGTCACCTCCTCGACCGTCTGCCCCTCGAACTCCACCAGCAGCGCGGCGCTGACCTCGTCGGGCATGAAGGTGGCCACGTCCGGACGGTCGTTCTTGACCAGGGTGATGAAGTCCGCGGCCATGATCTCGCAGCAGGACGGACCGAACTTGCGGATCTCGATGATCCCCTTGCCGCCCACCTCCAGGGACTCGAAGAAGAACATCGCCGACTGCTTGGCCTTGGGCACGTCGGCCAGTCCCAGGGTGGCCTCGGTGACCATACAGAAGCCGCCCTCGCTGCCGACGATGGCCTTGTTGATGTCGAAGATGCCGTCGGCCAGGGTCTCCTTGAGGTTGTATCCGCAGCAGTTCTTGATGACGTCCGGCCAGTTCTCGGCGATCAACTTCGCGCTGCCCTTGCACAGCAGGTACACCTCGCGGTTGATCCGGCCCCACTCCGAGTCCTCGACGATCAGCTCCTGGAACTCCGGATCGTCCTCGTGGAAGACCTGGGTCCGTACCACATCGCCGTTGTGCAGCACGATCTCCAGGGACTTCACGTACTGCTTGGTGGCGCCGTACTTGACCGACTTTCCGCCCGAGGCGTTGTTGCCGATCATCCCGCCGATGGTGCAGTAGTCCGCCGACGACGGGTTGGGGGGGAAGAACTTGCCGTGGGGCTCGAGGTGGGCGTTCAGCGGGGTCTGGAACACGCCGGGCTGCACGCGCACCCAGTCCTCGTCGGCGTTGACCTCGAGGATCTGGTTCATGTGCTTGGTCACGTCGACGATGACGCCGTGGTTGATGGCGCCACCGGCCAGTCCAGTGCCTGCGCCGCGGACCGTGACCGGGATCTGATTCGCGTGGCAGTACTTGACGACCGCGACCACGTCCTCGGTGGACTTGGCCAGCACCACACCCGCGGGTTCGATCTTGAACATCGAAGCGTCGGTGGACCACAGCAGCCGGTCGTACTCGCCGAAGCGAAGCTCGGACTGGGTCTTCCCGGACAGGTCGGCGTGGATCTTCTCGCTGTCGAACTGACTCATCTGGCGGGCCTCCAACCACACTTCACGTGCGAGCGTGTTCTAACCATGCACTGGCGAAAAAGCCAAGAACTTTGCGTCGAAAACCGTCCTCTTTTCGCGTATTTGCGTAGCGTGGCGTGCCTTTTTTAGGCTCGCCTAATACCGGTAGAATCGAAGAGGAAATCGATGTCAGGATTCCCGAAAGATCACTCCCCTCCCTCCCCTTCCAAACGACAACCGGCCGCCGGGTGGGACCCGACGGCCGGTTGGGATCGAACGATCCGGGGTACTCAGGCCTTGCCAGCGACCTTCAGACCGTGCTGATAGCCCTGCTCGAAGGCACTGCTGTTCATCTCGATGGTCTTCGGCGGGACGGTCTTGCGGACCGCGGTCAGCGCGGCCTCTTTGGAGACCAGACCGGTCACCGCGGCAAAGAAACCCATCATCACGATGTTGACCACCATCTTGCTGCCGAGGTCCTCGGCGAAGCGGGTGGCGGGGATCCCGAAGACCCTATCGTGCTTCTGCGTGGGGGTTACGAGATCTTCTTCGATCAACAACAGCCCGCCCTCCGCGAGGTCGGGGAGGTACTTGTTGTAGGCCTCCTGCGACATCACGCAGAGGATGTCGGCCTTGACCAGGTAGGGGTACAGGACCTGATCGTCGCTGACGATCACCTGGCAGCTCACGGCGCTGCCGCGAGCCTCGGGCCCGAAGGCCTGGGTCATCGTCGCGCTCTTGTCCTCGAAGATCGAGGCGGCCTTGCCGAGGATCATCCCCGACATGATCACACCCTGGCCGCCCAATCCGCCGATCTTGACTTGCGTTACAGCCATTGGTTCATCCCTCGTAGCGCGTGTACTGGTCGCCCATCCGCGTTTCGTAGTAGTCGTTCATGGCGTCGACGTAGTGCGGCTTGTCGAGGTCGACGAACTTGCCGACGCCGATGGTCTCGCGCATGCGCAGATCGAGGGCCGGATCCGACGGGTCCGCGCCGTTCATCTTGACGCTCTTCTCCTTGTAGTACTTCATCTCCTCCAGCCCGTCGCCGAGCCGGTTGCGGCGCTGATATAGCGTGGGGCACGGAGCGATGACCTCGACGAACGAGAAGCCGGGCTTCAGCATCGCCTCCTTCATCGCCTTGCTCACCTGGCGCACGTGGAACGCGGTCCAGCGGGCCACGTAGACCGCGCCGGAGCTGGCGACCAGCTTGGGCAGGTTGAACGCCGGGTCGTAGTTGCCGAAGGGCATGGTCGAAGCCACGGCCCCGGGGGGCGTGGTGGGCGCGACCTGGCCGCCGGTCATGCCGTAGATGAAGTTGTTGACGCAGATGACCGTGATGTCGAGGTTGCGGCGGGCGGCGTGGATCAGGTGGTTGCCGCCGATGGCGGACAGGTCGCCGTCACCCGAGTAGACCACCACGTTGAGCTTGGGGTTGGCCATCTTCAGGCCGGTGGCGAAAGGGATCGCCCGGCCGTGGGTCGTGTGGAACGAGTCGGCCTTGGCGTAGCCGGCCACGCGGCCGGTGCAGCCGATACCCGAGACGATGGCCATGTTGTCCCGGTCCCAGCCGATCTTCTCGATCGCGCGGGCGAAGCAGTTGACCGTGGTGCCGATGCCGCAGCCCGGGCACCAGATGCTGGGCATGCGGTCCATGCGCAGCAGAGGCTCGACAGGGTTGTCCGGCCGATCTTCGCGGTAGGGATCGTGCTGGAATTCGGTCATCGTGCTGCCTCCTCGATCGCCGCCTGGATGACCTCGGGATCGTGAACGGTGCCGCCGCAGTGGGGTACCGAGACCACCTTGTCGAGGCCGACCAGGCGCTGGGCCTCGATGGACACTTGACCCATGTTCAGCTCGGGGAAGACGAATTTCTTGATGGTCGGCGCGATCTCCTGGAGACGCCGCTCCGGGAAGGGCCAGACCACCTTGAGCCGCATGTGGCCGACCTTGAGCCCGTTGGCCCGGGCTGCGAGGATCGCCTTGACCGTGACGCGGCTGGTGATGCCGTAGGAGAGCACCACGACATCGGCGCCCTCGATCTCGTCCTCGTCGAAGTCGACGATGTCCTCGGCGTTGTTGTCGATCTTGCCGATCATGTGCAGGAGCATCTCCTCCTGGCACTGGTGGTTCATCACCGGGTAACCGCGGTAGTCGTGGGTCAGCCCGGTGACGTGGTAGCGGTAGCCGTCCCCCGCCTTGGCGAAATCAGCGACGATATCGCCCTCCTTGCGCTCGTAGGGCCAGTACTCGCCGGGCTCCTTGTCGGTGTAGGCCCGGTTCCAGACCTCGATCTCGCTGGCCTCGGGGATGTCGACGCGCTCGAGCATGTGCCCGACGCACTCGTCCATCATCAGGAACACGGGGCAGCGGTACTTCTCGGCCAAATTGAAGGCCGTGATCGCGAACTCGTAGCACTCTTGCGGCGACGACGGACACAGGGAGATCGCTCGGTAATCGCCGTGGGAGCCGAAGCGCGCCTGCATCATGTCTGCCTGCCCGACCTGGGTCGGCAGGCCAGTGGAGGGACCCGTGCGCTGCACGTTGACGAACACACAGGGCGCCTCGAGGATGGCGGCCAGCCCGACGTGCTCCATCATCAGCGAGAAGCCGGGGCCGCTGGTGACGGTCATCGACTTCTTGCCGGCGAAGGTGCCGCCGAGGATTGCGATGGACGAGGCGATCTCGTCCTCCATCTGGATGAAGACGCCGTCGGGGATCTTGGCGATGCGGACGGAGAACCGCTCGACGACCTCGGTGGACGGTGTGATGGGGTAGCCGGCGACGAAGCGGCAGCCGGCGGCGAGGGCGCCCTCGCAGGCCGCGTGGTCGCCGTCCAGGTAGTGGGATCCGGTCAGCACCCCGGCCGGATCTGCGGTGGTCACCTCAACTGGCATGGCTCGCCTCCTCTACAGATCGACACGGACGCCAAAGATGGCGAAGTCCGGACAGTACAGGCCACACAGGTCGCAGCCGTTGCAGGCCTCTGGGACGGCCAGCGCCGGCGGATGGTAGCCCTTGGCGTTGAACTCCTCGACCATGACCAGCGCGTTGGTCGGGCAGAACTCGACGCAGAACGCGCAGCCTTTGCAGCGGTCCTTCTCGATGTAGACCGTGCCCTGGCGTTTTTTCTTCTTGGGCTTGGCGGCGGTGGCAGCCTCGTCCATTCTTGTTTCCCTTTCCTGTTTCGTCCTCGCTGATTTCCAGCGCGTATTACATCGGTCCGACGGCCGGTTCTCTAACTGTTCGTCGAGGCCAGGTCCACCCTTTCCGGTGGAAAAGGCGCGCGGATCGAGTCCTCAGCTGTCTTGCTGTCGAAGGGAAGCCTGGATCTGAGAGGAACATACGGCACTGTGCTTCCGGATGGGGACGCTGCGAGGACGGTCGATGGCCCCGCCCCGAACCGGACCGGGGCCACCGCCGTCCCCGGTTACATGTCGGTCCCGAAGGTGATGTCATCCCACGCGTGGCGGTACAGGGGCTGCTTGTGCAGCTTCTGATCGATGACATGACCGACGATGCCGATGGTCCGCGCCAGGGCGAACAGGCCGTTGAGCACGCCGATGTCGACGAACTCCTGGACCTCGTCGTCCGTGTAGGTGCCCAGGTTGCGCATCATATCGACGCACAGCACCCCGATGGCCCCGTCCACGTTCAGGATCAGGTTGCCCTTCTTCTGCGTGGTCAGGTCCTGGACGCTGAAGGCGTAGTCCAGCAGGTCGGTGTCCGGGAAGTTGGTCCGCGCGTACTCGACCAGCAGGGTGACCCGGATGTCCGGGTTGTCCACGCTCTTGATCCGGTGGCCGATGCCCTGGATGTTCTTGCCGGCGGCCTTCTGCTGCTTGATCAGCGCCCCAGGACCGGTCTGCTTGCGCCAGGCCGGGTAGAAGGTCTGGGCCGCGCCGTCCACGGCACCGCCGAAGCGGGGGCCGATGGGCAGCAGGCCGGCGCACAGGCAGGAGATGACGTCCTTGCCGGCGCGCGCGGTCACGATCGCGTTGTGGGCCGCGGACACAGCGGGGCCGTGGTCGGCGGCGATCATCACGACCATCTCCAGGAAGCGGGTCGCCCACTTGGGCATCTCCTGCTTGAACCACAGCAGACCGATGACGTCGCCGAGGCTGGCGTCGGCCGGCTCGAGGATCTTCGACAGCGGCTTGCCGCCGAACATGATCTCCTCGCCGCGGTCGTCGGAGATGGTGCCGATGTAGCTGGCAGGACGTCGGACCAGACCCTTGGCCAGCGCCACGGAGAAGTCCATGGGCAGCTCGCGGGGCTCGACCGCCGGCTCTTCGCCGATCACGCCTTCGCTTCGCAGCTTGAGGTAGACCTGGTTGATCTGGTGGCCGAAGTCGTTGAAGGACTCGGGCACGTAGGCGCCAGCCTCCTTCAACGCGGCGTTCTTGGCCGGGGCCGTCTCGGCGGCGGCGTCGGCGCGGGCGCCGGCGTGGCCGAACTGGATCTCGGTCTTGAACGCGGAGGCGCAGGTGCCGGTGCACCAGGCCACCACGGGCTTGGTCAGCTTACCGTTCTTGAGGTTGTCGACGATCTCGTATTCCTGCGTACCGCCGACCTCACCCAAGATGACGATCATCTTGATCTCGGGGTTGTCCTGGTAGCGCTGGAGGTGATCCATGAACTGGGTTCCGGGGTACCGGTCACCACCGATGGCCACGCCCTCGTAGATGCCGTCGGCGTTCTGGCCGCAGACGTTGTACATCTCGTTGGACAGACCGCCGGACTTGGACACGAAGCCAATGGAGCCAGGGCGGTGCATCTTGCACGAGATGATGTTCTCGATGGTGCCCGCAGCGTTGCCGACGCGGAACTGGCCGGCGGCGACGCCGCCCACCGTGGCCGGACCGATGATCCACTTGCCGGCCTTGCGGGCCGCCACGTTCATGATCCGGGTGTCGCGCTCCGGGATCCCCTCGGCGATGACGGCGATGGTCTTGATCGGGGTGTCGTTGATCAGCTCCATCGTCGCGGCGAACGAGGACCGGAAAGACGCGAAGTTGACGCAGACATCCAGGTCGGGATGCTTGCGGCAGCAGGTCTCCAGGTTGGTGTACATCGGGATCAGGATTTCCTTGGTCCCGAAGAAGCACTTGTGGAAACCCGAGCGGGTCGGGTTGATGATGGCCGCGACGGACGGCTTCTCGCGCTGGCAGACGTAGTCGAAGTCCAGCATGCGCTGGATCGCCTGCTGCTGGTATCCGTAGACGACCGCCTGGGAGTCCTTGTTGTAGAGCTCGTAGTCTTGCAGCATGGTCGTCCTCCTCTACTTCCCGGCCAGGGCGTCGGCGACGATCTGGGTCATGTGGTACTCGGGTCCGTGGACCTCGATCGGCACGCCGAGGGTGTCACCAAGCGCGCGCATCCGGGCCAGACCCTTCTCGTAGTTGGGGCCGGCGCGACGCACGAAGACCTTGACCTTGTTGTCGATCAGCTTCTGCTTGTAGTCCGTCAGAGCGCGGACGATGCCGGCAAACGTCTTGTCGATGTCGGTGAAGTTGGCGATACCGCCGCCGACCAGCAGGTACTTGTTGCGACCCTGGGCGTCGGGCTTGCGGGTCATCAGGTCCAGCAGGGTCTTGGCGTAGAAGTAGGTCTCCTCCTCCGACGGGCTGCCGCTGTACTCGCCGTAGTTGGCCAGATCTTCGGCGCCGCCCGAGATGTCGACGATCGTGTCGGCGTAGCACACCGACGCGCCGCCGCCGGCGACCATCGTCCAGACGTTGGCGTCACGGTTGATGATGGTGAGCTTCAGCGAGGCGCCGGTGGCCTCGTCGCGCTCGGCCACGATGGCCTCCTCGGGCTCCAGGGTACGGCCGAAGGGCGCCGGGAACTCCACGTCGCCCCAGTCCTCGGTCATCAGGTAGCCGGCCTGGTCGTCCAGGCGAGCCACCGTGTCCAGGGGAACCAGGTAGTCACCGGCGACCACGAAGGGATTGAGCTCCAGGTACGCGAAGTGCTTGTCCGCGTAGAACTTGAACAGGCCCTTGACGAAGGTCCCGATCCGGACCTTGGTGTCGCCCAGGTCGTCGGGCAGGAAGCTGGTGAAGTCGACGGTGTCGAAGTTGGCGTCGATGGGCACGTCGAGCTCGACCACGCTGTCCCAGTTCTCCTCGATGTCCACGCCACCCTGTATCGAGAAGTAGACCGTGTCGCCCGTGGCGTGGCCCTTCATCGCGATGTAGTACTCGGCGGTGTGGGGGGTGAAGGGCTCGACCAGCCAATGATCCAGCTTGTCGGTGTTGGGGCCGATGGTGAATTCCTTGTTCTGCCACGCGGCGAAGAAGGCGCCCATCTCCTCAAAGCTGGCGTCGATCTTGAGCAGGCCGAGCTTGCCGCGCTTGCCGAACAGCATGTCGGGCTTGGCGACCAGCTTGTCGGTGGTCAACCAGGGGTTGTCCGCGGCCAGCTCGGTGAAATTGGTGTCGGGGCCGACCAACGCCACCTTGCCGTGGTACGCCGGGATGCCCGCAAAGTACTTGTCCCAGTGCCGGGCCAGCATGGACTTGGCCAGGTACTCCCTGATTCCACATTGAGCCATTCTGTATCCCTCTCGGTTGGGGGTTTCTCTCTCTTTCTCGTCAGCCCATCTGCTGCTTGGTGAAGGGCAGGCGTCCACCCGCACCCAGCAGGAGCCGCGCACGCTCGGACAGGTCGAGGTTGACCGCGAACGAGGTGCCCTTGGTCTTGTTGTCGACCGTCACCTGGTCGGCCCCGCTGGTGACCGCCTCGTGCAGACCCGGGATCTCCAGGGCGTCGCCCTGCTCGATGCCGTCGTAGTCCGCCATGTCGTCGAAGATCAGCGGCACGATGCCGAAGTTGATCAGGTTGGCGGTGTGGATCCGCTCCAGCCCCTTGGCCAGCACGGCCTTGACGCCCAGGTAGGCCGGACAGATGGCCGCGTGCTCGCGGGAGCTGCCCTGGCCGTAGGACTCGCCGGCGACGATGACGTTGTGCACGCCGTTGTCCCGGTTGGCGCCCGCGCGGCCGTGGAACTGGTCGTCCACGATCTCGAACACGAACTCCGAGTACTTGGGCACGTTGGAGCGGTACTTCATCCGGGCCCCTGCCGGGATGATGTGGTCGGTGGTGATCTTGTCCTCGACCTTGATGGTCACCACGCCGGCCAGGGTCTCGGGCACCGGGTTGGCCCCGGGGGGCTCGCCGATGTTGGGACCGCGCACGATCTCGATGGCCTCGGCGGCGGCCCCGTCGGCCGGGGCGACGATCATCGAGTCGTCGATCATGAACTCGCTGGGGGTCTCGACCTTGGGGTACGGCATGCCGAGCTTGCGCGGGTCGGTGACTACACCCGTGATGGCGCAGGCGATGGCCGTCTCCGGGCTCGCCAGGTAGACGTTGGCACTCTTGGTGCCGCTGCGGCCGAAGAAGTTGCGGTTCGACGTCCGCACGGCGAAGGCGCCGGTCTTGGGCGAGCCGTGGTTGCCGATGCAGAAGCCGCAGGCGTTCTCCCAGAACCGGGCGCCGAACTTGACCAGGTTCAGATAGCCGCCGTCCTCGGCCAGCATCTCGACGACCTGGCGGGAGCCGGCGCCGATGCCCAGCACGGTGGCCTCGGGGAGCTTGTGGCCCTCGACGGCGTTGGCGGCCATCTTGAGGTCGGCGTAGGAGCTGTTGGTGCAGCTTCCGATGGCGACCTGGTCGACCGGCGTACCCTCCAGGCTCTCGACGGTGACGATGTTGCCCGGGCTGTGAGGCGCCGCGAACAGCGGCTGCAGCGTGGACAGGTCGACGTCGAAGATCTCCTCGTACTCGGCGTCGGCGTCGGGCAGCAGCTCGACCCAGTCACCCTCGCGGCCCTGGGCCTCGAGGAAGGCGCGGGTGGTGTCGTCCGACGGGAACACCGAGGTGGTGACGCCCAGCTCGGCGCCCATGTTGGTGATGGTGGCCCGCTGGGGCACGGACAGGGTCGCGGCGCCGGGGCCGCCGTACTCCATCACACGGCCGACGTTGCCCTTGACGCCGTACTTCTCGAGCACCTTGAGGATCACGTCCTTGGCCGCGACCCAGTCCCGCAGCTCGCCGGTCAGGTTGACCTTGACGACCCGCGGGGCGGTGATCGAGAAGGCGCCGCCGCCCATGGCCACGGCCACGTCCAGGCCGCCGGCCCCCATGGCGATCATGCCGATGCCGCCGCCCGTGGGGGTGTGGCTGTCGGAGCCCAGCAGGGTCTTGCCCGGCACGCCGAAGCGCTCCAGGTGCAGCTGGTGGCAGATGCCGTTGCCCGGCCGCGACAGCTGGACGCCGATCTTCTTGGCGATCGACATCAGGTAGCGGTGGTCGTCCGCGTTCTCGAACCCGACCTGAACCGTGTTGTGGTCGATGTAGGACACCGACAGCTCGGTCTGCACACGGGGGATGCCCATGGCCTCGAACTGCAAGTAGGCCATGGTGCCGGTGGCGTCCTGGGTCAGGGTCTGATCGATGCGGATACCGATCTCCTGCCCCTGGACGTACTCGCCCTCCACCAGGTGTGCCCGGAGGATCTTCTCGACGACGTTCAAGCCCATCTGAGGTGACTCCCAAAACCGTTGGAAATGTTTCGTTTCCAGGATTCGAACTCGCTCAATCGGGGTCGGCCAACGCCGCCCCGCGTACCCCGCCGAGGGTGCCCCAGCCGGGGCGAGTCTCCGCGGAGAAGACTGCGGTTCTAGCACCGTGGACAGGGTCGGTCAATGCGCGTTGCGCGCGCACAAATAAGGAGCCGCGCGCGAGGGAGAGGGCTGGCTACGAGGGTTTCACGGGGCCCTCAAACTCCCACCGTCACGGTCGATATACCTCCCGACGGGGAACCACGAGACAGAGAGAGCGGGAGACAGGATGGGCAACGAAAAGAACCCCACGAGCTAGCCACGGAGCTCACGCCCGACAACGGAACACCCCGCTCGACCTTCCTCCGCTGGATAACCACACCGATCAAGGACCTCTCCCTGACCCGCGGGACGAACGGCGGCCCGGACGTTGCCGCCCCGGACGGACCGACGGGTGTGGAGCTGGAGGCGCGGGTCGAGCAGCTCATCGTGCGAGCCGAGCAGGAGGCCGCCGAGTCCGGGCGCGCCATCGAGGAGGTGCTGGTCGAGATGGGCATCCTCGTCCGGACGTCGGAGGCACCCGCCGATCCCCGCGAGGAGCAGAGCCGGCTGGCCGGCACCTTGAACTGGGAGGTCGAGACCACGGCGAAGACCGGGAGCCAGGAGTCCCATTCCGAGGTCGATCTCTACTCCGACGTCGTGCCGCTGTTCCTGCGCAGCCACCCCGGTGCCGCACCTGGCGATATCCGGGCCTTCGTCAGCCGCTGCCTGGATCCCGGAAGCCCGGCCCACGCCTGGCTGGAAGCACTACAGCTCTCCGACGGGGTCCGGCTGACCGACATCCGGGCGTTCTGCGAAGAGGCGGAGTATCTGCCTGGCTTCCCGGCGGTCTGGGGTCGCTGGAAGGCGGTCGGTGAGCGGCTTCTGATGGACGAGGTCGTGGGTTATCCGGCCTTCCGCAAGATCTGCGAGGAGGCCGAGGCCAGCGGTGGCTCATCCATCGACCTGCTCGCGGAGCGGGAGCTGGTGCCCCCGGCAATCCTGGCCGAGACCGTGGCCGGGGCTTTCGGGATCCCGGTGCACGACGGCGAGGGGATCCAGGTGCGGCGGGCGCGGATCCAGCTTCTGCCCGCCCGGACCCTCGAGTGGCTGGAACTGATCCCGGCAGACGTCAGCGAGGGCCGCCTGACCGTGGCCGGACGGCGCCCCCTGGGGCCCGAGACCCTCCGCCACCTGGAGGCAGCCAGCGCCCACGAGGTGTCGCTGGTGCTGGTGGAACCCGCCGTCCATGCCCGGCTGTGGAGCCGGGTGCGGAAGCAGCTGGAGAAGATGCGGGCCGAGCAGGCGGCCAGCAAACCCGTCCAGCCGGTCGTACAGGCCGATCCCATCGAGCTCCCGGAGATGGAGATCCTCACCAGGGCGTCGGCCGTGGAGCTCGTCCAGAAGGTCTTCGAGGACGCCATCGGCGAGGAGGCCACCGACATCCACCTGGATCCCACCGAGGGTGGCCTGACGATCCGTTTCCGGGTGGACAGCGTGCTCTACGCGAGGCTGTTCGTGTCCAACGAGCGGTTGGCCGAGGAGGTCATCGCGCGCATCAAGATACTGGCGGAACTCGACACGACCGAGCGGCGCCGCCCCCAGGACGGCCACGTGAAAGCCCGCATCGGCACGGCAAGCTACGACATGCGCATCGCGACGGTCCCCACCTACCGCGGCGAGCGGATGGCGATCCGGATCGCGGATCCGGCCAACGCCATCACCGACATCGGCAGCCTGGGAATGCTCGACCGGGAGATCCAGATCCTCTCGGGCCTGATCCAGCGACCCTGCGGCATGGTCCTCGCGACCGGACCGGTGGGCTCGGGCAAGACCACCACCTTGCACTCCTGTCTGCGGCAGCTCGGCAGCCAGACCCGCAACATGATGACCATCGAGGATCCGGTGGAAAACGAGCTGCCCGGGGTCAACCAGATCGGCGTCAACTACCGGATCGGGTTCGACTTCGTGAAGGGACTGCGGTCGATCCTGCGCCACGAACCGGACGTGATCCTGGTGGGCGAGGTCCGCGACGAGGAGACCGCCCGGATCGCCGTCCGTGCCAGCCTGACCGGGCTGCTGGTCTTCAGCACCCTGCACGCCCACACAGCGGCGGGCGCCGTCACCGCGTTGCTGAACTTCGGCATCCCGCCCTATCTGCTCGGCAGCGCGTTGCTGGGGGTGGTGGCCCAGCGCCTGGTACGCACCGTCTGCCCGCGCTGCGCCGAGAGCCACGCGCCCTCGCCCGGCGAGTGGAAGGCGCTCGGCGGCCGTCAGGGACGGCGCCAGGCCAGCCTGCGCAGAGGGAACGGCTGCGATCACTGCTACGGCACCGGATATCACGGACGTACCGGCGTCTTCGAGATGCTGGAGGTCACGCCGCCGATCAAGGAGCTGATCCTGACCGGAGGCTCGGAAGATCAGATCACCAGGACCGCCGTTGGGGAGGGCCTGGTCTGTCTGGACGAGGGGGGAAGAAACAAAGTGTTGATGGGCTCGACCACCGTCGAAGAGGTGGGTCGGGTGCTCGACGTCTGAACCAACAAGGGGAGCAATAGATGAGTGACGTAGCAACTGTAGAACTGAAGTCCCGGGTGATGGACGCCATCGCGTCCCTGGAGGTCCCAGCGGCCGGACCGGTGGCCGTCGCGCCGCCGGTCTCGACCGCCAAGCGCCGCTACCGGCAGGATGTGGCCCTGTTCGCCCGGCAAGTCGCCGTCCTGTTCGAGGGTGGCATTCCCATGCACCAGGCGGTCACGATGGTCGCCCAGCGCACGACCAGCAGGACCTTCGGACCGGTGCTTTCGCGCATCGCGGACCAGATCGCCCAGGGAACGCCCGTGTGGACCGCCATGGCGGGGTTCCCCGAGGTGTTCGATCGCCTCACGGTGACCATGGTCAAGGCCGGCAAGAGCTCCGGCGAGGTGGCCAAGACCATGCACCTGCTGGCCGACTCCAAGGAGTTCGGCGACGAGATGGAGCGCAAGGTGGTCAACGTGATGCTTTTCCCGCTGATCACCGCGGGGATCGCGTTTTGCGTGATGCTCTTCTTGCTGACGGTGATCTTCCCCTCGATGGCCACCCGGCTCGAGGCGGCCGACATGGAGCTGCCATGGGTCACCCAGGTCATCTGGGAGTTCAGGGTGCACGCCCAGGCCTACTGGTGGGCGTACACGATCCTGTTCGGCATCGCAGTGGCCGCAGCGGTGTGGTTCATGAAGTCCAAGGGGCATCTGGTGGAGTTCCTCAAGCTGAGGTTGCCGCTGGTGGGGTCGATGGTCTCCGCCTCGGCGGTGGCCCGCTTCGCCCGCACCTTCGGCATCCTGCTGGAGGCGGGGATCCCGGTCGCCGAGGCGCTGGAGCTGAGCCGTGACGCGGTGGACAATCGCACCATCGAAGGCGCCGTCAACGAGATGCGCGACAGCGTCAAGGCCGGCGGCACCATGTCGGCGCCGCTGCAACGTCACTGGTACTTCCCGCCCATCGCTGGCGACGTGATCGCCATCGGCGAGCAATCGGGATCGATGCCCAAGCTGCTGCACCACCTCGCGCGGATGTTCGACGTTCAGGTCCGCAGCAAGGCCGAGCGGCTCACGGCCTTCCTCGAGCCCGTCATGACCCTGCTGGTCGCCGCGCTGGTGCTGGTGGTGGCGCTGGCGATGTTCGTGCCCTACTTCGCGATGTTCACCCAGGGCATCACCATGTGAACTTGGCCGGGACGGGGCTCCTCAGTCGAGGAAGCCCCGGTCCCAGTCCTTCCACACCGCCTCGAACCCACCCGCCTCGATCGTCGCCGCCACCTGAGCCGGATCCCGGTCGTCCACTACGGCGAACTGCTCGCCCGCGCCATCGTCCGCGGCGTATCCCCCAGGTCGGGTGCAGCTGCCTGCACTCATGCGGGTCACGCCGACGCCGACCATCCCGTCGCGGAAGGCGGCGCGCTCGCGGGTGGAGAGCACGAGGTCTGCGTCGGGGAACGCCAGCCGCATGGCGCAGATCAGCTGGGTCAGCTCGCGCTCGGTCATCGGCGCGGGTGGGGGGCTGCCGTCGGGTAGGGCGTGGAGGCGGGGGAAGCCGATGGATAGCCGCGAGCGCCAGTGGGCGCGGCGCAGGATGCGGCCGTGCAGCCCCAGGAACATCCCCTCGATCCGCCAGTCCTGCAGCCCCAGCAAGGCGCCGATGCCCACCGAGCGCATACCCGCCGCGGCCGCGTCGGCCGGGGCGCGGAGTCGGCGCTGGAAATCCCGCTTCGGTCCGCCCGGGTGGATCGCGCGGTAGCTGGGCTGGTGGTAGGTCTCCTGGTAGAGGGTGATGGCCTCACAGCCGGCCGCGACCAGCTCGGCATACTCGCCCCGCTCCATCGGGTAGACCTCGATCCCCACCGAGGCGAAGCGGTCGTGGGCCCGGGCCACCGCGTCACGAACGTAGGCCACCGGAGCGGCCCGCCGGTCCTCGCCGGTCAGCAGGAGCACGTGGTCGAAGTGGTGGCGCTTGAGTCGGTCGATCTCGGCCGCGACCTGGCCATCGTCCAGCGTCGCCCGCGGGATGTCCTGCTCCCTGGAGAATCCGCAGTAAACGCAGCGATTCGTGCACTCGTTGGACAGATAGAGCGGCACGTAGAGCACCACCACCCGCCCGAAGCGCCGCCGGGTCTCCGCCGCCGCCGCCGCCGCCAGCTCCTCGAGCCGGTCGCCCGCCGCCGCGCTCAGCAGCGCCGCCACGTCCCTCAGCCCTTCCGGCCGCCGCCCCTGTGCCCGGTCCACGTCGTCCTCCGTGGCCGACTCGACGAGCTCGCCGAACCGATCCCAGCTCTCCGGATCGACCAGATCCTCCTCGCGCCAGGGGCCCCCCATCACTCGCCGTCGTGGAGGAAGCCGGTGAGGGGGCTGGAGGCCGAGGCCTGGGAGGACGAGCTGGCGAGGCCGGCCAGGTAGGCGGCGCGGCCGGCCTCGGTGGCGCGGGCGAACGCGCGGGCCATGCCCACCGGGTCGCTGGCCGTGGCGATGGCCGTATTGACCAACACCGCGTCGGCCCCCAGTTCCATGGACGCCGCCGCGTGGGACGGTGCGCCCAGGCCCGCGTCGACCACCACCGGCACCCGCGCCTGTTCGACGATGATCCGGATCTGGTCGGCGGTCTGCAGGCCGCGATTGGAGCCGATGGGCGCCGCCAGCGGCATCACCGTGGCGCAGCCGGCCTCCTGCAGGTGCAGCGCCAGGATCGGGTCGGCGTTGATGTAGGGCAGCACGGTGAATCCGCTTTCGATGAGGATCCGGGCTGCCTTCAGGGTCTCCACCGGATCGGGCAACAGGTAGTCGGGCTCGGGTGTGACCTCCAGCTTGACCCATTGGTGGCCCACGATCGCCGCCGCCAGGGTCGCCGTCCGCACCGCCTCGTCCGCGTCGCGGGCGCCCGAGGTATTGGGCAGGATCAGCACCCGATCGGTGTTCAGCGCGGCCAGCGTGCGGTCGTCCGGATCGTTCAGATCCACACGCCGCACGGCCACGGTGACGATCTCGGTCTCCGACGCGTCGGTCGCTGCCGCCAGCACCTCGGGGCCGCCGAACTTGCCGGTGCCGGTCAGCAGGCGGGAGCGGAAGGAGCGGCCGGCGATGACCAGGGGTTCGTCCCGCGCGATCAGGTCGTCCGTCATCAGCCGCCTCCCACCATGCGCACGATCTCCAGCTCATCTCCGTCGGCCAGCGCCGCCTGCTCGAACTGGGGGCGGCGCACGATGGTGCCGTTGTGGACCGCGGCCATGCCGTCGGGGCGGATGTCCAGTGAATCGAGCAGCTGCGCGACTGTCAGGTCACCGTCGAAGGAGCGCTCGTCGCCGTTGACTGTCAGGGTCATGGGGGACATGTGTACGCTCTGCGACGGCGCGAGTCCAGTGGGGAGGACCACCGGTTTCCGAGCGACGTCTCAGGAATTCGGATCGGGTTCGCCGGGGTAGCGGCGGCGGCGCAAAGCGAGCGCCAGGCCGAGCAAGCACCAGGCCGCCGCGTGACCACCTGGGACCGAGTCTTCCAGCCGACAGGTGCAGTCCTCGCCCTGGCCGGGCGAACCGGAGTCGTCGTCATCCCCTTGAGCAGGTAGTCGATGGCGTTGCCGCCGGTCGGCCCCAGGAGGTTTGGACCGTTCCAGTCGACGTACTCGAGGGCGAGGTAGCTGATGTACACACCCCCACAGCCGTCGACGAGCACATAACTCGTGGTCCGTCCCGCGCCGTCGACGGAGAGAGGAAGGGCGTTTCCGTAGCCGGTCAGGTAACCGGCGGCGCAGTTGTCGGCGATGCCGCCCGGAACGCTCGCCATGATGGGGTGGTTGGGCTCGGCGTTGACGAAGATCTCGTTCGAGGTGTCCCAGGTGGCGGTGGCACCGTAGGGCAGATCGGTGATCTTCGGGTCGTAGACGGTGTAGGTGGACAGCATCAGGATCAGCGCCCCGCCGTCCTGGACGTCGGCTGTCAGGTCACCCGCGTACGAGTTAATCGCTTCGTTGAACACGTCCGGCTGCTGGCTGGGGACGATGACCAGGTCGAAGTACGAGAGCTGGATCGCGCCGAGATCGTTGTGGTTCATCACCGTGGGCGTCAGGCCGAAACCGGACAGGTGGTCGTTCCAGTACATCTGGCCCCAGGGGGTATTGATCTGGAGGATCAGGATTTCCTGGGCTCCGGCGAAAGGTGCGAATCCGACCAGGGCAATCAGGAAACCAGCCAACAGCCCATCTCTTCTGCGGTTCATGAGAGCCCTCCCAGAACACAACTATATCCCCCGGGAGCGAGCCGCCCCGGGCGGCAACGCGAGCCCCTCCCCTCTTTTCCCTCTTGTTTCCAGTCGTAGGGGCTGTTGGACGTGTGGACGGGCACGGTCGAACCCGAGTATCGGTCCTGAATCAGCCATCCGTTCGGTGGCGAGCCCAGGCCCACACCCGGCCCGTCCACATATCCACAGCGGCGGCACGATCAACAGCCCTCCCAGCCCGCGATCTGAACCAGAGTTCCCGGCTCACAGCGCGGACGCCACGATGCAAGGGTCTCGACTGAACCAAATCGCGGTTTCGGCATATCGGAATGCTAGTTTGGTTCAATATTGCCAACTTTTTTGCCAATCAGTCGAACAGACTGTGCGTTTGTTTCTTTTATTGAAGCTTACGGCCTTTTCGTTTTGCCGAAACGGAAATTTGGTTCATTCCCACCATCGGACGAACCACGGCGACGAACACGTGTTCGCGTTGCCGCGGGAGGCGTGCCGCGGGAGGCGTGCCGCGGGCGTGGATTCATGGACGGGCGTGCCGGGTCGAGCTCCGGCGGATTCGACCGCTGTACATGTAAGCAGATCGTCGGGTCTCCGGGAGCCCGCCCACAAGCTCCACCCCCGCTTGGATGGCTGGGGCTTTGCCCCACCCACCCACACGCCCTACTACGAGATGGAGATTGGGAAGAGGGGGAAAGGGATGAGGGGCGGCGCCATCGCTGCGCTCGCGCCGGGAGGGGGGAGGCGCCATCGCTGCGCTCGCGCCGGGAGAGGAGGGGAGCCGGGGTCGGGGTGGGTCAGCCGGTGATGTTCGGCACCGTGATCGATCCTTCGGCCAGGAAGACGACCTTGCCGTTGGGCCGGGCGGCCAGGGCCTCGTCGACGGCCTGCTGGATCGAGGGCTTGGGCGTGATGAAGATCTGCGAGAGCTTGTCGTCGGGCAGGTTGGAGATCGCCCAGATGTGGGCGCGGCACATGATCTCGGCCATCTTGGCGGCCTTGTGGTAGCCGAGCTTGAAGCCCTTGTCGATCTCGTCGAGGACCTGCTGGGGCGTGTCCTGACCGCTGAGCAGGTTGAAGAAGCTCTCCTCGCCGATGCCCGTGCGGCAAGGCATGACGGCGATCAGGATGCCGTCGTCGTTGAGCGCCAGCTTGCCGTTGTCCAGGCACTTCTGGGACTGGTAGAGGTCGATCTCCATCGGATACGGCGCCACCGACAGCACGATGTCCTCGCGCTGTGGGATGTTGACGCAGAACACCTCGTTGGCGGCATCGATGGCCGCGTCGAAGCTGCCGTGGATGTGGCCGGCTGTGACCGCGTACAGCATCCGGTCCCGGTCGAGGACGGTCTGGATCGAGAAGATCGGCTTGCTGACCACCTCGGTCAGGGCGTCGATCATGTCGTCGTGGACCGGGTTGCCGTCCAGGGCCAGCGAGTGGGACTCGGGGCGCAGGGCGTACTGGTGGTTCTGCTCGATGGTCTTGTAGGCGGCGATGCCCGGAAGGAACGCCTTGCGGCCGCCGGTGAAGCCGGCGAAGTAGTGGGGCTCGACCGAGCCGATGATGACGATCTTGTCGGCCTCGACACCCAACCGGTTCACGTACATCTCGGTGCCGGCGCGGGACTTGCCCAGCGGCACCATCACCGAGTCGTCGCGGGAGTCGTGGATGTGCAACCGGTCGCGGATCCGCTCCTTCCACGAGCCGAAGATGAAGTCCAGCTCGTCCTCGGTGGGCGCGCGGTGCACACCGGTGGCGACGATGTAGTCCGGGTTGACCGCTTCGAGGTCCTCGCCGATCTCGTCGAGCACCTTGGCCGTCGGGGTCGGCCGGGTGCCGTCGTTGACGATCACCAGCACCTTGCCCTCGCCCTGGAGGAACTCGGCGAAGTCGGGGGAATCGACCGGGTTGGCCAGCGCGGTGCGGATGGTCGCGCCCTCGTCGCCTACCTCCACCAAGTTCGGGTAGTACATGCCAGCGAGGCGCTCTTCGTCGATCTCCACCTTGACACGATCCTGGCTGTATCCGACCTCCAGCGTGACCTTGTTGCCCATGGCGGCTCCTCGAATGTGCTCCGCCGGCGCCGCCGGCGTGGTTTGTATCGCGGCCGGCCCCGGTCCGGTGGTCGCGCAGAATAGCACGTGAGACCGGATCGCAGGTGCCGCGCCAGCGGCGATTCCGGGGCCCATTGAAGGAAACCCCACCCCCCGTGCGTCCGTCGGATCATGAGCGACGTGGAAGGACGATGGATGGAAGGGGCGATCGAGATGAGAGCGATTCACCCGAGACCGAAG
The DNA here is from genome assembly GCA_964436045.1 of uncultured Rickettsiales bacterium. Classification (GTDB taxonomy): domain Bacteria; phylum Myxococcota_A; class UBA796; order UBA9615; family CAYRNR01; genus CAYTBN01. The sequence goes on along the minus strand of CAYTBN010000002.1, from coordinate 59,258 downwards.
ATGAGATGGATGCTGACCCTGGCGGTGACCGCGGCCCTGGTCGGACTGGCGCCGCTGGCGCTGGCCAAGGGAAGCAAGGACCGCAACGACCGCGATGGCCGGCGCGGCCAACGCGACGACGATTCCAGGATCTCGTACAGCCGCTACGATGACGATCGTTTCGAAGATGGAGCCGATCTGTGGGACGACCGCGGCGAGGTCCGCGAAGACGGCAAGGACTACCGCACGCTGCTCAGACTGGTGGAGCGCTGGGAAGACGCGGTCCGCTATCAGGACCGCAGAAGCGAGCAGGACACCGACGACCGCCGCGACGAGCGGGACGATCGCCGGGACCAGGAGGCCGCCAAGCGCCGCTACCGGTCGCTGCGTTCCATCGCGGGTGACCTGGATTCACTGCAGTGGCGCTTCGACCGACGCGTGGCCTCGCGCTACGACTACCGGACCAAGGCCCGCCTGCTCGACGATCTACTCGACCTGGTGGCCGACGAGTTCTCCGCGGACCGCGGGGAAGTCCGCGAGGACGTGGGCGAGTTGATGGAAGACCGCGGCGGCTGTCATTCGAGCAAACATCGCTGACCCCTCCCCCGCCCGCCCGGGGTCAGCGGCGACGCCTGATGGCCAATAGGCCCAGGGCGGCGATCAGCAACCCCGGGAGGGCGGCGGGGCGGGTGCCCGCCTGGTTGTTCTCGCAATCGCAGCCGCCGGCGAAGTCGCCCGTGTCGTCGTCGTCATCGTCGACGTCGTCATCGTCGTCGTCGTCGTCGCTGGTTTCCTCGCACTCTTCGTCATCGCCGTCCGCCAGCCCATCGCAGTCGTTGTCGACCCCGTCGTCGCAGATCTCGTCCGCGCCGGGATTGACGTCGCTGTCGCCGTCGTCGCAGTCGTCACCGCAGCCCGTGTAGCCATCGCCGTCGTCGTCCACGTCGTCGGCCACGCCGTCGCAGTTGTTGTCCTCCCCATCGCAGACCTCGTCGACGTCGGGGTTGACGTCGGCGTTCGTGTCGTCGCAGTCCCCGTCACAGGTGGCCCAGCCGTCGCCGTCCAGGTCGTCGAGGTTCAACGCCGCGTCGTCGTCGTCGCAGTCGCCGTCACAGGTGTCCCAGCCGTCCCCGTCCACGTCATCGAGGTTCAGCGCGTCGTCGTCGTCGTCGCAGTCGCCGTCGCAGGTGTCCCACCCGTCGGCGTCCAGGTCGTCCAGGTTGAGGTCGGCGTCCGCGTCGTCGCAGTCCCCATCGCAGACCATCCAGCCGTCGCCGTCCAGGTCATCCTCGTCGGCCGGCATGCTGCCGTCGCAATCGTCGTCCTTGCCGTCGCAGATCTCGGGCGCGCCGGGGTACACGTTGCCGTCGTTGTTGTCGCAGTCCCCCTGGCAGGCGTTGACGCCATCCCCGTCCAGGTCCACGTCCACGCCCTCATCCACGATCTGGTCGCAGTCGTTGTCGATTCCGTCGCACTGTTCGGGGGCGCCGTCGTAGGTCCAGGGATCGGCGTCGTCGCAGTCGCCCTCGCAAACGGCCACGCCGTCGCCGTCCACGTCGGCCTCGTCGGCGGGAACGACGCCGTCGCAGTCGTTGTCCTGGCCGTCGCAGACCTCGACGTTGCCCGGGAAGTTGTCCCCGTCGGCGTCGTCGCAGTCCCCGTCGCAGATCACCACCCCGTCCCCGTCCCCGTCCACGTCCTCGTCGGTCGCCGGGTCGCAGTCGTCGTCGATTCCGTTGCAGATCTCCTCCATGCCGGGGTTCACGTCGGGATCGTCCTCGGCGCAGTCGCCGTCGCACAGGGAGAAGCCGTCACCGTCCGGATCGGCGTTCTCGTCGGTGGTGGGGTCGCAATCGTCGTCGATGCCGTTGCAGATCTCCTCGGCCGCCGGATTGACCGCCGGGGCGTTGTCGTCGCAGTCGCCGGGGATCGCCACGTGGTCCGCGGGCGGGGTGCAGGCGTCGGTGGCTGCCCCCGGGTCCCCGAATCCGTCGCCGTCCGCGTCCAGGTACCAGGTGTCGGCGTCCAGGGCGTCGGCCCCGTCGATGATCCCGTTGCAGTCGTCGTCCACGCCGTTGCACAACTCGACCGCGCCCGGGAACACCGCCGCGTCGCTGTCGTCGCAGTCCCCGGCACACGTGGTCACCCCGTCCCCGTCCAGGTCGTAGCCGTCGTCCACGATCCCGTCACAGTCGTCGTCGATCCCGTTGCAGTCCTCGACCGCCGCCGGGTTTAGCGCCGGATCGTCGTCGTCGCAGTCACCGCCGCAGTAGGTGAACCCGTCGCCGTCCACGTCGAAGCCCTCGTCGACGTTCGCGTCACAGTTGTCGTCGATCCCGTTGCAGACCTCGACCGCCGCCGGACTCACGTCCGGGTCGGCGTCGTCGCAGTCCCCGGCACAGTCGGTGAACCCGTCGCCGTCCAGATCCAGGTCCTCGTCCACGTCCCCGTCGCAGTCATTGTCCAGGAAGTCGCACAGCTCGGGGGCTCCGGGGTAGACCTCGGCCAGGGTGTCATTGCAGTCGCCGTCGCAGCTCGTCACCCCGTCGCCGTCGCCGTCGAACCCCTCGTCGACGAGCCCATCGCAGTTGTCGTCGATCCCGTTGCACAGCTCGGTCACCCCGGGGTTGATGCCGTCGTCGTAATCGTCGCAGTCCGGACCCGCATCGTACCCGTCGCCGTCGGCGTCCGGATCGCACACGTCGCCGATGTCATCGATGTCCAGGTCCTCCTGGTCCGGGTTGGGGATCTCGACGCAGTTGTCGTCGAAGTCCAGGACGCCATCGTCGTCCAGGTCGTAGTCGGTGCAGTCGTCCAGGCCGTCACCGTCCCAGTCGCCACAGATGGTCGGGTCCCAGGGGGCCGGATCGTCGCCCGAGGGAACGCCGTCGCCGTCGGGATCCTGGTCGGGATCGAGGCCACAGACACTCTCCGAGCCGGTGGGCGAGACCAGGGTGAAGCGGTCGCTCTCCTGGGACAGGGTGTAGAAGCCGAAGTTGCCCACCGGGAAGGTGCCGGACTCGTCGAACTCCAGGACGCCGTCGACCCACACCTGGACGTGGTCGACCTCGTACTGCAGCTCCACCAAATAGGTGGTGTTGTCCGACCAGCCCGTGTAGCCGATGTTGATCGCCCGGGCCTCCTCGGAGATCGCGCCGGCGTGGGTCCAGAAGTTGCCGATGTCGTCACATCCGCCCGACTGGTCGGGGATGCCCGAGACCCGGTTCATGGACATCCCGGCATAGGCCTGGCCGTCGCAGTCCTGGTCGCCCTGCTTCCAGTCGAAGATCATGTACTCGGCAGAGGGGTTGCTGTGGTCCCCGGTCTCGTAGCCCACCGTCCAGCCGATGAAGTCGTCGTCGCTGGTGGTCTGGACCTCCAGCTCGAACTCGATGGTCACGCCCACCGCCGGGATGTTGGTCATGGCCACGCCCGGCCCCGAGTTCTGGGTCTGGGTGACCGTCAGGTTGTCCTGGCTCAGGGACCAGGTGGTCGGCCCGTCCAGGAATCCCTGGGCGCTCCAGTCCTCGAAGAAGTCGATGGCGAAGCTGGCTTCGGTGCAGATGAAGCCGTCCTCGACCACGCAGCCGCTGTCGCAGCCGTCACCGTCGTCCAGACCGCCATCGTCGCACTCCTCGGGGGCCTCGACGATCCCGTCGCCGCAGGTCTGAGCCGCGGCGACCGAGGTCCCCAGCAGGACCGCGATTACGACCGTGATCAGGAACGGGAATTTCCCCCGGCGGTGGTGATGTGAATTCGTCATGACGGTTGTTCTCCTCGTTGAGTTACGTTGCGGTGACGTCGAACGCCATCTCCAGCCGGGTTCCCCGACCGTCAGCCAGGTCGGCCCGGAGCTGCTTCCCTACCTGCAAGCGTGCCACACCGTGCGGTGTTCCCGTCAACAGCAGGTCGCCCGAATCCAACGTCATGAACCGCGAAGCGTCCACCAGCAGTCGGCGGATGTCGTAGATCATCATCGACGTCGAGCCATCGTGACGCAGCTCGTCGCCGACCCACAATCGCAAGCACAGATCGGACAGGTCATCGATGGAGGTGAAGTCCAGGGCCCCGCTGACCGGGCAAGCGGTGTCGAAACCCTTGGCGATCGCCCAGGGGTGGCCCTTCTTCTTGGCCGCCGACTGCACATCACGGGCGGTGAGGTCGAGGGCCAGGCAATACCCGGCGACGACCGCGTCGCAGTCCTCGCGCCGCAGGTCCTTGCAGCGCTCGCCAATCACCAGCGCCAGCTCCACCTCGTGGTGCACGTCGTCGGACCACGGCGGCAGGACGATGGGATCGGGCGGCGAGACCAGGGACGACGGCGGCTTGGTGAAGAACAACGGGTGGCCGGCGTCCACCGAAGCCAGCTCCTCGATGTGGGCCACGTAGTTCTGGCCCACGCACAGGATCTTGCCCACCGAAAGCTCGCGCGAGCCGTCTTGCCAGCGGATGGTGTGCATCGACTGCTCCGTCTCGTGGGGTAGCTTGACACGGGAGGGGCGGAAGGCGGAAGACGGGGATCGGAGGACGCGAAGCGATGAACGACGAGATCAAGCTGGATCTACCCTACCTGGAGAATCCCCCCCGCATCCACGAGACCGCCTATGTGGCCCCCACCGCGGTGGTCATGGGCGATGTGGAGATCGGCGAGGAGTCCAACGTCTGGTTCAACACCGTCATCCGCGGCGACGTCCACTACATCCGCGTCGGCAAGCGCACCAGTATCCAGGACCTGACCATGGTCCACGTGATGCGCGAGAGGTACCCGACGGTCATCGGCGACGACGTGACCATCGCGCATCACTGCTGCATCCACGGCTGCACCATCGGCGATCGGGTGCTGGTGGGCATGGGCGCGGTGATCCTCAACGGCGCCAACATCGGCGACGACTCCATCGTCGCGGCGGGCGCCGTGGTCACCGAGCGCGCGGTGTTTCCCCCCAATTCGTTGATCGTGGGCGCGCCTGCGAAGGTGAAGAAGGAGATCGGGGATCACGAGAAGGGACTGATCAAGCTGTACGGGAACAACTATCGGATGTACGGGCAGGAATATCGGCGGTTGAACCCGCAGCCGATCCCGACGCCGGTGGGGGTGATTCCTCAGAAATAGCTCTGGGAGGGGCGGCCGTCCGCCCGGACTCGGACAACAGGGACAGCGAGCTGCCCCTGGCACCCGACGGGGGTGGTGCTTCCGGAGCCCGGGTGGCAGTGGCAGCTCGCTGCCCCTGGGACTCGGACTCGGCTCCGGGCCTGATAGACTCCCCGACACAGCGGGGAGGGGCCATGATCGCGCCACACAGGTTCATCGAACTCGTCTTGATCACCGCGATGTTGACCGGCTGCCCGTCGGATGACGACGACACCATTGTGGATGACGATGTCACGGGGGACGACGATTCCACCGGTGACGACGACAGCACAGGAGACGACGATTCGACCCCCGACGACGACCAGGACGGGGACGGCTGGACCGTCGCCGACGGGGACTGCGACACCACCGACGCGGCCGTCCACCCGGGGGCGGCGGATCTGTGCGACGGGGTGGACAACGACTGCGACGGTGTCATCCCTCAGGACTGCATCCCCTGTGGTCTCATGGTCCCGACCGACCACGCCGCGATCCAGGACGCCATCGTCGCAGCCGTGGATGGAGAGACGATCTGCGTGGAGCCGGGGATCTACACCGAGAACCTGGACTTCCTGGGCAAGGACATCGGCGTCGTCGGGATCGACGGATCCGCAACGACGGTTCTCGACGGGGGTCTCGGCGGTCCGGTGGTGACCTTCACCGGCGGTGGGGGGTCCGACGCCCTGCTCCAGGGGTTCTGGCTGACCCACGGCCTGGCCACCGACGGCGGAGGCGTCCGGATCTCGGGATCGTCACCCACGCTCCGGCTCCTCCACATCGAAGGCAACGAGGCCGATAGCGGCGCTGGCGTATACCTCGAGAGTTCGGCCTCCGAGCTGCACGACCTGCGGATCGAGGCCAACCTGGCGGGGTCCCGCGGAGGCGGGATCTTCGCCGCCGACTCCTCCCCGGTCATGGAGGACGTGGATCTGATCTACAACTCCGCCGTGTACTCCGGCGGGGGATTGTGCGGACACGACTCCACCGTCACTGCCACCGGCAGTCTCGTATCAGACAACAGCGCGCAGAACGGCGGCGGGATCTTGTTTCAGCAATGTTCGGTCGACTGGCAGGATTCGTCCATCGACGGCAACAGCGCCCGGTCGGGGGGCGGGGTCTTCGTCGACGGCGGGGACGCCCAGTTCACCGGGGTCCAGGTCACCGACAACGTGTTGACCGCCTCCGACGGCAATGGCGGCGGCTGGTACCTGGAGTCGGCCGATGTCGCCATCCATTCGTCGGTAACCAACGGCAATGTCGCGGGGGAAGAAGGTGGCGGAATCTGGGCCGGTGGCTCCGCCATGGTCTCGATGACCGAGGGGGTTGTCTCCAACAACATCGCTACCAACGATGATGGGGGCGGGATATGTCTCCAGGATAGCAGTGGTGCGATCCTGGACCAGCTCGTAGTGGAGGACAACTGGGCCGGCGACACCGGCGGCGGACTGCTTCTCGACAATTCCGGAATCGCGGCCCTCTCGCGAATCCTCGTGATCGGGAACGCCGCCCAGGACAACGGTGGGAGGATCTACTACCACACCGGCAATCCCATCGACACGGCCGATCACATCGAGATCCTGCGCAACAGCGCGGACAGGGGCGGTGGAATCTACGCTCACTACTCGGCGGGCGTGTTCACCAACTTCCGCATCGTGGGGAACGAATCCACCGGTGAGGCGGGAGGCCTCTGGGTCGGGTTCGACCACTCCGTGTTTGTCAACGGTCTCATCGCCGGCAACGAGGCCCAGAATACCGGTGGTGGTGTGTATGTCGCGGACACCGGCAATCCGTCGTTCATCAACGTCGCCGTGACCAACAACACCGCCGCCGCGGCGGCGGTGTTACCGTGGCCTGGGGCAGCGTCTCGTTGACCCACTGTGATGTCTGGGGCAACGCGCCAGACGACTACGCCGGCATCGCCAACGCCACGGGCATCGACGGCAATGTCTCCGTCGATCCCCTCTTCCTGGACACCTCCTCCCCCGACGCCGCCGAGTGGGACACCCAGCTGTCCGCGGCCTCGCCCCTGAATCGACGCGGGCGACCCCACTCTCACCGATCCCGACGGCAGCCCGTCCGACATGGGCTCCTACGGCGGCCCGGGAGGAGAGAGCTGGAACCTGGACTGGGACGGGTACGACGAGTGGTGGCTTCCCGGGCCCTTCGATCCGGCCACCTCGCCTGGCATGGACTGTGATGACGGCGACGTGGGGGTGTTTCCCGGGGCAGGGTGCTGAACTGGAGGGCGCCCGCGGGCGCCCTCCCCTGCTCAGCCGCCGAAGATCTTGGAGCCCCCACCCTGAACCTGCCCCGGCACGACGATCCGGGAGGCCTCCTGACGGCGGTATTCCTCGGCTTGCTTGACGAGATCCTGGACGGCCTGCTGCATGGCGGCCGGGAACTTCTCCATCGCCTCGCCCAGATTGGCGGCGGGGATCTCGGCCTGGATCGGGACCGGCCCCTGGGGTGACATGATCTGGGTCGAGCCCACGAACACCCGTGCGCGCCCCGCATCCGTCGAGCCGTCCTCGAGGATGGGAACGAGTTGACGGATCGTGGCCGCGCGAAGGTCGGTGACCGTCTCCTCGCGGTAAAGGTTACCGCGGTCGATCTTCATCTGTTCGAGGAGCTGGCTCAGGTCGTCACTCATGGCATCTCCGGGTTGTCGGCGGTAGCCGGGCCGCGGGGCACGACCGGCAGGCGTCGAGCGGCGAGTCTGGCGCCCCCGGCCCCAGGATCGCAAGCGCGCAGCGCCGATTCGGGGTGGGATCCCGCATGCGATCTCCACAAAAAAACCCGCGGGCCAACCCCCGCGGGCCAATCTCCCGGGTCGGTTCTGCTGCGAGTGTCAGCTCGACAGCAGCAACCGCCCCGGTCTTCGCTGCGAGCACCGCTCGCCAGCGAAGACCTACTTGGTGAGCTTGTTGATCAGGAACTCGGTGGCCTGGTCGCAGGTCACGCCATTCTTGCCGCCGTTGGGGATCAGCCCCTCGGCGGTCAGCAGGTCCAGGGCCGCCAGGATGTTCTTCTGGTGGTCCGGGTAGCCGATGAAGCCCAGCAGCTCGCCGGTGGCCTTGACGACCGCGACCGGCGAGGAGAAGTGGCCACGGTTCTCGGCCATCATCCGGGTACCTGTGCCGCCGCCGGCCTCGAACATACCCTGGTGGAAGCTGATGTTGGCCGAGCCGACGCCGCCGATGCCGCCCACGTACATGCCCGCCTCGTCGCCGGCCATGTCGCCGACGATGTTGTTGCAGACCACGGTGGTCAGGCGGAAGGTCTTGCCGGTCTTCTCACCGGTCATCGTGTTGAGCTTCTCGGTCTGGGTCAGGGTGTAGGAGAAGTCGTCGGGCTTGACGCCCCGGTAGTCGATGTCCGGGAAGTTGGCGTCGATGTAGTTCTTGGCCCAGTTGAGGCCAGCCGCGTCGGGCCGGATCACGTTGTCCTTGAAGTTCAGCACCACGAAGGGGTTGTCGTTCTTCAGGGCATGCAGGCAGGCCAGGTGGGTCAGGCGCTCGATGTCGATGCGGGCCTGGGGCCAGAAGCACATCGAGTACTCTTCCTGGCCGTCCAGGTTGGCCACACCCGCGGACTTGGAGTCCTGGTACGGCGTGCCCAGGTTGCAGCGAAACACCGACCAATCCATGTCCAGGTCGTCGTTCTTGATCCGCCGGACACAGGCGAACAGGTCCATGTACTGCCGCATCCAGACGTTGGCCGACGGCACGTTGGGGTACTTGGAGCTGTCGGGGGTCTCCAGGGGCATCTTGAGCACGACGTCGCACTGGTCGATGACCGCGACCGACGTCGGCGGCGCGACCACGTCCATCGCGATCCGGGTATCGATGAACAGGTCGGGGATCTCGACGACCTCGATGTCACCTTTGGCGATCTCGTCGGCCAGCAGGCTCTCCATGATCGTCTTGGCCGCGGTGGCCACGATCGGGCCGATGCCGTCGCCGGGGGCGAAGCCGATCTTCAGGGGGCGCTTGGAGCTCAGGTCCACGGGGTTGAAGTTGCCGCGCTGCTCCATCGCCTTGCGGACCCTGGGGATCTCCTTCTCGAGGAGGCCCATGAGCGAGGCGAAGGGGTCGTAGGCACCCTCGAACGGGCTGGTGTAGTCGGCCATGTCGTCTTCCCTCTCGGGGACCGTCGGGTCCCCTGCATTCGGGTTGAAGATCTCCGACCCGTGCGGGTCGCTTGCGTGTTTGTTCTCCGGTTCGGGGGCCTTCGCGCGGGCCCCCGCGAGCAATCCAGCGCGCAAGGGTATCGATGGGCGCGGCGGCGGTCAACCGGTGCAGCGGCGGCCTGCGGGCACCCGTCTCGGGGGTGATACGATGGGCCGGGATGGACTTGGCGCGTCCGGTGCGGGATGATCCCCTGGCTTTCCGGGGGAGGCTCGGGGATGCAGGAAACTTCCACAAACGCGGAGGATCTGCCGATGAGGATCGGGACCGCGCTGCTGACCGTCGCGCTTCTCCTACCGACGACCGCTGGCGCCCAGTCGGTGTTGCTCGTGGACGACGACGACAACTCGCCGGATCTGCTGCCCTATTTCGAGGCAGCGATGCTCGATCTGGGTCTGACCTACGCGGTCTGGGACACCAACGGCGGCAACGGCAACGGCCCCCACGTGGTGACCATGCAGGCCGCCGATCTGGTCCTGTGGTGGAGCGGGGACGACTTCGGGGGACCCATCGCCTTCGACGAGGTGATGCTGGCCGACTACCTGGATCAGGGCGGCAAGTTGCTGCTGAGCAGCCAGGACTACATCTACGACATGGGGATCACCCCCTTCTCCGCCGATTATCTGGGCGTCTCGCCCGCTCTCAACGGCAGCGATGCGGGCGATCCGCCATTGATCGGGTTGGCCGACGACTGGATCAGCGACGCGTATCCGGCGCCGCCCTACAACTTCCAGGCCGTCGGTATGAGCGAGTTCCCCGACGACCTGGCACCGGAGCCCCACGCCATCGAGACCTTCCACAACGGCGGCCTGGTGACCGGGATCGGGGTCCTGCGGGTGGAGACCGCCGACTACCGGACGCTGTTCTTCGGGACGCCGTTCGAGCCGCTGTTCGCCGACATCAACTCGGGCATCGAGATCCTCGGCCGCTGCATCCACTGGCTGGCGTTCGGCGAGTGTGACCAGGTGGACGACGACGGCGACGGGTTCAGCGAGTGCGACGGCGACTGCGACGACGCCGAACCCACGGTCTACCCCGCGGCGCCCGAGGTCTGCGATGACGGCATCGACCAGAACTGCGACGGTCAGGCCGACGAGTACGCGGACGACGACGGCGACGGACTGTCCAACTGCGACGGCGACTGTGATGACTTCGAGATCCTGGCCTTCCCGGGCAATCCGGAGGCCTGCGACTTCATCGACAACGACTGCGACGGTGAGATCGACGAGGATTTTGACGTCGACGCCGACGGGTTCTCGAGCTGCGATAGCCCCGCGGACTGCGACGACGCCGACCCGGCCGTGTTCCCCGGCGCTGCCGAGGAGTGCAACGGGATCGACGACGACTGCGACGGGAGCATCGACGAGCAGACCGACGACGATGGCGACGGCTGGACGATCTGCCAGGGCGACTGCGACGACAACGATCCGACCGTCTACCCCGGCGGGCCCGAACTGTGCGACCAGCTCGACAACGACTGCGACGAGGCGATCCCGGACGGCGAGTTCGACGACGGGGATGGCGACGGCTTCGTGGAGTGTTCGGACTGCGACGACGACGACGGGGACATCTTCCCCGGCCAGGCGGAGTCCTGCGACGGCATCGACAACAACTGCGATGGACAGATCGACGAGGGCCTGGACGGGGATGGGGACGGCATCTCCATCTGCTCGGGCGACTGTGACGACGCCAACCCCGACGTCTACCCCGGCGCACCCGAGCTGTGTGACCTGCTGGACAACGACTGCGACGAGGCACTCGCCGAGTACGAGGTCGACGAAGACGGGGACGGCTTCCTCGCGTGCGGCGAGTGTGACGACACCGACGACACCGTCTTCCCGGGCGCCGAGGAGACGTGCGACGACGGCATCGACGGGGACTGCGCCGGCGACCTGGAGTCCACCGAGATCGACGACGACGGCGACGGGTTCTCCGAATGCGGAGGCGACTGTGACGACGCCGAACCCGGCATCTACCCGGGCGCGGCGGAGCTCTGCAACGGCGGGATCGACGACGACTGTGACCCGGCCACCGACGAGCAGGCCGATCAGGACCACGACGGCCACACGATCTGCGGCGGGGACTGTGACGACTTCAACGCCAGCGCGAACCCATCCGCCGAGGAGAGCTGCGACGGGATCGACAACGACTGCGACGGTGAGATCGACGACGAGCTGGACTACGATCACGACGGCTATTCGGGTTGCGGAGGGGACGACTGCAACGACAACAACGCGGGTATCTATCCTGGCGCTGCGGAGGTACCGTACGACGACGTCGATCAGGACTGTGACGGCGCCGACCTCGATGACATCGACGGGGACGGGTTTGCCGGGGGTTCCTACGGGACCGACTGCGACGACAATGACGAGACGGTCCACCCAGGCGCAGAGGAGCTTTGCGACGACGGGCTGGACGGAGACTGTGACGGCGTGGGCGATGAGGTGGACGACGACTGCGCCGCTGGGGCCGGAGACGACGACGACTGTAGCTGCCAGCTGGACGGCGGCCCGGAGGGGACGGGGATCGCGGCGATATTCGCGGCCCTGGCTCTGCTGACCGCGCGCCGCTGGCGCATGGAGGGATGATGAGAAAGCTTCTGGCGTTCGCGCTGTTCGTGATCTTGACCGGCTGCTGCGGCGGCACCACGTCCTCGACGGATCTGGCCAACTGGGAGGCCGCTGCCGAGGAGCTGGCCGCCGAAGCCGAGGCCGCCGCCGTCACCGAGGCCGCCGCCGAGGCCGCCGACGAGGCAGAGGCCGTGGCTGGCGCCGCCGCTGGCGAGGCCGTCGAAGCCGCTGGCGAGGCCGGTGAGGCTGCTGGCGAGGCCGTCGAGGAGGCCGCCGAGGCCGCCGAGGAGGCTGCCGAAGAGGTCGCCGAAGAGGCCGCCGAAGAGGCCGCCGAAGAGGAGGCCGCCGAAGAGGAGGCCGCCGAGGAGGAGGCCGCCGAGGAGGAGGTCGCCGAAGAGGACAGCGGATCCGGCGGTTCGGGCGGTGGCTACAAGAAGGGCGGTACGTCCTCCGGCGGCCGCGGCTCCACCCGCGTCGCCAAGCCCAAGAAGAAGTAATCACGGCGGCCTTGGGGCCGCGCGATTACTTGGGTGAGTTGCTACTGTCGAGCTTCGCTCGCAGCGGAACTCACCCGTGTGGCCGGCTCTCAGGGGGCCGGTGGGGGGGGAGAGTTCCGCTCTCGCTACGGCACCCTCAATCCGTAGTTCTTGTCCACGATCAGATCCGCACGCTCGATCAGCGGCGCGATCAGATCGTGCTCCAGTCGCAGCACCCGCTCGATGAAGTCGAAGTCCTGGTCCGGATCGCGGTCGAGGTTGCGGGCGCGCACCTCGTCGACGCGATCCAGGGAGGCCGGCTGCAAGAAGATCCGGCAGGTGGCGTGTTCGAGCTGCAGCGAGTACGTCAGGTCGACCAGGACCGCGTCCACGCCGTCCAGGGCGACCGGCACCCGGGGGTAGCGGCGCGCGGTCAGACTTCGGCAGTCGGAGGGAACCGACACCGAAGCGGTCTCGCGCGGCCTCGCCGACGCCAGGATCTCGTCCAGCCGGGCCAGGTCCACCTCGTGGGGGCCCACACCCTCCGCCAGCGCACCTCGCGCGTCCGCCGCCAACCGGTTGGCGTGGTTCTCGTCCGGGGGGCGAACGAAGAACGCGTCCCCGGGGATCACCACCCCGCCGCGACCGTGTCCCCTCAACATCAGAGCCAGCAGGTACCCGATCTCGGTCTTGCCGCTGCCGGACTCGCCCCCCAGCGCGATGGTCAACCGTTCGCCGACCGCATCGGAGGCGTCGATTCGCTCCAGGATCCGCGGTAACAACTTGGTCGCAGCGTCCACGTGGTGCGACCGGATCCGCGGTAGGTCCCCGCGCCAAGGCGAGGTGGTGCGGTGGAAGGCGCGGCCCTCGCGCCGCTGGAAGTGGCCCGGCGGGGCGACCGGATCCTCGCCCGGCCCGCGGGGATCCCGGCCCGCGGCCAGCGCGTCCATCACCCCACCCTGGCGTGCGGCGATACCGTCCCAGCTGAAGTCCGCCAGCGATTTGAGACGGCCGACCTTCGACAGCCGATCCCACAGCGCTCGGTCCCGGATCAGCTGCACCAGCTTGTGTCCGGCGGCCGCCGGATCGTCCGGATCGACGAACATCACCTCGACACCGTCTTCGAGCCAGCGGGTGATACCGGCCACGCTCGAGATCATCGTCGGCAGCCCGGCGCCCATCGCCTCGGCGGCGCCCATGCCGAAGGGCTCCAGCCGCTGCATACCCACGTAGGCCAGGGCCGTCCGTGCCAGCGGCGCCAGGGTGGCGTGGGTCTGGCTCTCGATCCGGCGCACGTCGTCCGGCCCCAGGCCGTAGCGCCGCATCTGCTCCGCCACCGCCTGCTCCACCTCCCGCTCCTCGTCCGAGGGATTGTCGGGCGAGCCGCCGATGATGGCGGCCACCACATCCCCGGCGGCGTCCGGATCGAGCTTGCGCGCCTCGCCCAGCACCTGGACGACACCCTCGACGAACTTGGCCTCGGACAGCCGGCCCCAGAACAGCACGTACTTGTGGGGCTCGAGGCCAAATCCGGCTGCCACCGACGGATCGGGCGCCTCCTCGCCGGCGACGAAGAACGGCTTGGCCGCGCCCGCGGGCATCACGGCGTGGGGGAACGCCAGCCCGTAGCGCTCGGCGAGCGCCTCGGGCTCCCGCGGGGTGTTGGCGATCTCGAAGTTGGCCGCCCGCAGCGCCGCCAGCTCGAAGGCCTCCCGGTGGTCGAAGTGGTACTCGGGGTCCCGCAGCTGGGCGTGGTCGTCGGGATCCCAGCCCAGCCGCAGCATCTTGAGCAACCCCAACGAGTGGGGCACGCAGGTCACCGGCAGCCCCAGCCGTTCGCCGATCTCGCCGGCCACGACCATCCCGTCGGCGTAGTGGCCCATCACCCCTTGCGCGCCGAACAGGGCGCCGACCGCCGTGGCGGCCTCGCCAAGCTGCGGAGTCAGACCGTAGATCTCCTCCTTGCGCACGAAGGCGTCGCCACCGGCCCGCAGGCGAACGAGCCAGACCCCGTCGGCGAACTGCTCGATCCGCGGGAAGGGCTCGAACCAGCGGGCGAAGATGATCACCTTGCGGCCCTGACGGGCCCAGGCCTTGGACACCTCGAGCACGTAGTAGGTCTGGCCCCCGGTGTCGGGTACCCCCGCGGGGGGTGGATCGCCCCAGTAGCCGTGGGTGCTGACCATGAGCAGTCGGTCGGCCCGCTCGCTCGCGGCGGCTGGCCCCTCCTCGATCGGGATGCCGTGGGCGGCGAACAGGTCCCGGTACTCCCGGATCAGCTCCGGGTCCACGCCACAACGGTCCGCCAGCCGCTCGATATCCACCATCGTCTGTCCGCCCTTCGCGCGCCCCGGGGGATCCCACCGCGGATCCCGACCATTGGCGTGGATCCGGACGAAAAACGCAACCGCCTGCGCTATCATCCGCGCCCATGGAGCGACTGCGCGAGGCTTGCCTACGCATCGACGGGCGGGGATACAAGGCGTACAAGAGCCTGGCCGGCGCCTACCGACTCGAGGGCGCGACCCTGTCCATCGACCACGTCCAGGGGGATCCGTTTGCCGCCCCTTCGCGGCTACGGGCGGTGATCCCCTGGGAGCTGGCCGGTTTCCCGGACCACACCCGCAGCAACCGTGTCCGTCGACGGGCCCTGGCCGACCTGCTGGCCCGGGCACTCCACCGCCAGCTGGGCGACCGGCGGGATCCGCGGCGGGGCTCGGGCGGCTCGGGGAAGATCGAGATCGCGCGCTGCGGCCAGGAGGTGCTCGCCCGATCCGGCGTGGAGGTCTTCGACGACCGGATCGTCGCGAGGGTGACGGTCGGGTTGCCCGCCGCCGGGCGGCGCGTGATGGGCCGTGAGGCCGCCCGCCTCCTCACCGAACGGCTGCCCGACCTCCTGCTGTCCACACTCCCCTATCGCACCCACGATCCCGACGACCTGCGCCACCATCTGGACGCCGTCGAGGACTGCGACGCCCTCCGTGGCCAGCTCGCCGAGCGGGGCTGGGTGGCCTTCGTGGCCGACGGTGCGGTGCTGCCCAGGCGGGCGGGCAACGACGACCGGCCGCTGGACGGGCCAGAGGTGGTGCCCTGGCGCTCCCCGGACACCCTGGCCGCCACCGTGGAGCTGCCCCACGCCGGCTCCGTGCGCGGCACGGCCATCCGCGATGGCGTCACCCTGATCACGGGGGGCGGGTATCACGGCAAGTCGACCCTGCTGCAGGCCCTCCTCCGCGGAGTGTACGACCACGTCTCCGGCGACGGCCGCGAGCGGGTGGCCGCCCGATCGACGGCGGTCGCGATCCGCGCCGAGGATGGTCGGCGGGTCGAGGGGGTCGACCTGCGGCCCTTCATCGGCGACCTGCCGGGCGGCCGCTCCACGGCCGACTTCCGCTCCGACGACGCCTCCGGATCCACCAGCCAGGCCGCGGCCATCGCCGAGGCGCTGGAGCTGGGGGCGGAGGTCCTGCTGGTCGACGAGGACACCTCGGCCACCAACTTCATGGTCCGCGATCGGCGGATGCAGGAGCTGATATCCGGCGACCGCGAGCCCATCACTCCCTACATCGCGCGGATCCGGGAGCTGTACGAGCGCCACGGGGTGTCGTCGGTGATCGTGGTCGGCGGGGTCGGCGACTACCTGGACGTGGCCGACACGGTCCTGCTGATGGACGAGTACCGGGCGGTGGACGCCACCGAGCGCGCCCGCGCCATCGCCGCGGCGACCCCGCGGGACGCCCGCTCCCTGCACGTCGATCCCTCCCCCCATCTGCCCCCGGCGCCCAGGGACCTCGACCGCCGCTCCCTGGATCCCCGCCGCGGCCGGCGCGACAAGGTGGGCGCCCGCGGTACCCGCACCATCCAGTTCGGCACCCAGGACATCGAGATCGGCTTCGTCGAGCAGGTGGTCGACCCGGCCCAGGCGCGCTACATCGGCGACTGCTTGCTCTGCCTGGCCCGCGGCGAGGCCCCGGAGGCGACCTCCATCCGCGAGGCCTGCGAGGCCCTCGACCGCCTCGCCACCGAAAGCGGCCTGACCTCCCTGGACGACTTCAACGGCGGCGCCGGCGACCGCGCCCGCGCCCGCCCCTTCGAGGTCGCCGCCGCCCTCGACCGCCTGCGCACCCTGCGCACCACGCACCGCTGATCCCCCGCCCACCCCGACCTGGCTGGCGCCCCGAGCCGCCCTCGCGCGAGCGTTGCGCGGGCACCCGAGCATCGTTAGACTCCGGCCGACCGCAGTCCGGTCGTTCCGATGGAGGTGTCCCGTGGCCGTTCGTTCGTCGTCGTGGTTTGCTGCCGTCCCCCTCGCGCTGCTGGTGCTGGTGCTCTGCACCCCGGCCCACGCCGAGGAAAACCCGCTGCTCGAGGGGACCCCGGGTGACGGGCTGCCCGTCCTGGTCTCCAGCGACGGCAACTTCTCGGTGCGTGCGCTGGGTTACGTCCAGCCACGGGTGGTGTTCTTCGACGGGGGCAAGAGCGACGACAGCCACCCCCTGGTCGCCGGTGATCCCAACGACCGCCCCGGCTTCAAGATCCGGCGCGGCCGGTTCGGCATCGCCGGCCAGCTCGGCAAGCCGTTCCGCTACAAGGTGATGGTCGGCGCCAGCTCCCACTTCGACAGCCTGGACCGCACCGTCCGGCCCGACACCGAGGAGTTCGCGGTGCTCGACGCCTACATGGAGTGGGTGCCCTGCCAGCACTTCCAGGTCCGCGCGGGCGGCCAGAAAGTGCCCTTCGGCGGCCAGCAGACCCAGTCCTCCGCGGGCCTGGCCCTCGTCGAGCGAGCCACGGTGGCCGAACACATCTCGCCCTTGTACGACGTGGGTGTGCGACTGCACGGCACCATCGCCGGTCCGCAGAACGTCTTCGCCCCCGACGGCATCTCCTGGTTCGTGGGCGCCTACAGCGGCGACGGAAGCGTGATGACCCCCGACGACAACCTCGGGCTGCTGTGGGTCGGCCGACTGACCGTGGCCTTCGGCGACGACCTGGGCTGGAGCGAGTCCGCCCTCGGCGAGACCGGCTTCGGCCTGCGTATCGGTGGGGGTGCCGCCTTCAACTTCGAGCGGGAGAGCCGGGACCAGATGTTCGGCGCCGACCTGCTGCTCAAGGTGTGGCGGGTCTCGCTGCGCGGTGAATACCTCACCGCCAAGCGCGTTCCGAGCTACCAGGGCACCGAGGATCCGGTCTTCCCCGAGCAGTTCCGCCGCCACGGTTACCTGACCCAGCTGGGCTTCATGATCGTGCCGGACCACCTGGAGCTGGCCTTCCGCCACGACTACTACGACGACGACCTGGACGACGAGGACGACTACAGCGCCATTCGCAACTTCGGCGGCGGCGCCAACGTGTTCTTCCTCGACGGCCGGGTCAAGATCCAGGTCGACTATCTGCACCGCTACGAGTCCGGCGACGTGACCGGGCTGAAGAACGACACCCTGCTGGCCCAGGCCACGCTGGTCCTGTGAGGGAGCGCCGATGACAAGAATGGCACTCCGACTCCCCCTGGCCGCCACGGTGGTGGCCACGCTTGCTCTGGCGCCGTCGTGCGATCGGGGCGACCCGCGTGCCCGGGCCGTCCAGATCGACTCGCCGGCCCAGTTCATCGGCGGTCCGGCCGCCCTGGGCAAGACCGGCGACTTCCTGCTGTACAACGACCAGATCAAGGTCGTGATCGGCGACAGCCGGCCCTCGCCCGGGTTCGGCATCTTCGGCGGCGCGATCCTGGACCTGGACCTCGTCCGCGGACCGGACGAGTTCGACGGCGAAGGTAACGACCGCTGGGGCGAGATGTTCCCGATGGTCAACTTCGTGGCCGCCAACCCCAACCTGGCGAGCCAATACCCCCTGGAGGACGAGGACGCGGCGACCTACCCGGGCAGCGTCCAGATCGTCGCCGACGGCTCCGACGGCGGCCCCGCGATCGTCCGGGTCGAGGGCGGGCGGGACAAGTACCTGCACATCCTCAAGCTGCTGACCGACGTGCTGAACAAGGAGGAGAAGGCGTTCACGATCCGCACCGACTACGTGCTGCACCCCGGTGCCCGTTACGTCGAGATCGTGACCGAGGCGTTCATCGCCGACGAGGTGGCCGAGTACAACGATTGGCCGGCCACCGAGCAGTGGCACGACCTGGAGGACACCCACGATCCCATCGATCCCTTCGCCCTGCTGGTCGCCGGCACCTTGCCGCCGATCCTGGCCGAAGGGGAGGATCTGGAGGTCCACCCCACCGACCCGCTGCGCGTGGTGTCGGAGAGCACGGACTTCGACGCGGCCGGTGTGGCGGCAGACCACGTACTGAAGGCCGAGAGACCGGACGGCGAGCTGTCCGAGGTGTCGATCACCGGCGTCGACGGTGACACGCTCATCCTCGAAGAGTCCATCGACGTCGCGACCGGCGGCGCCTACTTCCGCGTGCTGGGGGAAGCGGGGGAGACCAGCCACGTGTTCGGCGACTTCCTGTTCCCGGGCGCCAAGGTCACCTTCTTCATGCCCGACGACCAGAATCCGCTGCGGGCGGACTGGAACAACGGCATGGGGCCGAGCATCGGCTTCGATCAGTACGGCGCCACCCTGGCGGTGGCCAAGTCCGGTGGCTCGACCTTCACCGAGCCGCTGCTGGTGGATTACTTCGCCGCGGTCAGCGACGGCGTCTCGTACGCCTTCGGGGTCAAGGACGGCAACCTGTCGATCCCGATCCTCAGCGCGTCGTTCTCGGTGGTGTTCACCCACAACTCGGGCTTCCAGACCCTGCTGGCTCCGGGGCACGGTATCCGCTACACCCGCTATCTCGCCGTGGGCGAGGGTGACGCGGCGTCGGCGGCGGGTGTGCTGTGGAACGAGGTTCGCGGGCAGCCCACCGGCCGTATCGAGGGCCACGTGCTCGACGGCGCGACCGGCGAGGGGCGCAGCGGCGTGACCGTGCTGGCCATGCGCGATCCCGATCCGGCCGCGACCGAGATCCCGTCCTGGGACGACCTGGCAGGCCCGGTGCTCCAGTTCGAGACCGACCTCTACCGCGACCTATCGGCGGACGGCTCCTTCGGCGGATCGATCCTACCGGGGGACTACCTCCTGCAGGCCGTCGGACCGGGCCACAGCCGCAGCGCGATGACCCGCGTCCACATCGAAGCGGATCAGACCGTCGAGGCGTCGCTGACTCTGTCGGAGACGGGCCACGTCAGCTACGACGTGGTCGACGCCCGCAATGCCCACATCCCGGTCAAGCTGACGTTCTACGGCCGCGACGGCGCCGGAAAGCCGGACCCGATCCTCGGTGAGGGGTATCTGCCCGGTTCGATCTCCGAGGTCG
Organism: uncultured Rickettsiales bacterium; assembly: GCA_964436045.1. Classification (GTDB taxonomy): domain Bacteria; phylum Myxococcota_A; class UBA796; order UBA9615; family CAYRNR01; genus CAYTBN01. The sequence goes on along the minus strand of CAYTBN010000002.1, from coordinate 39,600 downwards.
CGTTTGCCGCCGACGGCACCGGCGAGGTCGAGCTGGCGCCGGGGACCTACGACGTGGTGGTCTCCCGCGGGCCCGAGTACTCCGTCGATCGGAAGACCGTGAACGTGGCCGCCGGGGCCACCACACCGCTGGACGCCGAGATCGCCCGGGTGGTGGACACCACCGGCTGGGTGTCCGGCGATTTCCATCAGCACATGGAGGGTAGCGCCGACTCGGGTCTGCCCTTCGAGGACCGGGTCCTGACGAACCTCTCCGAGCATGTGGAGTACGTGATCGCCTCGGACCACGACTACAACACCAACCTGACCCCGATCATCGAACAGATGGGCGCCACCGAGTTCGTCAAGGCCACGGTGGGTGACGAGCTGACCACCATCGAACAGGGGCACTTCAACGCCTGGCCGCTGGTCTTCGACCCCGCGCTGCCCGAGAACGGCGCCCCGGATTGGCAGCTCCCCTCGGTCACCGAGCCGGGGCTTCCCCACCAGACCCCCGAGGAGGTCTTCGACGCCCTGCGGGCCGCCGGAGTGTACGGCGGGGACCTGACCGTCACCCAGGCCAACCACCCGCGGGACGGGATCCTGGGCTATTTCTACCAGTACCTGATCGACATCAACACGGGCCGGATACCCGACGAGTTCGTGATCAACTACCTGGAGCTGGGCAACGAGATCGTCCTGCCCGAGTACTTCGACTGGAATTTCGACGCCATCGAGATGTCCAACGGCAAGCGCCAGGACCTGGTTCGCACGCCGACCTACGCCGAGACCGAGGCCTTCCTGGACGGGGAGGTCACGATGTACGACCACCTCGCGCGCACCGTCGATGAGCAGGAGGCGCTCCGCACGGGTGAGACGGGGCTCAACCCCTCCTACGCCGGCGCCCTGGACGACTGGTTCAACTTCCACAACCTGGGCGACGGCTACACCGCCACCGGCAACTCCGACTCCCACTCCAAGGTCTCCACCGAGGCCGGGGTCGTGCGCAACTACGTGCGCTCCAGCACCGACCTGCCGGATCTGATCGACGAGCGGGAGATGACCCGCAACATCATCGACGGCCGGCTGACCCACACCTGGGGCCCCTTCATCGAGATGTGGATCGAGGGCGACGAGAACGTCGGTGAGATCGGCGACACCGTGGTCGACCACGACGGGGTTGTGACCGTGCAGTTGAAGGTCCAGAGCCCGACCTGGTTCGACGTGGATCGGATCGAGATCTTCCAGAACGGCGTGATGGTCTGCGACATCGAGTCCGACCACACCTGCGGCGAACCCGCGGACAACTACGGGCTGTTCCACCCCAACGCGAGCGTGGTCAACTTCGATGGCAGCGTGAAGGTCGACCTGGCCGACTGGTGGTTCAAGGCCACCCCGGACGACCAGCTCCCGGCGGACATCGTGCCGCTGGACTCGTGGTTCTGTGCGATGGCGATGGGAGACTCGACCATGGAGCCGCTGGCCACGCCCCTGGACCGGGAGCCCCTGCACATCGCCGACGTGCTCAGTGGAGCGATGGCCGCCCTGCGCTTCGAGGACATGAACAACCTGATCCTGTCGTCCATCGACATCAACATGGGCGCGGACTATCTGAAGACCTTCGACATCATCCCCTGGGCGCTCACCAACGCGATCCACGTGGACGCCGAAGGTGATGGCGAGTGGGACGCCCCTGGCCTCCCCGGCTATCTGGGGGCCTACGAGTTCGAGACCGAGTAGATCCCGCCGTTACATCGGCTTGTACTGGCCCTTCTTGTCCTTCTTGAGGACCTTGAAGCCCTTGTCCTTGGCCTTCCCGTAATCCAGCTTCCCGGTGGCCGAGACGGCGCTCTTGCCCGTGGGGGCGGGAACGGAGATCAGCCGCTCCAGCTCGCCGTCACCCCGGCGCGGATCGGCCACGCAGTGGGGCCCACACAGGCGGGCTGGATCGCTGCTGGGCTGGAGGATCTCGAGGGTCCGGCCACAGGTCTTGCAGCGGTACTCGAACAGCGGCATCACTCCCCCGTGGACTTGCCGTCGTCAGGCGCCAGGTTGGGAGGCGCCTGGTCTCCCTGCTCGGTCTCGCCGCCGAGGAAGCCAGGCTCGCCGCCGAGGACCAGCTGCTCGCGGACGACCGCGCCGATGCGAACCCGGTCGCCGTCGCCGAGCTTGATGAAACGCAGGCCGAGCCCGGTCTGTTCCCGCCCGCGCTCGCCGCCGACCCAGACCACCTTGGCGTCCGCCCGTACCACCCGCGCGCTGCCAGCCGTTGGCAGGTAGATCTCGACCGTGCAGTGGGTCCCCAGCGGCGGCGGGTTGGCCATGTTCAGCGCGACCCCGCCCACCGACATGTCGGAGGTCCGCGCGGGCCGGTACTCGGTCTCGCCGTCGACCTGGATCCGGGCCGGCACCACCACGTCGGCGCGGGGATCCCAGCGCACGTCCAGGGCGTGGATGCTGTCGGTCAACCGCTGGTCCAGGGCGTTCTCCAGGGCCTCGCAGAAGCCGTGGCACGAGCGGTAGCGATCCCGGGGCGACTTGGCGATCGCCCGCATGATCGCGTCCTCCAGCCTGCTGGGGAGCTGCGGGTTGTAGCTGGACGGCGGCGGCGGAGGCTTCTCCACCTGCCAGCGCAGGATCTGCTGCAGATCGTCGGCGTCCTCGAAGGGATGGTGGCCGGTGACCACCTGGTACAGGCTCATCCCCAGCGAGTAGATGTCGGTGCGGGCGTCGGTGAACTTGCCCTGGACCTGCTCGGGGGACATGTAGGCAGGCGTACCCGTCAGCTTGGTCCTGGCGGGCTTGCCGTCGTCCACCAACCGGGCGATGCCGAAGTCCAGCACCAGCGCCTCACCCGCGGGCGTGACCTGGATGTTGTGGGGCTTCAGATCCTGATGGATCACACCCTTGCTGTGGGCGAATCCGACCCCGTCGAGCACCTGGCGCATGTAGGCCAGCGCCTCCAGGGGATCCAGCGCGGTCCCACGGCGCTCGATGATCTTGCGCAGGTTCTGGCCGTGCACGAAGCGCATCACCAGGAACATCTGCTTGCGATGCTCGAGCATGTCGTAGATCGGAACGATGTTGGCGTGCTCCAGCCGCGCCTGGATCCGCGCCTCCTTCATGAAGCGCTCCAGCACCTCGGTGTTGCGGCGGGCATCCGGGTCGAAGACCTTGATCCCCACGTCCCGGTGCAGGCGCATGTCGTGGGCCCGGTAGACCTCGCTGGACGAACCCTTGCCGATCAGCTGTTGGAAGCGGTAGCGGTCGACCTTTTGGCCGACCAGTCGTCCAGAGCGAGCCATCCAGGTATGGTAGCGATGGGCCGGGGGGGTGGCAATCGCTGGGGGAGCGGGCTGCGAGCGGCGATCAGGGGCTCGGAGCCTCGTCGTCCACCAGGAAGAACGGCACCGACCGGTACTCGATCCAGCCGGCTCCGCTGGCCCCGTCGGGATCCCAGGTCAGCTCGCCCGGGGTCTCGGCCGCAAACACCGGCCAATCGTCGATGGACTCGTCGTAGTAGTACAGGTTGAAGGCGTGCCACTGGCTCCCCTGCACCTCGTAGACCGCGAGGTACTGCACGCCCCCCCCGGCGAGGCCGCAGGTGTCCACGTCGACCTCCAGCTCCATCAGCATGCCGTAGCCGCTGTTCGACACGTCCTCGTAGTCGGATTCGCCGGACACCGTCCAGCGCACGCCACAGTCCAGCTCCCCCGATTCGAGCACGAGTCAGCCCGTCTGGCATCCGGACCAGCGCCAGTGGTGCTCCCAGCCGGCGTTCACCTGCACGTCGGAGTAGCCGGTGAAGACCATCGAGCCGGGGGGTTGGGAGTCGAACTGGGGTTCGGGCCCGCAGGCCAGGGCCGACGTGTCATCGTCGTCATCGGCGGTGTCGTCGTCATCGTCGGCGGTGTCGTCGTCGCCCGTGGCGTCGTCGTCCCCCGTGGCGTCGTCGTCCCCAGCGTCGTCGTCGTCGTCGCCGAACATCAACGCGCCCACGCAACCGGTCCCCGTCAGACCCAGCCCCAGGAACACCGCCAGTAACCCTCTCGCGGTCATCACGTCCTCCTCGCTGCGTCCACCGATCGTGTATCGTGACCGCCGTCACCGCAAGCACAAGGACCGTCCAATGCGCGCCCCAAGACCGTACTGCCTCGTCTTCACGGTCCTCCTCACCCTGGCAGCGACGCCCGCCGCCGCCGATGGCCGTCGAGGGATGGACGCGGGTCCGTTCCCCGGCGACGCCCGCGCGGCGAGCGCATCGTTCCTGGCGCGGGACGCCACTGCGCTCGGTATCGACGCGGCGGACCTGGTCCACCGGCGGAATGTGCCCTGGCGGAGCCGGACGGCGGTGCACTGGCAACAGCTGCATCTGGGTGTACCGGTGGTCGGCGCCGTGGTGGTCGTCCGGCTGGCGGCGGATGGCCGGGTGGTGATGGTCAGCTCCAGCGCACGCCCCGATCTCGAGGTGGCTGTTGAGCCGGCCCTATCCGCCGCGGACGCCGAGACCATCGCCCACGCCACGGTGTTCGGAGCGGGTCCGATCGGGGCCCGCGGCCAGCTCGCAGTGCTCCCCGGCGCGGGTGGTGGCACGCTGGTCCACCGGGTGGTCGTGGAGACCTCCTCGCCGCCCGCCCTGTGGATGGTCACCGTCGACGCCATCGATGGTTCGGTGCTGGACGCCTCGGATCTGCGCCTGTACGCCGAGGGGCAAGTGTACGAACACAACCCCGCGAACTCCGAGCTGATCACGGTCTCCCTGACCGATCTGGAGGGGGGCGAGACCACCATGATCGGCGGTTTTGCCCAGGTGCGGAGCACGGTGTTCGACGGCGAGACCCAGTCCACGGAGTTCCTGGCCCAGGCGGACGGGGACGGCGACTTCTTCTTCGAGCCGGAGGAACCGGCGGTGGACGACGCCTTCGCCGAGGTCCACACCTACCACCACCTCACCGCCCTCAGCCACGTGTTCGCCGACGACCACGGCCACCCCTTCGACGGGCCGGCGCTGGTGACAACCAACTACCGCAACGCCGACGACGGGACCTTCGACAACGCCTACTTCACCAACAACCTGGCGGGCGACACCTTGCTGGTGTTCGGCCAGGGTGTGATCGACTTCTCCTACGACGCCGACGTCGTCGCCCACGAGTTCGGCCACTCGATCATCCAGACCCGGACCCAGATGTTGTTCGATGGGCTGATCACCTACGACGAGTTCGGCTGGAACGTGGCCCCCGGTGCCCTCCACGAGGGGTTGGCCGACTACTTCTCGGCCAGCTACCACGGCGATCCGGTGATGGGCGAGTACATGGCTGCGCTGGGTGCGACGCGCTACCTGGAGAACGACCACGCCTGTCCGAGCCACGTCATCGGCGAGCCCCACGAGGACGGCAAGCTGGTCGGCGGCGCCACCTGGGCGATCCGCGAGGTGCTGGGCCAGGAGCTGGCGGACGCGGCGGTCTACGGGGCACTGGGTCAGATGGTCCCCACGCCGTCGTTCCAGGACTTCGGCGAGGCGCTGGCGCAGGTCATCGACGAGCTGGTCGAGGACGGCGAGATCACCGCCGAGGACGCCGACGAGGTGCACGCCATCCTGGACGAACGGGGCCTGCTGCTCTGCGGTCGGTCGATCGACCTGGAGCCCGGCGAGCCCCAGACGGTGATGCTGCCCGGGGCCCAGTTGATCGCCGAGGAACTCTGCGAGCTGGCCCGCAACCTGGGCGCGGTGTTCTCGACCCACTACCAGTACGCCATCGAGCTGCCACCCGCGGCGGAGGGTCCGGTCGAGCAGCTGGAGCTGAGCCTCGAGTTCGAGCGGGTCGACGGCGCGTCCCTGGCCGCCGACGACCTGCAGTTCAGCGTCTACCTGCGCGAGGACGAGCTGGTCACCTACGACTTCGAATATCTCGACCTGATCGTCTTCGAGCTGGCGCTGCCCCACGCCGAGGGATTCTACCTGGCGTACGAGGAGCTGGACGAGGCGTTCACGCTGACCTTCGAGCCCGGCGACGAGCTGGCGCTGGAGTCGGGCCAGACGATCTACGTGGGCATGACCCAGATGAACTGCCCCAACGTGAACCTGACCGTCACCGCCGATGTGGTACTCGGCGACGCGCCGGGTGATGACGACGACGACGATGACGACGATCCGGCGGATGACGACGACGACGGCGGCGAAGGCTGCCAGTGCCGCCTCGCCGGCTCCCCCGCCCTCCCCTCCCTGTTCGCCACCCTCAGCCTGGGCGCTGTGCTGCTGCGGCGACGGGTCGGGAGCTAGGCGGGCCGGATGGGCATCGCCGGAGCCTGCATGCTCGTCACCGTGGTGGCGATGGCCGGGATGATCGAGGCCGAGCGGCAAGGGTCGGCGCTGGCGCGGGCCGTGACCAAGATCACCGCGTCGTCGGCGTTCGTGGCCGCGGCAGTGTTCGCGGGGGCTTTCGATTCCCGGTACGGTACCTGGGTGCTGGTGGCGCTGGTGCTCAGCTGGGTGGGCGATGTCTGCCTGCTGCCCAAGGCCCGCGCGTGGTTCCTGGCGGGGCTGGTGAGCTTCCTGCTGGGCCACCTGGCCTTCGCGGTGGCCTTCGTGATCCGCGGCTTCGATCCGCGCGCGGTGGTGGTCGCCCTGGCGCTGATGATGGCCCCCGCGGTGGTGGTCGGCCGCTGGCTCCTGCCCCGAGTCGAGGCTGCCATGCGGGGGCCCGTGCTGGCCTACATGGCGGTGATCACCTCCATGGTCACCCTGGCCGCCGCGACCGTGGCCCTGTGGGGCAACGGCGTGATCCTGGCGGCCGCGGTGGCCTTCTACCTCTCGGACCTGGCCGTGGCCCGGGACCGGTTCGTGGCCCCTGGGTTCAGGAACCGGCTGTGGGGGCTGCCGCTGTATTACGGGGCCCAGCTGCTGTTCGTCTGGACGGTGTCGCTGGAGGCGCCCATAGTCGACGGGTTCTTCCAGCAGAGCGTGTTCTGAGCGGGCTGATGACCACCATCGACGTCCACTGCCACGTCTTCGGCGTCCGGGAGATCCCCGTCGAGGCGGTGCTGCGCCGCCGCTTCGCGGATCACCCGGCCCGGGGCATCTTGCTGCCGGCGGTGCTGGCCCTGATCGAGCACTACCGGGACCGGGAGGGAGCCCCATTCTCGCGTGAGGAGCTGGCAGAGATCGCCCACCGCGATCCCGCGGTCCAACCCCTGCTGACCGCCGACCTCGCGCGGGTGCTGGACGCGGGTCGGGCCCCCGGAACCCGCCAGCACGCCGATCCCCTCGCCGAGCCTGAGCAGCCGATGAACCTGGTCAAGCTGCTGGCCTGGGCCGACCTGATCACCGAGACCCAGGCCGAGATCACCCGTCGGCTGGTGGCGACCTATCCGGATGTGGCGCTGTTCACCCCGCTGGCGCTGGACATGTGGGACCGGTTCGGCGGCGCGGTCGAGCAATCGGTGGACCAGCAGGTCGACGAGCTGGCCGAGGTGATCGTCGAGCAGCGCGGCCGGGTGCACGCCTTCGCGCCCTTCGACCCCAAGGACGACGACGAGGGCAACCGCCATGCCCTCGACCGGGCGCTGGAAGCGGTCCGCCACCGGGGCTTCCTGGGCGTCAAGCTCTACCCCTCCCACGGCTTCCGGGCCTCGCACAACGCCGGCGCGCCCGGCCCCGACGGCCGTCCCCTCGGCGTCGAGCTCGGCGGCCGCTACGACGAGGCCCTCGATCTCCTGTTCCAGGCCTGCGCGCGCCACGACATCCCGATCACCACCCACGCGGCCAGCGGCGGCGCCATCGCCCACCCGGCGATGGTGGACAACGCCCATCCGCGCCACTGGGACACCGTGCTGCGGCGATATCCCCTGCGCCTCAACCTGGCCCACCTGGGCGGGTACTGGCACGTGGGTCACGACGGGTGGAGCTGGGCCGACGCCATCGCGGCGCGGATGCGCGACCACGAACACGTGTACGCCGATCTGAGCTTCCAGCTGATCTTCACCGCCGCGCGCAAGCGAATGCGCAGACGGCACCGGGATGGGCTGCGCCGCCTGGTGGAGGATCCCGGCGGCCTGGGCGATCGGCTGCTGTACGGCTCGGACTGGCACATGTTCGCCGCGGGCCGCAAGACCGACCGCTACGACCAGCGGATGCGAGAGCACCTGGTCCGGGCGATGGGCGACCGCGCGACCGACGCGGTCATGGCGGGCAACGCGCTGCGCTTCCTCGGCCTGTGGGATGGCCGACCCCGGCGGCGCCTGCAGCGGTTCTACGCCGCCCACGGCATCCCCCTCCCCTCCTGGTGGCCGGCCTGACGATCCCGTCTGGTACCCTGTCGCTGGCGACCTGCGCCCCGGAGGCCGATGGTGAACCGCTCCCTGCTCCTGCTGCTGCCTCTGTTCCTGCTCGCCTGCCCAGTCCACGAGGAGCGGATGGACCTGGACGCTGGGCAACCCGGCTCACCTCCCGGGCCCGCCCAGGTGGCCATCGATCCGCCGGTCCCGGTGGCCGGCGAGGCCTTGATGGCTCGGATGCTGGCGCACGCCTGGGATCAGGACGGCGACCCGCTGACCTACCGCTATCGCTGGCAGCGCAATGGCCTCGACGCCACCGCCTGGACCGGCGACACGGTGGACGCGGGCACCACCGCGGCCGGGGAGCGATGGAACCTGATCGTCCGCGCCGACGACGGCACACGGCAGGGTCCGGCCACGGCGGCCTCGGTGACCGTCGTCGCGTCTGCTGCGGATGATGGCGACGGAGACGGGTTCTCCGCCGACGACGGCGATTGTGACGACGGCGATCCGCAGGTCCACCCGGGCGCGGTCGAACTCTGCGACGGGATCGACGGCGACTGCAACGGCGAGGTGGACGAGGGCTGCCCGGGTGAGTGCGGCGACGACATGGCCGCTGGCGAGCACGAGGAGTGCGACGGCGTCGAGGACGCGGCGTGCCCCGGTTGCTGTTCGGGTCACTGTGCTTGCCCCGCGATGCCCCCGGGCGAGCTGGAGGTCCACATGATCGACGTGGACCAGGGGGACAGCCTGCTGGTGATCTCGCCCGCTGGATTCGTGATGCTGGTGGACAGCGGCGGAGGTGGTCACGCCGCCGCGATCGACGGGTTCCTCGACGAGATCGGCGTACCGGCCCTGGACTACACCCTCGTCTCCCATCTCCACGAGGATCACCTGGGATCGATGGACGACGTGCTGGAGGCCCACGACGAGGTCGTGGCCTGCTTCGATCACGGCGGCACCTACACCACCAACGCGTACGAGGACTACGCGGACGCCGCCGGCGGACGCCGCAGCGCCGTCGACGTCGGCGACGTGATCGACCTGGGCGAGGGATGCAGCGCCGAGGTGCTCCACGGCTGGACCGGCGCGGGCTCCGAGAACCTCAACTCGGTGGTGGTCCGCCTCACCGTCGGCGACGTGGCCATGCTGCTCGGCGGCGACTGTGAGACATCGGGCTGCGAGAACGAGTTCGATCCCGGGCCCATCGACGTCTACAAGGTCCACCACCACGGGGCCAGCGACTCGTCGGGGGCCCCGCTGCTCAACGCAATGGAGCCGGCGATCGCCCTGATCCCGGTGGGTGCGGGCAACGCCTACGGCCACCCGGACGGCCAGACACTGTCGCGGTTGAACGCCATCGGCGCCGAGATCTACCGCACCGATCAGGACGGCGATCTGTCGGTGTACACCGACGGCGTCACCATCGAGGTCGAGACCGGCGGTTGAGGAGGATCAGGCGCCGCTGGTCGAGCCGGAGTCCAGCCAGCCGTCCGCGTCGGCGCGGCCGTCGGACGTGATGCGGCCCGGCAGATCCAGCCCTTCGGCCAAAGACAGCGCCTGATCGCAGAGCCGAGCCCGCTCGTCGAGGAGTCGCGCGAGGGTCGCCCGGCGGCGGGCGCGGGTGAGCCGAACGCGCAGGGCCCGCGCCGTCTCCAGCGCGAGCCGCTGGTAGCGAAGCGCCACCACGCCACCCACGGCACCCAGCCCCACCACGAACAGCCCGGCCAGCAGGGGCGCGTCTGGCAGGCTCGGGAACACAATGTGCAGCTGGTGGTGGCTCCATGCGGTCAGCAGGCCCGCGGCCAGCCAGCTGATCGGAAAGGCCGCCGCGCCGAACAACATCTTGATCGTCGCCTCGTCCTTGCGCTTCTGGGACACCAGCTTGCTGAGTACCCAGAGGCCGATGGCCACGGGTAGGTTGACCATGTATCCGATCACCATCAGCGGCGGCAGCAGTCCGTAGACGCTGATCACCTGGGCCGCTAGCGCCACCGCCAGGAAGCGCGAGGTCAGCTTGGGACCGCGGTCCAGCTCGTGGTCCTCGATCCCCAGTGCCCGCAGATCGGCGTCGTACTCGTCCACCCCCGCCCGCAGGCTGGCCACCCGCTCCGGGTGCGACATCAGCCGTCGGTAGTACCCCTTCCACACCCGTGCGAAAGCCAGGGTCCGCTCCCGCATGTCCGCCCGCCCCGGGTTGGTCCCGGCCCGGCAGGCTCGCTCGGCCCGCACCAGCTTGCGGGTGCGGTGGATCAGCCGGTGGGTCTCCCAGCTCTCGGTGGCCAGCACCACCTCGTCCAGCTGGACGTCGATGACCTCCGTCAGGGCGCGGCAGCGCTCGCGACCGGTCTCCCCGGCCTCGGCCTCGTCCGGCCGCAGGTCGTACTCCGCCGGGATCTCCATCGGCGGGTGGAAGACCACCAGCGCGCTGGAGCGAAACTCCCGCTTGGCGTCGTAGTGCAGTCCCACCGGCAGGATCACCGGGGGTTCTCGTCCGGGATCGGACAGCTGGCGGGCCCGGTAGTAGAAGCGCGCGGCGCCGGTCTTGAGATCCAGCACATGGGGCTCGTCGTGGCTCTCCCCCTCAGGGAACAGACAGGAGAACGAACCCGCGGCCACCCGCCCCGCCAGCGCGTCCAGGCTGCTCAGGTTGGCCTCACGGCGGGCTTCCAACGACATCTGACGGGTGTCCCCCGCCCTGAAGATCGGCACGGTCCCGATGGCGCGCATCAGCCAGCCCAGCACCGGCAGCCGGAACGCGCTGTGCCGTGCACCGAACACCACGTCCCCCGGGAAGGTCGCCAGGATCAGTCCCGGATCCACCATCCCGTTGGGGTGCCAGGCCACCATCACGCCGCCCCGATTGGCGGGGACGTTGTCCAGCCCCACCACCTCGACCCGGCGGAAGAATGCGCGGCACAGCAGGCGCACCAGCCCCAGGATCACCCTGCGCGCCCAGGGAGTCTTCGCGCTGTTCGCCGAACTGGCCATGGCTCCGCCTCGGATCCAGTTGTCCCCCGCGCACCCGCGTTTGTAAAGCGGCAAACGACCCGGTCAGAATGGGCCGCGGGTTGCACCAACGGCCAGCGCCCCTAGATTTGCGGTAGAGACGTGGTGCAACCGGAAGGCCGGCGGGAGTCGAGACGGGCGCGGCAACGGATGGCGGAAGGCGAGGAGCGGCAGCATGGCGGCATCGGATCCGACCCCACCGACCCACCCGGCGGGGGGCTGGAACGCCGAGTACATCGACGAGTACCACCGGCGCTGGAAGGCCGACCCGGATTCGGTGGACGAGTCCTGGCAGCTGTTCTTCACCGGTTTCGAGCTGGCCGCTGGCTCCCGAGGCTCGCCGGAACCGGACCTGGCGCGGGATCAGTCCCGGGTCGCCAGCTTGATCTATGCCTACCGCGCCGAGGGCCACCGGATCGCCGACATCGATCCTCTGGGGAACCGCCCTCGCACCCACGCCCCCCTCGACCTGACGCGGTTCGAGCTGTCGGACGGTGATCTGGAACGGATGTTCGACACCGGCCACCTGGGCGGCCCGTCGCAAGCCACCCTGCGGGAGATCATCGCCATCCTGGAGGAGACCTACTGCGGCAAGCTGGGGGTGGAGTACACCCACATCCAGGACCGGGACGCCCGCCGTTGGCTACAGGCGCAGATGGAGCCCACCCGCAACCGGCCGTCCCTGACCCAGGAACAGAAGCGCGAGACCCTGGGCCTGCTCGTGGATGCCGAGCTGTTCGAGCAGTTCCTCCAGTCCCGCTACTTGGGCCAGAAGAGGTTCAGCCTCGAGGGCGGCGAGGCCGTCATCGCTGGCGTCCATGCGCTGGTGGATCTGGCGCCGGAGTTGGGCATCGAAGAGATCATCATGGGTATGGCCCACCGGGGCCGACTCAACGTGCTGGCCAACATCCTGGACAAGAGCCCGGAGGCAATCCTCTCCGAGTTCGAGGACATCCCCCACCCGGACATGCCGGGCGGTGATGGCGACGTGAAGTACCACAAGGGTTTCTCGTCGACCCACGTCAACCGCAGCGGCCACGGGGTGCGGATCCACCTGACCGCCAACCCGAGCCACCTCGAGGCGGTCGATCCGGTGGTCGAGGGGCGGGTGCGGGCCTGGCAGCGACGGCTGGGCGATGCGGTCGAGCGGCGCCGCGTCCTTCCGCTGGTGCTCCACGGCGATGCGGCGTTCGCCGGCCAAGGACTGGTGGCCGAGACCCTGAACCTGTCCCAGCTGCCCGGCTACCGCACGGGCGGCACGGTGCACCTGATCATCAACAACCAGATTGGCTTCACCACGACGCCGGGTGAGGGGCGGTCGACGCCGTACTGCAGTGACGTGGCCAAGATGGTCGAAGCGCCGGTGTTCCACGTCAACGGCGACGATCCCGAGTCCGTGGTCCACGCCGTCGAGCTGGCCCTTCGTTTCCGCCAGGAATTCGGCGGCGACGCAGTGGTCGACGTGGTCTGCTACCGCCGCCACGGTCACAACGAAGCGGACGAGCCGGCCTACACCCAGCCGCTGATGTACGACCAGATCAAGCGCCATCCCTCGGTCCGAGCCCTGTACACGAGGCAGCTGCTGGCCGGAGGGGCGATCGACGAGGGGGAGGCCCGGTCCATCGCCGCCGCGTCCAAGGAGGAGTTGCAAGGGGCTCTGGAGGCAGTCCGCGGCCTCCACCCCAAACCACTGGACACCACGGTCCCGTTCAACGCCTGGGAGGGGCTGACCCGCCCGTACGACAGCGAGGCCGTGGAGACCGGTGTACCGCGCGAGCGACTGCTGGCCGTGGCCCGCGCGCTGACCACTGTCCCCGACGGTTTTTCCGTACACCGCAAGATCGGGCGCGCCCTGCCGTCGCGGCTGAAGGCCGCCGAGGGTGACGGCCCGGTGGACTGGGCGCTGGCCGAGTCCATGGCCTTCGGCAGCCTGTTGCTGGACGGTTTTCCGGTACGGCTCAGCGGCCAGGACAGCGCCCGCGGCACGTTCTCCCACCGCCACAGCGTGTGGACCGACACCCGGACCCAGGCGACCTACACCCCGCTGAACCATATCGACGATGGCCAGGCCGCCTACTGCGTCCACAACAGCCTGCTGTCCGAGGCCGCCGTGCTCGGCTTCGAGTACGGCTACTCCCTGGACGAGCCGCGAATGCTCAACCTGTGGGAGGCCCAGTTCGGCGACTTCGCCAACGGCGCCCAGGTGATCATCGACCAGTTCCTGACCTCTTCGGGGGACAAGTGGCAGCGATACTCCGGGCTGGTGATGCTGCTGCCCCACAGCTCGGAGGGCCAGGGGCCGGAGCACTCCAACGCCTACCTGGAGCGTTACCTGGCGGCCTGCGCCGACGACAACATCCAGGTCTGCAACGTGACCACCCCGGCCCAGTACTTCCACCTGTTGCGGCGCCAGCTGTTCCGGCCGTTCCGGAGGCCGCTGGTACTGATGGCCCCCAAGAGCCTGCTGCGCCACCGCGAGGTGGTGTCGCCGATGGCGGAGCTGGAGAGCGGCCACTTCCGCGAGATCCTGGACGATCCGGAGCCACCTGAAACGGCCCGCCGGCTCGTCTTGTGCAGCGGCAAGGTCTACTATGAGCTGGCCTGGGCCCGGCGCGAACAGGGGGTGGAGGACGTGGCGCTGGTGCGATTGGAGCAGATCTTCCCACTCTGCGATTGGCGGATGGCGGAGATCGCGGCTCGCTACGCCGGTGCCGAGCAGGTGATCTGGGCCCAGGAGGAGACGGCCAACCGGGGAGCGTGGAGCTTCGTCCACCCCTGGCTACGCTCGATCTTCCTGGGGATCCCCGTGCGCTACGTGGGCCGCGACGCCGCGGCCAGCCCGGCCACCGGTTCGATGCGCGTGCATCGGCGGGAGCAGGAACAGATCATCCGCGGCGCGCTCGGATCCGGGCCGACGGACGCAGACCCGTAGCCGAGGAGTGGCGAACGATGAGCGTGGAAATCAAGATTCCCGAAGTGGGCGAGTCGATCACCGAGGCGATCCTGGTGGAGTGGCTGGTCGAGGACGGCGCGATCGTCGAGGTGGACGATCCCCTGTTCGAGCTGGAGACCGACAAGGTCACGCTGCTGGTGACCGCGGAGGTGGCGGGTGCCCTGTCGATCCAGGTGCCAGGGGACTCGACCGTGAACATCGGACAGGTCGTGGGGACCATCGAGCCGGCCGGGGCCACGGCCGCCGCCGACCTGGATCCCGACGAGGGTGAGGGAGCCGGCGGGGACGATGCCGCCGACGTGACCGCCGACCTGGAGGAAGATCTGCTCAAGCTGGCCGACGCCGACGATCTGTCGGGTCTGTCGCCTGCGGTCCGCCGGCTGGTGGCCGAACACGACCTGGATCCCACGGAGATCGAGGGTTCCGGCAAGGGGGGCCGGATCCTGAAGGCCGACGCGCTGGCCCACCTGGCGCGGCTCGGCGAGGCCGCGTCGGGGGAGCCGGTCGACGTCTCCGACGATGTGGAACCCGAGGAGGAGGAGGAGCCCATGGCGACGGTGGTGAAACCCACGGACACCCAGCCGACCCTGGACGTGGGGGACCTGGTGCAGGGCGCGGCCGCGGCCGGCCAGCCCGACGCGCGCCAGAGCCGCAATCGAATGAGTCCACTGCGCCAGCGTATCGCCCAGCGGCTCGTGGCGGCCCAGCAGGACGCCGCGATCCTGACCACCTTCAACGAGGTGGACATGAGCGGGGTTTTCGCCGCTCGCAAGCGCTACCAAGAGGCGTTCGAGAAGCGGCACGGCGTCCGGCTCGGGGTGATGTCGTTCTTCGTCAAGGCGGCGGTGGACGCGCTGAAGACCGTTCCCGAGGTCAACGTGTCCGTCGACGGCGACGAGCTGGTGACCCATCACTTCTTCGACATCGGCGTGGCGGTCAGCACCGACCGGGGCCTGCTGGTGCCGGTGGTACGCAACGCCGACCAGCTGAGCTTCGCCGGAGTCGAGGCCACCATCGCCGACCTGGCCCACCGCGCCCAGGTGCGCACACTCGGTCTGGACGAGCTCACGGGCGGCGTCTTCACGGTCTCCAACGGGGGCGTGTTCGGTTCGTTGATGTCGACCCCGATCCTCAACCCACCCCAGAGCGCGGTCCTGGGCATGCACGGCATCAAGAAGCGGCCCGTGGTCGTGGATGACGAGATCGTGATCCGGCCGATGATGTACCTGGCCCTGTCCTACGACCACCGTGTGATCGACGGCCGCGAGGCGGTGACGTTCCTCCGGCGGATCGTCGACTGCGTCGAGAACCCCGAGCGGATGCTGCTGGAGGTCTGACCATGATGGACCGGTACCAGGTGGTGGTGATCGGCGCCGGCCCAGGCGGCTACGTCTGCGCGATCCGGGCGGCCCAGCTGGGGCTGAAGGTAGCCCTCATCGACAAGGACGAGCCCCTGGGCGGGACCTGTCTCAACGTGGGCTGCATCCCGTCCAAGGCAATGCTGGAGTCGAGCGAGCTGTATCACGCGGCCGCAACCCGGATGAGCGACCACGGCATCGGCATCGACGGGCTCAGCCTGGACCTGGCGGCGATGCTGGCGCGCAAGGACCGTGTCGTCGACGAGTTGACCGCCGGCATCGCCGGGCTGATGGACAAGAACGAGGTCACCGTGTTCCACGGCCTGGCCCAGCTCACGGGTCCGGACAGCGTGCGCATCGCCGCCGGGGTCGAGCCGGTGGAGATCGCCGCCGATCACATCGTGCTGGCCACTGGCAGCGTGCCGGTCGAGCTGCCCTTCCTTCCCTTCGACGGGGAGCGAATCATCGACTCCACATCGGGCCTGTCTCTGCCCGAGGTGCCGCGCCACCTGGTGGTGATCGGCGGCGGCGCGGTTGGCCTGGAGCTGGGCTCGGTCTGGCGACGCCTGGGAGCCGAAGTGACGGTCATCGAGATGATGCCCCAGATCACCCCCTTCGCCGACAAACAGGCGGCCAAGGCGCTGGAGCGGTCCCTGAAGAAGCAGGGCATCAAGATCCGGACCAAGACCCGGGTGGTATCCGCCGAGCAAGGCGACGATGGCGTCACGCTTCGCCTGGAAGATGCCAAGGGCAAGACGAGCGAGGTCACCGGGGACCGGATCCTGGTCGCCGTGGGCCGGCGACCGTTCACCGAAGGGCTGGGCCTGCCCGCCGCCGGTCTGCAGCCCGGCCCGGACGGCCGCATCCCGGTGGACGAGCAGCTGAGGACCGAGGTGTCCACTATCCGGGCCATCGGCGACGTGGTGGCAGGCCCGATGCTGGCCCACAAGGCCGAAGACGACGGCGTCGCGGTGGCCGAGTGGATCGCCGGCCTCGTCGGCCACATCAACTACGCCACCATCCCGTCGGTCGTCTACACCGAGCCCGAACTGGCTGCCGTCGGCCTGACCGAGGCCGAGGCCAAGGAGCAGGGCATCCCGGTCCGCGCCGGTCGCTTCTATTACCGGGCCAACGGCCGCGCCAAGGCCATGGGCGAGGAGGAGGGGCTGGTCAAGATCCTGGCCCACGCGGTCACCGACGAGCTGGTGGGCGTCCACATCGTCGGCGCCTGCGCGTCCGAACTGATCGCCGAGCTGGTGCTGGCCATGGAGTACCGCGCCAGCGCCGAGGACGTGGCACGCACGGTTCACGCCCACCCCACCCTCTCGGAGATCGTCCGCGAGGCCGCCCTGGCCGTCGACGGCCGCGCGATCCACGCCTGAGCCCCCCCGCGGGGCCGTCCCCCGCGCCGCGGACATCCCGTATCATGGGATCGCGGATGAGTGACCCTCCACCACGCTGGAACTCCCTGCTCGATGGCCCCTCCATGGGTCGCTTCGGCGCGGCGCTCGGATCGCCAGTCGGTGTGCTGGTGCTGGTGCCGTTGCTGGTGGTGGGTGTGGGTGGCTTCATGGCCGCGGTCGGGCAACGCTCCGTGCGGGCGTCGGTGGACACCCTGGCCGAGGCGCGCTTCGCCGACCAGACCCAGCAGGCCGTGCACCACACCATCGAGACCCTGGGACAGGCCGAACCGCTGCTGGGGGCCTGGCGGCGCTTTCTCGACGAACGCGGCACCGAGCCGACCCGCGACGACACCGCGTCCTTCCTGCGGGTGCTGATGGAGGATCGAGGTGGCCTTTCCTTCATCAGCTTCGCCTCACCCCGCGGCGACCTGATCGGTGCCTACCGCGACGACCAAGGCGCACTGTTCCTCACCCAGCGCCAGCTCGACGCGGACGGACGCTGCGCGCTGCGGGACCACACGATCCCGAACAGCGGCGCTCTGGTGCTGGCTCGGACGGACGACGACTGCGGGTACGACGCCCGCTCGCGCCCCTTCTTTCGCCAGGCGATCCGCCGGCAGGCGGTCACCTGGACCGATCCCTACGTGTTCTACGACTCGGGACTGCCCGGTGTGACCTGTTCGGAGCCCTACCACGACGGCGACGGCAACTTCCGCGGTGTGCTGGCGGTGGACTTCAATCTCAACGACCTGTCCGACTACCTGGCCGAGCTGGACACCATGCCCCAGGGACGCATCTTCGCGTTTGCCGGGGATGGCACCCTGATCGCCCTGGCCGGGTCGAGGGAGCGCTTCGCCCGGGGCCAGCGGGGCCAGGGCGAGCTGCTGGACGCCGGAGCTCTGGAGGACCTCCCGCTGGAGCGCTATTTCGAGTTCCTGCCCGCCGCCGACGGGACCGATGCCTCGCCGCGGCTGTTCTCCTACGACGTCACCGGCGAGACCGTGATGGCGTCGGTGACCGCCTGCGATGTGGCCGGTGGTCTGACCTGGTTCGTGGGCGCGCTCGCCCCTCGTTCCGCGTTCATGGCCCCCGCTGTCGCCCACCGCCAGTCGGCCGTCCGGGTGGCGGCGGGGGCCCTGGTGGTGGCGCTGGCGCTGGCATCCCTGTTCGCCGTGCACCTGGTTCGCTCCCGGCGGGCGGCTGCGATGGCCCAGGCAGCGGCCCGGGCGGCGCGCCGGGAGGTACGCGAGCTGGGCTCCTACCGCCTGGTGCGAAAGCTGGGCCAGGGGGGAATGGGGGAGGTCTGGCTGGCCGAACACCGGCTGCTGGCCCGGCCGGCGGCGGTCAAGCTGGTCCACGGGCACCAGCTCGGCAAGCTGCCCCGCAAGGAGTTGAGGGCGCGGCTCGCGGACTTCGAGCGGGAAGCCCAGGTCACCGCGGCGTTGTCGTCCTCTTTCACCGTGCGGCTCTACGACTTCGGATTCAGTCGCGACGGCCTGTTGTTCTACGTGATGGAGCTGCTGACCGGCATCGACCTGGATCAGATGGTGCGCCAGTTCGGCCCCCTCACCCCCGGCCGGGTCGTCTATCTGCTGACCCAGGTCTGCTCGAGCCTGGCCGAAGCGCACGACAAGGGGCTGGTCCACCGGGACATCAAGCCATCCAACGTGTTCTGCTGTGTGCGCGGCGACGAGTACGACGTGGCCAAGGTCATGGACTTCGGTCTGGTTCACGTGCGCGCGGCCGAAACGACGGAGGGTGAACGCAGCAACACCGTCGCGGGAACGCCCGCGTACATGTCGCCAGAGCATTGTATGGGTCAGGTGGACCTCGACGGACGCGCCGACCTGTACGCACTCGGCTGCGTGGGATACTGGCTCCTCACCGGCCGCAACGTGTTCGACCGCAGCGACCCCAAGGACATGATGCAGCAGCACGTGACCGCCCGGCCGGACCCGCCGAGCCAGGCCGCGCCCCTGCCCGTACCGCCGCAACTGGACCGGGTGATCCTGCGCTGCCTCAACAAGAGACCCGAGCGACGTTTTGCGGATGCCCGCGCGCTGCGCGATGCCCTGGACGAGGTGCCGATCCCGGAAGCCCAGCGCTGGGGTCGGGCGCGGCGCCGCGACTGGTGGGAGCGCTACGGCGACACGGTCCGCGAGATCCAGGCGGGGGATCCGACCTCCGACCCGACCCCGATCCGTCTGGAGCGCGGCGCCACGCAGCTGATGTCGTCCGAGGATTGGGAATCGCTGACCCTGGATCCCGCTACCGTTCGCAAGCTCAAGACCCCCGAATGAGACCCCTCAGTCGTCGTACAGCACGTTCCACAACTCCGGATCGAAGTCGCGCAACTGCTGTCGCGGATCGGGCAACTGGTGGACGTTCGTCGGGCCGATGACCATTCCGTCCACCTGTTTCAGGTAATAGTGGGGTCGCGTCACCGCCGGATGGATGGTCCCGGTGCTGTGGTGCTCGGGGTTGTAGTACACCGTCGCCACCCGCACACGGTCCGGGTCGAGGTTACAACGCAGGGTGTCCCGCAGCCTGTGGATCACATCGTTGACCAGCAGCCCCGCGCGGAACGCGGAATCGATGATCAGCACGTTGTGGTGGCTGTCGATGTGGTCGGCCAGGTACTGGATTCCGACCACGTCGGTGCGATATGTGGAGCGTGTCGGTGACGTGTTGAGGCTGATGTGATCCAGGACGTGTCCCGCCGGGCCGCGGGTCTTGAATACGTACTTGAACACCTCGTGCACGGGCAACCCCGACATGACGCCGCCGGGCCACAGCGCGATCAGGAAGTCGGGACGCCAGGTCTCGTCGCCCGCCACGTTGATCCCCAGCTGGACGCAGTCCAGGAGGAACTCCCGTGGTCGCACGTAATGGAAGCCGCCCTCGATCTTCATCGGCACGGGGTCCACCGCACCACCGCGCAGCACGGACCATATGTCCTCGCCCTTGCCCCGGATTCGGGAGTCCTCGGGGTCTTCGGGGTCCACCAGATCCGCCAGCTCGTGGGGATAATCGATCCAGACGTTCGCGGCCACCTCGTGCAAGGCGATGATCGGCAGCTCGCCGTACTCCTGGCACCCGGGCTTGTGGTGGACCGTGGCCACGACGATCTCGGTCGGAGCATTGGCCCGCGCCTTGTGGCGTAACAACTCCACCACCTGGCGGATGGTGTTCCCGGACTCGTACACGTCGTCGATGATCAGCAACCCGTCTTCGGGGCAGATCACCTGCACCAGGTGGTCGAGGTTCTTGACGGTCACGCCACCGCGGCGACCGATCCCGGTGTACGAGTCGGTGGCGATGGTGGTGTGGTGGATCTGCACCCCGCGACTCCGGAAGAACGCATCGACACCCAAACCGACCGGGGTGCCGCCGCGCCAGATCGACAGCATGTGCTTGGGCCGGAAGCCGCTTCGGTAGACCTTCTTGCCCAGCCGGAACGAATCGACCAGGAACTCCTCGGGATCCACATGGTGCAATATCGTCATGGGCGCAGATGATACCAGGGCGAGGGGTACGGAGGGCGCCCCGGCTACCAGGGCCAGTTCTGTGAGAAATCGACGGCAACCTGGCCCGCGTCGAGGGGACAATCGAACATCTTCACCTCGTCGATCAGGCCGTCGAAGAACAGCACCGGGGCGGCGTTGTTGGTGTCCGAGCCGATGCGCACCGGGACCTCATCGTACCATGGGATCGCCGGGGCGTTGGCGTCGGTGAGGGTCGGGGTCCCGTCCACGTAGATCGTGCGCTCGCCGGTGTCGGTGTTCCAGGTGGCGGCCAGGTGATGCCAGCTGCCGACGTGCCCCTGGTAATCGGTCTGATCGTGGAGGAGGTTGAAGCCTTCGAGTTCATCGCCGGTGTACCAGGAAATCCCGCTCAGGTAGTAGCCCAGGAAATAGGTGTCCCCGCAGCAGCCGTTGTAGACCCCCGACGAACCGTGGCTGACGATGGTGTCCCAGGTGCCGCCGTGGATCACGTCCGGGTTGACCCAGACCGATAGCGTCATGCCGTCCATCGGCCGCAGCTCCGGATGGTCGAGCACGACGTGGGACGAGGCGCCATCGAAATCCAGTGCACCGCCGACGAGTCCCGTGGTCCAGGTGGCGCCCACGATCGCGCCGTCGAGCCCGAGCCCCGCCTGGTCAGCAGCCACATCACCGCTACCCTCGTCGAAGGGCCAGTAACCCAGGGCGTCGCCGACGCCATCGCAGTCATTGTCCACGCCGTCGCACAGCTCGGTGGCGCCGGGATAGGACTCGAGATCTTCGTCGTCGCAGTCGCCGTCGCACTCGTCGAAGCCGTCGCCGTCGGCATCCACCTCGTTGCCGTCGATCTGCCCATCGCAGTCGTTGTCCAGCGCCCCGTCACAGAGCTCGGGCGCTCCGAGGTAGACGTCGGCGTTGCCATCGTCGCAGTCGCCGTCGCAGATCCGCGCACCGTCCGCGTCCCCGTCCAGTTCGTCGGCCGCCGGGGATCCATCGCAGTCGTCGTCGTTGCCATTACAAAGCTCGGGCGCCCCCGGGTACACAGCCGGATCGCCGTCGTCGCACTCCGCGCACGCAAGGAAGCCGTCCCCGTCGGCATCCACCTCGTCCACCCCCGGGGCGCCATCGCAGTCGTCATCCTGGCCGTTGCAGACCTCCGCACCACCGGGAAATACATCCGCGTCGCCGTCGTCACACTCCTCGCACGCCAGGAAGCCGTCCCCGTCGACGTCTACCTCGTCCGCCCCTGGCGCGCCGTCGCAGTCGTTGTCCGCCCCGTCGCAGGCCTCGGTCGCCCCCGGATACACCGCCGCGTCGCCGTCGTCACAGTCATCGCAGGCCAGGAAACCGTCGCCGTCCACGTCGACCTCGTCGCCGCCCGGTGCCCCGTCGCAGTCGTCGTCCAGCCCGTTGCAGACCTCGGTCGCGCCGGGGTTCACCGCCGCGTCCGCGTCGTCGCACTCATCGCAGGCCAGGTATCCGTCGCCGTCCCCGTCCAGCTCGTCGGCACCCGCCGCGCCGTCGCAGTCGTTGTCCGCCCCGTCGCAGAGCTCGGGAGCCCCGGGATAGGTCTGGGGATCGCCATCATCGCAGTCGTCCTCGGCGTTCCAGCCGTCTCCGTCGGCATCCGTGGCGGCGGTGGTGTCGTCGTCACCCGTGCTGTCGTCGTCACCCGTGCTGTCGTCGTCACCCGTGGAGTCGTCGTCACCCGTGGAGTCGTCGTCGCCTGTGCTGTCGTCGTCGCCTGCGCTGTCGTCGTCGCCTGTGCTGTCGTCGTCCCCGGTGGCGTCGTCGTCGCCTTCCGTGGAGTCGTCATCGCCCGTCGTGTCGTCGTCGTCCTGGGTCGGACAGCCGACGAGGGCTACCAGCGCCGCAAGCATCAGGATCGTCAGGTGGATTCGCATGAGACCTCCCTGGCGCGCAGGTTACCACCGCGGGGGTGGTTTCGGCACTGGCGGACAGCTCCCCCTGTGTGCATCATGGGCTCCATGTCGCGCGAACTGCCCCGGATCCAGATCTCAGTGCTGCTGGCCGCCGGCCTGCTGTTGGTTCGCTTCGGCGGCGGGTCGGGCTGCGACGGACCCGTGGACGACGACACCACCGCGGACGACGACTCGACCACCGACGACGACTCCGGCGACGACGACACCGCGGACGACGACACCGCGGACGACGACGACACCACCCCCGGGGACGCGTTCGACCTGCTCCCCCTCTGTGACGTCCTGGCCGAGCTGGACCCTGACACATTCGATCCGCCGGGTGCTGACAGCGGCGGCTACTCACCGCCGCCGGGTTTCGTCCGCGACGGAGTGGCAGCGTCGATCACCGCCCTGCTCGACGGACAGGGTGAGGACGCCCTCGGAGCGGTGGAAGGGACCAGTTACGAGCTCTGCCGCGGCGGCGGCGACGAGTCCGAGGTGGCCCTCTGGCGGCCCGACGAGCCGGGCACCGGCAGGGCGCTGGTTGCCTGGCGACGGGGACCGGCTCGTCCTCTGATCGTCGGCGCCCCCCATGGGTCACTGGAGCTGGTGACCCTGGAGCAGGCGGTGACGGCCTTCGAGCGGTTGCAGACCCGGGCGTTGATCGTCTCGGCCACCCACCGCTGCGCCAACGCTGGCGCCACCGACTGTGACGGCACCACCCCGGCTTGCGGCGACGAGGAGGAACCCTTCCGCGAGTCGGACATGGCCCACGTGGTCGAGAGCGTGTTCCAGGCAGCCCATGAGACGCTCGCAGCGGCCCATCCCGACCACTGGGTCCTCAGCCTGCACGGCATGGACCTCAGCGGCATCAGCCTGTCGGACGGCACCACCTTCGACAGCGCGCTCGGCACGCCAGTGGCCATCCTGGGCGCCGCGCTGATGGACGCCTTCCCGAGCGAGTGGGTCACCAGCTGCAACGCCTGGCCCGGCGCGGTGGTCGAGGAGCGGCTGTGCGGCACCTTCAACGTGCAGGGGCGCATGGTCAACGGATCCGTGGATCCCTGCGCCGCGAACGCGAGCCTGTCCGCCGGGCGCTTCGTGCACGTGGAACAATCGGCGACGGTCAGGGAGTTTCCGGACCTCCTGATCGGCGCCCTCGACGACGCCCTCCCCGCCGCGCGCTGAGCAGCGCGACCAGGCCCAGCAGTCCCCCGGGCAGGCCCCGCGCCGGACTCGCACTGCACGAACAGTCGTCGGGAGGATCGTGCCATGGCACGGCCGTCGTGAACGCGAAGTCGAAGGGCACGAACCCGCCGCCGTCCCACGCTTCGAGCCCCTCGACCGAGACCGTGTGGACACCGATGTCAGCCCACCCCTGCTCCGGTTTCAGGTTGACCACGTGGGAGCCGTTGCCGTAGCAGAGCTGGACCTCGGCCGGGTGCTCCAGGCCCTCCTCGTCGGTCACCGTCACGGTCTCCACCGACGCGGTCTCCTGGCCGATACCCCGGCTGGCGACAAGAGAGACCATCGACTCCAGATCTCCGGCGTCCGTGGGGTGACCGTTCTGATCCGCCGCGGGATACGACACCATCAACGGCTCGTCCCGGGGATCGAGACCGTGCAACCGGTCCCACAGCCGCTGGTAGTAGACCGCGACCGCCGGCGCCGCCACCGGTGGGCTGCCGGGCACCGCCAGGTCCATCTGGTGGTCGCAGGACCAGGGGTAGGCTTCCCGGTGCTCGGCCACCTGCACCGGATCCTGGGAGACCTCGGACACAAAATAGACCGAGAAGGCCACGAGCGCGTGACCGTCGGCGATGGTGGCCGGATCCACGGCGTGACCCATCTCCTCGACCATCAGCTCCGCCATCAGCTCGTCGGGAACCCAGAACTCCGGCGGATCCAGCGGCCCCGCCTCGGCAGCCAGACAGACGTCCGTCGAGCCGTCCATGCCGATGGACGAACCTGGGGAGCCCTCGTCGTACCGGCCCCCGCGATGCAGGTACAGGCAGTCGTAGAGCTGATCGCACATGCCGTGGGAGGCCATCCCCATCAGGAAGGCGATGTGCTTTGCCGCCTCATCGGTCCAGGGCGGTTCGAAGTTCTCGACGATCCAGTCCAGGTAGGCGGTCTGGAACGGCTCCCAGTGGGCGATCTCGCCGTAGCCGTCGTTCACCGCGTAGCCGCCGTCCGGGAAGTTGGCGCCGTTGCGGAGCACCACGTCCTCTTGCTCCAGGATGTCCCGCAGCTCGCCCGGCGGCAGGTGATCCCTCGCCCACAGGGTGACCCAGATGTGGGAGACGTTGCCGTTGGCGCTCGCCGGCCATGGGATCAGGGCGACCCACGCCAGCGTGAGCGTCAGGAACCAGGGCGCCGTGGCCCGGGGTCCGCGGCAGCGAGCTTGCTGCTTCATGGCGCGCATCCTAGCATTGGAGGAACATTGCCCACCGCCACGGTGGCCCCGGGGAGGATCCGATGAATATCGAGCGAGTCGTACTGACCGTCTGCCTCGCTGTTTTTGTTCTGCAGTTCAGCTGTGGTGGGAGCGAGGACCCACAGCCAACCGCGGAAGCCACTCCGCCGCAGATCGCCGAGCCGATCACTCAGGCTCCCGCCGAGGTCGTCGAGCCGCCCTCGGCTGCTGGACCCTACGACGGCGAGGACGCCGCGTTTCTGACCCTGAACTCCAAGCCGTGGTCCACGATCTACCTCGACGGCAAGATGGTGAGGAACACGCCGCTGAAGGAGACAAGATCCGCCCGGGCCAGCACACGGTCGAGCTGCGTTGCGGCAACTGCCTGGACGCGGAGGTCATCACCCACGAATTCGAGGCGGGCCCGGGCGAGGCGTACATGAATGTCCGCAACGCGTTCGACAAGAGCCCGGTGGGCAGCTCCTCGCCGCCCCCCGACGAATAGAATCGATGAAGACCCGCATCTATTACTTCACCGGCACCGGAAACTCCCTGTGGGTCGCCCGGACGCTGGCCGAGCGGCTCGGAGACACCACGCTGACGCCGATCCCCAGGGCGATGGCCGAGGGGGACATCGAACCCCACGAGGACCGGGTGGGGATCGTGGCCCCGGTCTACATGTACCGGATCCCCCACATCGTCGAGCGTTTCGTTCGTCGCCTGCGCACGGTGGCGCCGGTGTTCTACGTGTCGACGATGGGCAGCGATGCAGGTGATCTCTTCGGCCGCGTCGAGAAGCTGTTCCGCGCGCAATCGCTCAAGCTGGCCGTGGCGATGCCAGTGCGACTGCCGTCCAACTACCTGCCCTTCGGCGGCGTCCCCCCCGACGACAAGCTGGCGTCTGTGTTCGAGACCGCCGCGGTGCGGGTCAACGAGATCGCCGGCGTCATCCAGCGCGGCGAGACCCGGGTGGAGCACGCCTACGACAAGTTCCGCGCCTGGGTCCACCCCGGGCAGTTGTACCGCCTGGGCCACAAGTACATCCCCCAGACGGACAAGAACTACCAGCTCGACGACGGCTGTGACGGCTGCGGGATCTGCGCCCTGGTCTGCCCGGTGGACAACGTCGAGATGACCGACGAGCGCCCGGTCTGGAAGGGCCAGTGCGAGCAGTGCATGGCCTGCCTGCAGTGGTGTCCCCACGAGGTGATCCAGGTCAAGGACAAGACCCGCGGCGAGCGCCGCTACCACCACCCCGAGATCCGGTCGAAGGATATCGTGGCGCAGAAGCGCCGCAAGTAACGCAGGGTCAGGGCTCCGCGATCACCTCGCACCAGTCCCCGAAGTCCTCGATCCCGGACTCCAGGAATGGGGAGGGCTCGCCGTAGCTGTTGGCGAACAGCCACTGGTCACCCACGTTCATCGCCGTCTGGGTGATGGTGTGGCCGAAGCTGTGCTTGCAGCGGATCACGTGGAAGCCGTCCTCGGCCAGGTGGGCCTCGAGGCTGTCCGTGGCGGTCTCGAAGTTGACCAGCGGGAACCCTGTGGGCCAGCCGTCGTTCCCGCCGCCGCTGACCAGCAGGAAGGGCAGCACCTCGTTGGACGGCGTGCTGTACTCGGCGGCCATCGGGTAGAAAGGCAGCTCCACGTCCGAGCCGCCCGAGTTCTCCATCACCACCGCCAGGGTGTCTCCCCGCTCGCGGGCCAGCACGGTTACGAACAGCGAGCCGCCGGAGAAGCCGGTGGCCGAGATGCGGCGGATGTCGGCGCCGGCCTCGGTGACCACGCAGGTGCGCAGGTCGTCGTACAGCAGCAGGTCGGCCTCGTCGCGCTCCATGACCTCCCACATGAAGAACACCATGTTCAGCTCATCCATGATCCGGGACTCGGGGAGCACGATGATCGCGCCAAATTCGTCCGCCAGGCCCTGCAGTCCGAGGATCGAGGCCATCTCGGTGGTCGGCTCGGGGGTGTAGTCGGGGCTGAGCAAGCCGTGGAAGAAGAACAGCACCGGCGCGCCCATCTCCAGCTCCTCTGGCACGACGAAGGTGACCTTGCGCTCCTCGCCACCCGAGTCGAAGGTCACGGTCGCCGATTCGTCGATGGCGGGGCATTTGCCGGACGAGAGCTCGGCCAACTCGGCCGGGGCCGGACCCTCGTCGGTGGTGTCGTCGTCGTCCGCGATCGACGAGTCGTCGTCATCGTCGTCATCGCCCGCCGGACACCCCGTGGTGGCCACAGCCAGGGCGAGAAAGGGGATGGGGAATAGCGAAAACAGCCACGGGAGACGGAGCATGGCGACCTCCTTCTGCGACGTCGCAGTATACCCAGGGGCGGGGAGGACGCCAGGGGCCGATCTGGCCCCCGGGCCGGCTCGCCCGGGAGGTCCAAAGACGACCGCGCGGCCGATCCTGTCACGTGGGCGAACTCTTGCTTCTTTTGCCTGATTTCACGGCATGCCGGCCGGTGATAAAGTGCGTTGCTGGAGGGCTGACGAGGCGTGCTCACCGATCCCCGAACGTTGCTGCTAGGGCTGCTGTTGGCGGTCGGATGTGCGGCCCCCGCCGGGGAAGATCCGGCGACGGGGACGGGCACACCCGCGGGGTCCACGCTCCAGGTGATCGCGCTGACACCGGACCTGCGCCGGGGCGATCTGGAGCAGCGATATTCGATCCTCGGCGACCACCGCCGCGAGGCCGTGCGGCTGCGCCCGCCCGAAGCCCGGACCACGACTCTCGAGGTGCCGTTCGAACGGCCGACCCTGCGCTTCGCGTTCGGAAGGGCGGACGTCGCCGAGGGCGTCTGCCTCTCCCCGACCGTCTTCCGTATCTCGTTGCGCGCCGACGGGGCGGGCTCCTACCTGGCCCACGAGCAGGTCCTGACCGACCGGGGCGGCCGCTGGGTGGATGGTGAGATACCCCTGACCAGCTGGGCTGGACAGCAGGTGGAGGTATCGTTCGAGGCGTGGCCCGAGACGGTCCCGGACTCCCGCTGCGAGGCGCCCGTCGCGGTGGTCGGAGACGTCCGGGTGGTGGCGGGCGGCGCGGATCCCCGCCCGGACCTGTGGGTGATCGTGATCGACGCCTGGCGTGCCGACCACGCGAGCTACCTCGCCGACGGCGCCCCGCCCACGCCCCGGATCGACGCGCTGGCGTCCGAAGCCCATCGCTTCACCGACGCGGCGGCACCCGCGCCGTGGACCCGCGAGTCGGTGTTCGCGCTGATGACCGGGAGTTACGCCACCGCTGCGATCCCGGGCACCCGTGACAGCGCCCAGTTCTCCCTGGGCGACACGGTCCCCACGATCCCCGAACGGGTTGGCGCCAGCGGATACCGCACGCTGGCCGTGTACGCCAACGCCGTGCTCGCACCGGACAACGGGCTGGAACGTGGCTTCGACGCCTACGCTTTCGCCCGCGGTGACGGGGACCTGCCCGAGGCGGTCGAGACCCTGCGGGCGGCGGCTGATCCCCGCCGGCCGCGGCTGATCTACGCTCACCTCATCTCGCCACACGTGCCCTATTGCCAGCACGAACAGATCACCGACCGGCACCTCCGCGCTGCGGGTGTGCCGCCCCCGTGGCCCGACTGCGTGGGCGAGTTGGCGGAGACCCGCGGCCGCGCCGTGTCCGAGGACGAGCGACGCACCATCCGCGCGTTCTATCGGGGAGAGGTGGAGTTCGCCGACTGGGTCACCGGCCGGCTGCTGGACCAGGTGGCGGCCGACGACGCCGACCGCCACGCGTGGGTCGTGGTCACCGCCGATCACGGCGAGGAGCTGTGGGATCACGGCGGCTTCGAGCACGGGCATACCCTGTATCCCGAGTTGCTCCACGTGCCCCTGCTGATCCGCGGTCCCGCCGGCCACCCCACCCGCGACGGCGGCGCGAACCACGAGCTACCCGTCAGCCTGGTGGATGTGGGCGACACCCTGCTCGACCTCGCCGGCGAGCCGCCCATCGACGAGGCCGCGGGCGTCTCCCTCGCCCCGCTTCTCGACGGCCGCGAGCTGGCTCTGCCCCCGCACCGCACCCGGCTCGCCTACGGCCCGATCTATGGCCCGCCGCGGGCGGGCCTGCTGCGCGACGGCCAGCTGCGGATCCTGACCCTGGCCGACCCGGCATCCCTGGAGTCGATCCCGGCCGGCCCCGCAGGTCTCGACGCCCGGCCCGCGGCCGAAGCGGACGAGGCGGAGATCGCCGCTTTCGCCGCCGAATGGGCGACCTACCAGCGCCTCGCCACCACCGGAGCCTCGGTTCTCCGTATCCAGCCGACGGCTCCAGGAACGACACGGGTCGAGATCGAATCAGCGGGCACCGTGGCAGCCCTCGCGGAGGACCCGTCGGCCGCGCCCACGGTCCGACGGAGTGACAGCACTTGGATCGTCGAGGATCTACCCGCGGCGGGGACGCGGCTCCAGTTCGGGGACCTCGCCGAGATCTCGCCAGCCCCCCGCTTCCGGCTCACCCAGGACGCCGCCTGGTCCCCCCTCCCCCACCCCTGGTCCCCAGCCGCCATGACGCCAGCGGACGGCGCCACCGCCGCCGCCCTCGACGCCCACTGGGACGCGCCCGCGATCCAGAACCTGCCGTGGAGCCCCACCGACCCCCTCGAACAGCGACTGCGTATGTTGGGTTACGTGGAGTGACGCAGTCGGGCCGAATCCGCCGCGGCCATCGGTACCGGGTCCGAATGGAGCAAGGAGTCCGCGCTGCGGGGCAAGCCCGAGAACCGAGAAAAGCTGCTACTGCCAGCACCAGGCCCAAGATCGCCTTCATCGGATCGACGAGCTACCACCCCGCTGCCCGCCGCAAGCCACCGGTTGCAACTCGGTCTCCTGTGGCGAGTGCGACTTCTACAACGTCGGCTGCGAGCCCGGTATCGCCTCGTTCGACCTGGACATCTCGACCGGGAGCTGTAGCGGGCACTTCTCGGTCCAGTGCTCCGGCGGATGTGTCTCCTCGGTGTCGGGCTTCGCCTCACCCAACTGACCCAATAAACGGGTCAGGTGAAGTCCAGGACCGCCTCAGCGATCCCGGCGCAGGCGCTCGATCTCGGCCAATAGCTCGCTCGCCTCGCTGCCCCCGGGATGGTTGGTGCGGGACTTGAGCAGCAGGGCCTCGGCACGGTCGTAGTCCCCGGCATCGATGTGGATCCGCGCCAGGCCGTTGTACTTCCGGTAATCGACGTCCGGGTCGATCTCGATGGCCGTCTCGAAGCTCGTGCTGGCGTCCTCCACGCGTCCCTGGCTCAGGTACACCAGCCCCAGACCCTCGTGGGGGCACGTCGCGGTGGCACCGGCTCGCTCCGCCGCCGCGAGGAAGTGCTCCTCGGCATGCTCCAGGTCCCCCCGGTTGTAGGCGATGATGCCGGCCTCGGTTCGGGCGTAGGTATTGTCCGGGTCGACCTGCAGCACGCGGTCGATCAACTCCCTGGCCTCGTCTCCCCGCTCCAGGGACACCAACGCGCTGGCCTTACCGACCAACGCGTGGACCGCGGAGGCGTCGGCCGCCAGGATCCGATCGTAGTGCACCAGGGCCTCCGCCGGGCGGCCGCGGACCATCTCCGTCCGGGCCAGTCCCAGTGCGGACATCTCCCGGATCAATGCCTCGTACCCCCCGGCCCCCGCGCCCGGATCATCGTCCCTGTCGGCCTCCCCCAGTCCGAGCAGGAACGCCCGCTCGGCGGCCGGGAGTTCCCCTCGCTCCAGCTGCAGGTAACCCTGGCCGACCTGGGCCCCGACCTCGCCCGGTTGGAGAGTCAGGGCCGACGAAAAGAGTTCCCCGGCCCGGGTCGACCGCTCGTCGAACAGGGATATGAAGCCCCGGGTCGTGCGGGAGCGCGCGCGGAGTTCGACCAGGATCGTGCGGGTCTGTGGCTGTTCATCCCGCTTCGCCACCAGCAGTTCGTCCAGCACGTCCAGAGCCGCCGCCGCGTCTCGGTGCTGGCCGGTGACCAGGGATCCCAGGGCCCCCTCCAAGAGGCGGATCGGGTCGTGCAACTCGACGCGGGCCGCCCGACGGTGGAAGGACTCGGCGAGTTCGGCTCGATCCGTCTGCTCGTAGAGTTCGCCCAGACGCTGGAAGGGGCATCCGCGGTAGTACGCCGACTCGGCGGGCATCCGCTCCCAAGCCTCGACGTTGCGCGCGAAGGCCTCTTCCGCCCGCGCGTAGTCACCCCGTTCCTGGTACGCGAGGCCCAGGTGCTCGAACGCCTCCTGGGCGCGGACCGGATCGGCGAGAAGACGCTCGTCCTCGACCGCGGCGGACAGGGAAGCCAGGGCACCGTCGAGGTCGCGTTGGTAGTACTGGAAGAGGCCGAGGTTGAGGGTGACGACGGGATCGTCGGGTAGTTCCCTCGCCAGCTGTCCGCACGCCTCGACGAGCCGTTGCAGCTCCCCGGACTCGCGGGGGAAGAACCGCACTGGATCCCGCACGATGTCCTCGGCCAGCCGGGTGGCGTCGGCCAGCACGGTTCCCTCCGCGCAATGCCGGTAGGAGGGCAGCTGGGCCGAGGCCAGCGCGCAGTCCCCGTCGCTGGACCAGATCCCGTTCACGCAGTCACAGCAGGTCCTGGCCCGGTTCTCCTCTGCCGGAGAGAAGGCGACCGTTCCACCCGCCGCGGTCCCGACCGCCGCTATCCCGCGGTCGCAGCCCGTGGCCGCGATCGCGCCGAGCAGCATGAGGGTGGCGATGGCGGCCGCGGGGTTCAGGGGACGCATCGCACCCCGACCACGGTCGCCTCGCCTGCTTGCACGACGAAGTCGTTGATATTGAGGGTCGAATCCACCAGGGAGCATCGCCCGGTCGGCGTGCGGAGGCTCGCTCGGGCATGCCCCGGCGCTACGTTGGTGAACAGCAGCAGGTCGGCGTCCGGTCCCAACCCGGACCTGCCGTCCGTGACCGTCCCCTCTCCGTCGAGGGCCAGCACGCCGCCATGATCGACCGAGAGCACCGCCGACTGCCCGCGCTCCGGGGGCAACAGCAGGAAGTCCACCAGGACCAGGCCGCGGTCCGGTGACTGGGGATCCAAGCCGGCCTCCTCCAGCATCCTGGCCATCACCACGGCCGGGACGGCAGGCAGCTCGAGCGCCGGCTCCGTCGGATCCCCCGTGGAGTAGACCGGCAACCTGGTGACCACGTAGTCGGGGTGTTCCGTCCGGAGGGTGGTCAGCACGTGGGATCCCACGTCCAGCACGAACTCGCCTTCCCCGCCCGTCCGCGCCACCGATTCCGGCCTCCCCGCCACGGCCACGGCGGTCCCCGGCACGCCGAGATCGGTCACCAGATCCTCCACCTTGCCGTGGACCGTCGCCGTCGGCGCCAGAGGGAGCGGCGAGCTGCTCGACGCTGCCCCATTCCCTCCATGATTGGCACACGCAGCGAACAACAGGATCTCGGCGGCGAGAAGCAATGGCCAGAGCCCGGGGAGACGGCGAGTCACCCCGTGAGAATATCGGATCCCGCCGAAAGGACAACCGAGGAACAGGTGCCAGGCCATCTGACATGCATTGGTCCCCCACGTCCTTTCCCGGGCGTGCTTCGATCCCCTGTGGGCCGATGGGGAGCTCATCGGCACCCTCACGGCGGGTGCTTTGCAACCCCGTGCGTTCGACGGGCTGGAGCCTCGCTTCCTGGCCACCCGCCTCGGAATGAAGTAACACCTGTTGGGGGACTCGATGACCGACCGCTGCGCGGCGGGCGGTATTGTCCCGAACCTCGGGAAGGAACGCCGATGACCCCCCACCCCTGCCGCGCTGTGATCTTCGACCTGGACGGTGTGGTGACGCGCACGGCGCTGGTCCACAGCGCGGCGTGGAAGCGGATGTTCGACCAGGTGCTGCGCGAACGCGCCGAGCAGCACGGCGAGTCCTTCCGCCCCTTCACCCACGAGGGTGACTACCTGCCCTACGTCGACGGGCGCCCACGATACGAGGGTGTGGCGGCGTTCCTCGGCTCCCGCGGGATCGAGCTGTCGTGGGGTGATCCGGAGGATCCGCCGGGCACCGGGACGATCTGTGCGGTGGGCAACCGCAAGAACGCCGCCTTTCACGACATCCTCGACCGCGATGGCGTGCGCCCCTACGAGACCACGGTGGCACTGATCCACACGCTGCGGGACGCGGGCGTGAGGGTCGGCATCGCGTCGTCGAGCCGCAACGCCCGACCCGTGCTGGCGGCGGCTGGCCTGCTGCCGCTGATGGAGACCGTGGTCGATGGGGTGACATCGGTGGAGCGGGGGCTGGCCGGAAAGCCGGCCCCGGACATCTTCGTGGCGGCGGCCGCCGACCTGGGCGCTCCCCCGGACCAGTGTGTGGTGATAGAGGACGCGGTGTCCGGCGTGAGCGCGGGTGCGGCCGGGGGGTTCGGGCTGGTGGTGGGCGTGGCCCGGGAGGACAACACCGAGCAGCTGTGGGCTGCCGGCGCCGACCTGGTGGTGTCCGACCTGGCGGAGTTGGACCTCGATGGCCTGCGCGAGTGGTTCGTCCGCGGGCTGCACGAGGATGGCTGGACGCTGACCTTCCGGGGATTCGATCCGGCCGTCGAGGGGCACCGGGAGGCGCTGTTGACGGTGGGCAACGGCTACCTGGGAACCCGGGGGGCGGCCGAGGAGCGGGACGCGGACGGGACCCACTACCCGGCGACCTACGTGGCCGGAGTCTACGACCGGGCCACGTCGCGGGTCGGCGATCGTGACGTGGACAACGAGGACCTGGTCAACGCGATCAACTGGCTGCCTACCCGGGTGCGGGTTGTGGGTGGCTCCTGGCTCGGTCCCGATCACCCTGGACTGCTGTCCAGCCGCCGGACCCTCGACCTGCGGACTGGCGTGCTGACCCGCGAGCTGCGCGTGCGTACCCAGGGTCGCGAGATCCACCTGGAGTCCCTGCGACTGGCGAGCATGGACGAGCGCCACCAGCTGGCCCTGCGAACGCGGGTGACCGCGGTGGGAACGCCCGCCCGGATCGAGGTCGAGATGGGACTCGACGGCGATCTGCTCAACGACGGCGTCGCCCGCTACCGCTCGCTGGAACGACGGCATCTGGAGCCGATCTCCGCCGGAGGGCGGAGCGACCGGCTGGAGCTGGTCTCCCGGACCCGCGACTCGGGGATCCAGGTGGCGACCGCCGCACAGCTGGACGTGAAGATCGACGGATCGTCGGCAGATCCGGGCTGGGCCGACGGCGGGACCGGCGAGGGCCGGAGTCGCCGGCGGTGTGTGTTCGAGCTGGCGGCCGACCGGAGCGCCCGCCTGGACAAGCGGGTGTCGATCCACACCTCACGGGGGTGCGTCGTACCTCTGGAGCGGGCCAACGCGACGCTGGACACGGCGCCGTCCGTGGACCGGATGCTCGCCGACAGCGCCCGCCGCTGGGCGGAGCTGTGGGATCGGATGGACGTGCAGGTCGACGGGGATCGGCTGGCCCAGAAGTTGATGCGACTCCACCTGTACCACCTGCTGGTCTCCTACTCGCCCCACGTGCTGGACCTGGACGTGGGGATCACCGCCCGCGGCTTGCACGGCGAGGCCTATCGGGGCCACGTGTTCTGGGACGAGCTGTTCATCCAGCCGCTGTTCGCCATGCACCTCCCCGAGGTCTCCCGGGCGATGCTGATGTACCGCCACCGACGCCTCGACCCGGCGCGTGCACAGGCGGCTGCCGACGGGCGACAGGGCGCCATGTTCCCCTGGCAGTCGGGCAGCGAAGGTACCGAGGAGACCCAGGCCACCCACCTCAATCCCCTGTCCGGGCGCTGGGATCCCGACCACAGCCGGCGGCAACGCCACGTGTCGCTGGCTGTGGCGTTCGACGTCTGGCAGCACGTGAGCATCTCCGGGGATCGGGAGTTCCTCGCCGGTCCGGGGGGCGAGCTGATCGTGGAGATCGCCCGCTTCTGGGCCAGCCTGACCGAGGAAGGGCACGACGGCCGAATCCACCTGCGAGGTGTGATGGGACCGGACGAGTTCCACGAGGCGATCCCCGGCGCCGAGGAAGCTGGACTGGAGGACAATGCCTACACCAACCTAATGGTGGCATGGCTGATGGACACGGTCCGCGACGCCCTGGCCGGACTCGACGACGGACAACGGGCGGCGCTGGTCGAGCGTACGGGCCTGGCCGACGACGAGCCGGCGCGCTGGGCGGACCTGGGTGGACGGCTACACGTGCCCATGTCCAGCGATGGGGTGCTCGAACAGTACGCCGGCTATTTCCAGCTCGGGGAGCTGGACTGGGATCGTTACCGCCGGGAATACGGCGACATCCACCGAATGGATCGGGTGCTCAAGGCCGAGGGGCTGTCCCCGGACGACTACCAGGTGGCCAAGCAGGCCGACGCGTTGATGGTCTTCTACAACCTGTCCGAACCCGCGGTCGCTCGCCTGTTGCGGGACCTGGGCCACTCCCCGCCCGACGACCTGCTGGCGAGGAACCTGGCCTACTACCTGCCGCGAACCTCCCACGGCTCCACGCTGAGCCGCGTCGTACACGCCCTGCTGGCCACCCGGACCGGAGACCGCGGGCTGGGCTGGCAGCTGTATCGTCAAGCGCTGACCAGCGATCTGGCGGACATCCAGGGGGGGACCACCGCCGAGGGGATCCACACCGGGGTGATGGCTGGCACGGTGATGGTGACCCTGCGGGCGTACGCGGGGTTGACCCTGGGCGGCGAGACCCTCGCCCTCGCACCCCGGCTACCCACCCACTGGCGAAAGCTGGCGTTCGGCCTACACTACCGCGGTGACCACTACCGGTTCGAAGTGACCCCCGGACGGGTCTCGATCCTGGCCCGGGACGGTCGCCATGGCTCGATCCGGGTGGACGGCGATACCGTCGCTCTGGAACCTGGCCGCTGGACCCTGGTGACACCAGGAGAGGGGTGAGCCGGTGCTGGGCGACGTTCTGCTGATCGGAGAGCACCATCGACGGGCGGCAGCTGCGCTGGTGGCTGCGGTTCTCGGGCGACTGCCCGTTGACGGGCGGCTGGTGGTCGCCATCTCCGGCGAGTCGGGTTCGGGAAAGAGCGAACTGTCCCATCTGCTGGCCAAGGGGCTGACCGCCGCCGGCCTCCCGGCCAAGACCATCGCGGGTGACAACTTCTTCCGCATCGACCCGCTGGAGCGGTCCGCGTGGCGTGTCGAGCGGGGAGTCGAGGCCAGGGTGGGCCTCGGCGAGGTGGACTGGGACGCCTTCGATCGCTGTGTCGCCGACTTCCGGGCCGGCAACACCTCGACCTTCCCCTGCATCGATCTGGTGCCCCAGCGGGTCGACCAGCTCACCACCGACTTCGCCCCGATCCGGGTGCTGGTGGTCGACGGCCTCTACACCGTCCACCTGGCCGACGCCGACCTGCGGGTGTTCATCGATCTGACCTATCACCAGACCAAGCGCGCTCAGATGCTGCGGGGCAAGGAGGCCACGGACGTTCTGCGCTGGCAGGTGCTGGAGGCGGAACACCGGGCGGTGCAGGCGCTGCGCTCGCGGGCGGACCTCCGGGTCACCGCCGAGTTCGAGGTGATCGCCGCCGGAAACTGAGCAACGCCAGGGCGGCCAGCACGGTCAGCGCGCCAGCCCCCGCGCCCTCGCCCGCGCTGCGGCACATGCAAGCCTTGCCGAAGTCGTTCTCGTCGTCGTCGGCGGGCGCCGTGTCGTCGTCGTCTCCTTCCGCCGAGTTGGGGACCAGCAGGACCGACCCCTCGCAGGACCGCGCCTGATTGGTCTCGTCGATCTCCACCTCCACGTCTCCGGGGTCCACGGTCACGCCCAGGTAGTGGTACCCCACTTCGAGGCCGTCGGGGACCTCGATGCTCACGGTCTGCTCGTGCTCGCCGAAGGGATCCAGACCGGGGACGGTCACCGTGGTCAGGTACTGGTCGTTGTGGGTCACATCGTGGTCCTCGGAGAAGTAGACCTCGGCCTCGACCTCCCCGGACGGCTCGCTACCCCAGTTGCGCACGCCCAGAACGAACTCGAAAACGGTCGCGCCCAGCTCCACCACACCCTCGTGGACCTCGCAGGGGGCGGGCAACAGGTCGGGCGCGTCCACCGGCGTCGGGTCGTTGACCATCTTCTGTTCGATCCACGCGAGCCGCTCGGCGTTGACCAGGGGCGCGTAGTTGAGCTCCCAGCCCTCGTTGTAGGCCGAGTTGATGGACACGGCCTGGGGCGTGTCGCCGTCCATCAGGTACAGGACCGATCCGCTGGATCCCGGGGCCGTGTCCAGGTGGTGACCCATCAGCTCGTTGGTGCACGAGGTGGCCTCGTCTTCGGAGTGGTACATGCGCTCGGTGTCGCCGATGGGCGCGCCGGGGTAGTGATTCAGCTCGAGGATCTGGCCCACCAGGGACTGGGGCTCGTCCCAGGCCACCAGCTCCAGCGTTCCAGTCAACTCCCCCACCCTTCGATCGATGGCGATCACCGCCAGATCGTTGAGCCAGGCGTCCTCGTCCTGGTAGTCCGGGTGGGGGTGCAGCGCGACCGAGGTGGCGATCCCGAAGGGCGTCTCTCCCTGGTCGTACCCCGCCATGACCTCCACGCTGGCCACCAACCCGTCCGCCTCGTCGTCCCAGACGCAGTGAGCCGCCGTCAGCACGTGGTGGGTGCCGATCAGGGCACCAGAACAGGAGGACAGCCCGTCGTCCTGGGCGTGGATCTGCAGCCTGCAGGCGGCGCTGGCCGGAAACGCGGTCGTGTCGCCGACCGTGCTCTCGTCGTCCTCGCCGTACTCGCCCCAGATCTCCGCCCGCGCGCTACCGCCGACCAGCAATACGAGCGCCATCGCCCAGCCCGCGAACCAAGTACCTTGCCGCCGCATGTGTCCTCCTCGGCCTGTCCGCGCGCGCCGCGCGCCGCACGGACCGGGCACAGTGTACCCACAGATCGACGGCGAGGTGGAGCGGGAGAATCGGACCCTGCTGGCGGGACCGTGAACGAAGCTGTCAGACGCCTGCGGCGGCGAACGCGGTCGAGACGATGGCCCGCGCCTCGTCCTGGATCGCCTCGAGGTGATCGGCACCGCGGAAGCTCTCGGCGTAGATCTTGTAGACGTCCTCGGTCCCGGACGGGCGGGCGGCGAACCAGCCGTTGTCGCTGGTGACCTTCAGGCCCCCGATGGCCGCGTCATTGCCCGGCGCGCGGGTGAGCTTGGCCGTGATCCGTTCGCCCGC
This sequence comes from uncultured Rickettsiales bacterium, assembly GCA_964436045.1. Classification (GTDB taxonomy): domain Bacteria; phylum Myxococcota_A; class UBA796; order UBA9615; family CAYRNR01; genus CAYTBN01. The sequence goes on along the minus strand of CAYTBN010000002.1, from coordinate 1,617 downwards.
GAGGTCCGTGGCCACCACCTGCTCGGGCGACAGCCCCAGGAGCGCCGCCTTCTGCTCCCGGCTGGCGGGCGCGTCGACCCGCTCGTACAACGGCTCGCCGAAACGACCGGTCAGTTCCGCGTACTGGTCCGAGGGGTTCTTGCCTGTCACGGCGGTGATCTCGGCGGCCAGCAGGGCGGCGATGATGCCGTCCTTGTCGGTGCTCCAGGCGCCACCCCGGCGGTCCAGGAACGAGGCGCCGGCGCTCTCCTCGCCACCAAATCCGAGGGAGCCGTCCCGCAGCCCTTCGACGAACCACTTGAATCCCACCGGCACCTCGACCAGCGACAATCCGGCGTCCGCCGCCACCCGATCGATGATCGAGCTGGAGACCAGGGTCTTGCCCACCCCGGCGCCCGCCGACCAGCCGGGCCGGTGGCCGAACAGGTAGGAGATCATCACCGCCAGGTAGTGGTTGGGCTTCATCAGCCCCGTCGGCGTGACGATGCCATGGCGGTCGTAGTCGGGATCGTTGCCGAACGCCAGATCGAAGCGGTCACGCAGATCGAGCAGTAGCGCCATCGCGTAGGGCGACGAACAATCCATCCGGATCTTGCCGTCGCGGTCCACCGCCATGAACAGGAAGGTGGGGTCAAACTCGTCGCTGACCAGCTCCAGATCGAGCCCGTAGCGCTCGGCGATGGGCGCCCAGTAGGCCAGGCCGGCGCCGCCCATCGGATCGACACCCAGCTTGAGGCCCGACGACCGCACGCTCTCCAGGTCGACCACCCCGCCGAGGCCGGCCACGTAGGGCTCGACGTAGTCATACGCATCGATGCCGTCGGTGCGCAGCGCGCGGGCCAGGGTGACACGGCGGACGCCATCCAGCCCCGCCCCGAGCAGGGCGTTCGCGTGCCCCTCGATGACGCCGGTGACCTCGCCACCCGCCGGGCCCCCGTGGGGCGGGTTGTACTTGAAGCCGCCGTTGTCCGGTGGGTTGTGGGAGGGTGTGATCACGATCCCGTCCGCCAATGCGGCCCCGGTCCGTCGGTTGTGGGCCAGGATCGCATGGGAGATCACAGGCGTGGGCGTGTAACCGCCGTCGGCCTGGTACCGGACCGGTACCCCGTTGGCCGCCAGCACCTCCAGCGTCACCGCGTGGGCCGGTTCCGACAGGGCGTGGGGGTCCATGCCCAGGAACAACGGACCGGTGATCCCGGCCCTGCGGCGGTACTCGACCACCGCCTGGGTGACCGCGAGGATGTGATCTTCGTTGAAGGACCGGTCCGTCGAGACCCCGCGGTGCCCCGAAGTCCCGAAGGACACCCGCTGACCTGGCTCCGCCGGGTCGGGGTGCTCGGCGTAGAACGACGTGATCAGGCGGGGAATCGACACACGCATCGACGACGGCGCCGGTTTGCCGGCGAGGGGATGGACGGGCATCGCGAACTCCTGCGGTTGATGGTCGGCGGACAAGGGCTGTTGTAGGTCGAAGGGCCTCCGGAGGGAAGCCCCGTCGCGGGGATTTGGCCTGGGGGAGGGTCTGGTCTTCACGGGAGTTGGGCGTCGTTCGGGCTCGAAATCGGTCTCGGACTCGGACTCGGTCTCGGACTCGGACTCGGACTCGGACTCGGACTC
>CAYTBN010000001.1:215463-245599 GCA_964436045.1 uncultured Rickettsiales bacterium | reverse complement strand
CCGCTGCCGAGGAGCCCGCTGCCGAGGAGCCCGCTGCCGAGGAGCCGGCCGCCGAAGAGCCCGCTGCCGAGGAGCCGGCCGCCGAAGAGCCTGCTGCCGAGGAGCCGGCCGCCGAGGAGCCTGCTGCCGAAGAGCCGGCCGAGGCCATCAACGAGAAAAACAAGGATTGATCCGCGGGCTGAACCCCGTTCGGATCCAGCGGTCCCGCGGGATCGCCCAGCAAAGGAGTCAACGACATGTTCGCGAGTAAGAGGCGTCGGAGGCGGCGGAAGGTCTGCAAGTTCTGCGCGGATACCAACCTGGTGATCGAGTACAAGGAGGTCAAAACCCTCAAGCACTTCATCACCGAGCGTGGAAAGATCGTGCCGAGGCGAATCTCGGGAACCTGCGCGAAGCACCAGCGCCAGCTCGCAGCGGCCATCAAGCGCGCCCGCAACATCGCGCTGCTGCCGTACGTTTCGACGGGCTACTAGGAGCGACCCACGATGCGGCTGATTCTAAAAGAGGATGTCCCGAATCTGGGCAAGGCTGGCGACGTCGTCACGGTCAAGGCCGGCTTCGGACGCAATTACCTGATCCCCAAGCAGCTGGCGATCCCCGCGAGCGAGCGAAACCTCAAGAGCATGGAGCACGCGCTCCGGCTCGTCGACGTCCACCGCAAGAAGCTGGCGGCCTCGAGCGCGGCTCTCAAGGAGCAGATCGAGGCCGTCGAGGTGGTGATCACCAAGCGATCCGGCGAAGAAGACAAGCTCTACGGCTCGGTCACCAACGTGGAGATCGCCGACTGCCTGGCTGAGAAGGGCGTGGTGGTCGATCGGCGCAACATCGTCATCGCCGACGCGATCAAGACCATCGGCAGCCACGCCGTGCAGGTCAAGCTCAAGGAGAGCGCACCGGCCAAGATCGCGGTCGTGGTCAAGGCCCAGGAGGCGTAGGGGGTGGTCGAGCCCATCGGCGGCGAGCGCGAGTTCCCTCGCAATCTCGAGGCGGAACAGGCCGTCCTCGGCGCCGTATTGCTCGACAACAACTGCCTCGGCCGGATCACCGCGGTGCTGGCGGAGGCGGACTTCTACCGACCCGCCCACCGGCAGATCTTCCGCTCGATGATCGAGCTCTTCGACGGTGGCTCACCGGTCGACGTACTGACGCTCTCCAACGCCCTGCAGGCCAACGACGCCCTCGAAGGCGTCGGCGGCCTCGGTTACCTGTCCGAGCTGGCCGACTCCATCCCGGCGGCGGCCGCGCTGCAGCACTACCTCGACATCGTCAAGGACAAGGCCGTGCTGCGGGGGCTGGTCGCGGCCTGCACCGAGATCGCGGAGGGCGCCCTCGACCAGCCCCGCGAGATCGGCGAGGTCCTGGACCTGGCGGAGAAGCGGATCTTCGATCTGACCCAGGTGCGCGTCTCCCGCGACGCGGCCCCCCTGGGCGAGGTCCTGACCCGCACCTACGACATGATCGAGGAGCGGGCGGAGCGTCCGGGCGACGTCGTCGGCGTGCCCACCGGGTTCGTCGATCTGGACCGGATGACCGCCGGACTGCAACAGCAAGAGCTGATCGTCCTGGCGGCGCGCCCATCGATGGGAAAGACCGCGTTCGCCTTGAACCTGGTCCTCAACGCCGCGGTCGACTACGGCCGCCCGGCGGCGTTCTTCTCCCTGGAGATGAGCAAGGAATCCCTCGGCATGCGGTTCTTCTCCGCCCACGGCCGCGTGCCAGCCGACCGACTGCGCAAGGGCACCTTGACCCAGGAGGACTGGAGCGCGCTCGTCCTCGCCAGCGAGGAGCTGGCCCCGGTCCGGCTGTTCCTGGACGACACCGCGGGCATCTCCATGTCCGAGCTGCGCTCCAAGGCGCGCCGCCTGGTGCTCGAGGAGGGCGTCCAGCTGATCGTGTTGGACTACCTGCAGCTGATGGGGACCGACAAGGCCATCGACAGCCGCGAACAGCAGATCGCGACCCTGGCCCGGGGCCTCAAGGGGCTGGCCAAGGAGCTGAACGTCCCGGTGATCATCCTGTCCCAGCTCAACCGCTCGCTGGAGTCGCGCAAGGACAAGCGGCCGATGCTCAGCGATCTGCGGGAGTCCGGCGCCATCGAGCAGGACGCCGACGTGGTGATGTTCATCCACCGGGATGACTACTACACCAAGGAGCAGAGCGAGCGCCCCAACGTGGCGGAGCTGGAGATCGCCAAGCAGCGCAACGGCCCCACCGGCCGGGTCGAGCTGTACTTCAACAAGGAGATCGGCCGCTTCGAGAGCTACCAGGGAGAGCCGGATTGATCCGGCGGCCGCCCCTCCGGTCCGCGCCCCGCCTCACCTCCGCCGCCGTCCCCTGGCTTCTCGTGGCCATGGTGCTGGTGTGCACCCGGGCGCGCGCGGCGGAGGACTCCGTGCTGGAGGACCTGCGGCAAGGGGATCGGGTGCGGTTGACGCTGACCCACGGCGGCGAGCTGGTCGGGCACGTCACCGCCTGGGTCGGGGACCAGCTCAGCGTCAGGGACGCCGAGCGTGTCCTGGTCCAGGTGGACCCCGCGGTGATCGAGCAGGTCGAGGTCCTCGAGCGGATCGCCGAGCGGCCGCTGGCCCGGGTGGACGTGCCCGCGCTGGAGACCGAGGAGGGTCGGCGAGAGCTGCGCCGTCGCCGCGTCCGGGCGGGGGCGCTGGCCACCGGGAGTTTCTTCATCCCCGGGCTGGGCCAGTACGCGGCGGGAAAGCCCGGGCTCGGCTCGCTGTACCTGTTCGGCACGCTGGTGATCGACGCCACGATCGTGCTGACGCTGGTGATCAACGAGGACCCCCTGGTGGCCACCCTGTTGGGGGGATTGGAGCTGGCTTCCCGCATCACCTCGGCGAGCCTAGCGCACCAGGACGCCATGCGATTGCAGCTCGCGATCCTGCCCATCCCGAAGCCGGGAGGGGGCGCGCCCGGGTGGTGCGCGGCGATCCACGTTCGCTGGTGAGGTTCCCGCGCGCGCACCTACACACGCCTACGGCTTGACAGCCTCCTCGGGCGCTCAATAAACTCCGGAGGTCCGGTACGAATCCAGCTGAAATATCGCCCGGTTAACCGTCCGGGCTCCCCCTTTTGAGCTGGGGAACGTCACTCCACGGGAGCGAGGACATGGCCAAGAAGAAGGGTCGCGCGGCATCCAAGTCCAAGGCCAGCGACGACAATGCCGGCATCGAGTTCATGGAGTCGGATGAGCCGCAGGACGCGGGCGGCGACTCCCCTCCCGCCGACGAACTCGATCTGCCGGCCGCGGTCGCCGCTCTCGCCGACCAGGTAGCGCAGTGCGGCGAGTTCGCCGAGTGGATCGACAAGGCGCAGAGCCAGGTCGACAAGTTCCGCTCGGAGATCGTCAAGAAGGTCGTGTTCGACTACACCGCCAAGTACGAGGCGGTGGTGGCCGCGATGCAGCCCAACATTCGTGAGATCGAGGAGCTGCTCAACGTCGAGCGCGAGGCGCCCCAGGGGCTGGAGGCGGAGCGCGAGGCCAAGCAGACCGAGCGCGAGGAGCAGGCCCTGCGGCACCTCATCGGTGCCATGGACGCCGCCGCCTTCGCCGACGCCGACGCCGCCCTCGAAGCCGAGCTCGCCGCACTCCAGGTGCAGCTGGACGAGATGGGTGCCCGCCGCGACGCCCTCGATGGGGCGCTGCAGAAGGCGCTGGCGGCCCAGCGGCTGCTGGAAGAGTCGGGCGGCAAGCTACCGGACGACGTCCAGCTCCGAGGGATGGAGGTCGAGGTGGTCTCCGATGTCGTCGCCGGCGAGGTGGACCTCGTGGTGGGCGACCTCACCGATGGTCCCCCTGCGGAGCCGGCAGAGGAGCCGGAAGCCGGCGCGGCGGTCGCGTCCGAGGAGGCGGAGGCCGGCGAGGCCATCGCCGAGATGATCGTCGACGAGGAATTCGACTTCAGCGGAGTCGAGGAGGTGGAAGCGCCACCGGATACCAGCGAGTTGGGGGACGACTTCGCCGAGTTCGAGGCCGCCCTCGGGGAGGGTTTCCTGGACGACGAACCGGCCGACGAGGCGCCTGCCGCCGAAGAAGAGCCCGCCGAAGAAGCACCCGCCGAAGAGGCACCCGCCGAGGAGGCACCCGCCGCGGAGGAGGAGCCCGCCGCAGAGGAGGAGCCCGCCGCAGAGGAGGAGCCCGCCGAAGACGCGCCCGCTGACGGGGCAGGCCCGGCCGAAGAGGAGCCCGCCGAGGCCGGCGAAGCCGACGGTTCGGATCCGGCCGAGGAGTCGGGCGGGATGGCTGGCGCCGAGACCGAACACCCCGACGAGCCCGCGACCGGCGCGGAGGAGAGCGAGGACGCCGGGGAGACGATCAACGCCCCGGAGATGGATGCGTTCGAGGCCGAGGACGACCTGGTTCCCGATTCGGCCTTCGAGGACGCCCTCGGCGAGGGTCCGGCCGGCGACGAGGAGGTCGGACCGGTCCGCAACGCTCGGGTCCTCCTGCGCCCGAAGCAGGGCGAGGAGGAGGAGATCGCGGTCACAGGCGCGGTGTTCTCGGTGGGGCGTGGGCGTAACAACGACGTCCAGATCAAGAACGACGGCAAGGTCTCCCGCTACCACTGCCGGGTCATCTTCCGCGAGAACGAGTACGTCATCGAGGACAACAAGAGCAGCAACGGCACGATCGTCGATGGCCGTGCCATCGCCCGCAAGGCGCTGGCGGGGGGCGAGCAGATCGTGATCGGCGAGACCTCCCTGACCTTCTTCCTCGACTGAGATGTCCACCCCGACCGGACTCCCCGAACTCGACGCAGAGCTGCGCGGGGCGCTCGTCGACGTGGCCCGGCGCTCGATCCTCGAGATGCTCGCCGGCCGGGACTTCGCACCACCGACCCCCGATCGCGGCAGCGTGCTGGCGCGCCGGGACGGGGTGTTCGTGACGCTGAAGTCCGGCGGTCGGCTGCGTGGCTGTATCGGCCACATCGAGGCCAGCGAACTCATCCCGGTGTCGGTCGCCAAGCTGGCCCGGGCCGCCGCCCGGGAGGATCCGCGGTTCGATCCGGTCGTGGTCGACGAGGTCGACGGTCTGGAGATCGAGGTCACCCTGCTCTCACCGCTGGAGCGCATCCACGGACCGGACGAGGTCGAGATCGGTCGCCACGGGCTGGTGATCGAGCAGGGCTACAAGCGCGGCCTGTTGCTGCCGCAGGTCGCCACCGAACACGGCTGGAGTGCCGAGGTCTTCCTGGAGCAGACGTGCTGGAAAGCCGGTCTGCCCCCCGATGCCTGGCGCCGGGGCGCGGGGGTCTACCGGTTCGAGGGGGTCGTGTTCGGCGAGCGCTGATCCCCCCTGGGCTCGTCGCCCTCTAGACCGTCCAGCCGGTATCCGATCCGGGCGCGCTCCGCGTCCTCCTGCCGTCTCCTCAGCAGCCGTCCGAACTCACCACCCGTCATGGCGTCGAGGCGCGCGGTCGCCTCCGCGGCCGCCAGTTCCAGCTCTTGCCGCTCGACGACCGCGGACGGTTCGTCCGCCGCCAGCCGGGAGCGCAGCCTGAGCCGCTCGTAGTACAGGTCGGTGACCCGCCGTAGCACCTCGTCTCGCCTGTCCAACCGGATCCGCTGCTCCTTGAGCATCCGGACGCGGGCGTCCGGCAACGGGCGCAGCGCGCGCACATCCCGCTCCAGCTGGCGCACGCTGTCGGGATCGCAGCCGACGAAGCGCGCCGCCGCCCGCTGTATCTCGCCGATGTCCGGCGTCTCGTCATCCGGTTGGGGGTCCGCCCCGGCCCGGAATGGATGGGCGCACAACAGCACCAGGGCCAGCCAGAACACGTACCGTTCGATCATGGGAACTTGCCTGTCTCCCGGGGGGGCGGGAGGGAGGCGGGGGACCCGCCTGGCCGACAACCTGGTCACCGCCGCGGGCTTGTCAACACCCGGGGGTTTGGGCGGCGGGCGGCGTGTGTCATATTGCCGCCCATGAAGCTGTTCCACGAGTTGGCGAAGATCGAGACCGAAGGCACACCTGCGGCCCTGTGCACCCTGGTCGAGGCCGTGGGGTCGGTGCCCCAGCAGCCCGGATCCAAGATGATCCTGCTGGGCGACGGCTCCATCACCGGGACGGTGGGCGGAGGCGCCCTGGAACACAGGGTGATCGCCGACGCCCGCACGGTGATCGAGTCGGGCGTGCCGACCCTGGTCCAGTACGACACCGTCGGCGACCTGGGCATGGCCTGCGGCGGCAGCACGTCGGTGTTCATCGATCCGGTGCACACGCGACCGAATCTGGTGGTGTTCGGCGGTGGTCACATCAGCCGCGACCTGAGCGCGATGGCCGCGCGCTGCGCCTTCCGCGTGACCGTGATCGACTCCCGGTCCGAGTGGGCCCAGCCCGAGGACTTCCCCGCCGCGGACCGGGTACTCGCCGGCGACCCGGTGGCGCTGCTCGACGAGCTGCCCATCAGCGCCGACACCTACCTGGTGCTGGTGAGCCACTCCCACGCCATCGACCAGCGCATCCTCCAGACTCTGCTGACCAGGGAGTGGCGCTACCTGGGGATGATCGCGTCGAAGCGGAAGGTCAAGCAGGTGTTCGCCGCCCTGGAAGGGGAGGGCGCCGATCCCGAACGACTCGCCCAGGTCCACTCACCCATCGGACTGAAGATCGGCAGCATCGATCCCGGGGAGATCGCGGTGAGCATCCTGGCGGAGTTGATCAAGGTGCGGCGCGGGAAGTAGCGGGGAAGACCGGGTCCGAGACCGAGACCGGGTCCGAGACCGAGACCGAGACCGAGACCGAGACCGAGACCGAGACCGAGACCGAGACCGAGTCCGAGTCCCTAGCTCTCCACCCTGGGAACTCCGTCGACCCACCGCACCACCATCCGATCCTCGGCCACCACCACCCGGCCCGGATACCCATCGAAGGCGGGCCCCGGCAGGGGCTCGCGGTCGAAGGCCTCGTGCACGTGGGTCAACAGGGTCAATGCGGGTGGGCGCCCGTCGAGCAGCCGGCGGATCTCCGCTGGCCACAGGTGCCACGGGGCCTCGTCGGCCGCGTTGCACTCGCACAGCAGACAACCCACCGGGTCCAGCAGCTCGTTCAGTGCTTCGCAGGGGCCGGTGTCGCCGGTATACGCGAGGTGGCCCTGGTCGCCTTCGAGGCGGTAGCCCAGGGAGGCCGAGGGGCCGCCGGGCCGGTGCAGCACGGGGACTGGCGTCACCCGCCAGGGGCCGATGGAGGCCGGGCCCTCGAGTTCTTCCCACACCAGGTCCTCGTTGGCCCCCGCCAGGATCCCCGGGTAGACCGCTTCGGCCCACGAGGAGAGTTCGGTCCGGAATCCGGTCGGGCCCAGCAACCGCAGCCCGGGGTGCACCTGCCCGGCGGGGGCCCAGCTGCGGTGGAACAGCAGCGGGACCACCTCCAGCGCATGGTCCGGGTGCAGGTGGCTCAACAGGACCGCGGTGAGGTCGGCGGGGCGGACACCCAGGGCGGCCAGGCGGCCGAGGGCTCCCGGTCCGGCGTCCATCAAGATGCGGTCTTCGCCCTGCTCCAGCAGGTACGCGGGTGGATGGCGGCGCGGGTGGGGGTTGGCTCCACCGCTGCCGACGATGGTCAGCCGCATGGAGCCGGCCACCGTCAGTGGAGGACCCGGCCGGGGGGAGTGGAGTCCGGGTCCGGGAGCCCGACGCCGGCCCCCAGTAGGCCCAGGGCTTCGGCTTCCGCCCGGTCGAGATCGAGGAAACGCTCGAGCTCGGCGAGCACCGCGTCCGCGACCAGCCGCGGCAGATCGGACGGATCGCGGAGCATCTTGGGAAGGTTGCCGGCGTACAGGGTGACGGACTCGGGCGTGTGGAGCAGCGGGTCCGGCATCTGCTCGGCCGTCCGCTGCGCCCCCTCGAACAGGCAGAGCACCAGCGGGCTGGCGGGGGGGATCGAACGCCGCAGGACCGAGGTCTCCGGGAGGTTGTCGATCCGCCACTCGACGGACGTCAGGTAGGCCTCCACCCGCTCAGGCAGCGACCGCATGGCCTGGTCCAGGGCCCGCTCCACCTGCTCGATGGTCAGCGGCCGCGGCACGTGGAAGGACTCCGGGTCCAGCTCCACCGCCCGTTGGTAGCAGGCGTCGGCGGCCGCGGACTCCCCCCGCCGCTCGTGGAAGTAGCCCAGGTAGAGCCGCGCCTCGGCCAGGCGCGGGTCCAGTTCGGTGGCCTGGGACAGCGCGTCACGCGCCTCCTCGAAGCGGCACAGCTCGAACAGGGCGACTCCGAGGCCGTTGTAGGCCCCGCCGGCGTCCGGTTCCAGGGTGAGCAGGTCGGCGAAGATCTCGTGGGCAGCCTCGAACTCCTCGAGCTCCAGCATCGCCTCGCCGAGCAGGTAGAGGGCGTCCACATCGTCTGGATCCGCCTCCAGCAACCCCTCACAGACCTCCAGGACCTGCTCCAGCAATCCCGCCTCGAACGCGAGCTCCGCGTCTTCGATGGTCGGCCGCTCCTCGGTCATGATCGTCCCCCTTTTTGCCGGCCGCCCAGGGCCAGCGCGGCCAGCGCCGCGATCAGCAGGCTCGGTGTCACCCCGGGGCGCCGCCCGCTCCCGGTGCAGGCGCAGCCTCCGTCGTCGTCCAGGTCGTCGTCGTCGTCGTCGGCTGCGTCGTCGTCATCATCGTCGTCCTCCGGGTTCCACGGCGGCGAGTCACCTCCGGTCAGCTCGTCGATCCACTCCGCCTGGGAGTCGACCGCGGTCGAGACGCCGAAGTCGTCGCTGTTGGAGCCCCACGAGGTCACCCCCACCACCCGCCGCCCTTCGCCGAAGTCGAACAGCGCCGGACCTCCCGAGTCCCCGTTGGAGGTCATGCTCTCCTCGTCGAAGTAGTAGAAGATGGTGCCGGTGGTGTCGGTCATCTCGATCCACGCGGCGCGCTTCTTGCCGTCCACCTGTTCCGCGTTCGGATCCGAGAGCCCGAAGCCGACGAAGATGAACTCCTCGCCGACCAGGGTGTTGTCGATGGAGTCGTCCCGGTTGATCGGGAGCCCCTCCACCGGCGAGGGTTCGGCCAGGTGCACGACCGCCACGTCGTTGGCGAGCCCGTTGTACTCGGGGTGGACGTACCACTCGTCGAACTCCAGCTTCCGCGAATCGGTGGCGTGCATGTCCGATCCCACGTGCACGTAGCTGGCGTCCAGATCGAAGTCCCACGGCGGGCAGTGGGCCGCCGTCAGGATCCACTCGTCGTTGACGATGGTGCCCGAACACAGCGCGCCACCTTCGGTCATCGAGATGTGGAAGTAGATCGCCACGACCGGCTCGAAGCCGCCGGTCAGCTCACCACCGACGATCTCCTCGTCCAGCGTGTCCATTCCCCCCGGGGCGGCCACACAGCCGCCCACGGCCGGCGCCGCGAGCAAGGCCAGAGCACCGAACGAATACCGCATCGATATCCTCCAGGCGGTGAAAGATACCCGATCTGTCTCCGCCTGACGCCTGATGCCTGACGCCTGACGCCTAATAGTGGAAGGTGACCGTGCCGCCAGCGGCCACGATCAGACCATCGGCGGTCAGGCGGCCGGAGAGTGGATAGCCGGGAGGGATTCCGCCCAGATCGTCGACCAGATCCGGGTCCTTGCGGTACTCGCGCTTCACCATCTTCTGGATCTGGACGAAGGCGTCGAGGCTGATGGGCCCTTCGATGGCCTCGAAGGGATCCCCGACGTAGACCCCGCCGCCCAGACTGAACACGTGGTGATCCGCGTCCATGAAGTTGGTCACCCCGGTCTGCTCGGGGATCCAGGTGGGGTCGAAGGCGTAGCCGGCCCGCACCACGAAGCCGACCTCCTTGAACTTGTTGTGCAGCGGGGTGGGCCTCGGCTTGATCTCGCCGCCCGCGCGGAACACCCAGGTATCGCGCCACAACAGGGGCTCGACCTCGCGGGCGTTGACCACCCGCGGATCCAGATCGACCAGGCCGATCTTGACCTCGGTTCCCTCCTCGTCGATGCGCGCCACCGAAGGGAACGCCTTGGACCACTGGTTCCAGGTGACGTCGGCGTACACGCCAAAACGGTCATGGCGATAGCCGGTGCCGATGGCGACCTGCCGCGGTGTCGAGTAGTCGAGGATGCTGAAGAACACCCGCGCCTGCAGCGGCACGATGATGGTGTCCAGCGAACCGATGTCCTCGGCGCGGCCGTAGAGGTTCAGCCCCAGGATGCTGGGCTCGATGAGCAGGTTCAGCGGGTGGCGGTAGACCACGCCCCAGGTCCACCCCGCCAGGCTGCGGTGGATCAGCTTCATGTCGAGGTAGATCCCCGCGATGGGGGCGAAGGCCGGGCGCACGTCGAGCTCGATGTACTGGGGATTGACCACCAGGTCCAGGGCCAGGTCGTCGTCCATGCCGCTCTGGAACTCCTCGTCGTTGACCGCGGCATCGATCTGCAGGTCGAGCACGAGCTTGCAACGCGCCAGGATCGCCAGGCTGAACCCGAACGACAGTCCGTCCACCGGCTGCAGCGAGAGGCCGGCGTAGATGGCGATCCGCTGGGGGCGGTTCTTCCAGCGGACGTAGTAGGGGAGGTAGGGGTCCTCCTGCTGGACGGTGATGATCCGCTTCCACGGCAAGGTCAGGCAGATGCCGAGCCGCAGCCACTTGGTGTAGCCCTTGACCAGGCCGGCGTGGAAGCCGCTGGGATCGTCGTAGTCGTACTCCTGGACCTCCCAGCGATCGTAGGGGTTCTCGGAGTTGATCACGCCGTCGTTGTTGGCGTCCCAGGCGATGGCCGGGAATCCCTGGAGGCGCATGTGGCCACCGTGGCCCCCGAAGGCGAACGCCCCCCGGGGCAGCTGAGCCATCCCCGCGGGATTGTAGAAGGGAGCGAACGCGTCGTCGGCGAAGGCCACCCCGCCGCCGCCCCTCCCCATGGCCGCGGCACCGATGCCCATGATGTCGCCCTGGTTGGCCCGGGCCAGCGGCGGCGCCATCAGCACGGCGACCAGCGCCAGCATCCGCATCAGGCGGCGTTTGTCCACGGCACCCCTCCCTCCGATCACCCCTCGATCCCGTAGCGAGCTTCAAGTGCCTCTGCCAGCCGCCCCGGGTCCAGGCCCGGCTCCTCGGCCAGGATCCGCGCCGCCAGCCCCGTCAGATGGGCGGAAGCCAGGCTGTTGCCGGCCAGGTTCCCCGACCAACCCCGCTCGGCTGGCGGCACCGCCATGCCGTGGGCGCCGAAGCGGAGAAGCTGGCGGGTCTCTCCATCCGGAGCCTTGCCCTCGACCTCGATCCGACGGCAGCGGCCCGGCGGGCAGGTGGGATCGGCGACGGCGGAGATCACCTCGTCCAGGTCCGAGGGCCAGCCCCGGCCGCTGGGGGGGGCCGCCGCGATGAGGGTCGCGCCGGTCTGCAGCGCGGCCGCCGCCGCCTGGGCCAGGTGTCGTCCACCCGCCGCGGACCGGGTTCCCAGGGAGAGGTTGATCAGCCAGGCGCCACGGCGAGCCGCCTCGACCACCGCGAAGGCCAGGCAGCGGTAGTCCGAGCGCAGGCGATGGTCGAGCACCCGGAAGGCCAGCAGGGAGCCGTGGATCTCATGACCGGCGATGGCGGCGGCCACGGCGGTGCCGTGTCCGTTGCGGTCGCCGAAGCCCGACTCGAGCCAGACGCGATCGCCCCGGCTGACCACGTCGAAGCCGTCGATCTCCACGTCGCGCAGGTGGGGATGGCGGGGGTTGATCCCGCTGTCGAGCACCGCAATTCGTACCGGATGGTCCATCGTGGCGCACCATGATAACCGGCTACGGCTTCACCGCCACCTGCCGAGCGAGCAACTCCGCGTACAGCCCGTCGGTGGCGGCCAGCTCCCGATGGTTCCCCCGCTGTACGATCTGGCCCCGGTCGATCACCACGATCTGGTCGGCCCGGGCGGCCATCGACAGCCGGTGGGTGACCAGGATCCGGGTGCAGTCCCCGGCCAGGGAATCCAGCAGCTGCAGCACCGCGTCCTCCGCCCGCCAATCCAGCGCCGAGGTCACCTCGTCGAGCACCAGGATCGACGGTCGCCGCACCAGCGCCTGTGCCAATCCCAATCGCTGCCGCTGGCCCTCGCTCAACCGTCCGCCCCGTTGACCAAGGTGGGCGTCCAATCCGCCCTCGAGCCCGCGGACGTGGTCGTCCAGACCGACCCGCTCCAGCGCCAGCCACAGCTCGTCGTCCCCCTGCTCGGGGACGCCGTAGAGCAGGTTGTCGCGCACGGTCCCGGTCCAGATCGCGGGTCGCTGGCTCACCAGCGCCATCCGCGGCAGAACCGTCGCCGGATCGAGGGTGGCCCGATCGTGTCCGTCCAGGACGACCTGGCCCGCGGACGGTCGGCGCAAGCCCATCAGCAGGTCGACCACGGTGCTCTTGCCGGCGCCAGAGGGGCCCACCACGGCCAGGCTGCTGCCCGCGGCGACCTCGAACGAGACCCGGTCCAGCACGGTCCCGCCCCCGGGATAGGCGAACGTGACGCGCTGGAGGGCCACGTCGCCGGCCAGCTGCTCCAGGTTCCGGCCACCCCCCGTGGGGCGCGGGGGCAACGGGCGGTCGAGCAACTCGAACACCCGCTGCAGCGACGCCCGCGCCCGGTACAGATTCATCGCCGTCGCCGCCAGCCCCTGGACGGGACGGAACAGGCGCGCCTGGACCAGCGAGAAGGCCACCAGATCGCCGAGGGTGAGCTCACCCTCGCGCACCATCGACGCGCCCACCAGCAGCACGGTCAGACCCGCCAGCGCGAGCAGCAGCTGCCCGCCTGCGCCGTACGCTGCCGCCGTCCGCTGGAATCCAACCACAGCGCGGACCAGTCTCCGATTCACCTCGCGGAAGCGCCCGGTCTCCAACTCCTGGGTGCCCGCCGCGCGCACGGCCCGCCCGGACTGCAGGGACTCGACCAGCTGACTCCCCAGATCGGCGTTGCGCTCCCGCACCGACAGCGCCTGTCGCTCCACCCGCGGCCGGAGCAGGCGCACGAGCACCAGGCCGGGGATCGTGAAGCCGACGGCCACCAGCAGCAGCGGTGGGGAGATCCAGGCCAGCAGGGCGACGGCGCCCACGAGGGTCATCAGGGCGCCGGCCAGGGGGACGAGGGTGGCGGTGGCCGTCTGCTGCACCTCGTTGAGATCGCCGCCGATGCGCGCCAGCACGTCCCCCAGGCGGGTGGCTTCCAGCTGCTCCAGCCCCAGCCGCTGCAGGTGGGCGAACAGGGCGGTCCGCAGCTCCATCAGCACCCGGGCGGCCACCAGCGCTTGCTGGATGCCGGCGTAGGCCGACAGTCCTGCTCCGACGGCCGCGGACAGGGCGATCGCTACCGCGAACCAGGGCAGGAGTCCCCAGCGTCCGTCGCCGAAGACCCGGTCGAAGACCCCGCGGACGAGCAGCGGGTAGACCAGCGACAGGGCGGTGCCAACGGCCATCGCCGCCAGCAGGCCGAGCTGGGCTCGCCAGTGGGGTCGGAGCCAGGCCAGCGCCCGGGCGGCCACGCGCCAGGTGGAGAGCCGAAGGCGGCGGCGGGGGGCGTCATTCATCGGCGGACCTGGCCTCGGGATAGTAGCAGTGCAGTCCCCCCCGGCAACCGTCCGGATCCTCCCGCAGCGCCCGGGCTCGCCGCCGGGCCCGCTCCGGTCCGCCATCCCGCAGCGCGTCGAGGACGTGCCTCACCATCTGCACGGAGCGGACCTTGCGGTAGGGGTGGGCCTCACGGCCGACGACCTTCACGCCGTCCACCCCGTCGCCCGCCAGCTGCGGCAGGGCACAGAGGCCGCAGGGGCCGAGGGGCAGCCCTCCGCTGGCGGTGAACCCGCGGGTGCCCAGTGCGTCGAGCCAGGCCCGGTGGCGGGCCACGGCGGGCTCCGGGCGTCCATCGTCCTCGATGGGCCGGAAGGACTCCAGGCAGTACGCGCCGTCCCAACCGGGCAGCTGGTGGGCCGTGGAGCAGCAGCCCTCGTCGAAGGCGCAGGCGTCGTTGAGAACGAAGGCCTCGATGGCGGTGTCCGGGCAGCCGCGACGGATGGTGCCGATCTCCGCCAGGGTCAGCTGCCGTGGCAGGATCACCCGGTCCGCCCCCAGCTCGGCCAGCAGCCGCACCGCCGGGACGTTGCGTGCCGAGCACAGGGAGCTGGCCACCAGCGTGACCCCGGCGTGGTGACGGCGCAGGCCGACCAGAAGCTGGGGAGCGGCGACCACGATCCCGTCGACACCGAGCGCGAGGGCGTCGCCGGCCACCGCGAGCGCGGCCTCCTCCTGCTCGGGGGACAGCAGGGTCGCGTTGAGGGTGAGCTGCACGGCGGCCCCGCCCTCGTGGGCGGTGCTCACCACCTGCTCGAGCGCGTCCCGGCTGGGGAGGTTCGCGGGCCCGGGACCGCGCCGGTTGGGCCACGACGCCGGTCCCCAGCGGCGCAGCCAATCACCGTCGAAGAGGCCACAGTACAGCTCATCCGCCCCCGCGCGCAGTAGCGGCTCGACCTCGGCGGGGTCCGAGCAGGGGGCTAGCAGTTTCAAGGGGCAGCCTCCCGGTCGTTCCAGAGGACGCGAACGCCAGCGGCGGCGGCCCAGGTCTGCGCCTGCTGCACGGTCGCGGCGGGCAGGCGCAGCAGGTCCGCGTTCCCCCGGCGGACCCGTCGGCCCGCACCCTCTCCGTCGAGCTCCAGCGATCCGGACCTGCAATCGAAGGCGCAGGCCTCGCCGTTGATGTCCCGATCGACGGGGCCCCGCGGATCCCGCGAGATACAGGTGCGACCGCTGGCCACCAGGACCCAGGGCAGATGGAGGACCAGGGGCAGGTCGACCGCGGCCCACGCGGCCTCGTCCAGACCGTGGGCGGGCCAGTCCAGCTCCGCGCCGACGACGCCGAGATGCCGCATCAGCGCCACCCAGCTCGCCGAGGTCGCCGAGCCGAGCCCCCAGGCCGGCGGCCAGCGCCCGAGGCGCGAGCGGTCCACGGCGGGGAGGCGCGGGTCTTTCATCTGATGGTTGATCAAGCGCCCCGCAACGATTAGAAAACACTGCGGAACACTGGCGGCGCTGCCCAGCACGCCGAGGTCGTTGACCACCACCCTCGCCGGTGTCGGACGGCGGCGGAGGGAGGCCAGCAACTCGAGGACCCGGCCCAGCTCCGCGTCGCCGACCGGCGGGGTGGCGAGCTCCAGCGTGAGCGCCAGCCGGTCCGCCTCGGCCGCGGCCTCCGCCAGCTCGTCCGCGGTGGGCAGCAAGTTGGCGCAGTGGGAGGAACCCAGCCGCAGGTGGGTGGGCTCCGGCGGGCCGGTGGGGGTCACGGGGGACTCAGAGATAGAATCACAGCCTCTCAGGGCTGGACGGCCAGCGTGTACGGGGAGATGTCGGGCAGCTCCACCACCCGCAGCGGCCTGCCGTCGGGATCGGCGATCAGCACGCCACCGCTGCCTCGCCCGGGGTCGAAGGTCGGGCTCGCCAGGACCAGATAGCGCCCGCTGGGCGCGGCGGCCACCAGGCTGAACTGGTGGCCCACGTCCTGCCAGCGAGGCGTCGCGCCCACCCCCGACCAGCGCACCAGATGACCGATGGCGCTGACGTGGACGCTCTGGCCGTCCGGCGCGAACGCGGCACCGCGACCCCGGTGGACGGCTCCCAGGTCCTCGACGCGGACCGCGCTGTCCCGGGGTGCCGTTGCGGGCTGGACCAGCACCAGCGCCGCGCCAGCGCCGCCGTTGCGCAGGACGGCCAGCTGCTGGCCATCGGGCGACTGGCCGAGGTCGGTGCACATCAGCGGGATGTCGTCGGCCACGTCCGGAGCCAGGTCCAGCTCGGCCAGCGGGTTGGCGGCGCCATCGAGGACCGTGAGCACGGCGTCCTTGCTGTCCATCACGTGGATCCGCTCGCCGTCCGGGGCGATCCGCACCCGGAGCGGGGCTCCCGGGAGGTCGTGGGCGGCCAGGGGGCTGCCCGTCGACGCCTCGTAGATCTGCAGGGTCACCCGCGCGGGCAGCCCCTGGGCCCGGTCCGCCAGCCCCTCGCCGGGGTAGGGGAGGTGCAGGGCCGCCAACCGGTCCGCCCCGCGGGCGACGGACACCGAGCAGGTGGGGCGGTCGCTCAGGGCCGTCCCGGGCTGCAGAGTGGCCGTGTCCACCGGGAACAGCCCACCCATCGACGCCACCCAGGCCCGCTCGCCGTCCCGATCGAAGGCGATCTCGGCGACCACCTGGTCCTCGGCGACGTCCAGGTGCGCGATCACGTCGCCGCGCTCCAGATCGATGATCCGGATCTCGGTGGACGCGACCCAGGCGTTCTCGGCGGCGGCCGGCAGGGCGAGGGCGAGCAGGGCGATGGCCAGCAGCGGGCGGTACACACAGCTCATGGCGGCGTGGAGACCTCTCAGTGATCGGGGATCGTGCACAGGTTGCGCCAGTCCATGTTGATGTTGGCGCAGGCACCCAACCACTGGGGGTACATGTACATGTCGGGGACCTGGCCGGTCCAGAAGCAGGTGGCCCAGCACATCTCCAGGTCGTGCTTCCAGGGGCAGGGGTCGGGGTCGCCGAACTCGCTCACCTCCCAGCCGGGCGCGAACACAGACGAGCACTCGCTGAACGAATACCCCTCGACGTCCTTGCGGCGCCGGAGCGCCAGCAGGTGGGCCTTGCGATTCAGTGGGCGGACCGGGTCGCTCATCCCTTCCTCCGACGCCGCTACTCTACAGGGCTCGCCGGCATCGGATCGATGAATTCGTGCAGGAATCCGGGGCTGTGCAGCGAGAGCTCGGCGTAGAGCTCGAGTCCGGTGTGCATCCAGCGTCGTAGCCAGCGGCAGACCGGCAACGGGTCCCCACCGGGGGCTGCGGTGGTCACGTGATGGGCGTGGTAGCAGCCGCCGCCGCACAGATGTCGGGCCCAGCAGCCCGCGCAACCCGGCCGCGCCGCCAGCGACAGGGCCGCGATCCGCTCCTGCCGGCCGGGGGAAAATCCGTGCTCCAGATCACCCACCCGGTGGCCGTCCGCTCCCACCAGCCGGTGGCAGGTGTGCAGCCCGCCGTCCACGTCGCAGGCGAGCAGGCGGATGCCGGCGCCGCAGGGGTGGTCGCGGTTGACCCCCCGGTGAACGCTGCGCAGCAGGCCGTCCAGGTTGGTCAGCCCCAGGTGGCGGCCGGCCAGGGCCTGCTCCCGGTAGCGTCCGGCCAGGGCCTGCATCCCGCCCCACAACCGCTCGAGCGCGACGTCGTCGAGGGCGGAGGGGTCGCCGGCTGGCACGTCCGCCGTGGCGATGCCGACCCGCGGTAGGCCCAGGGACCAGACGTGGTCGCAGACCGCCTCGGGATCCGGATCCGGGCCGCCGACCGTGGCCCGCACCGTGACGTCGCAGCGCTCGGCCAGGGCGCGCAGCCCGCGCAGCGCCGCGTCGTAGCTGCCCCGCCCGCGCCGGTCCCTTCGATGGCGGTCGTGGGCTCGCCGATCGCCGTCCAGGCTGACGGTCACCCGGGCGTCGATGGAGTCGAGCAGCTCCACCGCGGCGGGTGTCACCGTGGTTCCGTTGGTGGTCAGGCCGAAACCCAGGCCGCGGCCGGTCGCCGCGCCCCATGCCAGCGCGCGTTCCACCGCCGCAGTCAGCGCCGCAGTATTGAGCAGGGGTTCGCCGCCGAACAGCGTGATGCCCGCTGGGCCGGCCGCTGGCAGGTGGTCGAACAGGAAGTCGACGGCGCGGGCGGCGGTCTCCGGGGTCATCCGGCGGGGGGCCGCGCTCGGATTGGCGTAGCAGTACCCACAGGCGAGGTTGCAGTCCCCGGCCAGCTCCAGGACCAGGGTCGCCACCGTGTCGTCCCGGGGCGCCGGATCCCGCAGCCTGGGGTCGGTGGCGTCGGCTGGCACGAGCAATTGAAGCTCACGGAGGTGGTCCCGCGCCTCCTCGTTCAGGGCGCCTGGCACCGCGCTCCCCAGGCTGGCGAGGGCCTCGGCCACGTCTCCGCGAAGCTCGAACAGGGCCGAGCTGGAGACGGCCAGCGCGAAGCTGCGCCCGGCGGCAGCGACGGGGTGCAATTCCACCAGACGCTCGTCGTCCACGGTCTCCTCCGCAGCGCATCATAGCCGGAGCGGGGCCGCGGGCCCGCGTGAATGCTGTTAGAGTGGCGGTCAACTTTCGAGCGAGGCGAGGCACGGGGTGGAAGCGCGGCCGTTCATCGAGCAGTTGCGGTTGTTCGAGGATCGCTTCGCCGGCGGTCTGGGCGAGCGCAGCAGCCAGGAGGCGATGGCTGGACTCTACCGGCGGCTGGGCTACGCCGTCCGGGTCGAGGGCTGTGTCTGCCACACCAACCCTGCGCTGTTGTGGCTCCTCCACGCGGTCCTGCTGGCGGCCGGTGCGCTGCTCGCGGCGATCCATCCGATGTCCGGGCTGGTGGCCACGCTGCTGGGCCTGCTGTCGCTCCACGGCGAGGTGGCCTCCCGCCGCCGCCTGGTGCGCTGGTTCCTGCCCAAGGGGATCTCCGGCAACCTCATCGCCCGCCGACCCCGTTCCGACGGGGTGGAACTCCCGCGCATCCTCTTCGTCGCCCACGGGGACGTGGCCCGCCGGGGTCTGATCCATCACAACTGGCTGGCTCGCCACGTCCGCGGAGCCGCCGGCCGTTTCAAGGTCCACCCGCTGCGGCTGGTGCTGGCGCTGGGGTGGTTCCAGGCGGCGATGATCGCCCTGCGGCTGCCGGGGCTGCACCTGGAACAGCTGGACCGGCTGCTGCTGCCGACCCTGGCCGCATTCACCCTGGTCCTGCTGCTCTCCCTGGACTGGATGCGGCCCCGTGCGGCGGCCGGAGCCAACGACAACGGCTCCGGGCTGGCGGTGATCGCCGCCCTGGCCGAACACTTCTCCCAGCACCCGGCGCGCAACGCCGAGGTCTGTTTCCTGGTCTCCGGCGCCCGCGAAGCCCAGAGTGAGGGCATGGACTCGTTCCTGACCACGTTCGGTCGCACGCTGCTGACCGACGACACCTTCGTGATCAACGTCGATGACGTGGGCGCGGGGATGCTCGGCTTCGGCGTCGCCGAACGTACGCCAGCGATGCTGATGTACGCCCCGCTGCTGCCGGGACTGGCGGCGTCAATCGCCCGCAACGAGCCCTTCCGCGACGTGCGCCCGTTCACCCAGCTGGGCATCGGCGATGCGGGGGTCGCCACCCGCCACGGCTACGCCGCGATCACCCTCAAGGCGCTCAGGAACGGGCGGCCGGCGACGCCGATCCACACCGCCCGCGACCGGATGCGTCTGCTCGAGCCCCGGGCCATGGCCCGGGCCTTCGGCTTCGCGCGACGGCTCGCGGAACGGCTGGACTCCGAACTCGGCGATCCGCCGGCCAGGACGACGGCCTCCGCCGTCACCCCCGGCGACGGGGCAGAGGTCTCTTGAGGCGCGGACTGGCGGTCGGTCTCGGGCTGATCCTGGCTGCGGCCAGCTGTACGCCCGAGGGCCAGGACGACGACGACACCAGCGCGCCGCTCGAGGGCACCGCCGGCTTCACCGGGCGGGTCGTCAGCTACCCGGAGGGGGATCCCATCGAGGGTATGTCGGTGGTGGTCTTCGATGTCCAGGCCCGCTACGAGATCTTCACCACCGATGCCGATGGGGCGTTCTCCGCCAGCGAGCTGTTCCCCGGGTTCTACCGGGCCAAGGCCTGGCCCCTGGAGGGGCAGAACTTCATCGGCGCGTACCACGACGACATGTACTTCTACTGCACGGGGACCCTGCTGGACCTGCGCCGCGGTGGGCAGCTGACCGACGTCGACTTTCGCCTGCCCCACGGCGGCGTCATCGCTGGCACCGTCACCGACACCGACTCCGGGGAGCCCCTCGACGGCGCCCGGGTCGACGTCCGCGGCCTCGACTACTACAACAGCAACCTGGATCCGACCGTCTACACCGACGCCGACGGCCGCTTCGAGGTGGTCGGCCTCGACTCGGCCATCGAGAGCCTGGAGACCCTGATCCCGGTCCCGGGCAACTACGAACTCAAGGTCACCGTGCCCGGCCGCCCCGTGTTCTACTACCCCGGCGTCTACGATCCCGACACCGCCGAGCCGGTCACCGCCTTGCGGGGCGAGATCGGCGAGGGCTGGGACCTGGCCCTGCCCCCCGGGGGCGCCATCCGCGGCCGGGTGACCGACGTCGACGGCGAGCCCGCCGAGGGGGGCTCGATCTCCGCCCGCCACGGCGAACTGACCTGGGCCTCGGTGACCGTCGGGCTGGGGGACGACGGGACCTTCGAACTGGGGGGCCTGGCCCCGGGTGGGTGGTCGCTGGAGGTTCGACCCGACGGGCTGGCCGCGCTGGCGCCGACCGAGGCCATCGACGTGCCCGAGGACGGGCTCGTCGAGGAGCTGGAGCTGATCAGCGGCCCCGCCGCGAGGCTCGTCGGCCACGTCACCGGTCCCGGCGGCGACGTCGAGGGCGTGAGCATCAGCCTGACTCCCCTGGACGACGGCGCCGACGGCGACGGGGTCTCCGACGGCGAGGGCGAGTTCGCCGTCGACGGACTCGGTCCCGGCAGTTACGTGGTCCACCTGCGCGCCGGAGACGACGCGCTGCTGTCCGGCTACCTCTGCGGTGGGACCGTGTGCGAGGACAGCGGCGAGGCCGAGACCGTCGAACTGGCGGAGGGTGAGGAGCGGGACCTAGGGGCCGTCGCGCTGCCGGCCGCAGCCCAGCTGGCCGGTTCGGTGGTGGAGCTGGAGACGGGCCGGCCGCTGGGACGGATCTACGTGACCGCGGCCCTGGACGACGGCACGTCGAGCCAGCTGGGGCTGACCGACGACGAGGGCAACTTCGCCATCGGCGGCATGGCTCCGGGCAGCTACTGGCTCCAGGCCGAGCCCTACCGTTACTGCGGCGGGGATCCGGGGTGGGTGACCACCTACAGCGGCGACGAGCGGCGCCCGGAGGAGGCGCAGCGGATCCAGCTGGGTGCCGGGGCGACCGCCCGCCTGGAGCTGGTGCTGCCGCGGGACGACGATGGCGACGCGATGGCCGACCTGTGGGAAGCCCTCCACAGGCTGGATCCCTCGCGGGACGACTCGCGGGAGGATCCGGACCTGGACGGCGTCGTCAATATCGATGAGTATCTGGAGGACGGCGTCCCCCGGGAGGACGCCCCGGCGGCCTGCGGTGTTCTTTCGGGGAGTCGGGGAGGAGCGGCCGGCCTGGCGGTGCTGACGATGGCCCTGGTGGCCGGGCTGCGGCGCCGCCGACATCCACTGGAGCAGTAGCGGTGAACGACGGCGGAGACAGTGGCAACGAGGGGGATGCGCCGCGCGCGCGGGCCGGCCGACTGAAGCCGGCGCTGAAGCTGGCGGCCGTGGTGCTGTTCGGCCTGGGCCTGCTCGTCGCCGTATTCTGGAACGTGGACCTGCACGAGTTCTGGACGGCGATCACCGAGATCCGCATCCACTGGTGGCTGTTCTCCTTCACCTGCTTCGTGGCCCTGCACCTGGCGCGGACCTACCGCTGGGGGCGCGTGGTCGAGCGAATCCAGCCCGTGCCGTTCCGCCACATCCTGTCGGTCTCCTCCGTGGGATTCATGGCGATCCAGGCGTTGCCCTTCCGCCTGGGCGAGTTCGCCCGCCCCTATCTGCTGGTCGAGAAGCGCGACATGCCGTTCGGCTCGGCGATGTACACCGTGGTGGTCGAGCGCACCATCGACATCCTCTGCCTGGCCATCCTTTTCACCATCGCCGTCGTGTTCGCCGACATCCCGCTGGCGTCGTTCAACATCGGCGAGTGGGAGGTGAACTTCGTCGACGAGGGCCGCAAGGCGATCATCATCGCCCTGGTGCCCTTCGGCGGCTGTCTGCTGGCCTTCCTGATCCTCCAGGAGCGGGCGATCCGATGGACTGAGGCCCTGGTTCGGCCGATCCACGCCGGGCTGGCGATCAAGGCCGCCGGCATGATGGGCACGTTCCTCGAGGGCGTCCGGACCATGCAGGACTGGCGGTTCGCGTTCACCATGGTCTGGACCTCGCTGATGACCTGGGGCGTCAACATCGTGTGCATGTGGTCCCTGTGCCGGGCCTTCGGCTTCGACCAGCTGTCGCTGATGGCGGGCCTGGTGATCCTCGTGGTCCTGATCGTCGGCGTGTTGCTGCCCGCACCGCCGCTGTTCGCCGGGATCTTCGAGGCCTTCGTGGCTGGCTCACTGGTGCTCTACGGCATCCCGCGGGAGCAGGGGCTGGCCTACGCCGTGGTCTGCCACGTGACCCAGACGATCATCCTGTTCGGCTTCGGCCTCTTCTTCCTGTGGGCCGACCAGATCTCCTTCCGCAAGATCATCGACTTCGCCCGTCAGCTCCGGGAGGGGGAGGGCGACGCCCCCGTCGGCAGTGAATGACCAGCCTGGGCCGATACCAGCTCCTCGGCGAGCTGGGACGAGGGGGAATGGCGGTGGTCTACGCGGGCCTGGCCCACGGCGAGGCGGGCTTCCGCAAACCGGTGGTCGTCAAGCGGATCCACCCCCACCTGACCCGGGACGAGCGTTTCGTGCGGATGCTGATCCGCGAGGCCAAGCTGACCGTGCTGCTGGACCACCCCAACGTGGCCCAGGTGCTGGAGCTGGGTCGCGAGGCCGACGACTACTTCATCGTTCTGGAGCGGGTCGACGGCGCCGACCTGTCGCGGCTGCAGAAATCCGCCGACCGCGCTGGCGTCAAGCTGCCCCCGTCACTGGCGGCCCACATCTGCCGCGAGGTGCTGGCCGCGTTGCGGTACGCCCACGGTGTGGTGGGGGACGACGGCACCCCCCTCGGTGTCGTACATCGGGACGTGACCCCCTCCAACATCCTGGTGGATCGGCACGGACGGGTGAAGCTGACCGACTTCGGCGTCGCCCACGCCCTCGTCGGGAGCGAACCCTCCCGCAAGGGGGTCACGGGCAAGCTGTCGTACATGAGCCCCGAACAGGCCCGGGCCGAGGCGGTGGACGCCCGCAGCGACCTGTACTCGGTCGGCCTGGTGTTGTTCGAGCTGCTCACCGGCCGCCGGGCCATCGACGGCGAGGGCGACATGGAGTTGTGGAACGCCGCCTGCGCTGGCGCCGAGGGCGCGGTCGCCGACGCCGACGCCGAGCTGCCGCCCGGATTTGCCGCGTTCCTAAGGCGCGCGCTGCGGGCCGAACCCGAGGGGCGCTTCGCCGACGCCGCCGACATGCGAGAGGCGCTGGCACCGCTGGCGGACGACGTGGAGCGGGGGCGCGACCGGCTGGCGGAGCTGGTGACCCTGCTGGCGCCCGCCGATGGCGACGACCCGATCACCCGTAGCCTGGGGTCGCCGGGCGCGGCTCCCCAGGCAACCACCCGGTCGGAGACCCTGGTCACCCGCCCCGGGGACAAGCTGACCCCGCCGCCGGGGCTCGCCTCGCTGGCATCGCCGCGGCGGCGGCGGACGGGACTGCTGCCCGTCGCGGCGCTGGTGGCGGTGGCGGCGGCCGTGGGTGCCGGGGTGATCTGGAGCGGGGCGCGGCTGCGGGGGGGAGGGGACGCGGACGGAGGTAGCGCGGTCGGTGTCGTGGATCCCGAGGTCGAGCCCCGGCCGCCCGCCGCCGGGCCGCCGAAGGACGTGTCGTCGGCCCCGCTGGAGACCGGGGCGGGAGCGCCGTCGCCGGCCGATCGCGGCGGCCGGTCCGGGCAGGGGGAATCGGTGGAGCCCTCCCCGTTCCTGGACGAAGACGGCGACGCCTCGGAGCACGGGGACGAGATCCCGCAGGACGACGGCGCCACCTGGAGGAGCAAGGGCGTGGAGCTGGCGCCAGCGGTCCAGGCCGCCGGAGGGGCGCCGGGTGAACTCTCGGTGATCGTCATGAAGGGCACGGGCCTCGTCCATGTGGACGCCCCCGGGTGGATCGACAGCTGGTCGCCGTTCACCCAGCGGCCCCTGGCCGCGGGCACCTGGACGGTGACGGTGGACAACCCCGACGCCGATCTCTCCTGGACCGGGGAGGTGACGATGCCCCCGGGGGGTAACGCGGGTGTCATGATCCGCCGCGGGACCGACGGAGACTGGGAAGTGACGGTGACGCCATGAGCGAGTTTCGCTACGACGTGGTGGCGATATCGGACGCGCTGACCGACTACATCCTCCCCGTCCCGGACGACGAGGTGGAGCGGCTGGGGCTGGAGCGCGGTCGCAGCTTCGCCGTGGAACAACCGCTGCTGAGCAAGCTGGAGCGCCGCTTCGACCGGCGCCCGGAGCAGGTGATCGTCAGCGCCGGGGGCTCCCCCGCCAACACGGTCCACGGCGCCTCCCGGCTCAGCCTGCGCTGCGCGTTCATCGGTTGTGTGGGCAACGACGACAACGGCTACCGCTACGTCAACCGGATGCGGGACGACGACATCGACACCTTCGTGTCCATCAAGGACGGCAGCAGCGGCATCGCCTACACCCTGATTAGCCCTGACGGGGAGCGGACCTTCGGGGTCGACTTCGGGGTGACCAAGGAGCTGATGCCCTACGAGGTGCTGTACCAGGTGCTGGCCGAGACCCGCTACCTGCACTACAGCGCCTACGAGCTGCGGGGGGACACGCCGCTGAACGAGGCCACCGAGAAGGCCCACCGCAAGGCCGTCGCGTTCGGCGGCAAGGTCTCGCTGGACCTCGCCGACGCCGACCTGATCGATCAGTACCGCCACAGGCTGGAGCAGGCCCTGGACCTGGGGGTCCACGTCGTGTTCGCCAACCGGGAGGAGGCGAGCCGTTTCACCCGGGGCGACCAACTCCTCGATCTGGGCGACGAGCTCGAGTCCCGGGCCGCTGTCGTGGTGGTCAAGCTGGGCCGGGAGGGGTGCCTGATCCGACGGGACGGCAAGGCGTCGGTGGTGCGCACGATGCCCGTGGACCGGCCGCTGGACACCAACGGCGCTGGCGACGCATTCCAGGCCGGATTCCTCTACGGCCTGTGCAAGGAGCTCTCGCTCCCCATGTGCGCCCGCATCGGCAACTACTACGCCGCCCACGTGATCCAGGTGCTCGGCGCCCAGTCGCGGGTGCGGCTCGAGGGCATCGAGTTCCTGATCCCCCGCGAGGACTGGGAAGAGGGCGCCGCCCTCGACAGCGGCGAGCGGGGGCGCTAGCGCCGCCTCAACCGCATGAAGAACACCGGCTCGCCCCTGGCGATGAACTTGCGTTCGTAGTTGGTCAGGATGTTGTCCGCGGCCAGCGGTTCGCCCGGGCGGTGGAGGTCGGGTGTGAAGGCCTCGATGGCCAGGGGCTGGTCGGCGGCGCAGCGGCGCAGCTCGTCGGCGTACTCCGCGCGGTCGCTCTTGACCTCCAGGACACCGCCGGGGGCCAGCAGCTCGGCGACGGCGGTGACGAACGCGGGGGCGATCATGCGATTGCGGGCGTGGCGCTTCTTGGGCCACGGATCCGGGTGGTTGACATGGATCGCGTCCAGCTCGCCCGGGGCGAACAGGCGGGCCAGGTAGCCCGCGTGGAACAGGACGACGGCGCCGTTGGTACAGCCGGCCTCGGCCAGCTTGTTGGCAGCCAGCCACACCCGCTTGTAGCGGATCTCCAGGCCCACGTACCGGCGCTCGGGGTGGCGCAGGCAGACGTCACGCAGGAAAAAACCGTTGCCGCTGCCGATCTCCATCCCCAGGAACGGGCGGTCGACTCCGGGCTGGTCTGCCCAGCGCTCCCGCCACCGGCCGCGCAGGGGTTCGGCGGCCGGACCGTCGAGGATCAACTCGGGGTAGTCGGCCAGCCGCTCGACATAGGGATTGATGTAGGCCCGCTTGGCGGGCGGCCCGGCGCCGTCCACGCCCTCGTATCCCGGCGGAACCGTGTGCTTGCCGCCTACGATCTCCGCGGGTGTGGGCGCGCTGATGGGCTCGCCCCGCGGTCCCCGGTTCCCGTCCCGGTCTCCCATCCCGGTATCCTCCGCCGCGGCTCCCGAGTGGGGACCGTTCTGCGATTGTACCGGCCCGCAAGGAGCTTGCACCCCTTGTCGCTCTCCCGGGCTGCCGCTAGCCTGGAGGGGTGCCTCGACACAGCTACAGTCGCGAGAGTGCCCCCCCGACGCGCCGCCGGACCGCGCTGTGGCCCCTGCTGGGGCTGCTGGCGCTGGCGGGGTGCGGCGGCGACGAGCGCCCCAGCCTGATCCAGGAGGCGGAGGAGCAGCGGGAGCAGGAGACCCGCGACGACGGCTACGTCAAGCGGGAAGGGCTCCACATCGACATGCCCTACCTGTCCGGAAAGCGCTACGACACCCTGCCCGCGGAGCTGGTCGCCGATCAGCTGGGCGAGGAGCTTGAGAGGCGCACCCTGGACCACTGGGAAGCCACCGAGATCGACTTCGGCAACAAGCAGCTGCGGCTGATCGACGGCGAGATCTACTACCTGTCCTACAGCTTCGAGGCGCCGATGGACCTGACCACCGCGCTCGGGGTCAGCGGTTTCCCGCTGCGGGTGCCGGCCGCTCTGGAGGCCACCCTCGAGTGCCGGCTGATCCACCACTGGGGCCTGCGCCAGATCTCGTTGATGCGCACCGCCGCAGATGCCGACACCTTCAACGAGATCCGCGTCTGGAAGTACCGGCCCCAGGAGGTCCAGGCCACGCCCTGATGGGGACCCCACGGCCTTGACAGGCGGGGGGGCGGCACGCATCTTGCGCGGACGCCTGCCAGGAGCAATCGAGTGAATGTCCAGCGGAGTCAGCGTCTCGCGTCCCTTCTGCGGGACGAGATCAACGGCCACCTGCGGCGGGGGGTCAAGGACCCGCGGCTGGCCAGTGTCAGCGTGACCCGGGTCGAGGTCAGCGGGGATTGCCGCAACGCGCGGGTCCTGTACACCTGCCTCGGGGATCAGTCCGGCGCCGCCGACGCCCGCAAGGCCTTCGAGCGGGCTGGCGGCTACCTGCGCAGCCAGCTGGGACGGCAGCTGCGGATCCGCCAGATACCGGAGCTGAGCTTCCGCCACGACAAGGTGCTCCACGAGGCCACCGAGGTGCGGATGCTGATCGACCGGGCGGTCGCGGAGGACGTGGTGGTTCAGCGGGATCGGGGGGAGCTGGATTCCGAGGCCGAGACCGAGGCCGAGACCGAGACCGAGACCGAGCCGGTGTGCCGGACCACCGAGACCGAGACCGAGTCCGGGGGCCGGTAGCCATGGCACGCAAGCGCCAGCGGAATCCCAACCTGCAGGGTGTCCTGGTCCTCGACAAGCCCGCCGGGATCACCAGCCACGACGGGGTGGCCGCGATCCGCACGGCGATGCGGCTGGGCAAGGTCGGGCATGGGGGCACCCTCGACCCCTTCGCAACCGGGGTGCTGCCGCTGATGCTCAACTCGGCCACCCGCATCGCCACGCTGCTCACCGGGGACGACAAAGTCTACGAGGGTGTGGCCCGGCTCGGGGTGACCACCGACTCCATGGACCCCACCGGCACGGTGACCGACGAGTCGCCAGTGGACGGGATCGACGAGGCCGCCATCCTCAGCGCCCTCGCCGCGTTCCGGGGCGAGATCGAGCAGATCCCGCCCATGTACTCGGCGGCCAAGGTCGGGGGCGAGCGGCTGTACAAGCTGGCCCGCAAGAACGTCGAGGTCGAACGCAAGCCCAAGCAGGTGACCATCCACGAGTTGGAGCTGTTGTCCGTCGATCTGCCCCGCTTCACCTTCCGGGTCCACTGCTCGTCCGGCACCTACGTGCGGGCGCTGGTGGACGACGCGGGCAGGGCGCTGGGCTGCGGTGGCCACCTGGAGTCCCTGGTTCGCACGCGGTCGGGCAGCTTCCGCCTGGAGGACTCCGTCGAACTCGACCGGATCCTGCAGGCCTCGGACCGCTTCCGCGACCACGAGCGAGATCATCCGCCCCTGGAGGACGGCCGCCGCTGGCGCTGGCCCCATGTCGAAGCCTCGGCCTGGTGGGCCGACGAGATCGGCGCGGCCCTCCGCCCGCTCCCCGACGCCCTCGGCCTCGCCACCGTACCCCTGGGCCCCGACGCCCTGGCCGAGCTGCGCAGCGGCCGACCGATCCGCGCTGGCGCCCTCCCGGAACCCCCCGCCTTCGAGGCCGGCCAGACCCTGCTCGCCGTGCTCCCCGACGGCCGCACCGCCGCCATCGTCCGCTCCCAGTGCCGCTCGGACCTGGTGAACCGGATGCCGCCGGGGACTCCGGTGTTGCAGATCGTGCGGGGATTGAACCCGTAGGCCGAGTCCGAGACCGAGTTCGAGTCCGAGACCAAGTTCCATTGACAGCGCGGCGGCTCGTCGTTATGTTGCCGCCCTTGGCGACCGGCTCATTCGCCGTCGCTGACCAAAACACGCTGGGGTTCACGGCAGGCGCATCCTGCTCCACCGGTCCCCCGGGAGGCCCACCATGTCGCTATCACCCGAAGACAAGATCCAGATCATCGGAGAATTCAAGACTCACGAAGGCGACACCGGTTCGCCCGAGGTTCAGGTCGCTCTGTTGACCCACCGCATCCGCTATCTCACCGAGCACTTCAAGACCCACAAGCTGGACCACGCGTCCCGCCGCGGGCTGCTGAAGCTGGTGAGCCAGCGACGACGGCTGCTGGACTACCTCAAGGGCAAGGAACTGCAGCGCTACAAGGACCTGATCGCGTCACTCGGCATCCGCAAGTGACGTAAACCCATCGTAGCGGTTCCCCGGGAAACCACAGGGAGCCGGGCCATTGGGGTCCGGCTCGGGGGGACTGCACAAAAATGTTGGGCTGCCCAGCGAGGGCGCCCGGCCCGAGGAACCCATGTTCGACATCAAGACCAAGACCATCGATATCGGCGGCCGTCCGATGACCATCGAGACGGGCCTGATGGCCAAGCAGGCCGGTGGCTCCGTCACCGTCTGCTTCGGCGATTCCATGGTGCTCGCCACCTGCACGGTCGACAGCCGCGTGCGGGAGGGCATCGACTTCCTGCCGCTGACCTGCGACTACATCGTCCGCACCCAGGCCGGCGGAAAGATCCCCGGCGGCTTCTTCAAGCGCGAGGGCAAGCTCTCCGAGTACGAGACCCTGACCTCCCGCCTGATCGACCGGCCCACGCGCCCGCTGTTCCCCAAGGGGTTCAACCGCGAGTTGCAGATCGTCGTGTTCGTGCTGAGCGCCGACAAGATCAACGACACCGACATCCTGGGGATGAACGGCGCCAGCACCGCCGCCATGATCAGCGACGCCCCGTTCCAGGGCCCCTACGGCGCCGTCCGCGTCGGCCGGGTCGACGGCGAGCTGATCGCCAACCCGACCTTCGAGCAGCGCGAAGCCGCCGACATGGACCTGATCGTCGCGGCCACCCGCGAGGCCATCGTGACGGTCGAGGGCGGCTGCCAGCAGGTGTCCGAGGCCGCCATGCTCGACGCCCTCGAGTTCGCCCACGAGTCGATCCTGCCCATCCTGGACGCCCAGGAGGCGCTGGCGGCCGAGGTCGCCAAGGACCCGGTCCAGGTGACACTGCCGGTGGAGGACACCGCGCTGATCGAAGAGGTCGAGAGCCGCTTCGGCGACGCCATCAAGACCGCGATGCTGACCGAGGGCAAGCTGATCCGGCGGGCGGCGGTCAAGTCCCTGCGGGGCGAGATCATCGGCGCGATGGTGCCGGACGGCGCCGCCGAGGGTGCCGAGGCGCGCACCAAGGGCATCAAGAAGGCGGTCGAGAAGCTGGTCCGCAAGATCCTGCGCACCATGCTGATCGAAGAGGGCAAGCGTATCGACGGGCGTGGTCCCGACGAGATCCGTTTCATCGACGCCCGTGTCGGCGTGCTGCCCCGGACCCACGGCTCGTCGCTGTTCACCCGCGGCGAGACCCAGGGTCTGGTCGTGGCGACCCTGGGTACCGACCTCGACTCCCAGAAGATCGAGACCCTGCACTCGGACACCCAGCGCCGCTTCATCCTGCACTACAACTTCCCGCCCTTCTCGGTGAACGAGGTCCGGTTCATGCGCGGCCCCGGTCGCCGTGAGATCGGCCACGGCGCCCTGGCGCACCGCGCCCTGACGCCCGTGATGCCCAGCAAGGAAGAGTTCCCCTACGTCGTGCGCGTGGTCAGCGACATCCTCGAGTCCAACGGCTCGTCGTCGATGGCCAGCGTCTGTGGCGGCTCCCTGTCGATGATGGACGCCGGCGTGCCCATTTCTCAGCCGATCGCCGGAATTGCCATGGGGCTGGTGCAGGAGGGCGGTAAGACCGCCATCCTGTCTG
>CAYTBN010000001.1:0-215453 GCA_964436045.1 uncultured Rickettsiales bacterium | reverse complement strand
GGTGTGCCGCTGAAGGCGCCTGTTGCCGGCATCGCGATGGGGCTGGTCAAGGAAGGCGACAAGGCCGTGGTGCTCAGCGACATCCTCGGTGACGAGGACCACCTGGGCGACATGGACTTCAAGGTCACCGGCACCGCCGAGGGCATCACCGCGTTCCAGATGGACACCAAGATCGGCGGCATCAGCCGCGAGATCATGGAGCAGGCGCTGAACCAGGCCCGCGAGGGTCGCCTGCACATCCTGGGCGAGATGGCCAAGGGGCTGTCCGCGCACCGCGAGGAGATCAACCAGTTCGCCCCGCGGATCCACGTGATCAAGATCAATCCGGACCGCATCCGCGACGTCATCGGGCCCGGGGGCAAGATGATCCGCTCCATCGTCGAGCGCACCCAGTGCAAGATCGACGTGGAGGACAGCGGCAACGTCTCCATCGCGTCGCCGGACGGCGAGGCCTGCAAGCGCGCGATCAAGATGATCCAGGAGCTGACCCAGGAGGCCGAGGTCGGCAAGATGTACCTGGGGCTGGTCAAGAAGGTCACCGACTTCGGCGCCTTCGTCGAGATCTTCCCCGGAACCGACGGCCTGTGCCACATCAGCGAGCTGGCCAACTACCGGGTCAAGCAGGTCACCGACATCATCACCGAGGGTGACGAGGTGCTGGTCAAGTGCATCGAGGTCGACTCCCGATCCGGGAAGATCCGGCTCTCCCGCCGGGCCGCCCTTGGGGAGAATGAGAAGTAAGACGCTCATCTCCCTGGCGCTCGTCCTGCTGGCGGGGGGCTGCCCCGCCAGCGAGGACGAGGAGCGCCGCGCGGCCACCCTGGCCTTCCTCGACGCCGAACCCTCTCCCTCCTCCATCGCCGTCATCCAGCCCGACGCGGCCGGCAAGCTGGCCGAGGTCGAGCCCCAGGTGACCGACACCCTGCGGCGCGACCGGCTGGTGCGGGCGCTGGTGCTGGACGACACCGACGAGGCCCGGGCGGTGCTGCTGGACATCATCGGCCGGGAGCCGGAGCGCATCCCGCTGGCCTTCGACACCGCCAGCCGCTACGGCCTGGTGCCCCGAAACCTGGACCTGCTCTACCCCCGCCTGGACGACGCCCTGCGCTGCGACGTCTTCGTCGAGGTCTGCTGGCCCTCGTTCGAAGGCGAGCCCAACGAGACACGAAACGCCTGCGGCCGCCTGTGGGCCGCCGAACCGGCCGCGCTCCATTCCCGCTGGCTGCGCCGGGTGACCCACGCCGGGCCGTCCGACGACCCCGCGCCCTTCGAGCTGTTGCGGGAGGGGTTGGACGAGGAGCGGTCCGCAGAACTCGACGACCTGATCCTGCGCATCGCCGGGGGCGACGTGATCTCCCCGGAGGTGGCGGACCGGGAGGGATTCCGGCTGGCCGGAGTCCTCGCCGAGCGCCGCTCCCGGCTCTCTGGCGGCGGTGGCGGCGCGCTGAGCGTCCCCTTCGAGGGTGGAGCGGTGCTGCTCAAGCCGCCGGCCTCCGACGACGAAGCAGGACGCCTCGGCCGGCAACTCGGCGGAGACCTGGCCGGCGGCTGCGTCGCCAGCTGGGGCGCAGCGGTCCGTTCGGGAAGCCTGGCGCTGGAGATCCGGTTGCAGGGGGCCAAGGCCCCACCCACGGTGGACACGGGATCCGAAGACGGTCCGGGCGGCGAGCTGGATTCCTGCCTGGAGGGGGCGCTCGCTGAGCGTCACGCCGCGGGTTCCAGCTGGTCGCCCCGCGCCGGGTTGACGCGAATCTCCCTGACCGCCCGGCGGGCGTCCGCCGGCTGGGACGCAGGCGAAGAGGGGCGCATCCCCCTGGACGAATCCCAGCTGCGTGTCCTGGCCGACGCCCTCTCCCGGAGCGGGAGCGACGACTGGCCCCGCCGGCTCGGCGGGATCCACGACGAGGCTCCGCTGCTGCGGGACCTGGGCAGCACGGACCTGGGATTCTGCCTGGAGTACGTGGCCCACGACTGGAACGACTGTGCCCGCTGGTTGGGGCGGATGTCGGCCGAGGACGGTGAGCTGGACGACGTGCTTCGCGCCGCGTTGGCCGATCCGGACCCGGGGATTCGCGGCCTGGCGCAGGTGGCGCTGGCGGATCGGCAGGACGACGAGCCGGGGGAGGGGGCGATCCCGGTCGCGGACGACGACTCGGCGGGCGACGCCGGCGGGGGAGGAGCGACGTGAGCGAACCTGTCACCGTGGAGATCAGCCGCCTGCGCGACCACACCGACAGCGGATCAGTGGAGCTGCCGCGGTACATGAGCCCCGGCGCCGTGGGGATGGACGTGCGCGCCGCCCTCGACCAGGAGTTGACCCTTCCGCCGGGGGGCCGGGCGGCGGTGCCGACGGCCCTGGCCGCGGCCGTGCCCCCGGGGTGGGAGATCCAGGTCCGCCCCCGCAGCGGCCTCGCGATCAAGCACGGGATCACGGTGGTCAACGCGCCCGGCACCATCGATCCCGACTACCGGGGAGAGATCCGGATCTTGCTGGTCAACCTGGGTGATCACCGGTACACCATCCGCCATGGTGACCGCATCGCCCAGCTGATACTCTGCCCGGTGGGACGGGTAGCCTGGCGCGAGCGGGATTCGCTGGAGAACACCGACCGGGGGGATGGGGGCTTCGGCTCCACGGGAGTGCGATGAGACGCGTGGCCGCGCTGGTCCTGGGAGTATGCGTCGGTGCCGTGGTGGGCTGTGAACCCACGATCCACCACGCCACCATGGAACCCGAGCTACTCGACTACGGGGTGATCGAGATCGACGGCAGCAAGACCCTGCCCGTCACCTTCAGCAACCTGGAGGCGGACCCGGTCTACCTGTACTTCCTGGCGCCGTCGACCTTCGCCGCCGACATGGTGCCCGCCGGGGACGATCAGGGCACCCCCTTCGAACTGGGGGAGGAGCTGGAGATCCAGGGCAGCGAGGATCTGACGCTGGACGTGAACTACGGGTGCTGGGCCCAGGACCGGGGATTCTTCCGCTGGGAGATCTCCGTGATGAGCAGTACGGAGTGCGACGGGTACTGGAACGCCACCCGCGAGGTAGGGGTGCTGACGCTCAAGGGCTCGTGCGGCGACGAATGGTAGCAGCAGCAACGCGCGCGCCACGGGCGCGACGGCGGTAGACGGACGGACCGATGCTCGAGACGTTGACCAAGGGCTTCCGCAGCGCCCGCCAGAAGCTCTCTGGCGAGGCGCAGATCACCGAAGACAGCATTCGCGACGCCATCCGCGACATCCGCATCTCGCTACTCGAGGCGGACGTGGAGCTGGGGGTGGTCAACCAGTTCATCGCCTCGGTGACCGAGAAGGCCGTCGGCGAGGTGGTCAAGGTCAAGGTCAAGAAAAAGGGCCAGACCATGCGGGCCACCCCGGCCCAGCACTTCATCAACATCTGCCAGGCCGAGCTCGAAGGGCTGATGGGGCCGGTGGACACCAGCCTCCAGTTCGCGGCCAAGGGGCCGACCGCGGTGATGATGGTGGGGCTGCAGGGGTCGGGAAAGACCACCACCGCGGGCAAGCTCGCCAAGATGCTGCGGGACAGCCACAACCGCAAGCCGATGCTGGTCGCGGCCGACGTCTACCGACCGGCCGCCGTCGACCAGCTGATGGTGCTGGGCCGCAAGCTCAACATCCCGGTGTTCCACATGGCGGGGCTGGCACCGCCGGCCATGTGCAAGATGGCCTTCGACCAGGCCGCCGCGGTGGGCCGGGACGTGGTGATCATGGACACCGCCGGCCGGCTGGCCATCGACGAGCCGCTGATGCAGGAGCTGGAGGCGATCCGCCAGCAGACCCACCCGCGCAACATCCTGTACGTCTGCGACGCGATGGTCGGCCAGGATGCGGTCCGGACGGCCAGCGAGTTCGATCGGCGATTGGAGATCAGCGGCCTGATCCTGACCAAGCTCGACGGCGACGCCCGCGGTGGCGCGGCCCTTTCGGTCAAGAGCGTGACCGGAAAGCCGGTCAAGTTCATCGGTATGGGCGAGGGGCTGGATCAGCTGGAGGAGTTCCGGCCCGAGGGGATGGCCTCGCGCATCCTCGGCATGGGTGACATCGTCGGCCTGATGAAGGACTTCGAGGCCGTCGTCGACGAGGAGAAGGCCGAAGCCGACGCCCGCAAGATCCTCAAGGGCCGGTTCAACTTCAACGACTTCCTCGAGCAACTGCAGACGGTCCAGAAGATGGGTCCGCTGCAGGACGTGTTCGAGAAGATGCCGTTTTTCGGCGACATGGTCCCCGAGGGCACGGTCATCGAGGACAAGGAGATCGGCCGCATCGAGGCGATCATCAACTCGATGACCCAGCAAGAGAGGACCAATCCGGACCTCCTCGACGACAGCCGCGTCGACCGCATCGCCCGCGGTTCGGGGAGGAGCCCCAAGGCGGTCAAGGAACTCCTGCAGCGCTTCGCCATGGCCCGCCAGGTGATGGGCGAGCTGGGCAAGGCCACCGGCATGCTGGGCAAGGTCCCGGGGCTGGGCAAGATGGCCGCGGCCCGGCGGATGGCCCAGATGGGCGGCGTCCCGGCCAACATGGCGGGCATGATGGGCATGGGCGAGTCCACCAGCGGTCCGAAGCGCAAGGTGGACAAGAAGGCGGCCAAGAAGAAGCGCAAGCAGCAACGCGCCGCCCGCAAGAAGGGCAAAAAAGGCAGGAGGTGAGGGCGTGCCCCTCAACGAAGCGGCGATCGTCGAGATCCTGCGCCGGGGCGTGTCCGGCGGTGCCTCCGATGTCCACCTCAAGGTGGGCGAGCCCCCCCTGTACCGGGTCAGCGGCAGCCTGCACATGGCGCCCAACGTACCGCCACTGACCCCCGACGACACGCGCCAGATCGGCGCCATCCTGCTGACCAGGGCCGGCTACACCTTCAAGGTCGACCAGGTCCGCGAGTTCGACTTCGCCTACTCGGCCAACAAGCTCGGCCGGTTCCGCGTCAACATGTTCCGCAGCCGTGGCAGCTTCGGGCTGGTGCTGCGCATCATCCCCACCTCGCCACCGACCCTCGAAGACCTGATCTTGCCGCCTGCCCTCAAGGAGCTGGCCCTGGTACCCCGGGGGATGATCCTGGTCACCGGGGCAACCGGCTCCGGAAAATCCACCACGCTGGCGGCGATGATCGATCGGGTCAACCGCAAGCGGCGCTGCCACATCCTCACCATCGAGGATCCCATCGAGTACCTGCACCCCAACCGCAACGCCTCGGTCTCCCAGCGCGAGGTGGGCACCGACACCCAGAACTTCATGTCCGCCTTCCGCGGCGCCCTGCGCCAGGACCCGGACGTGATCCTGGTGGGTGAGATGCGGGACCAGGAGACCATGGAGATGGCGCTCAAGGCCGCCGAGACCGGCCACCTGGTGCTGTCCACGCTCCACACCACCGACACCATCAAGTCGATCAACCGGATGCTGGCGTTCTTCGACGCCAAGGCCCAGAACGAGGTGCGCCAGCGTATCGCCGACACCCTGTCGTCCATCGTCTGCCAGCGCCTGGTCAAACGGCAAGACACCGAGGGCCGCATCGCCGCCTGCGAGGTGCTGGTAGCGACCCCCTCCGTCCGTGAGGCGATCCGCGACCCGGCCAAGGGCGCCAGCCTCTCCGAGCTGCAGGAGAACGGCGAATCCTACGGGATGCAGACCTTCGACCAGCACATCATCCGCCTGTACAGCGATGGCACGCTGTCCGA
Organism: uncultured Rickettsiales bacterium; assembly: GCA_964436045.1. Classification (GTDB taxonomy): domain Bacteria; phylum Myxococcota_A; class UBA796; order UBA9615; family CAYRNR01; genus CAYTBN01. The sequence continues at coordinate 209,758 of CAYTBN010000001.1, read as the reverse complement.
GGAGGTTGCACGCGAGGCGTCGACGTCGGCGTCCAACTTCGACCGCAACCTGGGGATCCTCAACGCCGAGCGCCAGCTGGCGAAGGAGAAGGCCGCGATGGGCGCCACCGCCGGCGACCCGGCCTCCGAGGACATCCCCGGTTTCCAGCGCGGCTCCAACCTGGATGACTGACGGGCGCGCCCCGGGCCGATGACTTCCCGCCCGCCGCTCCCCCCCGATCCGGCCACTCCACTCCTTTTCCGCGCCCCCAACTGGATCGGGGACGCCGTGCTCACCCTGCCGGCCCTCGATGCGCTGGCCCGCCACCGCCCACAGGCGCCGATCACCGTGGCGACCCGCGAGCCAGCGCTGGACGTGTACGACGGCCACCCGGACGTCATGGCGCGGATCCGCCTGCCCACGCGCCGCGAGGGGGACCGCCTCGCCGTGCGGGCCCTGGGCGCGGGTCACTACGGGGCGGCCCTGGTGTTCAGCCCCTCGTTCCGCAGCGCCCTGCAGCTGGCGCGAGCGCGGATACCCCGCCGCATCGGCTACTCGGACGACATGCGCTGGCCGTTGCTGACCCACGTGGTCGGCCGCCGCCGGGGTCTGCCCGCAGCACACCAGGTGCGGGACTACCTGGACATCGCGGCGTTCGTGGGCGCGGCGGTGGCCGATCCGGCACCCCGGATCCGACCCCGGGCCGAGCATCGACAGCGCGCCCAGCAGGTGGTCGAAGAGCTGAACGCCGCTGACGACCCCGTGGTGGTCATCGCCCCCTTTACCGGCGGTGGGGTGACCAAACGCTGGCCCCGTCGCCGTTTCGCCGAGCTCTGCGTCTCCCTGGCCCGCAAGGGGATCCGCACCGCGATCATCGGCGGCCCGGCCGACGGACCCGCGGCACACCGGCTGCGGGCCTCAGTGGCCCGGCGGGGGGACGCGGACGCGGTGATCCCGCTGGTGGGTCCGCGGACGGTCGCGGCGGTACCCCTGGCAGCCCTCGCCTCGATGCTGCCGTGCTTGGTGACCAACGACACGGGTCCGATGCATGTCTGGGCCGCAGGCGGCGGTCGGGTCGTGGCGATCTTCGGCTCCAGCCTGCCTGCCTTCCATGGTCCGCTGGGACCGGGGCACCGGATCGTGCATCGTGACGCGCTGCCCTGCGCCGGCTGTTACCGTCGCACCTGTCCCCACGGCCTGGAGTGCCTCCGTTCGATCCCCGTCGGCGAGGTGCTCGAGCAGGTCGAGGAGTTGCTGGGCCACCGTGACTCCTGACCGCCCACCGCTGGTCGTGCGCTTCGGTCGCCTGGGTGATCTGGTGCTGACCTGGCCGGCCCTGGCCTACCTGGCCGGGATCCACGGTCCGCTGGAGCTGGTGACCGCCGCCCGCTACGCCCCCTGGATGGCCGAGTTGCCCTGGATCGGCCGGGTCTGGTCGCTGGAGGCCAGGGCCTCCGACCTGGCCGACGTGATGGCGCTCGCCCGGCGGATCCGGGAGACCGGTCACGGACCCGTGATCGACCTGCACGCGAGCTTGCGCAGCCGGGCGCTGTGCACGGCCCTCGGCGGCGCCGACCGGCGGGTGGCCAAGGACTCGCTGAGCCGCCGGGCGCGCATCGGGATGCGGACCGGCGAGGCCCGGGTGCGGCTGGGCAGCGCGCCTGTGCGCCCCTTCGTCACGCGGTTCCTCGACGCGGTCGAGGCCCCGGGTGACACGGCATCGGTGCCGGAGCTGCCGCCGGCCGACGACCGCGGCGGGGTGGAGGAGGGCTGGCCGCAGCTGGCCCTGTTGCCGGGAGCTCGGCGGGCGACCAAACGCTGGGCCGCAGAGCGCCATGGAGAGCTGGCTCGCCGCTGGAAAGCGGAGACAGGCGGCTCCGCCCTGGTCGCCTTCGGTCCCGGCGAGGAGGAGCTAGCCAGCGAGGTGATCGAGGTCGCGGGTGGTGCGGCCCGTCCGGTGGCCGACCTGGACCTGGTGGCCATCGGCGGCGAGCTGTCGCGCTGCGCCGTGGCCGTGGGCGGCGACACGGGGTTGTTGCACCTGGCCGCTGCCGCCGGAGCCCGCCCCGTGGGACTCTTCGGCCCCACCGGCGTGGAGATGGGCTACTGGCCCTGGGGCGGACGGGGGATCGCCCTGGCGCCGGACCTGCCGTGCCACCCCTGCACGCTCTACGGGTCGGACAGCTGCCCGCTGGAGCACCACGACTGCCTGGCGCGGCTCGAGCCCGATCAAGTCCTGGCGGCGGCATTGTCGCTGCTGGAGGGGGGGCGATGACCGGCAGCCGGACCCTGCTGACCCTCGATCTGCCCCCGCGCCAGGACGGCGGCATCGCCACCCTGGTGGACGTACTGGCGGTCGGCATGGCCGAGATCGGGGAGCCGGTGGTGGTCTACGCCCGCGGCCAGGGTGAGGACGTCGACAACTGGGATCGGACCCGCCCCTATCCGATCTCGAGGATGTGGGGGCATTCCTGGGTACACCATACATCACGGAATGTTACACCGCACTTGCTGAGCATGTACGTCAAACATCGGCCGCCGGGTTTGCTGCTGGCCAACTGGCAGTTCTCGGCGGCGGCTGGAGCCCTGTTCGGCCGCCTGGGCGTGCCGGTGACGGCGGTGGTCCACGGTCGCGAGATCACCTCGCGGGACGGGCTTCCACCCGGGCTGGATCGGGTGGACCGGGTGGTGGTGCTGACCGGGTGGCTGGCTGGCGAGCTCCGGGCCCGGGGGCTGCCCGACGAACGGATCCTCCCCATCGCGCCGGGCATCCACCCACCCCGGGCCGCGGGCGACGCTGCCGCGCTGCGCCACCGGCTGGGGCTGGGTGACGACCCGCTGGCGCTCTGCGTCGGCCGGCTGGTCCCCCGCAAGGGCCAGGACTCGCTGATCCGGGCCTGGCCCGAGGTCCTGGCGACTGTGCCACGGGCGCGCCTGCTGCTGGTCGGCGATGGACCGGATCGCGACCGGCTGGCCGACCTGATCGACGGCCTCGGGCTCGGGGAGAGGATCCGGCTGACGGGCTTCCTGTCGCCCGACGACCTGGAGAGCGCCTACCGGGCCGCCGAGCTGTTCACCATGCCTTGCCGCGAGGAGGCCGGCGGCGACACCGAGGGGTTCGGATTGGTGTACCTGGAGGCCGGCGCCCGCGGGCTGCCCGTCATCGGGGGCCGCACAGCGGGGGTGCCCGAGGCGGTGGTCGACGGTCGGACTGGACTGCTGTTGGAACCGGAGGACGGTCCGGGGCTGGCCGGCGCGCTGGTCACCCTGCTGACCGACCGCGACCGGGCCCGGGCCATGGGGGCCGCGGGTCGGGACCGGGTCCGCGAGGGGTTCACCCCCGCGGCGTTCGCCCGCCGGGTCCTCGACGCGGGGGCCTGGTAGGCTTCGCCCGTGGACACCGGCCACCGACCGCGGGTGCTGATCGTCTCCCGCCACGATCCGCTGGAGCCGCGGCCCCAGCCGCTGCAGACCCTGGGGGCCGCCGACGGACTGGCCGCGGCCGGTGCGCAGGTGACCTTGCTGATGGACGCCCCGGCTCACCGCGACCGGAACACGGTCGAGGCCCATCTGGGCCGGCCCCTTCACCCCCGGCTGGCGCTGCACTTCGCCGAGGGCAAACACCCGGGCGTCCGAGGGCTGCGTCGGCGCTGGGCGACCGTGCATCTGATCAGCGCGGGTGCGGACGCCGTCTTGAGCCGCGACATGCGGGTGACGGCCCAGCTGGCCTCGCTCGGGTGCCTGGTTCCGCCACGGATCCACGAGTGGCACTCGCTTCCCACCGCCCTGGGCCAGGGCGACGAGGGCGAGGTCGGAGCCGCCCACGGCGCGGACGCCCATCTGTTCGTCAGCGAGGGGCTGAGGGACCTGGTCGTCGGCTCGTTCGAGATCCGGGTGCCTTCGCTGGTCGTGGGCAACGGCTGTTCCCTGGATCCCGGCGCGGCACAGCGGGCACTGGCGGGTCTGGAGGCCGCCAACCGTGTGCTGGGGGCATCGCTGCTGCGCGGACCGGCTGACGACGCCCTGGCGGAGCAGCTGAATGGGTTGTCCGCGGACATCGAACTCGTGCGCACGGGGCCCGGGACCGAGCTGGGGGTCCTGTCGCCAGCCGAGCTGGCCCAAGCGCTGCCGGGATGCCTCTGTCAGCTGGCGCTGTACCGGGACGACCGCAACACCCGCGAGTTCGCCAGCCCGCTGAAGGTAGCAGGCGCCCTGTCGACGGGGGTGCCGCTGGTGGCCTCGGACCTTCCCTCGGTCCGCGCGCTGGTGGCCGACGGCGAGACCGCGCTGCTGGTACCGGTCGGCGACGCCGCGGCGCTGGCGTCGGCCATCGACCGGCTGGACCGCGACCGAGCGCTGGCGCATCGGCTGGCGGGCGCGGCCCTCGAACAAGCCCCGGAGCACAGCTGGCAGCGCCGGGGCGAACGGTTGCTCGCCTTCGTGGAGGCCCTGTGACCCTGGCGTACCTGTTGCGCTACCTGCCCACGCTGTCGGAGACCTTCGTCTACGACGAGCTGGCCGGCCTGGAGCGGATGGGGGCCCCGCCGACCGTCTGGGCCCTCGACCCCGGGCCCGCGGGGCCGGTCCACCCGGGGTTGGAGCCGCTGCTGGCCAGGGCGAACCGCGTACCCCGCGGCCACACCCCGGCGGTCCTGGCGCAAACACCGGCCGCGCGCTCGGAACCCCTGCGCGGGACCTGGGACGGATGGGGTGGGCGACCCAAGGACCTGCGGCGCGCCCTGTGGCTGGGCGACGCGCTCCTGCGGGCGGGTACCCTCGGGGTCCACGTCCACTTCGCCGCCGAGATGGCCGAGGTCGCCTGGGCGGTCCGCCAGCACACGGGCATCGGCTACAGCCTGACGGTGCACGCCCGCGATCTGTACTGCCCCCGCCCATCTCTCCGCCAGGTGCTGGCCGACGCCCGCGCCGTGGTGACCATCTCCAGGGCCAACCGGGCCCGGTTGGCGGACCTCGGCGTGACGCCCGACCGGCTCCATCTGGTCCGGCAGGGCATCCCCCTGCCAGCGGCGCTAGCGCCGCGGCCCGCGAGCCCACTGGGCCGGGTGAGGATGGCGAGCGTGGGACGGCTGGTACCCAAGAAGGGCCATGATCTGCTCGTCCGTGCGGTCGCCAGGCTGGCCAGCGAGGGCCTGGACATCAACCTGACGGTGGCGGGGGAGGGGCCCGAGCGCGGCCGGCTGGAGCGCCTGGCCGCCGAGCTGGGGATCGAGGACCGGGTGGAGCTGCTCGGGGGTGTCTCCCGGGACCGGGTCGAGGAGCTGCTCGCGACCGGCTCGGACCTGTTCGCGCTGGCTTGCCGGGTGCTGGACGACGGCGACCGGGACGGCATCCCGGTGGCGCTGATGGAGGCCATGGCCCGCGGAGTTCCGGTGGTGTCGACCGCGGTCTCCGGGATCCCGGAGCTGGTCCAGGATGGGCTGACGGGGACCCTGGTGGACGCCGACGATCCGGCCGCCCTGGCCGCCGCCGTCTCCCGCCTCGCAGCCGACGGCGCCCACCGGGTACGCCTCGCGGAGGCGGCGCGCGAGCGCGTCGAGGCTCACCACGAGCTGGGTCGACAGGTGGAACGCCTCCGGAGGATCCTCTCGGCGTACCACGCCCCCACCACGGCCGGTTGACAACCCCGGCTCGACACCCGAAGTTGACTCCGGGCCCGAACCCTGCGAATAGGGTCGCACCATGGCAAGACTGCTCTCGATGACGGGTTTCGGCCGCGGCTCGGCGGAGGTCGAGGGCGTCACGTGCGCCTGCGACGTCCGGTCGGTCAACCATCGTTTTGTGGACGTGAAGGTCCGCTTGCCCCGGGATCTGCTCCCGCTGGAGCCCCGGGTCGTCGAGCGGGTGCGCGCCGCGGTCGGCCGCGGGCGCGTCGACGTCACCATCCGCGTGGATGTGGTCGGGCGGTCGGCCCAGACCCTGGAGGTGGACGCCGATCTGGCCGTGGCCTACGGGGACGCCCTGGGCGAGCTGGCGCGGGCGGTGGGCGACGAGGGTTCCAGGCCCACGGTGGAATCCCTGGCTGCGCTGGACGGCGTGCTGAAGCTGCGACCGGTGGACCTGGGCGAGTCGGCCCAGGAGCCGCTGCTGGCGGCCGTGGACGCCGCCCTGGCCGAGCATGCCCGGATGCGCGGCGCCGAGGGGCAGGCCCTGCAGCGCGACCTGGCGGGGCGGCTGTCCACCATCAGCGAGGCCATGGACGAGGTGGAGGAGCGGGTCGAGGAGCAGCTCCCCCGGCTGCGGGATCGGCTGACGGAGCGGCTGCGAACCCTGATGGGCGAGACGCCCGTCGACCCCGAGCGGATCCTGACCGAGGCTGCGATCCTCGCCGATCGTTCGGACGTGTCCGAGGAGATCGTGCGGCTGCGCCAGCACCTGGCGGCGTTCCGCGAGGCGATCGACGGGGGCGGCACGGTGGGGCGCAAGCTGGATTTCCTGGCCCAGGAGCTGCTCCGGGAGGCCAACACGATGGGATCCAAGGCCTGGGACGCGCCGCTGTCGATGCGGGTGATCGACATCAAGAGCGAGATCGAACGCATCCGCGAACAGGTCCAGAACGTGGAATGAAAGAGGCGGAGGACGTGATGCGACGCGGTACCCTGATCGTGCTGAGCGGACCGAGCGGCGTCGGCAAGTCGACCCTGGTCGAACGTGCGCTCGAGGCGTTGCCGCGCCTTCGCTTCTCGGTGAGCGCCACCACCCGGGCCCGCCGCGACGGCGAGACCGATGGCGTGCACTACCGTTTCATGGACGTGTCCACCTTCGAGGGGCTGGCCGGCGACGGCGAGCTGCTGGAGCGCGCGGTGGTCCACGGCCATCACTACGGCACGCCGCGGGTAGGGGTGCGGGGGCTGCAGGAGCTGGGTTATACGGTCCTGCTCGACATCGACACCCAGGGTGCGGACCAGGTCCGCGCCACGGGCGAGCCGGCGACCTTCGTGTTCGTGATGCCGCCGTCCGTCGGGGAGCTGCGGGCCCGGCTGCGCAAGCGGGCGACCGAGGATCCGGCCAGTCTGGCCATCCGGCTGGAACGGGCCAGCGGGGAGATGGAACGTTCCGCGGACTACGAGTTCGTGGTCATCAACGACGACCTGAGCCGGGCCGCGGCCGAGCTGGTCTCGGTCATCCGTGCGGCGGTGGCGCGGGCGGAGCGGGACGAGCGAATCACCGACGTGCTGGGCTAGGAGCCCCGTGATCATCACCTGCGACGAGTTACTGGCCGAGGTGCGGACCTACGCCGCGGACGCCGACGTGCGGAACGTCCGGCGCGCCTACGACCTGGTGCGCGGGGGCGCCGGGGACAGCGCCCTGCGGACCGTCGACCTGGCCCTCCAGCGCCCCCTGGCGATGGCCAGCCAGCTGGCCGAGCTGCGGGTGGACGTCGACACCCTGGCGGTGGGGCTGCTCTACCCGGCGGTGGAGGACGGCCGGCTGTCGGTGGCCGAGGTGCGGGGCCGTTTCGGCGACGAGATCGCGGGCCTGATCGAGATGGTCGAGCGCCTGTCTGGCGTCGACTACCGGGGCTCTGCGGAGGAGCAGTCCGAGGCCTTCCGCAAGATGATCTTCGCCATGTCGCGGGATCTGCGGGCGCTGCTGGTCAAGCTCTCGGACCGCCTCTACCAGCTGCGCCACCCCGGCGAGTTGCCCGCCCGCGAGCGCAAGCGCGTCGCCCAGCAGACCCGCGACATCTACGCGCCCATCGCCAACCGTCTGGGTATCCAGAGCTTCAAGGCCGCGTTCGAGGACCGCTCGTTCGCGCTGCTGAAGCCGGGCAAGTACGGCGCCATCGAGAGCTTCCTGGCCGGTCGCCAGGAGGTGAACGAGCAGTTCACGTCCGCCCTGGTCCAGCAGCTCTCGGGCATCGCCCGCCGGCTCGAGCTGGAGGTGGAGATCTACGGTCGTCTCAAGTCCATCCCCTCCATCCATCGCAAGATGCGAGACAAGCATATGGAGCTGGAGGACGTGGCCGATCTGGTGGCACTGCGGGTGCTCACCGACGACGTGGCCTCATGTTACGCGATGCTGGGCGCGATCCACGGGGTGTTCGAGCCGATCGACGACCGGTTCAAGGACTACATCGGCCGGCCCAAGAGCAACGGCTACCAGAGCTTGCACACGTCGGTGGTCGGCCAGGGGGGGGAGCGCTTCGAGATCCAGATCCGTACCCGCGAGATGCACCGGGTCGCCGAGCTCGGGATCGCCGCCCACTGGCGGTACAAGGAGGGTCACCTGGACCTGACGCCGGCGGAGCTCGAGCGGTATTCGCGGGTCAACCAGCTGACGCGGATCGCCACCGAGATCCAGGACGCTCAGGAGTTCGTCGAGCTGGTCAAGGTCGACCTGTTCGCCGACGAGGTCTACGTCTACACCCCCAACGGCGACGTCCGCTGGTACCCACTGGGGGCCACCGCCCTGGACTTCGCGTTCTCGATCCACACCGACGTCGGACTGACCTGCGTGAGCGCCAAGGCCAACGGCGTGCAGGTGCCGCTGCGCTACAAGCTGCGGTCGGGCGACACGATGGAGGTGATGACCCGCAAGACCCAGGCCCCGAGCCGGGACTGGATGCGCTGGGTCGTCACCGCCCGGGCCCGGACGAAGATCCGGACCTTCCTCAAGTCCGACGCCCGGGCAAAGGCCCGTGCCGAGGGCGCGGAGATGCTGGATGCGGCGCTCAAGGAGCGGGGCGTCAAGCTGGCCAAGGTGGTCAAGGACGGCGGTCTCAAGGACGTCCTGCGGACGCTCAAGGTCCAGGATCCCGACGAACTCTACGCCCGGCTGGGATACGGCGCGTTGAGCCTCGAGCGGGTGGTCCTGCTGATCGACCCGGAGCCCGAGCCGGATGACGACGAGCTGATCACGGACCCGCAGGCGGCGGAGGACGGGCGAGCGGAGCGGGGCGCGAGCCCGATCCGGGTCCACGAGGTGGAGGACATGCTCACCACCTTCGCCCGCTGCTGCCGCCCGGTTCCGGGCGATCCCATCACCGGCTACATCACCCGTGGTCGCGGCATCACGATCCACCGGGCGGACTGCAAGCAAGCCCAGCGGCTGGACCCCACCCGGGTCCTGCCCGTCGAGTGGCGCCAGACCGCCCGCACTGCCCGCCACGTCCGTATCCAGGTTGTGGTCCAGGACCGCCCCGGCATGCTGGCCAAGATCACCCGCCGGATCAGCCTGATGAAGGTCAACATCGGATCCTGCGACTCGCGGACGACGGGCGACGGCTACGGAACCGCCATCATCGCCTTGTCCATCCGTGACCTCGAACAGCTCGAGCGGGTCATCGAGAACCTCGAGACCGTCAAGGGCGTGGTCGAGGTCTCACGGGTCTAGCCTGACTCGGGGGGCGGTGTGCGGGCTGTTCGACGAGAGCCCGTCGCCGCGACTTGCGCGCGCATACACGCGGCCCCCGGAACCCAGTACGATGGGCGGCGGGGCGGGGTGGCGGGGATCTCTGGGGTGAGTGGAGACGGCGACGAGTCGGGACGGCGAGGCGGCGGCGGGGTGTTGCCGCCGATCGGTGAGTTGACGACCCATCCTGGCGTTTCGCCCAAGGTGCGGAGGCGGCGGGAGGTGCTGGCGGAGATCGGGTCCGAGAGTCTGCTGACGGCCGGGACGATGGTCGACCAGTTCAAGGTGATCCGGCTGCTGGGCAAGGGGGGGATGGGGGAGGTCTACCTGGCCCGGGACACGGGGTTGGGCCGCAAGGTGGCGCTCAAGGTCATCCACGCGGGGCTGATCGGCTCGGACAAGGCCGAGGCGCGGTTCCTGTTCGAGGCGCGGGCGACGGCGCGGTTCAACCACCCGAACATCGTCACGATCTACGCCGTCGGCACGTTCCGCGAGTCACCCTACGTGGCGCTGGAGTATCTGGAGGGGGCGACGTTCAGGGAGCGGTTCGCCGACGAGCGGCCGGGGGCGCGCGAGGCGGCGCGGCTGGGAGCGGCGGTGGCCGAGGCGCTGGCGGAGGCCCACGGGGCGGGGATCCTGCACCGGGACCTGAAGCCGGACAACGTGATCATCCCTCGGGACGGCCGGGTCCGCGTGCTGGACTTCGGGCTGGCGCGGGTGCTGCCGCCGCGGCGGACCGGAACGGCGGATCCGCGGATCGACGTCGCCCACGCCACGGAGGAGCAGGCGGCTGCCCTCGAGGCGCTCCAGGGCGAGGACCGCAAGCTGGCCGGGACGCCGGCCTACATGGCGCCCGAGCAGTGGTGTGGCAATTCGGGGCTCGAGGCCACCGACGTCTGGGCACTGGGGGTGATGCTCCACGAGCTGGTCACTGGCGTGCGGCCCTACGAGTTGCAGGAGGGCTCCCGGGCCACGCTGGCCTGGTCGGTCAGCTCCAAGGAGCCGACGCCACTGGATCCGGCCCTGGCCGAGACTTCGCTGGAGCTGGCGGGGCTCGTCGGCCGTTGTCTGGACAAGGACACCGAGGCGCGGCCCTCGGCCAGGGAGGTCGCGGACACGCTGCGGGGACTACTGGGGGGACGGCGGCGGGATACGGCCAACCCCTACCGCGGCTTGCAGCCCTTCGGCGAACGCCACGCCGAGCTGTTCTTCGGCCGCGAGGCGGAGATCGCAGCCTTCCTCGAACGGATCCGTACCGAACCGGTGCTGCCGCTCGTGGGACCGTCAGGGGCGGGCAAGAGCTCGCTGATCTTCGCTGGTGTGATCCCGCGGTTGCGGGAGCAGGGTTCCCTGACCGTGCTCTCCATGCGGCCCGGTGCCGACCCCTTTGGAGCGCTGGCCGGGCGGCTGGTCCAGGGTGAGGGCACCCAGTTCGAGACCAGCTTCGGGGGGCCGGCGGGCAGCGGCTCGGTGCCTCCGGCGAGGGCGGGGACGGCGGGGGTGTTCCGGGCCGCGGCCGGGGAGGGGGTGGCCGGGGCGGAGGAGGTGGCCTCGACGCTTCGCGAGGCCCCCGCGCGGCTGGGCCTCGAGCTGGCCCGGCTCGCCGAGGAGGGTGAGACCCGGGTCCTGCTGGTGGTCGACCAGCTCGAGGAGCTGTTCACCCTGGTGGAGGACGGGGAGGAGCGGGGGCGCTTCCTGCGGGCCGTGTGTGGAGCGGCGGACGACCCCCAGGCTTCGGTCCGGGTGGTGTTCACGGTGCGCGACGACTTCCTGGGCCGGCTGGCGGTGGACCCTCTGGTCCAGGAGGTCCTGGGCCGGGTGAGCGTGATCCGCAACCCCGGGCCCGAGGCGCTGGCCGCGATCCTGAGCCGGCCACTGGAGAGGACGAACTACCGGTTCGAGGATCCGGAGCTGCCCGCCGAGATGATCGCCGAGGTCCAGGGCGAGCCGGCTGCGCTGCCGCTGCTTCAGTTCGCCGCCAGCACGCTGTGGGCCCGCCGGGATCGGCGTCGGCGGGTGTTGCTGCGATCGGCGTACGAGGCGATGGGTGGCGTGGGTGGTGCGCTGGCGGAGCACGCCGACAGCGTGTTGCACGGCATGTCGCCGGCCCAGGTGCGGCTGGCCCGCGAGATGCTGCTGCGGCTGGTCCGCCCGAGCCGGGCCGGTGGACCGGTGGCCCGGCGGGTCCTGCCAGCGCCCGAGGTCATCGAGGGGCTCGGTGGAGAAGCCCGCGCCGTGCTGGAACGCCTGGTGGGCGCGAGGCTGATCACGGTGCGCAAGCGGGGGCCCGAGGGGGGGGAGGGCCAGCTCGAGCTGGTACACGAATCCCTGGTCTCCGGCTGGCGCCAGCTCGCCCAGTGGATCGACGAGGGCCGCGAGGAGATCGCCTTCCTGGCGGAGATCGGCCAGGCCGCCGAGCTGTGGGAGGGGAGGGGCCGCCGCCGCAGCGAGGTGTGGTCCGGCGATGCCCTGGCCGAAGCCCGGCGGATCCTGGGGCGTGGATCGAAGGGGCTACCCGCCCGGGTGGCTGCCTTCCTGGCGGACAGCGAACGGGCCGAGCGGCGGTCCCAGGGTCGCCGGCGACTGTTGGCCCTGTCCGGCGCGATCACCCTGGCGCTGGTGGCGGTGGTGTCGGTGCTGGTGGCGCTGGCGTTGTCCGAGCGCGAACAGGAGGCGCAGGAGCAGCGGGCGGCGGCCGAGGCCCGGCGTGCAGAAGCCCAACGGGAGGGGGCACGAGCGGCCCTGGGCGGCGGCAATCCGCTGGAAGCCCGGGCCCGCCTGCGCGACTCCCTGGAGCTCGAGGATTCGCTGCTGGCCCGTTCCCTGTGGGCCGAACTGTCCGCCCAGCCCCTGCGCTGGACCCACCAGCTCGGCGCCCTGGCCAACGACGTGGCGTTCTCGCCCGACGGAGCGACCGTCGCCGTGGCCGCCGGCGACTTCGCCGTCTACCTGTTCGACGTCGACACCATGGGTGTGCGGGTCCTCCGGGGCCACCGTCAGCAGGTCTACGCCGTCGGCTTCTCGCCGGACGGGGAGGCGCTGGCGTCGGCAGACATGTCGGGCGAGGTGCGACTGTTCGACCTGGAAGCCGGCAGCGACCGGGTGCTCGCCGGCCACTCGGATGCGGTCAATTTCCTCGACTTCCGCCGCGACGCCGCCCTGCTGGCCACCGGGAGCAGCGACGGCACGGTCCGGCTCTGGGACCTGGTGGGTGAGAAACCCCCGGTGGTGCTGGAGGCCCACGACGCAGGGGTGAACGGCGTCGCCTTCGGCCGCCACGGTGACCTGCTGGCCACGGGCGGCAAGGACGGGAAGATCAAGATCCACGACCTGTTCGGCGGCTCGCAGGCGCGGGTGATCGAGGGGCACACGTCGGCGGTCACCAACGTGGCCTTCAGCCCGGACGGTACCCTGCTGGCGTCGGGGGGGCTGGACCACACGGTCAGGGTCTGGGACGTGGCCACGGGCGCGCCCGTCGTGGTCCGGGACGACCTGGTGAGCCGGGTCTGGGACGTGGCCTTCAGTCCCGATGGTCGCAGCCTGGCGGCCGCCTGCTGGGACCGGATGATCCGGGTGTGGCCCGTGGCCGACCTGACCGCGCCCGCCCGCGTGCTGGAGGGACACACCTCGGGGATCTACGGCGTGGCGTTCAGCCCGGACAGCCGGTTGCTGGCCTCGGCGGGCACGGACCTGACGCTGCGCCTCTGGGACCTGAGCACACGGCCGGCCGGGCGCCCCTCATCAGGCCACGTCGCACAGGTGATGGGCCTGGTCTTCACTCCGGACAGCAAGACCCTGGCCAGCGCCTCGCTGGACCGGTCCATCCGGTTGTGGGATGTGGCGGACGGCTCCGATCGGGTGCTGGTCGAGGATCTTCCGGTGGGGATCACGGCCATGGAGATGCTGGGGGACGGGAGCCGCCTTGCCGCCGCCAGCTGGGACGATGGAACCGTGCGGCTGATCGATCCGGTCGCCGGGGATTCGCCGACCACGTTGCCGTCCGGCACGTCGTGGGTCGAGGACCTGTCGATCAGCGCCGACGACTCCACGTTGGCGACCATCGCGGGCGACCGCCTGATCCGCGTCTGGCGGACCGCCGACTGGGAGCTGTTGCGCACCCTGGAGACCGACCAGCTGCGGGTGCGGGGGGTGGCCCTGGATCCTTCGGGCTCCCACGTCGCCGCCTCCGGCGACGACGGCACCATCCGGGTGTGGGACGTGGCCCGGGGCCGGGAGGTCCGCCGCCTGTCGCTGGAGGGACATGGTCCCCGCGGGCTGGCCTTCGGTCCTGCCGGGGAGTGGCTGGTCTCCGGGGGCATCAACGGCCAGGTGGTGCTCTGGGATCCTGCCGACGGCAGCCACCGGGTGCTGGGGCGCTTCGACGGCCGGATCTACTTCCTCGACGTCCACCCGGACGGCACCCGCGTGTCGACCTCGGGATCCGACGGGGTGGTCCGGGTCTGGAACGTGAGCGGCGGCACGCCGATGGAGCTTCGGGGCCATCGGGGTGAGGTGAACTACACGGCGTTCAGCCCCGACGGGGCGTGGATCGCCTCGTCGTCGGACGATGGCACGGTCCGGCTCTGGAACGCCCGCAGCGGGCGCCCGGCGTGGGTCGCCCCGGCCATGACCCTGGATCCGCCGCGGCTGCTGAGCCACCGGGGGTGGCTGGACGCCGACGGCGCCCCGGCGAGCCCCGCCCGCGGTCCGGCGCCGGTATGGCGCGACGCCCTGGAGGCCGAGGGCGTGCGAGCTGCCTTCGAGCAGGACACCCTCTGCCTGCTCACCGACAGTGGGATGGTGGAACTCTGGGACCTGGCGGGCGACCGCCGGGTCGTCCAGCTGCAGACAGGCTCCGCCAGCGCGCTGGCGGCGCTGCCCGGGAGCTGCCTGGCGCTGGACGGCAGCCGGGCGCGGGTGATCCGTGGCAGCGGCGCGGTGGATACGGTGGAAGCAGAGGCCACCGCAGTGGCCGTGGCCGGAGGTCGGGTCCTGGTCGGCGGAGACGGATTCGCCCGGGTGCTCGACGACCGGGGCGTGGAGCTGGAGACCTGGTCGGGCTCGGGGCAAGTGGAGGCCATCGGCCGGGTCGCCGGATCGCTGGTGCTGGGATTTGCCGACGGGAACCTAGAGATCGTCGCCAGCGGCGCGAGCGGGGGGCTACGGACCACCTTCACCTTCGAGGACATCCCATCCAGCCCGCCCACGGTGGTGCGGGAGGGGCCGATGGGGACCCTGGTGGTCGGCTACGCCAGCGGCCTCATCGGTCTGTGGAATCCGGACAACGGCCAGCGGCTGATCGCCGACCGGCTCCACGGACCGGTCGCCCACGTGGCGCTGGAGGGTTCGCGGCTGGCCGCGGCGAGCGAACTCGGAGATCAGCGGGTGCTCGACCTCTCGGTCTTCCAGCGGCCCTACTGCGAGCTGGTGCGCGAGGTGTGGTCCGACGTGCCGGTGGTCTGGAGAAACGGCCTCCCGGTCCCGGCGTCACCCGCCCCGGACCACGTCTGCTCCCTACCCTGAAGTTCGCGCGTGGGGCTAGAGCCCGCCGTAGCTCTGGAGTTCGCGGAAGATGTACTGGCCACCCTCGGCCGGCCGCTGCTCGTCCCAGCGCAGCAGTCCGATACCCTCGGCCCACCAGGTGTCCAGCGTTCCGGTGTGGGCGCCGATGTAGTCCGCCGAGTCGTAGGCGGCGTGGACGTGGACCGCCGAGAACGTCCCCGCCGGGACGGTGATCGTCTCCATCCCGACGACGTTCCAGGTCCAGTCGGCGGCGAAGTCCTGGACCTCGGTCTGGCCGTTGCCGTGGAGCTCCACGGTCTGGTCGTAGCTGGTGGTCCAGAAGAGGCCGATCAGCATGTCCGGATCCGCGATGATGTACTTGACCGGCGCCGAGTTGACGGTGGTGACCGTCGCCGACTGGGGCGCGTACGAGACCAGGGAGCCGTGATCGAAGTTGCCGTAGCTGTCGCAGGTGTCGTAGCCCTCCCAGTCCACGGTCACCCCGGCCTGGGTGCCGGTGAAGGCGCCTGACCGGCGGAACACCGTGGTGCCCTCGAAGGTCGTCGTGCCGTTCGTCCACACCTCCTCGACTCCGGTGTCGGAGTAGGTCTCGGCCTCGTAGGGGAAGGTGTACGAGGAAGAGTAGATCCAGCTGGCACCGGCCACGTCGATGGGGTCCCAGGGATTGCAGCTCGCCGAGGCGTCGTCGTCATCGTCGTCGTCGTCGTCGCCGGTGTCGTCGTCATCGCCGGTGTCGTCGTCGCCGGTGTCGTCGTCATCGCCGGTATCGTCGTCGCCGGTGTCGTCGTCGCTCGTATCGTCGTCGTCGCCGGTGTCGTCGTCGTCGCCGGTATCGTCGTCGTCCCCGGTGTCGTCGTCGCCCGTGTCGTCGTCTTCACCGAAGGTGTCGTCATCGCCGATGTAGCCGGCCTCCTGGCAGCTCCCGCAGATCCAGGCCAGAGCGAAGAGTACCGTCAACAGGAGTGTACGCTTCATCGCAGGCCTCCCGGGGCGCACTCTACGCCAGGCTCCAGTCCGGTGCCAGGGATCGATGCGGCGGTGCCCCGTCAGCCGCCGTTCAGGAGCTGCCGGTAGAGCGTCTCGAGTCGATGCATCGGGGGTCCGGGCTCGAAGCGGGCGGGGAGCGCTGCGGGCACGCCTGCGACGGCCTCGACCAGCGCCCGGGACAGTCCATCCACGTCCCCCCACGGCGCGAGCGCCGGCCACCCCGGATGCCATTCCGCCACCCCGCCACTGAGCCAGGCAGCCACAGGCGTTCCGAGGGCGAGTGCCTCGAGCCCGACGATGCCGAAGGGCTCCTGCCAGCGGGACGGGAGCACCAGCGCCCGCGCGCCCCGGTAGGCGCGGGCCAGCGCCGGGCGATCGAGCCAACCGGTGACGGTGTGCCCCGCGGCCTCCAGCTCGCCCCGGGCGGTCCCGGTGCCGGCGAACACGAGGGGCAGATCCACGCCGGAGCGGCGCCAGGCCTCGGCCGTGTCCCACACACCCTTGGCCTCCACCAGCCGGCCGGCGAACAGCACGCAGCGCTCCCCCGCGTCGCCCGCCGTCCCGCCCAGGCCGTGGACAAAAGGGGGCACCACATGGAGCCCATCGCGGGGTACCCCCGCGGCCTCCAGTTCGTCTGCCATGTAACGGGAGAGGACGACCAGCGGCAGCCGCCGCAGTGCCGCCAGGCGCCGCCGGGTCAGGGCGAGGATGAGGTCGCCGTACCCCGGATCGCGGAAACAGGGGGCGCAGCGACCGGGATCCATCGGTCGATGGCACGGGCGGCCGTCCATGGTCAGCTTGCCCCGACCGGGGCAGAACGCCCTGTGGTCCTGCACCGTTGCCACCGCCGGCTGACCCCGGGCGGCGCGGTCGGCGATGGCCTCGATGGCCAGCGGATTGACCACGTTGTGCAGGTGAATCAGATCCGGCCGTGTGTGCGCGATCAGGGCGCCGAGTCCCGGCACCTCGCGCGCGTCGGGGGCGTCCAGGCCCGGGACTCTCTGGACCGGGCAGGCAGCGAGGGCGGTACCGTCGTCGCGCCCGACCCCGAGGCATAACTCGTGCCCAGGGGCCAGCGCTGCGAGTACGCCGAGCAGGTGCCAGTCGGCACCTCCGCGGGCGCTGAGCCGGTCCGCCAGGAACAGGATCTTCAGGAGGAGCCTCGCAAGACGGGGTTCAGCGACCCTTGCGGATCACCCCGGCGGCGAGCCGAGCGGTCGCCATCCCGGCCATCACCTCGCCGTCCAGGCCCAGGGCCGGGACCGCGCCGCGGCCGCAGTAGAACACGTTCTTGTGGGGAAGGCTCAATCCCGCCGTGCGCCGGGGTGTCTCGCCGGTGTCGAACACCACCGGCCGCGGATCGACGGGGAAGGGGTTGGTGCTGCTCACCGGGCCGATCTGGGGCAGATGGATCACCTCGATGTAGCGCTCCAGGTAGGGCATCAGCTCCTTGATTCGATCCAACATCGCCCGCGACGCCTGGTCCAGCTGCAGGGGCTCATCGACCAGGGAGAGGGGCAAGCGGCAGCTGACTGCCATCGCCCGGCGCCCCTCCGGCGCCCCGGCCGAGCGGGCGGGGGTCATCGACAGCAACATCCCGTCCGGACCTTCGATGGGGCCCTCGCGGCCGATGAGGAACACGTGGTCGCACATGCCCTCGGGGATGACCTCGTCGGCGATGCCGAGCCGGATGGTATGCAGGAAGTGGGTCGGCACCAGCTCCAGGGATGCGGCGCTGTACTCGTCCGCCACGCTGCCGCTCATCCAGCGGGTCAGCAGGGCCGGATCGGCCCCTGTGATGAGCGACTCGGCCCGGACGGGCTGCTTGCGGCCCGCGAACCGGATCTCCTTGAGGCGTCCCCAGCCGAACACGAACTCCTCGGGCTGGTCGTCGGACGTGATGTCGACCTTGATCCCCTCGACCCGGCCGCGCATCAACGCGTGGAACGCGTCGGGGGCGGCCGGATCCTGGTACAGCCCGTCGTGGGCCTCCATCAGCAGGATCCCCGCCCGGGCCACGCTCAACCCGGTCAGCGGGTCGGCGACGCCCGCCAGCAGGTGCAGGGGCGCGGCCAGCGCCCGCAGCGCGTCGGCGGGCACCTCCTCCTCCTCGGCAGCGGCGCCCAGGGTGACCGCGGCGTCGCCGGGTTCGCGGGGTTCGGCCCACGAGGCCTTCTTCATCCCCAGCTTGCTCCAGAATCCCGCGCCGGTCTCCTCCGACAGGGAAGTCTGGATCGTCTCGGCGTGGGCGGTCGCCGCCTCCTCCATCCGGGACAACAGGTTGATGGCGGCGGTGGCGGCGCGCTGTCCGTACTCCCGCGCCAGCTCGCCACGGTAGCGGTCCGGGTCGGTGGGTACGTCCAGGCGGTGGTCGGGATCCACGACCTGGAACAGGGGCTCGCTCCGCTTGAGCGACTGGATGTCCTTGGGGTGGACCTGCACCTCCCGCAGCGCACCGGGCAAGAAGATCCCGCCGCCGATGCCGGCGAGCACCCGGCGATGGCTGGGGAAACGGTACTTGCCCTGGGGGGACGCGTCGGCCTCCTCGACGACCAGCACCTGCTTGCCCGAGGCCGCCAGCATCGCGGCGGCCGTGAACGCCCCAGGGGAGGGGTGAACGATGACGGCGTCGTAGCTGCGGGTGATCACGATGCCCCCTGGTTGGAACGATGGTCGCCAGCGGGCCAGACCAGCGCCGCCGGATCGGTACCGTCGCCGCCGGTCGCCACCCGGCCACCCGCGACCTCCAGCCGCCCGGAAGCCGCCAGGGCCACGGCGCGGGGATAGACGACGTGCTCCTGGACCAGCACCCGCGCGGCCAGGCTGTCGGCGGTGTCGTCGTCCCGCACGGGCACCGCCGCCTGGATCACGATCGGACCTCCGTCCAGTACCTCGTTGACCAGGTGAACGGTGCAGCCGTGGAGCTTGACGCCGGCCTCCAGCGCACGCTGGTGGGTGTCGGTCCCCGGGAACGAAGGCAGCAGGGCGGGGTGGATGTTGAGGACGCGGTCCGGGAAAGCGCCGAGGAACTCGCCGGACAGGATGCGCATGAAACCCGCGAGGGCGATCCAGTCGGTTTCCGCCTCCCGCAGGAGAGCCACCACACCGCGGTCGAAGGCCTCGCGGGACTCGAAATCCCGGTGCGAGAGCGACGCCGTCGGGAGCCCTTGCTCCCGGGCCCACTCCAGCCCAGGCGCCTTGGGCCGGTTGGCGAACACCAGGCTCACCTGG
Organism: uncultured Rickettsiales bacterium; assembly: GCA_964436045.1. Classification (GTDB taxonomy): domain Bacteria; phylum Myxococcota_A; class UBA796; order UBA9615; family CAYRNR01; genus CAYTBN01. The sequence goes on along the minus strand of CAYTBN010000001.1, from coordinate 190,665 downwards.
GCATCGATCGATCCTTCACGGATGCCCCGGACGATGGACTGCATGTTCGAGCCGCGCCCCGAGATCAGGATGCCGAGTCGAATCGTCAACGTTCCATCCCTCCGAGGGACGCCAGCGCGCGAGGCGCCGGCCAGTAAGGCTTACACGAGCGTCACCCGCTCCTGCTCGTCGTCGTCGGCTACCAGCTCGCCGATGGCAAAACTCTCGATGCCGTGGGGCTCCAGCGCCTGCTGAGCGCGATCGAGCTGATCGGCCGGGAGAACCACCACCAGCCCCACACCGCAGTTGAACGTCCGCAGCATCTCCCGCTCGCCCAGATCGCCGACCCGTCGCAACAAGCCGAAGATCCCCGGCTCTCGCCAGCTGCCGCGCCGGATCCGCGCCGTGGTGCCGGCCGGGAGCACGCGGGGCAGGTTTTCCAGCAAGCCACCACCGGTGATATGGGCGAGGGCGGCCACGTCGCAGGCCCCCAGCAGGTCGAGGGCCGCGCGGACGTAGATCCGGGTGGGCTTGAGCAACTCCTGGCCCAGGGGGCGCGTCAGCTCGCCGGGCACCGCGTCGAGGTTGGAGCCCGCTGGATCCACCAGCAGGTGGCGCACCAGCGAGAAGCCGTTGCTGTGCAGCCCCGAACTGGCGAGCCCCAGCAGGGCCATCCCCGGCCTGGCCCGGCTACCGTCCAGCATCGCGGCCCGCTCGACGGCGCCGACCGTAAATCCCGCCAGGTCGTATTCACCAGCGGCGTACATCGATGGCATCTCGGCGGTCTCGCCGCCGATCAGGGCGCAACCGGCCTGGCGGCAGCCCTCGGCGATTCCCCGCACGACCTCCACGGTCACGCTGGGTTCGAGCCTGCCGGTGGCGAAGTAGTCCAGGAAGAACCACGGCTCGGCGCCCTGGACCACCACGTCGTTGACACACATCGCCACCAGATCGATGCCAACGGTGTCATGGACCCCCAGCGCCTGGGCGATCTTGAGCTTGGTGCCGACGCCGTCGGTGGACGCGACCAGCACCAGGTCGTCGAAGCGGCCCCGGGGGACGCGGAACAGGCCGCCGAAGCCGCCGATGTCCGCCATCACCTCGGGTCGCAGGGTGGATCGGACCAGCGGTTTGAGCTGTTCGACCACGGCATTGCCGGCCTCGATGTCGACGCCGGCTTCTTTGTATCGATCGCGTTCCATGATGAGCGGGGCGATTCTGGCGTTGCCGACCGGGGCTGTCAACGGCATCTGCTCCCTCCCGTTTCACACCGCCCGCTGCTACGATGGCAACCCGCAGGAGGAAGATCCCGCCCGTGCCAGGACCGATACGGATCGCCCGCTCCCTGGGCCACCTGCTGACAGCCAACCTGGGGGCTCCGCGCCACTACCTGGGACACGGGCTGGATCGGCGCGACGATCATGCGGCCGTCGGGGATACGGTGCTGCTGATCCACGGCTTCTGGCAGACCCGCAACACCATGGCGGTGATGGAGGAGCGGCTGCGGGCCGATGGTTACCAGGTCCTCAGCTTCCATCTGGGCGGCTTCCTCGGCAACTTCAACTCCAGGGGCATCCCCCACCTGGCCCGGCGCATCGAGGACAAGCTCGAGCGCGTGCACGAGCGGGGCGACTTCGGCCGGCTGCATATCGTCGGCCACTCCAAGGGAGGCCTGGTGGGCCGCTATCTGGTCGCCCGCCGCGGCTGGCACGACCGGGTCCAGACCCTTGTGACCCTCGGCTCACCGCACCACGGCACACCCACGGCCTGGATCGGACTGGTGGGATTCACCGGCTTGGTGAGCCGATCGGTCTGGCAGATGCTGCCGAACTCCTCGTTGATCGGCGATCTGCAGGACAGCCCGGTACCCGCGAGCACCCGCTTCGTGTCGATCTACAGCAAGGCCGACCTGGTCTGCCCCTGGCGCTGCTCGGTGCTCACCGAGGCCGAGGGTGAGGACGTCCACGACCTGGTCGTCGCCGGCCTCGGGCACATGGAGCTGGTGGACGATCCGTGGGTCTATGGCCTGGTGGCGCGGCAGTTGCGGATGTCGGAGGCCACGGAGGGAACCCGCGCTGCGCGATAGGTCGAAGGGTAGGGGAGGGACTCGGTCTCGGTCTCGGTCTCGGACCCTACTCGTCGTTGGCGCAGCAGCGGAACGCGAGGTTCTGGTGGGCGAAGGTGGGCTTCTCGTCCTTGCGCGCGCCGCAGCGGGTGCCGCCCTCTTCCTGACCCGGTGCGTACCCGCCCTTGGTGATCTTGCGTTCGTTCTTCTTCGAGAAGGTCCACTCCCAACAACCGCCCGACATGTCCTTGGCGCCGTAGCCGGAGACACAACGCGGGTAGGATCCCACCAGGTAGGGATCCCCGCGGTTGAGACCGCTGGGCGCACAGGCTCCGAGCTTCTGCTCGATCAGCCCCTTGACCGAGTGGATCCGGGCGAGGTTGGCCTCCGGCACGTCGACGCCGTATTCCTGCTCCAGGGCCGCGACGATGGGGGCCAGGTCCTCGGGCTTGGCGCCCAGGTCTTCGGTGAAGGACGCCTCGGCGTTGATCTGGGAGGTCGGGATGCCGAGCTGCCCGTAGATGATCTCCAGCGTGCGGGGCTCGAGGAAGGAGTTGCCGTAGGGGTAGACCAGATTCTCGGGACCCTTGCAGGCCTTTTCCCACTGGTCCTCGGAACACAGGGTCTTGCCCCGCTCACGGCAGAGGTTGACCGCCTCGTTCCAGGTGATGGAGTGCAACGGCACGCCGTGTTCCTCCATGTGGAACTCGTGCTCGTCGATCCAGAACCCCTGCACGTAGCGCTTGATCTCGCTGACCTCGGACGCACCCTTGTGCTGGTCGAAGCTCCAGTGACCCTTGAAGTAGTAGCCAGGCGGCACGTAGACCATGCCCGGGTACTTGGCGTTCTTGGCCGCCAGGTCGCCTTCGGACATGGTCTCGTTGTCCGCGGCCACCTTCTGGAGGAAGGCAGCCCGGTGCTCCTCGCGTTGGGCTGCGAGCTCCTCGGGCGTGGGCCCGGTATCGAAATAGAAGTACGTGGCCACGGCCGCGCACATCAGGGCAAGAACCGCCAGCACCGCCAGCACCCGGTATACGGTCCCGCCCGTCCCGCCGTAGAGGTCGGCGAAGGTGAGCTTGACCGTGTTGATCATGTCCTCGGCGGACTGGAAACGGTCGGCCGGGTTGGGTGACAGGGCAATCTCGACCAGATCGTCGAGCTTCTTGCTCAGGGTGGTGGTGACCTCGGAGGGGAGCAGGTAACGGCCCTGGGGCGGCTTCCCGGTCAGCATCTCGTAGAAGATGGCGCCCACCGAGTAGATGTCGGACTCGGGACCGGCCTTGTCCTGGAACCGGTTGAGCTCCGGGGCCAGGTAGTAGGCCTCCTCACGACGCACGAAGGACGACGCGAAGATGGTCGGAGAGATCACGTGGGCGATGGCGAAGTCGGTCACCCGGATGCGGGTGCGCACCTTGCCGTCCTTGCCCTTCTCCTTGAGCATCAGGACGTTCTCGGGCTTCAGGTTGCGATGCAACGTGAAGCGGTGCGCGTAGCGCAGGATCTCGAGCACTTGGATCAGGAAGCCGTACAGCTCCTGAGGCGAGAAGTCCTTGCCCTCTTTCTTGTACTCCTCCATGCGCGCCCGCAGAGAAACGCCGTCCACCAGTTCCATGGTGAAGAACTTGAAGCCCTCGAACTCGCCGATCTCGTAGTATTCGACGATGCCCGGGTGCTTGAGTTGTTTGGCGATGTTGAGCTCGCGCACGAAGCGGTTGTGGTCGATCTCCTCGGCCACGAGCTTGGGGCGCAAGATCTTGAGCGCCTGGGCCTTCTTGTCCTTGAGGGTCTTGACCTCGTAGACAGCTCCGAGCAGTCCCTCTCCCAGCTTGCGGGTGACGACGAACTTGCCGTCGATCACCTCGCCTGGCTGCCAGACGGGAAGGTCTTTCTCGGAGGGGCGCGTATCCTGGCTGTTCTCGTCCGGTGGGTTCACCACACTACCTCGCTACAGATTCCACGCTATGGGATGGGGAGCACCCCACCGCTTCCCCGCATCGACTCAGCGTCGGAGGCTACCAAACGACAGGGTAGTCTGTCACGCGCCTGGGAATCAACATTTGACGGTGCGCGTGTGTTCACTTCTTGCGCCTCAACAGCCAGGTCACGAAGCGTCCGATCACCCTGGGTCGCAGCCGGCCGGTGATGGCCAGGTGGAACCCCATCGCCCCCAGGAGCCCCGACGCGGTGCTCAATGACAACACGATCGCTATGACGCTCAGCGCCTTCATGAACGGGAAGCCGAGAAGCTCACCCTCGGTACCGGCGGTGAGGACCGCCGCCGAGATCAGGATCGCCGCCGCGCCCATCGCAAGCAACAGCGCGAATCCTATCCTTCGGACCGTGTGGGTCAGTTCGCCCAGCTCCGAATTGTGGGTGTTGATCCGCAGCCGACCCTTCTCCAGATCAAGCAGGATCTGGTCGAGCTGGAGGGGCAGGTCGCGGGCGGCGGAGATGGCCTGGTTGGCCATCGTCAGGGCGTCCGTCGACAGCTGGCCCAGGTCGTGGCGGCGGGTCGCCGCCTTGAGCGCGAAGGGCTTCAGCGTCTCGAACATGTTCCAGTCGGGCACGTGGATCCGCGCCACGCCGTCCAGGGTCACCGCGGCCCGCGCCAGCATGGCGTATTCCTCGGGCAGCACGAGCCGGTGGCGAGAGGCCAGCTGGACCAGGTCGAGCAGGATCGTGGCCATCGGCTGCTCGGACATCGAAAGGCCGCTGTAGCGACTGAACAGGCCGTCGGCCTCGCTCGCGAACGCCCGCAGGTCGAGCCGTCCCTCGGCACCGCCGGCCCGGTAGCAGGCCCGTGCCACCGACTCCGCGTCCCGGAAGATGATCGCCACGAACAGGTCGATGAGCAGCTCCTGCTGTTTCCGCGTGAGCTGTCCCATCAGGCCGAAGTCCACGTAGGCAAGCGTCCCGTCGGGCTCGATCAACAGGTTGCCCGGGTGGGGGTCGGCGTGGAAGAAGCCGTCCACGAACACCTGCTGGTAGGTGGCGGCGACCACCTGATCCATGAAGGTCCGCGGGTCCAGCTCCCTCTCCCCGAAGGTCGACACCTTGCGCCCTTCGATCCAATCGAGGGTCAGGACCCGGTGGGTCGAATAGCGGCGATGGACCTCCGGGACGGAGACGCCATCGAGGTTGGCCATGTTGCGGCGCAGGATCTCGGCGTTGCGCGCTTCGGCGAGGAAATCCAGCTCCGAGGTCACGGCGCGTTCGAACTGCTGGAGGATGGTCGACAGCGAATAGACGCCGATCTGCTCCAGCTGTCCCTCGGCGGCATCCGCCAGTCGCTGGAGGATGTGGATGTCGCTGCGAATCCGATCCTCGATGTCGGGGCGCTGGATCTTGACGGCCACCTCCCGCCCGTCCGGGAGCGTCGCACGATGGACCTGTGCGATGGAGGCCGACGCCACGGGCTCTGCATCGAACTCGTCGAACAGCTCCTCGACCGGCTCGCGCAGTTCATCGGAGACGACGCGGCGTGCGTCGTCGAGGTCGAAGGGCGGGACGGCGTCCTGGAGCTTGGAGAACGCGTCGATGTAGTCCGGCGGCAGGATGTCGGGGCGTGTGGACAGGATCTGGCCGAGCTTGACGAAGGTCGGACCGAGCTCCTCGATCACCCGCAGCGCCCGCTCCGGGCCGCTTTGGGAGCGCGCCGCCTCGTCGGTGGTCGCGGCTGGACGGCCTCCGGGCAGGGAGCTGGGCAACTTTCCCAGCGCACCTCCGAAGCCGTGGCGGATCAGGACGCTGAGGATCTCCCGAGCGCGCCCCAGCTCCGACCGTCCGAGTCCCTTGGCCATGGGATGTCAGCGATTCTGGCTGGCGATCCAGTCGCGGACGAGGCCGATACGGAGCTGGTAGCCGTTGGGGGGCACGTGGGCGACCAGGGTGGTGCGGGCCAGGTTGTCCAGCGCCGCCTCCGGGTCGTGGGTGTGACCCGCGGCCAGCCATGCCTCGCGGATGACCTGGGCGGTCACCGCCTCGCCGGGGGCGCCGTGGGTAGCCAGCTCCACTAGCACCGCCCGCTCGGGGGAGGCGAAGTCCGCCAGCAGGTTGCGGACGAAGTTCTCGAAGGTTGCGCTCCGCCGGACCTGATCCAGGGCCAAGGCGGCGGTCTCCGGCTCGAGCATCCCGCTGAAGCGGGAGCGGAGGGCGGAGACCGTGTCCATCACGAGCCACGCCAGCCACGGGTGCCCTCCACAGGTGTCGGCCAGGGTGTGCAGCACGTCGTCGGAAAGCTCCACGTTCAGATCCGACGCCAGCACGCTGAGCATCGCTTTGCTGGCGTCCTCCTCCAGCAAGCCGACGACCACCTCGTCACAGTTGTCGGGCAGCAGCGTCCCCAGCCCGCCGAAAGAGCGGGTGCTCGAGGCACCCACCTGCCGGCTCACCAGAGCGACGCTGGCCCGGCCGGACCGCGCCAGCTCACCCAGGGCCGCGAGCACGTCGGACCCACCCTCGGCGACCTCGGGATCGGCGTCGATGGGATCGGCGATGGGGAACAGCTCGTCTGCGGGGTCGACCACCAGCAAGATCCGCGATTCGGTCCCGGCGTCGAACGCAGCGGTCAGTCGCTCGAAGCGCTCGGCGAACGCCGCTGCCGCCTCCTCGGTGGCCGGCTCGGGGGTCAGCCGTGGTTGCCTGACCGATGCCTCCACCAGGCCGACCGTCCGGGCGCTACCGAACACCTCGTCCAGCATCGCCATCCACAACCCGGGGACGTACAGATCCGGATCGCCCTTGGGCCGCAGCGTGGCGTTGGGGAGCATGCTCACCGAGCGCAGGCAGCTCTGCAGCAGGGTGCTCTTGCCCGCGCCGCGGACACCGCTGATGAGCAACATCCGTTCGGTGGGACCACGGCGGAAACGCTCGCCCAGTTCGGTCTGCAGCGGATCCCGCCCGAACAGCCGGGCGTCTTCCAGATCCGCCGACCGGCTGTCGGGAGGCACGGAGTACCGCATCATCCCGCGGACGTGCCGCCGGAAGGTCTGGCGGCCGTGGCCACCCTCGAGGGAGGCGGCGAGTTCGCTCCAGTCCATCAGCACGATGGGAACGCGACGGGTCGTCGCGTGCTGGCGCACGTCCGCGAGCACCTCGCGGCCGGTGATCAACAGGGCCAGACGCTCGTTGAACGTCCCCCCGCTCGCGCGCGCACTCAACTCGTCCACGTCGTCGATGGTCAGGGGCCGGTCCGCCACGACGCTCGCCAGGGTGCCGTGGTCCTCGGGGAAGAACTCCTCGCACGGAGGAGGGGTCGCGGCCGGGAGCAGCAGGACGCCCTTGTTCGCCACGTGCGGTTCGAATCCGCAGGACCACAGGAACACCGCCACCGCGTTGGGATGGTCGCCGACCCCCCACAGGAGCCTGGCCAGCACGGCGTCGAGGGCCAGCAGGTGGTCGTCGGCCTGCAGGTACAGATCGAGGAACATGCTCAGGCGCTCGCGCACGTCGGGCCGGAGGGCGTCTTCGATGGTCACCGACGAGAGGTAGACCCGGGCCCGCTCGAAGAAGGTCAGGCTCGGCAGGTCCGCCGACAGCGCTCCGGACTCCAGGGCGCGCTCCCGCAGGTGCCGGCTGCCGGCCACCATGAACTCGGTGGCCACCCGGACCGCCAGCGAGGGTTGCGGGACTGCGCCATCCAGGGGATAGAGCTCCTGGATGACGGCCAGGGCCCGGGAGTAGATCCCCAACTCGCCGGCCGCGCGTAGCAGACCCGCGAGTTGAGCCGACTCACCGTCGAAGCGGCGGAGCAGGCCCACGTGGATCTGGAACAGCCGATCGGGATCGCCCGCGCGGCGGAACATTCGTGACAGCTCGGCGAGGATCGCCGGGGCCCGCAGCGCGCGCGGGCCCGTCATCAGATGCCCGCCCGAAGCGGAAGCCCGCCGCCCGACCGCGAACAGCGCGGTCTCGCGCACGGCGATCGCGTCGTCACCCGCGAGGTCGAACTCCTGGTAGATCGGCAGCATGCGGTCGAGCAGGTTGCCCCGGCGGGCGATAAGATCCTCGTCGTCGATGTCCAGGTTCGCGACCTGCAGGATCAGCGCTCGTTCCGCCTCGTCGGGCGCGCCATCCCCCACCTGTTCGGCGACGAGCAACAGCCGCTGGGACGATGGACGGTCCATGCCGAGGAGGCGGCGGGCGATCTCGATACGCCGCTCGAGGGAGTCCTCGTCGAGACAGGCCTCGAACGCCTCCCAGAGATCCGGGTCGTTCTGCTCGTGGCGGGTGGCCAGTTCGTAGACGAACGGCGCATCGGCGTCCACGAAGCCATGCTCCCAGTACAGCGCGGCCAGGTGCAGCACCAGGTCGGCCGGCGCGTCGTCGTCCAGCACCGCCCGGTACACGGACCGGGCCTCGCCATCGGTCTTGCCCAGCGCCGCCAGGCAGCGGACCTGGGCCAGCCGCAAACCCGTGTCGTCGGGTTGCCGGGCCACGAGCCGCTCGTACAGGGTCAGGGCGGCGGCGTTCCAACCCAGTTTCGTCATCCCACCAGCGACGCCTGCCAGCACGGGTGTACGCGTGCCGGCCACACCGATGGAGATCACCACGGCGAGGGCCACCAGCCAGATCCAGGGGAAGCCGCTCTGGGTATCGCCGGTGCCGCCCCCGTCGGTGGGGGCCGTCGGGGTGATGGCCAGCGACGAATCCCCATCGCCGACGGGAGTGGGCTCCTCGGCGGGCGTGGGCTCCTCGGCGGGCGTGGGCTCCTCGGCCGGGGTTGGCTCCTCGGCGGGCGTGGGCTCCTCGGCCGGGGTGGGCTCCTCGGCCGGGGTTGGCTCCTCGGGCGGTGCGAGCTGCGCACGGGCGGCGTCGGCCTTGCCCTGCAGCTCCCGGTCCCGCTTCTGCCGGAGTGCCTTGTCCCACTTCTTGACCGCGGCGTCCAGGTCGCCCCTGGCCTCGGCCTGGTCGCCCTCGGCCCGGTACTTGCCGAACTTCGCCTCGCGCGTCAGCGAGCGGAGTTCCTTCTGCTGGGCGTCTCCGTCGGTGAAGTACCAGGAGGCTTCCTCGAGCGCTCTCACCGCCGCATCCCACTCGCCATCGGCCAGGAAGACCTTCGCCGCACCCAGTTGCTCGTCACCGAGCTCCGTCAGCGCGACCGCCGCGGAGGGGAGGGCGAGTACGGCCAGCCAGACCACCACCGCCAGCAGCGCGCAGCGATTCCAGGCATCGGTGTGTGTTGGTGGCATCCCCGGAAGGCAGACCTCTCCCCAGCGAAAGGTTGCGTACAAGGTACGAGATGGGTCGACACAATGCAATTTGCCGGCGGGAGCGTCGCGCGAACGCAACGTCGTTCTGCGCGCGCTATTGGCGGTCCGCGAGACAGCAAGTACAATCGACCACCGCACTTCCAGGCGGGCGACGGGTCGCCCGCGAAGACGCGAGGTCACCGACGGAAATGCAGACGCTCAACCTCCTGCTCGGCGCGGACGTCCAGGCGTCCCCGAACGACGACGACGAAGTCGTTCGCCAGCGCGTCGAGGGGGTGGTCGTCCCCCTGCTGGAGAGACTGGCGTCTCGCCCCTCGGTTCGATGCGGGCTCCACCTCTCCGGCACCTTGATCGAGTGGATGGCCTCCCACGCGCCCGCGGCCATGAAGGCGCTAAAGCTCGCTGTCCGCGATGGGAGGGTCGAGCCCGTCGGGGGCGGCTACTTCGACCCGATCCTGGCCGCCATCCCCGAACACGACGTCAGCGGTCAGCTCCGTCTGGCCAGCAACCAGCTGGATCGCCGGCTGGGAAAAAAACCCAGCGGTATCTGGCTGGTGGGTCGCACCTGGGACAGTTCGCTGACCACCCAGCTCCACAGGGCGGGCTACACGTACACCCTGGTGGACGAGTCCAACCTGGCGGCGACCGGCCTCGACCGGGAGAGTCTGGGTGGCTACTTGGTGACCGAGCGGGCCGGATTCTCCCTGGCGCTGTTCCCGATCCACTCACAGCTTCAGCGCCAACTCTCCGGACTGGCCACCGACGCCATCGGCCACCAACTCCGCCGGCACCTGGCCGGGCATGACGAGCGGGACGTCACGTTGGCGTTCGACGGCCTGGTTCCCGGCGAGCGGCTCGACTCCTTGCTGACCCTGGTGGATGTGGCCGGCGCCCAGCACCACTGGATCAAGACGGCGACCTTTCGCCAGTTCCTGGACAAGCGGGCGCCCGCCGGTCGGGTCTACCCGCCAACCATCTCGCGCTCGCTGGGGCTCGACGATTCGCTGGAGGGGCTGGGCTGGGAACGGTTCCTGGTCGAGTATCCGGAGGTCAACGAGCTGCACAAGCGGATGCTGATGACCAGCTACCGGGTCCAGCGGATGCGGATGGCTGCCCAGGGCCGGACGCGGGGCCAGGTGAACGCGGTCGACCCGGACCGCCTGCGCGTCTTGCTGGAACGCGCGTGCCGGTCGCTCTGGGCGAGCCAGCACCACGCCGTCTACTGGCACGGGACGCATCTGGGCCTGTACGACGCCGGGCGACGGATGCGGGCAGCGGCCCGCCTGCTGGAGGTCGAACGCTGGGTGGACGAGGCCCTGGGGGCGGACCCGGCCCGGGCCCGGAGCCGTTCCGTGGACTTCGACTGTGACGGATTCCCCGAACTGGTGGTCCGTTCCGGGTCCCTCGGTGCCGTGATAGCCCCGCATCGAGGGGGCGGCCTGCTCGCCCTCGATCTGCTGGATCGGGCCCGCCCCCTCGGGCCCGTGCTACGCCGCCATCAGGAGGCCTACCACGTGACCAGCGGCGAGAACGAGATCCAGCTGGTGGACGAGGACGAGGACTCGGTCGATGTGGTGGCGTCGCTGGAGTCCTCCGCCGAGCTGGACAGCCGCATGTGGTTCGACCGCGGGGCTCGCCTGTCTTTCCTGGACCACTTCCTGGGTCCGGGCACCCAGCTACAGAGCTGGCAGCGGGGCCGCTACCTGGAGGCCGGGGATTTTGTCGACCAGCCCTACCAGCTGATGACGGAGCACGAGCCCACCGGCGAGGACGAGCTGGTGGTCCAGCTGGGCCGCAGCGGCACCGTCGAGCAGGACGGCCAGACCAGTCTGGTCCGGGTCGAGAAGCGCTTCGTGTTCTCCCGATCGTTGCCGCGGTTGCGGGTGGAGTACCGCCTGGTCAACCGCTACTTCGAGCCGGTGCGGTCCCATTTCGGGGTCGAGCTCAACCTGATGCTGCCCGGCGGCCTCGACGGCCGGGCGACCTACAGCGCCGTGACCGGGGACGAGGACCTGCTGGGGGATCTGGGCGAGGCGCGCCAGCTGGAGGGCGTCAGCTACCTGGAGCTGATCGACGAGAGCTGTGACCTGGTCGTGTGTTGCTACATCGAGGAGGCGGCCGACGTCTGGATGGCACCTGTCGAGACAGTCAACCGGGTCGATGGCACCCTGGGGCGCCATTACCAGGGCGTGAACCTGCTGATCCACCGTGCCACCGATCTGTGGGGATCGGAGGAGGTGGCGCTCGACCTCAAGCTCGAGTTCACGAAGATCTAGAGGAAAAGCGTTCCAAGTAGCTGTAAACCGGCTACTTCCAGTAGTTGGCGATCTTGTCGATGTTCCGCAGGTTGTGCAGGTTGAACATCTTGCCCGCCGCCGCGTAGCGCGCCACCCGGCCCACCTTGCGGCTGTTCTCGCCCATCCTGACCAGCATCCCGAACAGGGGTCCGAACTCCTCGCGGGAGAAGGTGTCCAGCAGGGGCTTGGCAGCCATCTTCTCCACCACGCCCTTGGGGAAACGGTTGAAGATCGACAGGAAGAACAAGAAGTTGACGTAGCTGCCCTTGGGGGTGGTGAAGTGCTTGCGGTAGACCTGGGCGAATTCGTCGGTCAGGTGCCCCTCGGCCTTGGCCCGCTCGTAGAACTCGGTGCCCGGGTAGAACACCAGCGACGACGGCAGCAGGTTGTAGGGGTGGGGGAGTTTCCAGATCAGCTTGAGCGTGTCGACCACGTCGTCCGGGGTCTCCCAGGGGCAGTCCAGGATCACGTGGTAGTCCGGGGTGTTCAGGTAATCGCGGTAGCGGGTGATGATCTCGGTGGCCCGCAGCAGATGGTCGTTGGACATCCCCCGCCGGTACAGGGCCATCGTGTTGGTGTTGCCGGTCTGTAGCCCCAGCTCGGTGAAACACAGCCCGGCGTCGATCATCGCCTTGAACTTCGCGTCGTTGATCACCGTGGGAGACATCTGTGCGCGGATCGGCTTGCCGATCTGCTCGCCGTAGGCCGACGCGAACGCCAGGATCTCGCGGGTCGGCGCGGCGAAGAACACGTCGTCCTGCATGTGGAACATCTCGTAGAACGGATAGCGGTCCAGGATCTGCCGCATCTCCGCCATCATGTTGTCCACCGAGCGCCGCCGCAGCACCTTCTGCCCCTCGTAGAGCACGTGGTTGTGGGCCGCTCCGCAGTAGGCGCAGTGGTGGGGGCAGCCCCGGGTGATCATCGTCTTGTAGGTGTAGCGCAGGACCTTGTCCCGGTCCGGGTACTGGGCCGCGTTGAGGCGCAACCCCTCGTCGTCCAGGGGGATCAGCCGCTGCTGGGGCTTGTCGTAGACCCAGTGGTCGTCGTTGCTGTAGTCGATGAACGGCAGCGCATCCAGGTCCTGGATGAGGGGGCGGATCGTGTTGATGATGTCCTCGCCGTCGACCCTCAGACAGAGGTTCTCGATCCCGGTGATGTCGTCACCGTTCTCCAGGGCGTTGGCCAGGTCGAGCAGGCAATCCTCGCCCTCGCCGATGCAGACGAGGTCCACGTACTCCAGCGACTGCTTGGGGAGCACCGTCGTGTGATGACCGCCCCAGACCACCGGGGTGCCGGGGTGGGCTTGCTGGACCGTGCGGGTGGCCTGCAAGGCGGCGTCGAAGTTCCCGCTCATGAAGCTGACGCCCACCAGATCGCAGTCCGCGGTCAGCCGGGCCAGGTCCTCCATCATCGAGCGGGGGTACTGGTAGATGTAGTTCTCGCGGTACTTGTACTTCCCTGTCTCGCCGGGGAGCAGGATCAGCCGGGTGTCGTGACCGTTGGCCCGGAGGTGGGCCGACAGCGCCCGGGGACCGGAGGCGAACAGGTCGTACGGCGTGGGCGTGATCAGGGCAACACGCATGGGTTCTCCAATGAATGCGAGGCTAACCTAGCCGCGAACGAGGGCCGTGCCAAGAACGGGAACCGGGGGGACGGCGGTGCGTGGGGGATGGCGGGTCGGACTCAGCCCCCCAGGAACTTCTGCAGCCGCTCCTCGGTCAACCGCGCGGGGTGGTTGCGCCACGCGATCTTGCCGTCGCGACCGATGATGACCCCGGCCGGGACGCCCGAGACGCCGTAGTCCCGGGTGCTCTGGTAGCCTGACGGCTCCACCGCGGTGGGGATCGTGATGTCGTTCTTGTCCAGGAAGGCCTGGACCTTCTCGTCGGTCTGGCTCTTGGTGTGTTTGGTGACCGAGATGAGCACAAGACCCTGATCGTCGTACTTCTCGGCCAGCTGCTGCAGCTTGGGCATCTCACGCTTGCAGTGGGGGCACCACTCGTTCCAGAAGCTGAGCATCACGACCTTGCCCTTGTTGGCGGCCAAGGTGGTGTCCCCGCCCAGCCAATGGTCCACGACCAGCTCGGGCGCGTCCCCCCCGATGATGCCGATGGCACTGATGTTCTTGCGCGAGCGCTTGGACAGCCCGTCGTCCGGGTAGGAGTCGAGCAGCCGCTGGAAGTAGCGGGTGGCGGTGTCGTAGTCCTCGTTGCTCCACGCGCCGTTGGCCACCGAGTACAGGGCCCGGGGGGCCAGGCTGTGGGTCGGGTAGCTCTCGACGAGTTTGTCGTACATCTCCAGGGAGCGCTCGGGCTGGCCCAGGCTCTTGTAGACCGATCCCAGGTTGAACAGCGCCTCGCCGCAGGCCGACGCGTTCTCCGGGTACTTGTCGATGACCTCCTCGAAGGACTGGCGCGCCAGGTCGTAGGCCCCCTGCTCGCCGCCGCCGCTGCCGCCCTTGGCGCGGGCGGAGGCCACGTGGGCCTTGCCCTCCCACAGACCGGCCTGGGCGATCAGGCGGCTGTCCGGGTAGCTGGTCTTCCAGGCGCCCAGGGCGTCGAGGGCCTCGGTGGGCAGGTTCTGGTTGACCTTGTTGGCCGCCTGCAGCAACGCGATCTCCTCGGCATAGTCCGTGCCGGTGGCGCCGGTAGCGAGGCGATTGAGGAGGGGAGTCGCCGCCCGCGCGTTACGACGGGAGACGAAATCCACCACCCGGCGATAGTCCGTCAGGGTCGACGATTCGCCCTCGAACTTGTCCACGGCGACCTCGTCGAGGAAGGGCGATTCGGACTGGGCGGCCTTGGCCGGCAGGGACTTGCTCTTGCCCGCGGCGCGGGATGCCTTGTCCTTGGACGCCGTGCCACGGTTGGCCCTGGACGTCTGTGCGGTGGTGGTAGACGTGCCCTCGTCACCGTCACCCTTCCCCTCGGTCCCGGTGCCGACGATGTATCCGACGATGATGCCCACGAGCAGGGACATCGCCATCAGGGCCATGGTGGTCGGGGTGAACTGGCTGGAGAGCTGCGGTTGCTTCTTGGAAGCTGCCATGACGAACCTCGCTTTGCGTTGAGAACCGCGCAAGATTAGGATTCGGCTTGGCCTCCGTCAAGGGTAGGAGGCGTGGAGCATATCGCGGTGACCGACGAACGTGTATTCGACGCATCACTGGTGATTCCTGCATTCCGGGAATCGTCCCGGCTTCCCAAGACAATTCCTGGGATCCTGGATTTCATCCATCAAAACGACCTGAACTGGGAGGTTCGTATCGTCGACGACGGCAGCGGGGACGACACCATCGAGGTGGCCCGTGGCTTTGCCGACGCCGTCGATCACGTGGTCGCCCAGGCCGAACCCCACCGGGGAAAGGGCGGGGCGGTGCGGGCCGGAATGCTCGCTGCGCGCGCACCACTGCGGGTGATGTGCGACGCCGACATGTCGATGCCCGTGTCCATGGTCCCGCGGATCATCGACGCCCTCGAGGCGGGCGCCGACGTGGCCATCGCGTCGCGGGAGGCTCCCGGTGCCAACCGCATCGGCGAGCCCGAGTACCGTCACATGATGGGCCGGGTCTTCAACGGCGTGGTCCAGGTGATGATCCTGCCCGGCATCAAGGACACCCAGTGTGGCTTCAAGGGATTCCGCGCCGAGGCCGCCGACTCCCTCTTCCGCCGCGCGATGGTCGAGGGCTTCGCCTTCGACGTCGAGGTGCTCTACCTGGCACGCCGCAAGGGGCTGCGCATCGAAGAGGTCGCCATCGACTGGACCCACGACGACGACAGCCGGGTCAACGCCATCCGCGACACCCGGCGGATGCTGGCGGAGATCGCGCGGATCCGGTTGCATGGGTTGATGGGGTATTACGACGGGCTATAGAGCCGAGTCCGAGTCCGAGCCCGAGCTACCCGTCTTTCTCGAGCCAGTCGGCGATCTCCGGGAACACCCACCGCTTCGCATCCGCCGACGCGATCAGATCCAGGTGCCCCATCGGCGGGGCCGGATCCCCCGGTCCACCAAAGACGCGAAGGTCCTTCTCCTCGGCGCTGGCCTTGTCGTGGGCGGGTGTGGCGGCGCGCGGTGGCACGAGCAGATCACCTTCCCCCGCCAGGCAAAGGAAGGGCACGTCCAGAGCTGCCGGGGCGTCCTCGATGCAGCCGGAGCCGTCCTCGAGGGCCATGGTGCCCGTGGATTGCCAGCGGGCGAACTGGCGCAGGGCACGGGCGGAGAGATCCTGGACACCGTGGGTGAAGAGGGTGGCGATGTCCGTCGCCCGGGCGAGCCGCGCGTTGTAGAAGGGGCGCTGGAACCAGCGACGCCCGAACACGCTGAAGGGCAGCGTGAGGCGGGTAGGGGTGTACAGCGGGACCCGCCATCCGGAGCGCAGCAAGGGTCGCAGGCGTCCCAGCAGCTTCAGGTGACCGGCCACCCGTCCCATCCGGACCGGCGAGCCGACGGTGACCACCCGGCCCAGCGCGTCGGTGCCGTGGGCCTGGGCATAGCCGTACAGGATGATGCCTCCCATCGAGTGACCGACCCAGTGGACGCGGTCAGCCCCCGTGCGTTCGCGCACTCCTTCGATCAGGGCTGGGGCGTCTTCCTTGATGTGCTCGTCGATGGAGAAGTCCCAGGCGCGGCCTTCGCCCCGGTGGCGGCTGCTGGCGTAGCCCCGGTACTCGGCGATCCAGACATCGTGGCCCCGGTCCGCCAGGTAACGCGCCAGGGAGATCTCCGCGCTCATGTGCCAGCAGCAGCGGCACATGGCGATGCCGTGGGAGAGGATCACGGGGGTCTCGCGGCCGGGGACAGCGGGGGAGGGCCGCACCCGGTGCAGGGCCACCTCCCACCCTCCGCCGGAGGCCACGTGGTGGGTCTCGTCCACCGGCGGCTCCGCCGAATAGGTGACCAGCAGGACGACGGTCACGACCACGTAGCCGACCAGCAGCGCGACCGCCAGCGCGAGCAGGGCTTCCAGCATGGCCCCCATCATCGGCGGGCGCTGCCGGGTGGTCAAACCGCTGCCCCACGGCCGCGGAACGCGACCGCGTCGCCACCCCGTGATAAGAACACCCGCAGGAGGACCGGACCGTGCCCGAACAATGCGTTCTGCTCGGCGTCACCGGGAGCATCGGCGCCTACAAGGCTTGCCTGCTGCTCCGACGGATGAAGGAGCGGGGGATCGACGTCAGGGTGGTGATGACCGAGTCGGCCACCCGGATGGTCGGCCCCCCCAGCTTCCACGCGCTCTCCGGCCACCCGGTGATCACCGACATGTGGGACCTGGAACGGACCTCCCAGGGGGAGATCCACATCGAGCTCACCGACTGGGCCGACGCGCTGGTGGTCTACCCGGCCACCGCCGACTTGATGGCCGCGCTGGCCACCGGCCGGGCCACCGACCCCCTGGAGCTGGCTGCGTTGGCGTCGGGCGCGCCGGTCGTGCTCGTCCCGGCGATGCACCACCGGATGCTCTCCAACCCGGCCACCCGCGCCAACATGGAGCTGCTCCGCAGCCGGGGTGTGACCGTGGTCGAGCCCGAATTCGGGCCCCTGGCCAGCGGCGAGGTGGGGCCGGGCCGACTCCCCGAACCCGCGACGGCCCTGGAACACGTGCTCGCCGCCCTGGCCACCGACGACCTCGCTGGCCGCCACGTGCTGGTCACGGCCGGTCCCACCCGCGAGCACCTGGATCCCGTCCGTTTCCTGAGCAACCCGAGCAGCGGCCGGATGGGCGACGCGGTCGCCCGCCAGGCCTGGCGCCGCGGAGCGCAGGTGACCCTGGTTTCGGGTCCGACCGCGCTGACGGCGCCCCCGGGGATCGAGCGTGTCGACGTGACCTCGGCGGCGGAGATGGCAGCCGCGGTCGACGAGCGGTTCGACTCGGTGGACGTCGTGGTGATGACGGCGGCGGTCGCCGACTTCCGGCCCGCGCAGGTTGCGGCCGGCAAGGTGGCCAAGGAGGACCTGGGGGCCGGCCTGACTCTCGAGCGCACGGACGACATCCTGGCCGGCCTGGGAGCCCGCAAGGTGGGCCAGCTGCTGGTGGGCTTCGCCATGGAGACCGACGACCTGGAGGCGCGGGCCGCCGCCAAGCTGGCTCGCAAGAACCTGGACCTGATCGTCGCCAACGACCTGACCCGGCCCGGCGCCGGATTCGGCCACGACACCAACGAGGTGGTCATCCTGGCCCCGGACCAGGATCCCGAACGCCTCTCGCTGCGGAGCAAGGAGCAAGTGGCCGAGCGGATCCTGGATCGAGCGGCCGCCCTGCTGGAGGAACGAAGATGACGCGGATCACACGATGGGTCGGGCTGTCGCTGGCGACGTCCATGTTGTGGCTTGCCGGGGGCTGCGATCCCGACGATCCACCCGCGGACGACGACACCACCGAGGACGGTTGGCCCGAGATCGAACCCGCCGAACTGCAGGCGGGCGCCGCCAACGGCTACCTGGAGTTGCCGGTGGGGTTGCCGCTGTCGGCCTACACCGGCCGCTCCAACCTCTTCGGCGGCGGCGGCGGCGACGGCCGGGACTCGGCCTACGTGGTCGATTTCGCCCCGAGCACCGGGGTGCAATCGGCGGTTCCGCTGCACGTGGTCTGGCTCCAGTCCGGCGGCCGCAACGCCCTGCTGGTCAAGATCGACATCGCCTACGCCTTCGACGGGCTGGTCAACGAGATCGAGCGGCAGGTCGGTGAGCTCACCGGCGTGGACGTCACCGATCGGGTCTTCCTGATGACCGGCCACAGCCACTCGGCGTACGGCGACTTCAGCCAGGCCCATTTCCTGTTCCTGGGCCACGACCGCTACAACCGCGAGATCTTCGAGCGGATCGGCGCTCAGACCGCGGCGCTGGCCGCCGGCGCCCACGAACAGCTCCAGCCGGCGGCGATGGGTGTCGGCCTCGACCCCGATTTTGATCCCGACGACGAGATCTTCCGCCTGCGCCGCAGCGAGCACTTCGGGCTGGTGGACGACTTCGGGACCGTGGTGGGGGACGGGTACAAGGACCCCAACCTCTACCTGCTGCGCATCGACGCCAGCCAGGGCACCGCCGACGCCACGGACGACGAGCCTCTGGCGGTCCTCTTCGGCTTCGGCATCCACGGGACCGTCATGAGCGAGGACAACTCGATGGTCTCGGCGGAGTCCTCGGGCGCCATCGAGTACAAGCTGGCCCAGCACTTCGACGCGTCGGTGTCGGTGATGCACTTCCAGACCAACGGCGGCGACATGTCCCCCGCCGGGGGCCAGGACGACTTCGCGCGGATGGAGTTGATCGGCGAGCGCGCGTCCCCGCGGATCCTCGCCCTGTGGGACCAGACCGCGACGAGCAGCGAACCGGTCAGACTCGAGGCCCTGGTCCGCACCGTGCCCATGGGCCGGGACATCCGGGTCACCCGCAACGGGACCGTGGACCTGCACTACCTGCCCTACGAGGAGGGCTACATCCCCGACGGCGTGATCTACGACGCCGACGGCGTCTCGGCGAATCCCTACGACGAGTTCGTCGCCGAGCACGGCGCCGCACTCTGCGGCGACGACTCCATCGAGATCCCCTTCGTGGGCATGGGCGTGGACGTCTTCCCCTACAACTCATGCGCCGTCGTCGAGCTGGTGGCGGCCCTGTTCCCGTTCGCGTTCTACACGGACCTCTACTACGAGATGGAGTTCCCCCTGTGGGAGACCACCTCGACCATGATCGGCGCCCTGGGCATCGAGCCGCTGCCGGTCACCGTCGCTGGCGAGGAGCCCATCGACGATGGGGTGGTGCTGGGGTTCCTGCCCGGCGAGCCCTGCACCCTGCTGGGCCGCGCGTTCCAGAAGCGGATCGCCGACGAGCAGGGCATCCAGACCGCCATCCCCGTGGGCTTCGCGATGGACCACGAGGGCTACCTGATGACGGTCGAGGACTGGATGCGCGGGGGGTACGAGTCCCAGATCAATATCTGGGGTCCACTCGAGGGCGAGTACATCCTCGAGCGGTTGCTGGATCTGACCGCCTTGCTGGGGACCTCCGAGGCCGAGGATCCGGCCTACCCGGATTTCGCCGACCAGGAGTACCCGCCCTGGCCCCTGGAAACCGTGGCCCCGGACCTGGCGCCCGGCTGCGGCACCGTGCCCGACGGACTACCCGAGTACCTGTGGACCCGGGACGGCTGGCGTCCGGATCAGCCCCAGCCCGAGTCCTCGGTCTGGCGGCTGAGCGGACTGAACCACTTCGTCTTCCTGGGCGGTGATCCGGTGATCGACCTGCCCCTGATCACCCTCCAGCACGAGCAGACGCCGGGTGGCGGTGACTTCGAGGATCTCGAGACCGCCAACGGCGCGCCGCTCACGGACCGCGGATTCGACATGCTGCTGGGGTACACACCCGATCCGATGGTCGAGATCTACGAGGAGATCGACCGGGAGCACTACTGGGTCGTGGAATGGCAGGCGATGACCGATCGGTCCGGCCTCGGCGCCGCCGCCGCCTTGCCCGAGGGACGGTACCGCTTCGTGGCTCGAGGGCTCTGCACCGATCCGGCCGACGACGAGTATCCCTACGACGGAGTGCCCTACGAGGTGGCCAGCGAGCCCTTCGAGGTCACGGGGGATGGCGCGCTGATCGTGGCCGTCACCGCCCAGACCGGGGGCCAGCTGACCCTGTCCGCCGGCTTCCCGGCCGCGCCCCGCGGCTTCCGCCTGTTGCACCTGACCAGCGACTTCCGCACCCCCACGCCGCTGATCGGCGAGGACGGCGACCCCGCGGTCACCGTGGACCTGCTGGCCGCGGACGGACAGGGAGCCCCGATCCTGAGCCTGACCGGTCTGCCCGCCACCACCGAGGGCGACGCCTCCACGGTGGCCGCCGACCTGTCCGCCGCCGCCGCGGGTGACTACCTGCTGCGGATCACCGACCCATCGGGCAACACCGGGAGCACCCCGGTCTCCCTCCCGTGAGCGGCTGAGATGACCGACGATCCCCACCACGAGCTGGCCGAGCTGGCCCGGGACCTGCGGACCCACCTCGAGGTCCAGGCGGCCTGGGCCGCCGACCAACCCGACGCCCCGCCGCCGCTGGATTCGTTGACCTCGATCCTGGGCGACCTCGGTCATTGCCGCCGCTGCGACCTGGCCCGCGGCCGGCGGACCCTGGTGTTCGGCGAGGGGAATCCCCACGCGGATCTGGTGTTCGTCGGCGAGGCTCCAGGGGCGGACGAGGACCGGCAGGGCCGGCCCTTCGTCGGCGCCGCGGGCAGCATGCTGACGCGGATGATCACCGAGGTCCTGCGGCTCGAGCGCGACGAGGTCTACATCTGCAACGTGCTCAAGTGCCGGCCCCCCGGCAACCGGGACCCCGAAGAGGCCGAGGTCGCAACCTGTACCCCCGTCCTCGAGCGGCAGCTCGCAGCCATCTCTCCCCGCCTGATCGTGGCCCTCGGCCGCTTCGCCGCCCAGCACCTCCTGTCCACCGACCAGTCCATCGCCCGCTTGCGGGGTTCGGCCCACGATCGAGACGGCACGGCGGTCGTCGTGACCTACCACCCCGCTTACCTCCTGCGGAATTCGTCCGATAAGAGAAAGGCCATGGACGACCTGTTGTTGATCCGGAGGCAGTACGAGGAGTTCACCGGACGTGAGCTCGCAGCACCCCGGCGGGGACGCCGGGGCTGACGACGACAAAAGGCGAACGAACAGGTACAATCCAATAAGCTTGGATGTTTTTCGGGGGCCGCTCTCGGAAAGCGTCGCACCAGGGACGGTGGCGACATGCTGGTCTTGACCCAGAAAGAAGGGGAAATCCTCCAGATCGGGGATGACATCAAGATCTATATCAAGCGCGTGAAGGGGAACTGGGTGCGCCTGTGTATCGACGCGCCCCGGGAAGTCCCCCTCCTGCGTATCCCCGTGGAGAAGACCTCCGATCGTGATCGGGGCGGCGTCGGCCGCCGGGGACGGCGCCGCGACGAGTCCACCCCGCGACCCGCTGATTCCCAGCGCTACAACCCCTTGAAATAGCAGCACAAATCCTTCCTGTCCGCGGTTGACACGCTCCGCCGCAAGCCGTACCCTTCCGCGCTCCGTCGGATCTGCCCGGAACCGGGGCGGCCGGCGATACCCCGATGGCGTTGACGGGCGCGGAACGCTGTGTGTAAAAGGGGCGTCCCGTCCGGGGTACGACCGCGGTCGTTTCCCGGCGCGCTCCTTGACAAGACGATGTCGAACGAACGAATCGACGCCTACGAGTACGACCTGCCTGCCGGCCGGATCGCCCAGCGACCGGCCAGCCGGCGGGACGCCAGCCGGCTGCTGGTGGCGCGTCGCGGGAGCCCC
Organism: uncultured Rickettsiales bacterium; assembly: GCA_964436045.1. Taxonomy (GTDB): domain Bacteria; phylum Myxococcota_A; class UBA796; order UBA9615; family CAYRNR01; genus CAYTBN01. The sequence goes on along the minus strand of CAYTBN010000001.1, from coordinate 168,797 downwards.
CGCGTCCACCACCGGGTGTTCTCCGACCTTCCGGATCTGCTGGATGCCGGCGATCTGCTGGTGGTCAACGACACGAAGGTGATCCCCGCGCGGATCCGGGTCCACAAGACGACCGGCGCGCGGGTCGAGGTGCTGCTGCTCCATCCCCTGGACTCCGGGGGCTGGGAGGCGATGGTCAGGCCGTCGGCGCGGGTCCGGATCGGAGCGACCCTGATCGACGACGACGGACGCGAGGCGCTCACGGTCCACGAGCCACTCGACGGCGGACACCGCCGCGTGGTCCTGGCCCCCGACCGCCGCCTCGAGACCCTCGGCGAGCCGCCGCTGCCACCCTACATCGACCGCCCCGGTGGGGTGGACGACGAGGACTGGGAGCGCTACCAGACCGTGTACGCACAGCGCGAGGGAGCCGTGGCCGCGCCGACCGCGGGGCTGCACTTCACCGACGACGTGCTGGCGGCGCTGGCGGAGCGTTCCGTGGAGCTGGCGCGGTTGACCCTGCACGTGGGTGCGGGGACCTTCGAGCCGGTGCGGGTCGAGTGTCTGGATGACCACCGGATGCACGCCGAGCGGTACTCGGTGCCGCCGGCCGCGGCCAAGTCCATCGAGAACACCAGGGCCCGGGGTGGCCGGGTGGTGGCAGTGGGCACGACGGTGGTCCGCTCGCTGGAGGCCTGGGCCCGGGCAGGTGCGCCGCGGGACGGCGCCTTCCGACGTACCGACCTGTTCCTGCGACCCGGATCGACCTTTCACCGGGTGGACGCGATGGTGACCAACTTCCATCTTCCGCGGTCGACGCTGCTGGTGCTGCTGGCGGCCTTTGCCGGCCGGGAGTGGATCCTCGAGCGGTACCGCGACGCGGTGCGTGAGGGATACCGATTCTATAGTTATGGCGACGCGATGTTTCTCCTTTGAGGTGCTGGCCACCGACCCGGGCACGGGCGCCCGCTGTGGACGGATCCGGACCGCCCACGGCGACGTGCAGACGCCTGCGTTCATGCCGGTGGGGACCTACGGCGCGGTCAAGGCGCTGGCGCCGTCCGACCTGGAGCAGCTGGGCGCCGAGATCGTGCTCAGCAACGCCTACCACCTGGAGATGAGACCGGGCTCGAAGGCCATCGAGGAGTTGGGCGGACTGCACCGCTTCATGGGCTGGGATCGACCGATCCTGACCGACTCGGGCGGATTTCAGGTCTTCAGCCTCCAGGGCCTGCGGAAGGTGGATGACGACGGGGTCTCGTTCCGCTCACCGGTGGACGGCAGCCCGCACCGCTTCACGCCGGAGTCGGTGGTCGAGCTGCAGCGGCGCTACGGCGTCGACGTGGCCATGCCTCTGGACGTCTGTGCCCCCTGGGGAGCGGAGCGCGACGAGGTGGAACTGGCGCTGCGGCGGACCGTGGACTGGGCGGAGCGCTCGCTGGTGGCCCGGGAGGGGTCGCCGATGGCGCTGTTTGGCATCGTGCAGGGTGGATTTCTCCCGGAGCTGCGGGCGCGATGTGCCGAGCAGCTCGCGGCCATGCCCTTCGATGGGCTGGCGCTGGGCGGCCTGAGTGTGGGCGAGCCCCGGGAGGTGTTGATCGAGTCGGTGCGGCGCTACGGACCGCTGCTGCCGCCGGAGCGACCCCGCTACCTGATGGGGGTGGGGTACCCCGGCGACCTGGTGGAGGCCGTGGCCGCGGGCATCGACATGTTCGACTGCGTGCTACCGACGCGCAATGCGCGCAACGGCACGCTGTTCGTCCACGGTGGACGGCTGGTGATCAAGAACGCCAGGTTCCGCGCGGACGAACGACCGGTGGAGGAAGGGTGCGAGTGCGCCTGCTGCCGCCGCTTCTCCCGTGCCTACCTGAGGCACCTGTTCGTGACCGGGGAGATGCTGGCGGCGCGGCTGATGACGACGCACAACCTCCACCACTACATGCGGTGGATGGAACGTATCCGCCGCGCGATCACTGACGGGAGCTTGAGCTCCCTGCTGCAGGAGACACGGCACCAGCGGGCGCAGCAGGCCCAGGGGAGCCGCGGGAAGGAAAGCGGATGATCGGGGACTGGCTGACGCCCGTGGCCTGGGCCCAGGACGGCGGCGGGGCGACCACCGGCGGTGGTAACCCGATGACGCTGGTCGTCATGTTCGGCGCCATCGGACTCATCTGGTGGCTGATGATGATGCGTCCCCAGCAGAAGCGGGAGAAGGAGCGGCGCTCGATGATCTCCGCGCTGCGCAAGGGTGACGTGGTGGTGACGGTCGGCGGAATCCATGCGCGTATCTTCGCGGTGGACGACGACGTGATCACCTGCGAGCTGGGGCGGGACGTGCGCTTCAAGCTCGACAAGAACGCCATCGTCGCGCGGGTGGGCGACGAGGTGAAGGACGCCAAGGGCAAGGACACAAAGTCGAAGTAGGGCTCGCCCGGACCGCAGCGCGGCAACCGGGCGTGTTGGTGGAACGATGACCGGCAACTGGCGAGTCACGGCTGTGGTGAGCAGCCTCGTGGTCCTGCTGGGCGTCTATTTCCTGGTGTGGACCGTCGGCGGATGGGACACCGAGGACGAGATCGCTCAGAAGGAGAAGGCGAGGGCGCGTGGTGAGGAGGTCGAGGCCAACAACCCCGCCCCCTCCGTCGTGCAGACGCTCTTCAGCGAAAAGAAGATCAACCTGGGCCTGGACCTGCAGGGGGGCATCGACCTGGTGCTCGGCGTGGGCGTGGCCGACGCGGTCGAGGTGGCCGCTGATCGCTCCCTGGAGGGGGTGATCGAGGGGCTGTCGCGGGAGGGGATCACCGATCCCCAGGCCTTCCGCTACTCGGACTGCGGGGACCCGCCCTGCTCCCGGATCGGCGTGGTCGTCGACGACGGCGCGCAATCGGATCTGGTGCGCGGGTTCTTCCGGGAGAAGCACACGTCCTACCAGTACGTCGAGACCCGCCGCAAGGAGGGCAAGGACGTGCTGGTGGTCGACTACGTGTCCGGGCACAAGGACTACATCCAGCGCAACGCGGTCAGCCAGGTGATCGAGACCATCCGCAACCGGATCGACGAGTTCGGGGTCACCGAGCCGGTGATCGCGCCCAAGGGTACGGACCAGGTCACGGTCCAGCTGCCGGGCGTCACCGATCAGGACCGGGCGGTCAAGCTCATCGGGCAGACGGCCCAGCTCGAGTTCCGGATGATGGACACGACCATCGGGCCCTCGAACATCGAGGGCATGGTCGCCCGCGCTGTCGAGGCCCGGGGTCTGGGCGACGACTACTCGGACCTCCAGCTGAACATCGCGCTGGCCGATCAACTCCCCGAGGGGACGGAGGTCGTCTGGGAGAGGAAGCGGGACGACCTGACCGGCGAATCCAACCGGATCACGCCGTTCCTGCTGCGCAAGAACGCCGACCTGACCGGTGACCTGCTGGCGGACGCGTTCGTGGCCTACGACCAGTTCCAGGTGCCCTACGTGGGTATCAACTTCAACCCCGAGGGCGCGGACATCTTCTGCAACCTGACCAAGACCAACACCAACGAGGTGATGGCCATCGTCCTGGACGACGTGGTGCGCAGCTCCCCGCGGATCGACGAGCCGATCTGCGGTGGGCGGGCGCGCATCACCCTGGGCGCGGGCAACGTCGACTTCCTCCAGCGCGAGGCCGCCGACCTGGTGATCGTGCTGCAGGCCGGTGCCCTGCCGGCCCCGGTGCAGATCGAGCAGAATCGGACCGTCGGGGCGACCCTGGGCGCCGACTCGGTGCGCAAAGGGGTGCTCTCGCTGGCCTTCGGCGCGCTGCTGGTCATCGCCTTCATGCTGGCCTACTACCGCGGCGGCGGCCTCATCGCCAACATCGCGCTGGGGACCAACATCGTGCTGGTGCTGGCGGCCCTGTCGGCCTTCGGCGCCACCCTGACGCTGCCGGGCATCGCCGGCATCATCCTGACGATCGGCATGGCGGTGGACGCCAACATCATCATCTTCGAGCGCATTCGCGAGGAGCTGAGGCTGGGCAAGTCCCCCCGCGTCGCGGCCGCCGCCGGGTTCGACAAGGCCTGGTGGACCATCATGGACGCCAACATCACCACGTTCATCGCAGGTGTCGTGCTCTACAGCTACGGCACGGGGCCGCTCAAGGGTTTTGCGGTCACGCTGATGATCGGGATCCTGACGACCCTGTTCTCCGCGCTGGTCATCGCCCGGCTGCTGTTCACCATCTGGACCGAGCGGCGCGAGCTGAAGCGGCTGAGTATCTGAGGAGGCAGCGCCATGGAGATCATCCGACCCGGAACCGAATTCGACTTCATCGGCGGCCGCAAGATCGCCGCCATCGCCTCGGGAGTGGCGGTGGTGGTGTCGGTGGTTGCCTACCTGTTCCTCGCCAAGTTCGGCGTGGACTTCACCGGGGGTACCGAGATCCACATCAAGTTCTTCGAGGTCCCCGCCGGCGTTGACCCGGACGACATCGAGGCGCTGGACGAGACCGAGATCGACATCGCCCAGGTGCGGCGGATGGTGGCGTCGCTGAATCTCAGCGACGAGTCCGTCCAGTCCTTCGGCGGCGCCGATTCCGGCGAGTTCCTCGTGCGCGTGCAGCACATCAACTTCGGCGCCGAGGAGTCGTTCCAGGCGATCAGGGGTGTGCTCGAGAGCGAGTACGGCGCCGACGCGTTCTCGGAATGGGTGTTCGATCCAGCCGAGGACCTGAAGATGACCGCCGTGCCCGTCGAGCGGATGGACCCGCTGGAGATGGAGCGGCTGCTCGTCGCGCGGGGCGTCCTGCCCGTGCCGCGGTTTGAGACCGCGGCCGGAACCGAGGCCGAGGCCGAGACCGCGGCCGAGACCGCGGCCGAGACCGAGACCGAGACCGAGGACGCCGTGGCGGGGGATGACGACTCGGCCGGGGACGACGACTCCGCGGACGCGGTCGTGGCTCCCGAGCCCGTCGAGGAACCCGAAGCGCTGCCCCCGATCATCGACCCCACCGAGCAGCCGGACACCGACTGGGTGGTCCGTGACGCGCGCTACTCCAACGGCATGACCATCGCCCTGCCGGGTATCGCCAAGAAGCTCGAGGAGCAGTTCGCGGGCAGCGACGAGCTGCCGGCCGCGGTGGTCGCCAAGATCATCAAGGTCGACTCCATCGGCGAGAAGGTCGGCGCCCAGCTGCGGACCCAGGGGGTGCTGGCGATCCTGGTGACCCTCGGGCTGATCCTGCTGTACACGGCGTTCCGCTTCGAGCTGAGCTTCGCGCCGGGCGCGGTGCTGGCGCTGCTCCACGACGTGCTGATCGTGGCCGGGGTGTTCTCGGTCTGCTCGGCGCTGTTCGGTTTCGAGTTCAACCTGCCGACCATCGGCGCGTTGATGACCATCGTCGGGTACTCCCTCAATGACACCATCGTGGTGTTCGACCGCATCCGGGAGAACGTGCGCCGCTTCAAGCGCAAGGAGCTGTCCTGGATCATCAACACCAGTATCAACGAGTGCCTGAGCCGCACCCTGCTGACCTCGGCGACCACCTTCCTGGTGGTGCTGATGCTGGCCGTGTTCGGCGGGCCGATCCTGCGCGGTTTTGCCGTGGCCCTGCTGGCCGGAATCGTCGTCGGGACCTACTCGTCGATCTTCGTTGCCAGTCCGGTCATCCTCTTCCTCCAGCGTTGGCTACCCATCCAGACCAAGTCGGCCGCCTGAACCGGTGGTCGATCTCTCGACGCTCGCACCTCCACCGCCAGCGCGCTGGACGGTGCGCGAGTCCGGCGGGGATTCCTCGTCCCTGGCCGCCGCCCTCGGCGTCTCGCCCCTGCTGGCCCACCTGCTGACGCTCCGTGACGTGGGCGATCCGGACCAGGCCCAGGCCTTCCTCGGCGCCGGCCTGGCCGACCTGCCGGACCCCGCCGGGATGACCGACCTGGAGCTCGCCGCCGCACGGCTGGCCGATGCCTGCCAGGGTGGGCAACGGGTGATCGTCCACGGGGACTACGACGTGGACGGCGTGGTCTCCACCAGCCTGACCACCGAGCTGCTGCGCCGCCTGGGCGCGGCGGCCGACTCGACGTTGCCCCACCGCACGCGGGATGGCTACGGCATCTCGGCGGAACAGGTCGCGGGGTACGCCGATCGGGGCTATGACCTGCTGGTCTGCTGCGACTGCGGGGTGACCGCCCACGGCGCGCTCGAGCGCGCCCGCGACCGCGGGCTGGAGGTGGTGGTGCTCGACCACCACCAGCTCGACGGCAAACTTCCGCCCGCGGTGGCCGTGGTCGACCCCGTCCGGGACGGCGACGACGGTCCCCACGGCCCCCTCTGCGCCGCGGGGGTGGCCTTCATGGCCCTGATCGCCACCCGGCGGGAGCTCCGCCGCCGGGGATGTTTCGATGGCGGCCGCCGGGAACCCAACCTGGGTCACTACCTGGACCTGGTCGCGCTGGCGACCGTGGCCGACATGGTGCCCCTCGTGGGCAGCAACCGTCTGCTGGTGCGCCACGGCCTGCGGGAGCTGGCCCGCCGTCGACGGGTGGGGCTGGCGGCCCTGCTCGAGGTGTCCGGGGTGGCGCCGGACGATCCGGTGGACGCGTCGACATGCGGCTTCCGGTTGGGACCGCGGATCAACGCCGCCGGCCGCCTCGAGGATCCCGTGCTGGCGCTGGAGCTGCTGGGGGAGCTGGACCCGGCGGCAGCGACCCGGCGGGCCAAGGAGCTGGACCAACTCAACCACCGGCGCCGGACGCTGGAAGGGCGGGTCCTGGACGAGGCCATCGCCCAGCTGACCGCGGCCGACGCCGAGGATGCCGGGAGCCGAACCGGTGAGCGCCGCGCACTGACGGCGATGGGCGAGGGCTGGCCACCTGGGGTGCTCGGCATCGTCGCCAGCCGTGTCGGGCAACGCTTCTTCCGGCCCGTCGTGCTGCTGGCCCGAGACGGGGAGCTGGCCACCGGCTCCGGGCGCTCCATCGCGGGGGTCGACCTGCTGGCCGCGCTCCGGCGCACCGCGGACCTGCTGGAGCGGCACGGCGGCCACGCGATGGCGGCCGGGCTCACCATCAGGGCCGAACGTTTCGAGGCGTTCCGCGCGCGCTTCGAGCGCGAGGCGTTCGCCGACCTGTCCCTGGCGCCCTGGACCCCCGCCGTCGAGATCGACGCCGAACTCCCGGTGGAGCGCGCCACCCTGGACCTTGCCCGCGAGCTACGAGTCCTCGAGCCCCACGGGCAGGGCAACCCCGAACCCCTGTTCGTCGACCACGGGGTGGAGGTGCGCGGCGTGCGTCCGGTGAAGCGGGGCGCCGTCCAGCTGCGCCTCGGTCCATCTCCGGGGATTCCGTCCATCGCCTTCCGGCTCGCCATGCCTGCCGAAGAGATCGGGCGACGGGTCGACGTCGTGTTCGCGGTCACCCCCCATCGCTACCGCGGAGTAGAGAGCGTCCAGCTGAGGGTCGTAGATCTCAGGAATGCCGAGTGAATACCACGGGTTGCAAGTTGACGTGATTCTCACCCCCTGGGATAATGGCGACCGCTGACCAGGAGCCGACATGACGAAGTCCGAGCTGATCGACGCCGTCACCGACACGGCCAACATCCCGCGCAAACGGGCCGAGGAAGTGGTCAACCTGATCTTCGAGTCGATGAAGGAGTCGCTGATCGCTGGCGATCGAATCGAGATCCGCGGGTTCGGCAGCTTCAAGACCAAGCACTACGAACCCTACATGGGGCGCAATCCCAAGACCGGTAGGTTGATCGAGGTCAAGGCCAAGGTGCTGCCCGTGTTCAAGGTCGGCAAGGAACTCAAGAACCGCGTGAACGACAGTTCCCGCAATTCGAGCTAGCCCGCCCGTCGCCGTCGCCCCCATTCGTCAGTCGGAGCCGCGATAACCAGCCCCACCCGATACGATCTTCCCCGCTGCGCTCGCTGCCGCGCGGAGGTAGGCTCGACGATTCACACGGCCACCGACTACAGGGTGCGCGGATATCGCCTCCTGGTGGGCCGGTTGCAGCCGGCGATGCTCGCGGGCCGGGATGGGGAGAGTCGGGAGCGGGAGTACCTCCGGGTGGTCGAACCCGATCTCCTGTGGTTGTGCCCGAGTTGCGCGGACGATCCAGCACTGATTCGAGAGCTGCAGGTGGACTGGAATGTATCCCCGGCCAGCTGAGCCGGACGGGAGCCAAGCGTTGACTGAAGCCCTGCCCATCAAGCGAAAGATCTACGTCCTGGACACCAACGTCCTGCTGCACGATCCAACGGCCTTGTTCAAGTTCGAGGACAACGAGGTCGTGATCCCGCTGGTGGTGATCGAGGAGGTCGACACCTTCAAGCGGGACCAGAACGAGCGCGGCCGCAACGCCCGCCAGTTCAGCCGCTACCTCGACCAGCTGCGGGCGTTCAACAACCTGCAGCAGGGCGTGGAACTGGAAGACGGGGGGCTGCTGCGGGTCGACATGACCTCGCACAACCTCGTGGAGTTCCACAGCATCAATGGCCAGAAGGCCGACAACCAGATCCTGTCGGTGGCCCTGTCGATCGCCCGCGGCGGCGACGTGCGCGTCACCCTGGTGTCCAAAGACACCAACATGCGGATCAAGGCCGACGCCATGGGGCTGCGGGCCGAGGACTACGAGCACGGCAAGGTCCAGATCGACGAGCTGTACGGCGGCCAGGAGGAGATGACGGTCCCCCGGACGGTCATCGAGGATATCTACCGCGCCGGCGAGGTCGAGGTGGACACGGGGTCGCTGCCCGCCAACAGCTGCCTGGTGCTGCGCAACGAGGAGAACGCGAGCAACACGGCCCTGGCGCGGGTCAAACCCGAACGGGGCGCGGTGTCGGTGATGCCCCGCTTCAAGGAGGGGATCTGGGGCATCTTTCCGCGGAACAAGGAGCAGACCTTCGCCTTCGATCTGCTGATGGACGACGACATCAAGCTGGTCACCCTGGTGGGCAAGGCGGGTACGGGCAAGACCCTGCTGGCCATCGCCGCCGGGTTGCAGAAGACCGCCGACGAAGCGGTCTACCAGCGCCTGCTGGTCAGCCGGCCGGTGTTCCCCCTGGGACGCGATATCGGCTTCCTGCCCGGCGACATCGAGGAAAAGCTCAACCCCTGGATGAAGCCGGTGTACGACAACGTCGAGCTGATCCTCGACCTGTCCCGGGAGAAGGTCCGGGACAAGAAGCGGGGCTACCAGGAGCTCATCGATCTGGGGCTGCTGGAGATCGAGCCGCTGACCTACATCCGTGGCCGGTCGATCCCGCACCAGTTCCTGCTCATCGACGAGGCGCAGAACCTCACCCCCCACGAGATCAAGACGATCATCACGCGGGCGGGGGAGGGCACCAAGATCGTCATGACGGGGGATCCCCACCAGATCGACAACCCGTATGTGGACTCGACCAGCAACGGCCTGACCTTCGTCGTCCACAAGTTCCAGGGAGAACCACTGGCCGGCCACATCACCCTGGTCAAGGGTGAACGCAGCGAGCTGGCGGAGCGGGCGGCCGAGCTGTTGTGAGCCGAGATCGCTCCCGGCGTCGCGATCGCCGGTCCCGCGGAGGCGGCGACCGGCTGGAGCGGGTAGAAGGTCGCAATCCCGTGCTGGAGGCGCTGGTGGCGTCGCCCCGCGTCCGCCGCCTGCTCATCGACGAGCGCTGCCGCCCCGACGTCAAGCTCGACGCGATCCTCGAGGCCGCCGACGTGCGGGGGATCACCATCGAACGTGTTCCCCGCTCCGAGCTGGACCGGGACGGGGAGGGGAGGGTCCACAACGGCGTGGTCGCCCTGGCCGATCCCCTGCCCGAACGCCAGCTGCCCGAGCTGATCGACGCGCTGCTCGACGGGCAGGTGGACGATCCCCTGATCCTGCTGCTCGACGAGGTCCAGTACGACCAGAACCTGGGGGCGATCCTGCGCACCGCCGACGCCGCTGGCGTCAGCGCCGTGGTCGTACCCCGGCGGCGCGGAGCGGGGCTCTCCCCCGTGGTCGCCCGTATCTCCATGGGCGGCTCGGAGCACGTCCCCCTGGTCCGCTGCGCGATCCTCGAGGCGATGTCCCTGCTCCACCGCGCCGGCTTCCGGCTGGTGGGTGCAGACGATCACGCCGCCCGCCTGCACACCGATGTCGACCTGACCGGCCCCCTGGGCCTGGTGATGGGCGGCGAGGACAAGGGCCTCACCCCCCCCGTCCGCGACCGCTGCGACACCCTGACCCGCCTCCCGATGGTCGGCCACGTGCCGAGCTTGAACGTGAGTGTGTCCGCCGGGGTGTTGCTGTACGAGCGGTTGCGGCAGCTGGGGGCGCCGTAAGACTCGGTCTCGGACTCGGACTCGGACTCGGACTCGGCCTCGGTCTCGGTCTCGGTCTCGGCCTCGATAGCCGGGTGCCACGACGGGTGGCCGCCCCGTCGGCTTGCCCGGCCGTGTCCCTCCCAGCCCCGCCCTCATCTCCCTCAGCCCCAACAACCCGTAGTACCCTGGTCCTGGGCAACCATCGATGATCCAACAACCCATCCGCTCCAGCGCGAGACTCGCCAGCCTCGTCCTTACGGCGTGGATAATCCCGGGAACCGCCCACGCAGCCGGGAAGAAGTACCGATTTGAATGCCGAGACCGGAACTCCCGGTCGAGATAGCGCGCCATGTTCGACGGAAGTTCCGATGCTTACCCCGGGCGTCGACGAACACGTGTTCGTGCCCCGGAGGGCTATCCGCTCCCGGCCGGGGACCGTGCCGTGGGCGAGGATTTGAGGACGGGCGGCCCGGTCCGCGTGTGGGGGATCTCCAGGCTCCGTTCGAAGGACTCACTCCGAGGGATCCCCGAAAGCCCGCGCAGGAATCCACGTCCACGGCACGTTCCATCGACCCTCCCCATCCCGACGCAAGAACCATCTCCTCGCGAACTTCTGCGATCGGCGAACTTCGACCGCAGATGGTTCCGCGGCAGCGGTCGCCGCGGATCCGTTCACAGGAGCGTCGGCAGGATCTCGCCGGCCTTCCCCTCGAACGAGTACTGAACGCGACCCGTGTAGGGGGTGGGCTCCAGGTTGACCTGGACGACGGTGGCGCCGGCCTGCTGGGCCAGGTCGGCGAGGCCGGCGGCGGGGTAGACGACCCCCGAGGTGCCCACGATCAGGAAGACGTCGCAGGTCGAGGCCGCGCGGGTGGCGGCGTCCAGGGCCGTAGGGTCCAGGGACTCGCCGAACCAGACGATGTGGGGGCGGAGCATGGCGCCGCAGGCGGCGCACATCGGCGGGATGGGGATCGGAACCCGGTCGTCGTCCCGCAGATCGTCGCAGCCCGTGCAGCGGGTCCGCCACAGGTTGCCGTGCAGCTCGATGGGATCTTCGCTCCCCGCCCGACGGTGCAGGCCGTCCACGTTCTGGGTCACCAGGGTCAGCTGGCGCGACCGCTCCTCCAGCTCGACCAACGCCAGGTGGGCCGGGTTCGGATCGCAGGACGCCACCTTGGCCCGACGCCAGTCGTACCAGCGCCAGACCTTCTGCGGATCGGCGGCGAAGGCGTCGGGTGTGGCCAGATCTTCGGGGCGGTGCCCCTCCCACAATCCACCCGGACCGCGGAAGGTGGGCACGCCACTCTCCGCCGAGATCCCTGCACCGGTCGTCACAGCGATCCGATCCGCGTCGCGGAGCAACCCCCGAACCGCTTGCATGTCGTCCATTCATGCCTCCCGACGGGTGGCCGCCATCCTTGGATTGTACCCCGATCGATGATAGGCTAACGTGCTTCCGCGCGGACCCGCGGACCAGCGGAGAAGGCATGGACAACCGAAGCGTGCTGCTCGTCGATGCCAACGGCTCGGCGTTGCGTCAGGCTCGCATCACCCTGGAGTTCGAGGGGCTCGAGGTAGTCGAGGCCCTCGACGGTGAACAGGGACTGGCCGCCGCTCGCAAGCATCGATTCGGCCTGGTGATCAGCGCCGTCGGCATCCCACGGCTCAACGGCTACGACCTGTGCCAGGCGCTGCGCGAGCTGCCGCGCCTGGCGGAGGTCCCGATCCTGTTGACCTACAGCTCGATGGACGTGTTCGACGCGGCCCGGGCGGAGCGGGTCGGAGCGTCGGCCAGCCTGGCCAAGCCGTTCCTGCCCTCCCAGTTGCTGGATCGCATCGCGACGGTCTGCGGCGCCGAGTTCCTGAGCAGCGATCACGGGGACATGGCGCTGGCCAGCCTGGCCGAGGACGCGGGGCTGACCAGCGCGGAATCGGCCTTCCTCGAGGACTCGCGGGAGGATCCCCCCACCCTGGGCTCCGATTTCGTGGCCTCGGTGGACGATGCGCTGACCGCCAGCGGGGCGCCCATCGCCAGCGGCACGCCCTTCACCGGGATGGGCGCGGGGAGCAGCACCGACGGCAGCAGCAGCTCCGGCCCCAGCTTCAGCCGATCCAAGTCGGCGATGCCCGGCCAGGGACCGCCGATCCTCCACCCGCCCGAGCGGGATCTGCAGACCCTGGTCCAGGCGGCCGTCGAGCGGTACCTGGACGAGCATCTGCCGCAACTGGTCCAGCAGGCGCTGGAGAAGAAACTTCCCGACGAAGACGCCTGATCCGCCGGCGGCAGGCGGGGGAGGAACCGATGAATCCTGCGCCCCCCGCAGGTCTGGCCCGCCACGACGTGGACACCCTGGTGCGGCGGGCCCTCGACGAGGACCTGGGTCCCAGCGGCGACGCAACCACGGCCGCAGTCGTCCCGCCCGGGACCCTGGGCGGGGGGCGGATCGCCGCCCGCGAGCCCCTGGTGCTCGCAGGTCTCGCCTTCGCCGAGCGGGCGTTCGCCCTGGTGGACGGAGGCGTGGAGTTTCGCGCCCTGGTCGATGACGGCGAGCGCTGCGAACCCAGCTGTGTGGTGGCCGAGCTCCGCGGAGAGCTGGCGACCATCCTCACCGCCGAGCGGGTGGCCTTGAACTTCCTGCAGCACCTGTCGGGCATCGCGACCTCGGCGGCCCGCTTCGTCGCGGCTCTCGGGGGCACGGGGGTGGAGCTGCGGGACACCCGCAAGACGACGCCCGGATTGCGGATCGCAGAGAAATACGCCGTCCGCGTGGGCGGGGGCAGCAACCACCGCTTCGGCCTGTACGACGGCGTTCTGGTCAAGGACAACCACATCGCCGCCGCTGGCACCGTGGCCGAGGCGACGCGGCGTGCGCGCCAGGGCAGCCACTCGCTGCTGGCCGTCGAGGTGGAGGTGGAATCCCTGGCCGCCGCCCGGGAGGCGATCGCCGCGGGAGCCGATGAGTTGCTGCTGGACAACCGCCCGGTGGAGGAACTGGCCGCCATCGTCGCTACGATTCGCGCGGAGGCGCCGGGGGTAGCCCTGGAGGCCTCCGGGGGTATCACCCTGGAGACCATCGCCGGGGTGGCCGCCACCGGCGTCGACGCCATCAGCAGCGGCGCGGTGGTCCACGCCGCGCGCTGGGTCGACCTGGGGCTGGACCTGGAGTCCGGTTGAGCACCCCGTTCCCGGAGCTTCCCCCGCTGGCAGAGCCCGCGGCGAACCTCTTCCCGGTGGCGCGCCAGCTGCGCCTCGCCCGCTGCGGGTCCACCAACAACGAGGTCCGCGACCGGATCCGCGCCGGCGAGCCGGAGGGCCTGCTGGTCCTGGCCGACCGCCAGGACGCGGGCCGGGGACGCCTCGGCCGCCACTGGCACTCCCCGCCGGGGCGCAACGTGTACTTGACCCTGCTCCTGCGCCCCCCGCTGGCCCCGGAGCTGGCTCCGCTGGTGACCCTGGCGCTGGCGCTGGCCGGCCGGGCCGCCCTGCGCCGACGGGGAGTGGCGGCGCGGATCAAATGGCCCAACGACCTGGTGGTTCGGACCGCAGATGATCGGCCGCTGCGCAAGCTGGCCGGCATCGCCTGCGAGGCGGTCGCCGGAGAGCAGGGTGGACTCGCGCTGGCGGCGGGCATCGGCATCAACGTGGACATGGCGGCGGACGAATTGCCCGCGGACATCGCCGGGACGGCCACCTCGGTGCGCATCGAGACCGGCGGGCCGGGGGACCGGGCGGCGATCGTCGCCGGACTGCTGGAGTCGTTCGCACCGCTGTACCTGGCGCTGCCCGAAGACAGGGGAGCGTCCCTGTTGTCGGAGTACGCGGGCGCGCTGGATACCGTGGGCCGGGAGGTCCGGCTGGACCTGGGCGACCGTGTCGCGGCAGGGACCGCGATCGGCATCGGCGCGCGGGGGCAGCTGCGCGTGAGGGGGGAAGATGGTGGGGTGGAAGAGATCCTGGCGGGGGATGTGGGATTCTAGGGGAGGATGGGGTTTGGTCTCGGACTCGGACTCGGACTCGGACTCGGACTCGGTGGTCCGGCACACCGGCTCGGCCTCGGGGGAGGGGCAGGGAGAGGGGCAAGGGCAAGGGCAAGCGCAAAGGTAGGAGAAGAGGATGCTGCTAGTCATCGACATCGGCAACACCAACACGGTCCTCGGCTTCTTCGACGGCGACGAGGCCATCGGATCGTGGCGAATCGAGACGAGCTCGAGCCGGACCCACGACGAGCTGGGGGTGATGCTGCAGATGTTCGCGGCGACCCAGCAGCGGGAGCTGGCCGATGTGGACTCGGCGATCCTGGCTTGCGTCGTGCCCTCGGCCGCCTATCCGATGCTGCGGATGTGCCGCGAGTACGCCCGGGTGGAGCCGCTGCAGGTGGGGCCCGGGATCAAGACGGGCGTGCCCATCCTCTACGACAACCCCCGGGACGTGGGCGCGGATCGAATCGTCAACGCCGTCGCCGCGCACCACCTGGTGGGGGACGCGACGGTGGTGGTCGACTTCGGCACCGCGACCACCTTCGATTGCATCCGCGCGGACGGCTCCTACCTGGGCGGGGTGATCGCGCCGGGATTCCAGATCTCCGCCGAGGCCCTCTTCAAGGCCACCAGCAAGTTGCCGCGGGTGGAACCGGGTCGCCCGCCCTCGGTGATCGGTCGCAACACCATCCACTCCATCCAGTCCGGTCTCTACTTCGGCTACGTCGAGCTGGTCGACGGGATGTGCCGCCGCATTCGCGAGGAGATGCAACTCCCCGGGGCGCGGGTCTTGGCCACTGGCGGGCTGGCGCCTCTCATCGCAAAAGGCTCCTCGGCCATCGATCAGGTGGTGGAGGATCTCACGCTACTCGGCCTGCGCCTGTTGCACCGGCGAAACCAGTCCTGACCGCGCGTTGACGGAACCGGGGAAGTGAGTTAGACAGGTTTCCCCCCGCCACCGGGGAAAGGGGTCCGTACGACCCGGTCCCGGACGGCGCGGCGAACCACGCGAGGACCGCGGCAGGAAACCGCGGCGACACGGGAGTTCCGATGAAACGGTACGAGTCCCAGAACATTCGGTCCATCGCCCTCGTCGGCCATAGCGGCTGCGGCAAGACCTCGCTGGGCGAGGCGATCCTGTACAGCGCTGGTGCCAACACGCGGCTGGGCGCGGTGGACGACCAGACCTCGTTGCTCGACTTCGAGCCCGAGGAGCACAAGCGCGGTGGCTCGATCTCCAGCTCGTTCGGGACGGTGGAGTGGCACGGGACCAAGATCAACGTCATCGACACCCCCGGGGACGGCAACTTCATCTACGACGGCCGTACCGCGATGCTGGGCGCCGACGCGGCGATCTGCGTGATCAGCGCCGTCGACGGCGTCGAGGTCAACACCGAGAAGGCCTGGCACTTCGCCCGCGACCTGGGCATCCCCACCGCCGTGTTCGTCAACAAGATGGACCGGGAGCGGGCCAACGCCGCCAAGGCGGTCGAGGACGTCCAGGAGGTGATGGGGGTCCGCGCGATCCCGCTGCAGGTGTCGGTGGGCAGCGACGCCGACTTCCGCGGTGTCGTCGATCTGATCAACAAGCAGATGCTGACCTTCGCCGCCGACGACAGCGGCAAGGTCGATGCCGGCCCGATCCCGGACGAACTGGCGGACGAGGTCGAGGCGGCCACCGAGGCGATGGTCGAGGCCGCGGCCGAGGCCGACGAGGAGCTGCTGGAGAAGTACTTCGAGGAGGGCGAGCTGTCCGCGGACGAGATCCGGCAAGGGCTGATGGCCGGGATCAAGTCCGGCTCCTTCGTGCCGGTGTTCTTCGGCTCGGCGCACCGCAACTTCGCCGTCGGCTACCTGCTCGACTCCGTGACCCTCTTCCCCGGCGCCCTGGACGCGCCGCCCCGGCGGATCCGCGTGGATGACGACGAGGCGGAGCTGGCCCCGGATCCGGACCACTCCTTCGCCGGGCTGGTCATCAAGAGCATCAACGACCCCTTCTCCGGCAAGCTGACCATCTTCCGGGTGCTGGCCGGCAGCATCGACGCGGACACCAACGTGGTCAACACCACCAAGGAGGGCAAGGAGCGCTTCGGGCAGATCAACGTCCTGCAGGGCAAGAAGGTCATCCCCGTCGGCCACGCCGTCCTCGGCGACATCGTCGCGGTGGCCAAGCTCAAGGACACCTCGACCTTCGACACGCTCTGTGCCGACAAGGGCGGGCTGGTCTTCGTCAACGATCCCCTGCCCCAGCCGATGATGAGCTACATCGTTCGCGCCCGGTCCAAGGGCGAGGAGGACAAGATCAAGGGCGGGCTGGTCAAGCTGATGGACGAGGATCCGACCCTCGCCGTCGGCCAGCACGAGCTGACCGGCGAGATCGTGATGTCCGGCATGGGCCAGACCCACGTGGACACCACCATCGCCAAGCTCCTGCGCAAGTACGGTGTCGAGGTCGAGCTCGATCTACCGCCCGTCCCCTACAAGGAGACCATCAAGGGCAGCACCCGCATCCATGGGCGCCACAAGAAGCAGACCGGTGGCCGTGGCCAGTTCGGGGACACCTGGCTGCGCATCGAGCCCCAGCCCCGCGGCGAGGGATTCCAGTTCGACTCGGAGATCGTCGGCGGCGCCATTCCCCGCCAGTACATCCCCGCGGTCGAGAAGGGCATCGTCGAGTCGATGGTGCGGGGGCCCCTCGCCGGCTACCCGGTGGTCGACGTGCACGTGGTGCTCGACGACGGTAGCTACCACAAGGTCGACAGCTCGGAGATGGCGTTCAAGACCGCCGGCTCCAAGGGCTTCAAGAAGGGCTTCCTGCAGTGCAGCCCGACCCTGATCGAGCCCATCCTCGACCTGGAGATCGTGGTCCCCAACGAGAACACCGGCGACATCATGGGCGACGTCAACTCCCGCCGCGGCCGGGTCATCACCATGGAGCCGCGGGGTCGTAACTCGGTGGTCATCGCCCAGTTGCCCCACGCCGAGGTCCTCGAATACGCCAAGGCGGTGCAGTCGATCACCGGGGGCAAGGGCAGCTACACCATGTCCTTCTCCCACAACGAGGAGGTCCCCGCGCACCTGATCCAGAAGATCATCGACACCTCGCCGTTCAAGACCAAGGACGAGGACGACTAGGCCGAGCCGGTGTGCCGGACCACCGAGTCCGAGACCGAGACCGAGTCCGAGTCCGAGTCCGAGAACCTTCCTCGCCCCCCTGATGAAATCCCGGTTCCAACAGGAGGCACTCCCATGCGCGAGCCATGGCGAGCCGTGGTTCTGTCCGGGGGCGCGGCGCTCGGCGAGACCGATCTGCGGCGGGAGCTGCGTGAACACGGGCGGCGGGTCGCGTCGGAAGCGCTCGGCGCATCGGCCCTGTAGCTGGTAGCCTGGAGGAGTCCAGGCTCACCGCAACGAGGAGGAGGTGACTGTGCCGAGCCCCCAGGAGATCGCCCAGGACTTCGGCATCACCGCCGACCTGGTCAAACACATCGACCCCGCGTCGCCGGTGCCCGTGCGGCTGATGGCCGCGGCCGGCACGCTACCGTTGCCGCCTGCGGTGCTGATGTCGGTGCTGTACGTGCTGGTCGGGGATCCGGACGCGAAGGTCTCCGACGCCGCGGCCAAGTCCCTCAACGGGATGCCCGCGTCGCTCCTCGTCTCGACCATCGACGGCAAGACCCACCCCAAGATCCTCGAGTTCCTGGCCTACCACCGCAAGGAACCCGCGCTGCTGGAGACCATCGTCCTGCGGCGCCAGGCCAACGACCACACGATCTGCTACCTGGCCGAGACCGGTCCCGCCGACATCGTCGAGATCATCGCCAGCAACCAGGAACGGACGCTGATCACCCCGGAGATCTTCCTCCACCTCAAGGCCAACCCGGAGGCCCCGGTCGCCCTGCTGGACCGGGTCGAGGGGTGGCTGCGGCTCAACGCTATCGAGCTCGAGGTGGACGACCTGGTCGAGGGGCCGGAGATCCTGGCGGAGGCCTACGAGGCGCAGGAGCTGCCTCCGGAGTTGGAGCACCCGACGCCGGGGCCGCTGCCCTCCGCCGACTACCCCGATGCCCACGCGGCCGCCCACGCGGCGCAGCCCGACGCCCCCACGCCGCCGCCCCTGGTCACCGGAGACGACCCGCTGATGCTGCTGCTGCAGGACATGGGCATCCCCATCCTGCCGGAGTACTTCGACCAGGGCCTCTCCGACGAACCGGAGACCCCCGCTGGCCGCCGGCCGCTGGACCTGCAGCCCGTCGGGGTCGAGGTGGACGAGAACGCCAAGGGTGACGAACTCGGCATCTCGTCGCTGCTCAGTTCGATGGCCGGCGCCAACTTCAACTTCGGCACCGAACGGGACGGCGAAGACGACTGGGACCTGGCGTTGCTGGAGGAACACGAAACCGTCGACGACGACCTCAAGTCCACCATCGCCAAGATCATCAACAAGATGAGCGTCGGTCAGAAGATCAAGCTCTCCTATCTGGGCAACAAGGAGGTCCGCGAGATCCTGATCAAGGACACCAACAAGATGGTGGCCGCCGCGGTCGTAAAAGCCGGCCGGATGACCGAGCCGGAGGTGGTCAAGGCCGCGTCGAACCGCGCGATCAACGACGAGGTGCTGCGCCTGATCGCCCGCAACCGGGAGTGGGTCCGCAAGTACCCGGTCAAGCTGGCGCTGGTCAACAATCCCAAGACGCCGGTCGGCACCTCGATGGGGCTGGTCGGCTTCCTGCAGGCTCGCGATCTCAAGTCCCTGGCGAACAACAGGAACGTCAGCTCGGTGCTGTTCACCGCCGCCAAGACCCGCCTCAAGCAAAAAGGCAAACGGTGACCCGGCGCCCCCCTCCGGGGGGGCCCTGCTCCATGCCCCAGCTCCGCGCCCACACCCGATTCCTCCTGGTCGCGCTGCTCGTCGTGCACGTCGCCGAAGGCTCGGCCGCGGACGAAACCAACCCGTGGTCGGAGTCCTGGTTCGCGCGCCTGGACGAGGCGGCCGGCCACCCGCTGGTGGCGGATCCCCGGCTGGACTCGGCCGCGGCGGCGCTCGCGCTCGACGTGATCCGGGAGCGGGTGCTCCTGGTGGAGGAGGGCAGGGCGTTCACCGCGGCCCGCCGCCATCTCTGGGAGCAGGGGGTGATGGATCCCGAGTTGGTCCACGCGGCCGTCCTGCTGGATGGCGCCACCGCGGACGTGGACGGGATGCTGTCGATGCTCGGGACCATCGAACGTCACACCCACGTCGGGTTCGGTTCGGCCCAAGGCGATACCGCCACCTGTCGGATCGTGCTCCTCACCCTCCGCTCGCTGGAGGTCGTGGAGCCGGAGCGCTGGCAGCCCGCCACCGAACAGACCATCCGCGTCCGCCTCGACCCGGCGGCCGGCGAGCCCACGGCCTGGGTGCTGGCACCCGACGCCACCGCCCACGCCATCTTCCTGCGGTTGCAGGGGGACAGCTGGGTCGGCACGCTGCCCGCGTCGAGCGCCCCCGGTCTGCACCGGCTCGAGATCACCACCGGCCAGGGAACCACCTTGCGGTTGTGCGCCATCGGGGTCGCCGACGGTGGTGCCGGGATGGCCGCGGCGCCCGCGGCCGGGGCTGCCGAACTCGCCGAGGAACACCTGTGGGCAATGCTTGCCATGGAGCGGGCGCGCCTTGGCCTCCCGGCCGTCCGCCCCCACGACGAGCTGGCACGGGTGGCACGCGGACACAGTGAGCGGCTGCGCGGCGGCGCGGAATTTGGCCACGGTCCCCCCGCCTCGCCCGCCGAGCGGGTGGCCGCCACCGGTCTCCCCCACAGCCGCGCGCTGGAGAACGTGGCCCGGGCGGCGGATCTGAACCTGGCCCACACCCTGATCATGGCCAGCCCGGGGCACAGGGCGAACCTGCTGGATCCCGGTGTGACCCACGCGGGGATCGGGGTGGCGGTCAGCGAGCCGCTGGCCTGGTACGTGACGCAGGAGCTGGTGCGACTGCTCCCGCCGCTGGATCTGGAGCGTGAGCTGGAGCGGGCACGGACCGTGTTGACCGAGCACAGGCGGACGAGGGGCGATCCACCCCTGCGAACCAAACGCGCGCTGGATCGGGTGGCGCAGCGCTGGGCCGACGACGTGGGCGGCCGCGGGGCCACGGCGCTGGACGAGGCCCAGATCCGCGAGCTGACCGCCGAGGCGCAGTTCCACCTCGACGACGCCGAACGGGTGGTCGCCGAGCTGGCCTGGATCGAGGGCGCCGAACAGCTCGCCGATCTACCCCTGTTCGCCGCGCCGGGGCTGGACCAGTACGGCCTCGGTCTCTACCAGCCGTCGGAGGGGGGCATGATGGCGGTGGTGGTGGTGCTGGTCGACCGGTCGATCTCCGCCGACGGGGCGCGGTGAGGACACCAACAGTGGTATCCTGAGATGCTTCATGAGCGACGCGATTTCCATCCGCCACACCATCGAGGACGTAGAGCTGGCCCGGGAACTGTGCGGCGAACACGGCGCAAACCTCCGGGTGCTGGAACGCGAGGCGAAGGTCCGCATCGGCGGCCGGGGCAACGTGCTGCAGATCAGGGGTGACGGCGAGGCCCCACGGACCGCGGCGCTGGTGCTCCAGCAGCTCGAGGAGTTGCTCTCCAACGGCCAGCGTTTTGCCCTGACGCCCACCGACGTGATCCACGCGACCCGGCTCTGCCTGCGGGACCCGACCCGCCACCTGCGCGAGTTCCTCGGCGACGTGATCCTGGTGAGCGGCCGCCGCCGCCCGGTCACGCCGCGGACCATCGCTCAGAAGGCCTACGTCAACGCCATCCGCAAGCGCGACGTGGTGTTCGGGATCGGCCCGGCCGGGACCGGCAAGACCTACCTGGCGATGGCGATGGCGGTGGCCGCGCTCCAGCGCTCCGAGGTGGTCCGTATCGTGCTCACCCGCCCGGCGGTGGAGGCCGGCGAGCGGCTGGGCTTCCTGCCCGGTGACCTGCAGGAGAAGGTCAACCCGTACCTGCGACCGCTGTACGACGCCCTCCACGACATGATGGACCTGACCAAGGCCGGCCGGCTCATCGAACGCGGGACCATCGAGGTCGCACCGCTGGCGTTCATGCGGGGCCGGACCCTGAACGACTCGTTCGTGATCCTGGACGAGGCGCAGAACACCACCCACGAGCAGATGAAGATGTTCCTGACCCGGCTCGGCGTGGGCAGCAAGGCGGTGGTCACCGGAGACGTGACGCAGATCGACCTGCCGCCGGACACCCGCAGCGGGCTCGTGGAGGCGTCCAACCTGTTGCGGGGCATCGACGGACTGTCGTTCGTGGCCTTCACCGACCAGGACGTGGTGCGCCATGCGCTGGTCCAGGAGATCATCCGCGCCTACGATCGTGTGGGCGAGGGAGGGAGCTGAGGTGTCCACGGCCCGCAAGAGGGGAGGGGGCAAGGGGCAACTGGCGCGTCTGCGCGCGAGCCTGCCCGTGGGCCAGTGGTTGGCCGGCGGTGGCTGGCACCGTCCCCTGCTCGCGCTGACGTTGAGCACGGCGCTGGCCTTCATGATGGCCGACCTGCAGCGGGCGCCGAACATCAAGCTGGCCCTGGACGATTTCGCCGAACGGGACGTGCTGGCCTGGACCGACTTCTCCGTTCCCAACTACCAGCTGACCAGCGAGGCCCAGAAGAAGGCCGAGGCCGAGACCCGCCCGGTGTTCGTCTACGACGAGATCGTGGTCGAGGAGCTGTTGCGGCGCATCGACCGTTCGTTCACCGATATCCGGGAGTACCTGGTGGAGGTGCGCACCCCGGTGGGCGGCGTCCAGGAGATCGAGCCGGGAGAGATCGCCCCGGATGCCCCACCGCCGCCCGAACCGGTGATCGACAGCATCGAGTTCGACCGCAGGCTGGGGGTGTTCGAGTCCGAGCTGGGCGTCACCCTGACCGAGATCGACCGGGAGATCCTGCGAAGCCACGGCCACGACACCTTCTTGCGACACATGGTGCTGACCCTGGTCGAACGGTCGATGTCGCAGATGATCATCGCCGATACCAGCGAACTGCCGGACGACGCCCGCGCGGGCATCTCCCTGGTCCGGGTCCGGGGCGCCGACCGCAGCGAGGAGGCCCTGTACGAGTTCGAGGGGCTCGCGACCGAGCAGCAGGCTCGACAGGAGGTCAGCGTGCTGGCGGGCGAGCTGTTCGACGCCCAGCAGCCCGTGGTCCGCAGCTGCGCGGTCAACGTGGCCGGCTCGATGGCGCGGCCCAACGTGGCATTCGACGCCTCGGAAACCCGGGTTCGACGGGAGCAGTCGCGGCTCGCGGTGGGGCTCAAGAACGACGCGTACGAGGAGGGTCAGGTCATCATCCGCAAGGGCGAGCGGGTGACGCAGGACCACATGGACGCGATGGAGGAGATGGACAAGCACCGCGGTGGCTACAAGCTGTGGCTCAACGTGGTGTCGCTGACCTTGCTGCTGTTGCTGCTGGTCATCGCCTCGTACACCTTCGCCGCCCGCTTCATCAGCAAGTACGCCACCAGCACGCGGGACCTGGCCGTCCAGGCCGTTCTGGCCTTGCTCGCCGTGGCGCTGTGCCGGGTGGGCGAGATGGTCGCGGCGGCCCTCTCCGCGGCATTCCCGGTGATCCCCGAGGCCAGCTACTACTACGCGATCCCCGTGGCTGCCACGGTGGTGATGGTGCGGATCCTGATGAACTCGGAGACCGCGCTGGTGTTCGCGGCGGTGGTGTCGGTCACCTGCGCGTACACCCTGGGCGGTGACCTGATGCTCGCGGCCTACTTCCTGGTGGGCGCGGTGGCCGGCGCCGGGGCGCTGGCCCACGCCAAGGAGCGGGGCAAGATCTTCAGGGCGGGGATGATCACCGCACTGCTCAACGTGCTGTTCGTGATCACCCTGTCGCTGATTCATCTCAGCCTGTTCGGCCCCCACTTCGACGACGCCGAGACCCGCCCGCTGTTCGACATCCTGTTCGCCCTGCTCTGCGGCTTCGGCGTGGGCATCATCGCCCTGGGGCTGATCCCCGTGTTCGAGGCGGTGGGGTACCTCACCGACATCAAGTTGCTGGAGCTGGCCAGTTACGACCACCCGCTGATGCGGGAGATGGTGATCAAGGCCCCGGGCACCAGCCACCACTCGGTTCTGGTCGGTTCGCTGGCCGAGGCCGCCGCCGAGGCGATCTCGGCCAACGCCCTGCTGGCGCGGGTGGGGGCCTACTTCCACGACATCGGCAAGACGGTCAAGACCAACTACTACGTGGAGAACCAACAGGGGCCGAGCAACGTCCACGACCGGCTCAGCCCGCCGATGAGCGCGCTGATCATCATCAACCACGTCAAGGAGGGCATGGAGTTGGGCCGGCAGTTCCGGCTCCCCGACGCGATCCTGGACTTCATCCCCCAGCATCACGGCACAGCGCTGATCCGGTACTTCTACGAAAAGGCGCTGCGGGCCGCCGACGAGGACAAGGCAAAGGTCAACGAGGAGGACTACCGCTACCCGGGACCCAAGCCCCAGACCCGGGAGGCGGGGATCGTGATGCTGGCCGACGGCGTCGAGGCGTCGACCAGGGCGCTCAAGGAGCCCACGCGGCACAACATCTCGGCCCAGGTGCAGCGGGTGATCAACGGCGTGGTCCTCGACGGCCAGCTGGACCAGTGCCCGTTGACCCTCAAGGACCTGTCCATCGTCGCAGAGACCTTCACGTCGGTGCTGGTGGGGATCCACCATCATCGAATCGAGTACCCCGAGGACTCGCGTCCGCGCAAGGAGACGTCGTCCAAGAACGGAGGACCATCCAAGAACGGGACCGAGCGCAAGGGCGGCGGCAAGGGCGGAACCAAGGCGCTGACCCTCGAGCTACCGCCGATGGCCGCCAACCCCGACCTTCCCCATCCCCTGGACAAGGTGGCCCGGGCCAAGGCCGAGAAGGCGCTGCGCAACAGCGAGCCCGGAACCGCGCCCAACAGCTTGACCGTCGACCACATCGGCGGCCCCTCCAGCGCGGCTGACGGGACACGACGGGACACCCCGGACGACAAGAGTTCCTGATGGGGGCCGATCTCCCCGGCCCACGGGTACTGGTCTCGGTCGAGGGCGGGGCGGAGACGCCGGACGCCGAAGAGGTCGCCGCCGAGGCCCGCGCGGTGCTCGGCGCGCTTGGCCTCGGCCCCGACTCGGAGCTGAGCGTCTTGCTCGTCGACGATCAGCGGATCCACGAACTGAACCGCGAGTGGCGGGACCGGGATCGGCCCACCGATGTGCTCAGCTTTCCCCAGCTGGAGCCCGGCGAGGCGGTCCGGGGACCGCTGGGGGACGTGGTCCTCAACGTGGACGCCGTGCCGCGCCAGGCTGCCGAGCACGGTCTCACCCCCGGTGAGGAGCTTCGGTTCCTGCTGATTCATGCGGCCCTGCACCTGCTGGGCCACGATCACCACGACGAAGAACAGCGGGCGGCCATGGAGGCCGAGGAGCAGCGGATCTGGTCTGCCCTCGGCGGTCGCGGTCGGATCCGCTGAGCCCGGTCTCCGACCTCCAGTATTTGCGTCAAGTATAGTTAATAAAATACATGTTAATATTGTGGAAAACGAAACGGATTGACCAGTCCGTCCGGATCTGCCATCCTGATCCCAGGAGGTCGAACCGACGATGGTCTCGAGCCTACGGCAGCGGCGAGACGCCCGGCGCAAGGAGCAGACCCGTGGGGTCCTGTTGACGGCCGCCAGAGAGGCCTTCGTGGCCCGGGGCTACCACGCCACCAAGATCTCGGACGTCGCCGCCCGCGCCAGGGTCGGGCAGGGCACCTTCTACCGCCACTTCGATAACAAGCGGCAGGCCTTCCAGGCCCTGTTCGACCGGTTCGTGGCCTCCTTGCACGCCGAGTTCGCGGACATGAGCGCCCACCCGCCCACAGGGATCGAGGAGTACATGTCGGCATCGCGGAACGCGGTCAAGCGGGCCGCCCGGGTGGTGATGGCGGACCAGGCCCTGACGCTGCTGTTCTTGCGCGAGGGTCCGGCCATCGACCGGGAGTTCGAGCGGAACCTCAAGGAGATGTGCGAGGGCTTCGGCGCCCTGGCCCGCCACTACCTCGACGCCGCCATCGACGGCGGCTTCGCCCGTTCCTGCGACACGGAGCTGGTCTCCCAGTCCATCGTCGGGATGGGGCTGTGGCAGCTCGAGCGATTTCTGTCGGGGCGGGCGGGCGGCGCGGACCTCGACGCCGCCATCGACGAACTCGTGCGTTTTGCGTTCTGGGGTTTCGGTCCCCGGGGGGCGGCGGCCGATATCCAAATCCCGGAGAGAGAGCGATGAGAACGAGGATCGTGGGCAAGCGGGTTCTGATCACCGGCGGAGCCAGCGGCATCGGGTTGTGCGCGGCCGAGGAGTTCGCCCGGGCCGGCGCCGAACTGGTGTTGACCGACGTGAACATCGACGGGCTGGCCGCGGCAGCGGAGCAGCTGCGGGGGCTGGGCGCCACGGTCCACACCCGGGTGGTGGACGTGTCGGACCGGGCCGCGGTCAACGAACTGGCCCGCTGGGTCATCGACGATCTCGGGGGGCTCGACGTGCTGGTCAACAACGCAGGCATTGGCCACCAGGGGGAGCTGGCCGAGACCTCGCTGGAGACCTGGGACCAGTTGCTGGCGGTCAACCTGATGGGCCCGCTGAACCACGTGTACGCGTTCCTGCCGTACTTCAAACAGCGGCGAGCGGGACAGATCGTCAACGTCTCGTCGGGCCAGGTGTTCTTCCGGCTACCGACCTGGGGCGCCTATGCGGCGATCAAGGCGGCGCTGGGGGTGTTCTCCGAGGTGGCCCACTTCGAGCTGCGCAAGTACGGCATCGGAGTCACGACCTTCTATCCGTTCATGGTCAACACGCCGTTCTACGACGAGGTGGAGGGGGACACCTGGGGCAGCCGGATGTCGATGAAGCTGCTGCCGCTGTACAGCCAGAAGCCGGAGAAAGTGGGCCGGATCCTGTTCGATGCGGTTCGCCGCCGCGCCAAGGTCGAGACCGTCAGCGTGATCAACGAGGTGGGCTTCTACGCCCAGTTCGTGCCGCTGGCCAACGACGTGATCGCGCGAACATCCAACTTCCTGCTCGCCAAGGGTGCGGCCTAGGGAGACGACCATGGGCTTCCACATGAACGAGGTGATGACCGGCCAGCACGAGTTCGAGCCCGGGCTGGGGCCGGCAGGCAAGCGGCCGATGGAGTTCCGGGTTCGCTGGGGGACCGACCGGCTGGCGGGCTGGGCCAACCCCTTCGGAGAGGACTTCATGGTCAACGAGCTGCATGGCACGGTGACCATCGACGGCCTGTGCGCCGCCGCCCCCTGTCAGGGGTCGCTGGCCCTGCGCTACCTGCACGATCAGACCCTGCGCTACACCTTCGAGTTCGAGGTCGACGGCCTGCCGTATCGTTTCGTCGGCGAGAAGGTCTGGCTGCGCCCCTGGAACCTGCCGTGGTCCCACACCACCTGCTTCGGCCGGCTCGTGCGGGCCGATACCGGCGCCCTGGTGTCCACCTCGGTGACCCACTTCCGGCTGCGGACCGTACCCTCGCTCCTGGCCAGCTTCCGCCCCGCCTGATCCAGCGGGGGCGTGCCATCGGCTCGCGAACGATGGCGTCGGTGGATTAGGATACCCCCGCAACGCGGGTGGTCCCATGGTGAAGCGGCGCGAAAGCATCCTGATCCTCGGTCTCGGTGGTGTGGGCTACTACCTGGCGCGGCGGCTCTCCCACGAGGGCCACGCGATCACGGTGATCGAGGCCGACCCCGACCTGATTCGCAGCGCCGATGGCGAGATCGACGCCCGGCTGGTCCGGGGGGACGCGATGAGCTTCGACTGCTGGCGTGACGCCCTGGCCGAGCCGATGGACACCCTGATCGCGGTCACCGACAACGACGCGGTCAACATCCTGTCGTCGATCATCGCCCACCGCAGCGGTATCACCCGCAAGATCGCCCGCGTCCGCTCGCTGGAGCTGTGGGACCCCGACCGGTTGATGTGCGCCGAAGATCTGAACATCGACCTGGTCATCCGTCCCGAGGAGCTAGCCGCCCAGGAGATCCACCGCCTGCTGAAGATGCGCGCGGGCAACGTCGTCATCGACATCGCCGACGGCCAGATGCAGGTCCTGTCGACCCCCGTCGCCGAGGGATCGGCGCTGGCCCACCAGACCCTCAAGGCCATCTCGACCCGCTACGAGGAGGTTGCGTTCCGGGCCGTGGCCATCGCCCGTGGGATCAACACCGTCATCCCGGACGGCGACCACGAGGTCCTGCCGGGCGACCATGTCTTCTTCCTGGCCGATGCCCGGGAGATCCCCAAGCTGATGGCGTTCGCAGATGTCACCGCCGAGCGTCGCCACAAGGTGCTGATCGTCGGCGGCGGCGGCGTCGGCACCCGCGCCGCCCAGCTCCTCGAGGATTCCTTCCCCGTGCGGATCATCGAGCAGGACGAGCGCCGGGCCGAGGAGCTGTCCCACCAGCTTCAACGGGCCGAGTGTCTGCACGGGGACGGTTCGGACGCCGACACCTTGATCCAGGCCGGTCTGCTGGACATGGACACCATCGTCACAGCCACCGGGGACAACGAGACCAACGTGATGACCAGCGTGTTGGCCAAGCACCTGTTCGCCGATCGCGGGGTCGGCGTCGGCAGGACCATCGCCCTGGTCAAGCGCGAGGCGTACCTGGTGCTGGCGTCGTCACTCGGCGCGGACGTGGTGCTCAACAAGAAGATCCTGGCCGGCAACGAGATCCTCAAGTACATCCGCCGGGGACAGCTGCTGTCGGTGGGCCATCTGCACGGCTGCGACGCAGAGGTGGTCGAGCTGGTGGCCGAGGCCCAGGCACCCATCGTTGGCAAGCCCCTGTACCAGGTCGGGGGGACCCGCGGGAAGCTGCTGATCGGCGGCGTCAGGCGAGACGGGGAGTGGGAGATCGCCATCGGCTCGACGGTCATCGAGGCGGGGGACCGGGTGATTGGCATCTGCGCCTCCCGGCACCTCCCCGAACTGCAACGGCTGCTACTCGGCTGATCCCTTCGATGCACTACCGTTCCATCACCCACGTGTTCGGGACGCTGCTGCTGGTCACCAGCGGCGCCATGCTCGCCCCCGCGGTCTGTTCGTTGTTCTACGGAAACGAGGACGACCTGGGCGCGATCCTGATCTCGGCGGCGATCACGGGCGCCGTCGGCGGCCCGCTGTGGTGGAGGTTCCGCCAACACCGGGAGCTGGAGATCCGCGACGCGCTGGCGATCGCGGCGTTCGGCTGGGTCGTGGTGTCGGCCTTCTCGGCACTTCCCTTCGTGATCCACGGCTCGATCCCCTCGTTCACCGACGCCTTTTTCGAGATGATGTCGGGGTACACCACCACCGGTTCGACCATCCTGACCGACATCGAGTGTGTCCCCCACGGCCTGCTGTTCTGGCGCAGCGAGACCCATCTGATCGGTGGCATGGGATTCCTGACGTTGACCGTGGTCTTCTTGCCCCACGGCATGGGCGGGCTGCGGATCTTCCGGGCCGAGTCGAGCCCCGGCCAGGTGATCACCCGCGAGAAGTTCACCCCCCGCAACCGTGACGCCATGGTCTACCTGTGGCTGATCTACCTGGGGCTGAACGCCGTCCAGGTGCTGCTTCAGTGCCTGGGAGGCATGTCGCTGTTCGACTCGCTCTGCCACGCCTTCGGGACGGTATCCACGTCCGGCTACTCGCCCTACAACGCCAGCATCGGCCACTACGACAGCGCCTACTTCGACTGGATCATCATCGTCTTCATGTTCCTCGGCGGCATGACCTTCGTGCTCTTCTACCACCTGGCCCGGGGCCATTGGCGGGTGCTGAAGATCAACACCGAGTTCCGCTGGTACGTGGGCTTCGTGGTCGCGTTCTGCGGCATCGTCAGCCTGATCCTCTGGCGGAGCCACGACTACGGATTTTTCGACTCGCTGCGCTTCGGCTGCTTCCAGGTCGTCTCGCTGCTGACCACCACCGGATTCACCACGACCGACTACGAACTCTGGCCCCAGTCGGCGCAGATGTTCCTGTACGCGGTCTGTTTCGTCGGCGCCTGCGCGGGTTCGACCACCAGCGGGATCAAGATCGTCCACTACGTGGTCATCTGGAAGTTCATGGTCGGGGCGATCAAGAAGATCTTCTTCCAGCCCCTGGCGGTGCTGTCGGTCCGGCTCGATGGGCACTCCGTCGAGCCCGCGGTGATCCAGCTGTCGGTGTGCTACTTCATCGCCAACATCTTCCTGGTGGTCGGCGGCGGTTGTGTGATGACCCTCGTGGACGACCTGGACATGCAGAGCGCCATGAGCAGCGTCATCGCGGCGCTGATGAATATCGGGCCGGGGTTCGGCTCGGTGGGACCGAGCGAGAACTTCGCCCACCTCTCGGGGTTCGGGAAGTGGTTCCTGTCGTGGAACATGCTCGTCGGACGTCTCGAGATGTTCACGGCGCTGGTGGTCTTCTATCCATCCTTCTGGCGTCGTTGACCGGCGAGGGGGGGAGGGAACGATGGGCGCGGGGGACGGAGTGGCGGCCCGGCTGTCGGCACTGGACCGCTACCTGACGGTGTGGATCTTCGTGGCCATGGGCCTGGGCGTCGGGCTGGGGTACCTGTGGCCGGGGATCACCGATCTGCTGGGCAAGATGAGCGTCGGGACCACCTCGGTGCCCATCGCGGTCGGGCTGATCGTGATGATGTACCCGCCGCTGGCCAAGGTGCGCTACGAGGAACTGGGACGGGTATTTCGCGCCTGGAAGGTGCTGGGGCTGTCGCTGATCCAGAACTGGGTGATCGGCCCGGTGCTGATGTTCGCGCTGGCGGTCCTGTTCCTGCGAGACCACCCGGACTACATGGTGGGGCTGATCCTGATCGGCCTGGCCCGCTGTATCGCGATGGTCATCGTCTGGAACGACCTGGCCGACGGGGACCCGGAGTACTGCGCCGGGCTGGTGGCGTTCAACTCGGTGTTCCAGGTGCTGTTCTTCTCGGTCTACGCCTACGTGTTCATCACCGTACTGCCGCCGCTGCTGGGACTGCAGGGGGCGGTGGTCGACATCACCATCGCCGAGATCGCCCGGTCGGTGTTCCTCTACCTGGGGGTACCCTTCCTCGCCGGGATCGTCACGCGATTCACCCTCATCGCGCTGAAGGACAAGGAGTGGTACCACTCCCGCTTCATCCCCCGGATCAGCCCGTTGACCCTGGTGGCGTTGCTGTTCACCATCGTGGTGATGTTCTCGCTCAAGGGCGAGACCATCGTCGAGGTGCCGCTCGACGTGGTCCGGATCGCCGTCCCGCTGCTGATCTACTTCGTGCTGATGTTCGTGATCAGCTTCTTGCTCAGCAAGGTCGCTGGCGCCACCTACGGCCAGGCCACCACCCTGTCGTTCACCGCCGCCTCCAACAACTTCGAGCTCGCGATCGCGGTCGCCATCGCCACCTTCGGCCTACACCACGGTGGCGCGTTCGCCGCCGTCGTGGGCCCGCTGGTGGAGGTCCCGGTGATGCTGGGGCTGGTCTACGTGGCCCTCTGGTTCGGGCGGCGATTCTATGGACGGGGGAGGGGAGGGGCGCCGGCGGGGGCGAGTGGCAGCTGACGCGGCAGGGGACGCCTACCAGTCCCCATACGGCCCGCCGTATGGGTCATGGGGGCAATACCAGATGTTCCTGCAGGCCCCCGAAGTCCATGCACCGGTGGTCAGGAACCCCTGTGGATGTCGTGGAGGCCATCGAGAGCAACCTTGTCCGGACCAGTACCGGAACCATCCCGCGCCGTCTCGTTCCAGAGCCCCCTTCGCCTGAGGGGACCCCTGGTCACTGCGGTCTTCCGGAATCGGAGTCCCTAGTCGTGCCCCCGACTCCCTCGCACTCGGCCACGCCGCCGTAGAAGTGCCGGTAGGTTCGGACCGTGCTCGCGGGTGTCGTAGACCGCCACCGATCGCCGCCTGCGCGAGGTCACCGGTTGGACACCCAGACCACGTCACGAGTATGCCGGACGCTGCGAAGCGCCACAAAGCGTGGACGAGCGCCGAGTGCTGGTACAGGGCGGAAGTACCGAGTCATGCAGCTTCGCCGCGAGGGGGTGTCAGCTGACTGTACCGATCTTGTCGAACTCGGATCGCAGAAGCTGGCACTCTCCGTCCACGCACACGCGGATGACGATGGCGACCTTCCTGTGCCTCCAAGGGCTGCCGTCGCTCTTGGACGTTCTGACGTAGACGCGCCCGCCCCTGGGAAGATCGCGCAGCTCTTCCCAGGGATCGTCCGCCGGCCCGGAGACGACTCGTACCCGGGCGAACCGGAAGCGGCCGGGTTCCTGCTCCTCCCACTCGAGAGGCGAATACACATCCCCATCGGTGTACCTTGGATCGAAGGTCCACAAGGGCATGCCGTCCTCGTCCAGGACGGTCAGCCGATCGACCACGAGGTCCGCCGGATCCCGGCCCGCCTCGAGGTCGAGATCGAGCCAGAAATTGATGTACAGCGGTCTGAAATCCCGTGGATTCTGGCAGTCCACCATCTGTGGAGTCATGTCGAGCACGCCTCCCCATCTCGAGATCCGCACTGCCCCGAACGACGGGAACACGACCTCGCCGACGGTCTGCCCCGGGGCGGGCAGGTGGACACTCACCCGGGTGCTCTCCCTGACCTCCCACTCGACGCGGCATTCGGGCGATACCCGGACCTCCGTCATGGCCAGGCATTCGAGGGGTTGCGGGGCGTCTCGCTCAGAGGGCTCTGTCGGCGCATGCGCACCACGGTCCTGGCTCGCCTGGGCTGCCGGGAGATCCTGGCTACCCTCGTCCTCACGGCTGCATCCGGCGAGCCCGACCAGAGCGACGAGGCCGAGGAGCGGGGCTCTCATCGGTACCGGACCTCCGTGGTGAACTCCCAGTCCGGGTTGCCGGGGGGAGAGTATGTCGCGGTGACCTCGAGCCGGACCGGCTTGTCCACGCCGTTCATGTTGGCCACGAAGTCGGGGATGATGCCGTCCACGGCGGACCAGCGGGTGTAGGTCTCGCTGCCGATGACGGCGTCGTTGACGTCGTACGCCACGATCTGGACCTCCGAGATCCTGGCGTCACGCACGGCCACCTCGAACCGGGTCACCCCGTCGACGCGGGTCTCGGGGCGCGGCGCCAGCACCGACACGGACGGGCGGCTGTCCACGCCCAGTGGAGCGGAGCCGTTGACGGCCACCTCCCTGTCGGAGGAGATCTGATACAGGCCACTGTAGGTTGGATCGTGGGGGAACGCCGCCAGCGTGTTCAGATCGGGGTAGGTCCCCAGCACCGTACCCCCGTCCGGCGTCATGGCTACCCGCTCGGGGAGGGCGCTGTAGTTGGGTTCCAACAGCGCCTCGCAGTCCAGCGAGCTCAGGTTGAGCTGGGTCCACATCCCGGTCTCCCACTCGGCCAGATAGGCGTACTCGCTCCCCTGGGGATCCACCGCGATATCGAAAGGCCGCTCGATGGGATGGCCCTGGATCGAGCCGCACGTGTCGCCCGTCCACGCTCCACCGACCTCGATCTCGATCTGCTCGGGGTTGGTGTCGTCGTCGCCGAACACCGCGTAGACGCGCTCGCCGTCGTGGGAGGCGTCGAGCCCCTTGGGGGGGTACGCACCGGCGAACTGGGTGGCCAGGTCCAGCTGGTCCCCGGGCGTCAGATCTCGGTGCCTCGGATCCAGCAGGACCTGCTGAAGGTACCCGGGTTCGAAGAGGTTCGAGTACCCCTGGACCCAGAACTCCTGGTACTGCCTGGGCATGGCGGTCACGTCCACCGAATACGGCTCGTTCAGGCCCAGATCGAACGGATCCGTGTCCATCCAGGAGTCCGTGCGTCCTTCGTACAGGGCCAGCAGAACCTGGGAGCCGTCCTGCATCGGAACGGCCACGGTCTCCTCGCCGTCGATCGCCATCCGCCCTCCCGAGCCCAGGTCGTACCCGGCAGGTAGATCGGCCTCCCGGACCACCTCCAGGGAGTCGGCGTCCAGGATCGCCAGCGACATGGACCCCTCGCACAGGACGTAGATCCGGGAGCCGTCGGGCGAGGCCACCACGTCCACCGGCGAGGTACAGCCCGCCAGGCTGGCCTCGCTGACCTCGTGCGGCAGCCACGGTTGTCCGAACGCGGGATCGAGGAGGACGGCGCTGAGCTCGTGGGAGTCCTCGTCGGCCGTGTAGGCGTAGGTCAGACCGCCGGTTGGAGCGGGGTTGCCGTGGAGACGGGAGGTCGAGCGCAGGAGGTTGCGCGCGTTGAGTCGCCGCAGGGGCGCGCTCCACAGTGCAGAGACGTCGTCGCCGGTTTGCTGCAGCAGCGAGACGACCTCCTGGGGAGTGAGCTCCGGGACCAGGTAGAGCGCCAGTGCGGCAGCCGAGCTGACGAACGGTGCAGCAAAAGAAGTGCCATAGTCGGTGGAGAATAGGGGCCCCCTTACGTCGATTACCGGCACATCCTCCCCCGGAGCAACGATGACGTTGGGGCGGGGGCCAATTGCGCTTGTCCAGCTCTGATAGGACCAGCTCGCCGCCGCGCCCATCGACCACGCCGCAGCCGATCGCGAGCGGCTCACCGCGCTCGTGGCCGACCTGGACGGGAAGATCCGGCGGACCTCGGCCCAGGTGAGCAGCGGCCTGATCGAGGAGGATGACGCCAGGGCGATCAACGCACCGCTCATCGAGCAGCGGGAGCACGCCCGGCTGCATCTCGCCGCGCTGCCTTCCGCACAGCCGCAGCCCGCATTCGACGAGATCGACCCCGACACCTACCGCGCAGCCATCCTCGAAGCCTGGCACGACCGCCCGCTCGTCGAACGCCGCGAGGCCCTCGATCGAGTGCTTGACGAGGTCCGACTCTCACCCGGAGGGATTCACATCTCCTACGGGATGGGCGGTTATCACGGCCATGACCCATACGGCCCGGCGTAGGCGCCCATGTCGTTGCGGGTGCCGTCGGCGTCGTTGAGCTGGGGGGCAAAGTGGCCGGCGTCGATGCACGGTGAGCCGGGCTGCAGCTGGAAGTTGTCGTTGTACGGGTCGCCGTCGTCGAGGAACGCGACGAACTCCGGGTCTTCGGCGATGTTGCCCAGGATCCCGGTCCGGTCGGAGACCGTGCCGTCGTATGCGACCCCGTTGTCGTAGACGTCGTTGTACTCCAGGTCGAACAGGTCGCCGTCCTCTCCCCAGAAGCCGGCCAGCTCGTTGCCCGTCACGATGTTGTTCCAGATCATGCCGCTGTCCGTGCCGTTGAAGGCCACACCACCGGCGCCGCTGGCGGTCCGGTTGTGGGCGATCACGTTGTTGCCCACCACGGTGTCGGCGCTGGTCTGGAACAGGATCACCCCGCCGCCGGTGTCGCCGGACTCGTTGTCCACGATCAGGTTGTTGAACAGCAGCACCTCGTCACCGCGGACGACCACGCCGCCGCCGCCGAACAGCTGATTCTGCCCCGGTTCGCTGTCGTCGCAGAGGTTGAACGCGATCAGGTTGCGGAAGATGTACGAGGGGCCGTTCTCCACGTAGATCCCGCCCGCGTCTCCGGCGGTGTTGTCGACGATCACGTTGTCGGCGATCTCGGCGTTGCAGTCGTCGAGGGTGATCGCCCCGCCGTTGTTCCCCGCCGACCCACCACCGTACCCACAGTCGTTGCCCTCGAAGGTGTTGTCGACGATGGTCAGCGTGGCGTTCCAGCCGAACAGGCCGGCGCCCTCGCCGCCGTCGTCGCACTCGTTGTCCCGCACCTCGCAGTCGGCGATCTCGGCGGTACCGCCCCAGATCATGATCCCGCCGCCGAAGGCCTGGCGACCGTTGGTGATGGTGAAGCCAGACAGCTCCACATCGGCGTTCTGGATGTGGACCACCCGGTCGCCGCCGCCGTCGATCACGGTGGCGGCGGCGCCATCCTGGGAGTAGACGGTCGCGGTGTCGTAGAACAGCTCGAGGTTCTCGTCGTAGGTGCCCGCGGCCACCGACACTTCGTCGCACTCGGGACCGATGGCGTCGATGCCATCCTGGATCGCCGCGAAGGGGTCGTCGACGGTGCCCAGCTCCAGGGAACCGAGGGCGCCCCCGTCCACGTACAGCGGGCAGACCGTGCAGCCGCCCTCCTCGTCCACCTCCCCGTCACAGTCGTTGTCCAGCCCGTCGCACAACTCCGGAGCGCCGGGGAAGACGTCCGCGTCCCCGTCGTCGCAGTCGCCGCCGCAGACCGGCACGCCGTCGCCGTCGTCGTCCTCCTCACCCGCCGGGACGGCGAAGTCGCAGTCGTTGTCCTGGCCGTCACAGATCTCCGGGGCGCCCGGGTAGACGGTGGGATCGCCGTCGTTGCACTCGCCCTCACACGAGCGCCAGCCGTCGCCGTCGGCGTCGGCCTCGCCGGGGCCGAGGGCGCCGTCGCAGTCGTTGTCCAGGCCGTCGCAGAGTTCCCACTGGTCCGGGTTGACGTCCGGCTGGCCGTCGTCGCAGTCGCCGTTACATTCGCTGTAGCCGTCGCCGTCGTCGTCGGTCTCCTGTGGGCCCAGCTGGCCGTCGCAGTCGTCGTCGTCGCCGTTGCACAGCTCGGTCGCGCCCGGGTAGATGGCCGGATTTCCGTCGTCGCAATCACCCTGGCACTGGGCGACGCCGTCACCGTCGTCGTCTGCCTCGGCGGCGGGCAGCGCAAAGTCGCAGTCGTTGTCGAGCCCGTCACAGAGCTCCGGCGCACCCGGATAGACCGTCGCGTCGCCGTCGTTGCACTCGCCTTCGCAAGCCCGCCAACCATCACCGTCCGCGTCCGCCTCGCCCGGGCCCGGAGCGCCGTCACAGTCGTTGTCCAGTCCGTCACAGATCTCGTACTGGTCCGGATTCATATCCGCGCGGGTGTCGTCGCAGTCGCCGCTGCATTCGCTGTAGCCGTCGCCGTCGTCGTCGGTCTCCTGCGGGCCGAGCGCCCCGTCACAGTCGTTGTCCGCGCCGTCGCACAGCTCCGTCGCCCCGGGGAACACCGTCGGATCGGCGTCGTCACAATCGCCTGCGCAGGCGGTGACGCCGTCGCCGTCGGCGTCCAGCTCGCCCGGCCCCAGCTGTCCGTCACAGTCGTTGTCCGCACCGTCACAGATCTCGTCGGCGCCAGGGAAGCTGGCCGGGTTCCCGTCGTCGCAGTCGCCCTCGCAGCCGCTCATCCCGTCGCCGTCGGCGTCCTGTTCGCCCGGACCCGGCTGCCCGTCGCAGTCGTCGTCCAGCCCGTCACACAGCTCCGGCGCCCCCGGGTAGACGAACGACAGGTTGTCGTCGCAATCCCCGTCGCAGCCGCGCCACCCGTCGCCGTCCCCGTCCACCTCGTCCGGCGCCAGGATCCCGTCGCAGCTGTTGTCGATCCCGTCGCAGAGCTCGGCGGCGCCGGGGAAGGTCGCCGGATCGCCGTCGTCGCAGTCCAGGCAGCCGGCCACTCCGTCGCCGTCCAGATCGAACTCACCGGACGGCAGCACCCCGTCGCAGTCGTTGTCTTGCCCATCGCAGAGTTCGGCGGCGCCCGGGTGAACGGCCGGGTCGGTGTCGTTGCAGTCACCGGCACAGACCCACCAGCCGTCGCCGTCCCCGTCTTGCTCGCCCGGGCCCGGCTGTCCGCTGCAGTCGTCGTCCTGGCCATTGCAGGCCTCGGCCGCGCCGGGGTGGATGGACGGGTCGCCGTCGTCGCAGTCGCCCGCGCAACCGCTGACGCCGTCGCCGTCGCCGTCCGCCTCGTCGGCCGGCGTCTGTCCGTCGCAGTCGTCGTCCTGGCCGTTGCACAGCTCCGCCGCGCCCGGGTGGATCGACGGGTCGCCGTCGTTGCAGTCCCCGCCACACACGCTGACGCCGTCCCCGTCCCCATCCAGTTCGCCGGCCCCCAGCTGGCCGTCACAGTCGTCGTCCTGACCGTTGCAGGCCTCGGTCGCTCCGGGGTGGATCGAACCGTCGAAGGGCGAGCAGTCGCCGCCGCACTCGGTCCAACCGTCCCCGTCCAGGTCCACCTCGACCGAGGGCAGCGCCCCGTCGCAGTCGTCATCGAGGCCGTTGCAGTCCTCGGCGGCGCCGGGATTCTGGCCCGGGTCGCCGTCGTCGCAGTCGCCGTCACAGACCGCGAACCCGTCGCCGTCTCCGTCGGCCTCGTCCCCGGGCACCGACCCGTCACAGTCGTCGTCGATCCCGTTGCACTGTTCGCTCACGCCCGGATTGCGATCGTCGTCCAGGTCGTCGCAGTCGCCGTCACAGATGGCCCAGCCGTCCCCGTCGTCGTCCGCCTCGTCGGCAGGTGTCGCGCCGTCGCAGTCGTTGTCCTGGCCGTCGCACACCTCGGCCGCGCCGGGGTGAGTCGCCGGATCAAAATCGTTGCAGTCGCCCGCGCAGGCCAGCACGCCGTCCCCGTCGTCGTCCGCCTCGCCAGGTCCGGTCAGGCCGTCGCAGTCGTCGTCGGCGCCGTTGCACTCCTCGGCCGCGTGGGGGTTGACCTGGGCGTCCCCGTCGTCACAGTCGCCGTCGCAGGCGCTGAAGCCGTCCCCGTCCAGGTCGTAGAAGTCCGGGACGTCGCCATCGCAGTCGTTGTCCAGTCCGTCGCAGATCTCCGCCGCGCCCGGGTAGACCGCGGCCTCGCCGTCGTCACAATCGCCCGCGCAGAGCGGCCAGCCGTCGCCGTCCTGGTCCTGGTCGTCCGCCGGGATGGCCCCGTCGCAGTCGTTGTCGGCACCGTCACAGATCTCGTCGGCTCCCGGGTAGGTCGCGGCGTCCGAGTCGTCGCAGTCGCCGTCACAGGGCGTGTAGCCGTCTCCGTCGCCGTCGAACTCGTCGCCGGCCACGCCGTCGCAGTCGTTGTCGATGCCGTCGCACAGCTCCGGTGCGCCATCGTAGGTCTCCGGGTCGTCGTCATCACAGTCCCCGCCGCAGGGGCTCTGGCCGTCGCCGTCGTCGTCCCGCTCGCTCGCCGGGATCACTCCGTCGCAGTCGTTGTCCAGCCCGTCGCAGACCTCGGGAGCCCCCGGGTAGGTGACGGTGCTGCCGTCGTCGCAGTCGCCGTCGCAGGGGGTGACGCCGTCCAGGTCCAGGTCCAGCTCGTCGCCCACGGCGCCGTCACAGTCGTTGTCCGCGCCATCGCACAGCTCCGGGGCGCCCAGGTAGACCGTGTCGTCCCCGTCGTCACAGTCGCCGTCACAGCCCATCTGGCCGTCGCCGTCCGCGTCCTGCTCGTCGGCGGGGACCGCGCCGTCGCAGTCGTCGTCGA
Organism: uncultured Rickettsiales bacterium; assembly: GCA_964436045.1. GTDB lineage: Bacteria > Myxococcota_A > UBA796 > UBA9615 > CAYRNR01 > CAYTBN01. The sequence continues at coordinate 130,331 of CAYTBN010000001.1, read as the reverse complement.
CGCCGTTGCACTGCTCGGGTGCCTCGGGGTGGATCGCGGGGTCCTCGTCGTCGCAGTCCCCACCCTCGACGGTCCAGCCGTCGCCGTCGCCGTCGGTGCCGGCGATGCCGACCACCGCGTCCAGGGAAAGCTCGTAGGTCCTGCGTCCGGCGTCGGCGCTCACGTCCTTGGCCGGGCGGCCGCCGCCCACGTACTGGGGTTTGACGTCGTAGCTGATCTCCACCATCCCCGCGTAGTCGCCGAGGGGGGCGCCGTAGAAGCCCACCCCGAACAGGAAGGTGTCGCCCGGATCCAGGAAGAAGGGCAACGCACCGGGATCGGTCAACACGACGGTGAACAGCCCCGCCGCCGAGTCCGTCAGCTCGACTCCCTCGATCATGAGCAGCCCCTCGCCGCTGTTCGAGAGGCTGATGTGCTCGGTGTGCGCCTCGTCGGCGGCCAGGTCGGCCATGGTCACCGCGGGGGGATCGACCGCCATCGCGCCCTCGACGGTGGCCGGCTCATCGCAGGCCGTCCCCATCGACATCAAGATCGCCGCGAGGCCATGGACCGTCCATCGCGCCCCGCCCATCCCCATCCGCTGTCTATGCTGTACGCGCATCCGTCACTCCACGATATGGAATTCGACCCGCCTGTTTTGTTCCCAGGCAGCCTCGTCGTGGCCGGGATCCAGCGGGCGGTCGGGGCCGTGACCGATGGCGGTCAACCGGGCGGAATCGACGCCGAGATTGACCAGATACTGGCGCACCGCATCGGCGCGCTCCTCGGAGAGCTGGCGGTTGACCTGGGGGTCACCGCGTTCGTCCGTGTGGCCCTGGATCTCGATCCCGACGATGTCATCGCGGACGATCAGCACGCTGGCCACCTTGTTGAGCACCGTGAACGACTCCGGGCGCAGGGTCGCCGCTGCGGTGTCGAAGTAGATGTTCTCGCTGACGTCGATGCGGCCGCGAACCTCGTCCACCTCGACGGTCAGCTCGCCACTGCTCTCGGTCTCCAGGATCACCGAGACCTCGTCCGGGCAACCGTCGTCATCGGCGAACTGATTGAAGACCTCGGCCTCGCGGGGGCAGGCGTCGTCGGCATCGGCGATACCGTCGCCGTCGTCGTCTTCGTCCGGACAGCCGTCCTCGTCCTCGAAGCCGTCCACGTCCTCGGCGTAGAGCGGGCAGGGATCCTCGTCGTCCAGCACCCCGTCTCCGTCCTTGTCCGCCGGCTCCTCGTCGTCCACCAGCAGCGGGATCTCGCCGCTGGCCACGGCCACCGGGTCGAGCTCGTCCGGGCAACCGTCCTCGTCGTCGAACTCGTTGAAGGTCTCGGCGTCGTCCGGGCAGTCGTCGTAGCCGTCGAGGATGCCGTCGCCGTCGTTGTCCACGTCGGGACAGCCGTCGGCGTCCATGAATCCGTCCCGGTCTTCCGCCTCGCCGGGACACAGATCGTCCTTGTCACCCAAGGTGTCCCGGTCCTGATCCACCAGGGCCGGGCGGGCGGCGCCGATGCCGAACACGGCCCGCACCTTGGGCGAGCCGTAGCCCGGGCCGATCCCCGTGCCGACTCCCGCTCGCAGTACGAACCCCTTCTGCGTCGCGATGTTGATCCCGGCCAGCCAGTTGGCGGGGTTGGCGGCCGGATTGCGAGAGCCACCCGCGCCCCACAGCTCCACCTGCAAACCGAAGCCTTTGAACGGGTTGAGGCGGGCGGCGATCCCGTAGTTGAGCTGGGTCTTGACCACCAGCCCCTGGACCGTCTGCGGTTTGCGGCCGCGGATGCCCAGGTTGACGCCCACGTCCAGCGGCCCGAGCCGGACCTCACCGATCACCGTCGGGGTGACCGTGATCCCGGCCTCGCCCGAGAACGCGCTCTCCTTGCCGGTGGGGAAGCTGAACGGCAGCGCGATGCCGAGGCCGATGGGCCGCACGTCCGGGTGCAGGATGGTGACCTTGGGCCGCACGATCACGTCGCCAAAGGGGTGGAGGGCGAACTCGGTACCCGGGATGCCCGTGCCCTCCTGGTAGGGGATGAAGGGCATCAACACCACGAGGTCCAGGACCTTGAAGCCCAGCCCGAGCTGCAGGTCCACGCCCAGCTGCCGCCGGATCGCCCAGGTCTGCAGCTGGTCTCCGTTCCAGGTGGCGAGTACGCCGGTGGCGTAGTTGGCGTGCAGGCTGAAGATCACCTTGCCCAGCTGGGTGGCCCGGGCGGATTCCACGGTGAAGTACCCCAGTCCATCGCCGTTGGGCTCGAATTGCTGGACGCGGAGTGCGACGTCGTCCTGCGCGTGGGCGACCGTTGCCGTCAGGCAAACAGCGACCAGCGCGGCGAAGCAGACGTCCGCCAGGCCGCGCCTGGTAGGGATGGTCATCGTCGAGGTCTCCCGGAGCCCATGGGCCTTCATCGGCCGCAAGTGGCGTGCGTTCATTCTAATTAAGTCGGACGCGCGAGGAAAAACCCAAGTTGCGAACCTTTGCGCGCGAACGGAGTTGGCCTATGCTGGGCGCCCCGCCGACGAGGCGGTGACGGGAGCTGGACATGTTCGACGAGACCGCCGAGGAGGTCGCCGCGTTGCGTGAGCACGTGGAGCGCCTCGGGAGGCATCTTTGACCTGCCAACCAGGCGCGGCCGGCTCGAGGAGCTAGGCCGGTTCGCCGAGGATCCCGATCTCTGGAAGGATCCCGCAAAGGCCCAGAAGGTCCTCAAGGAGCGCACAGCCGTCGAGCGCAGCATCCAGCGGTACGAGCAGCTCGCCACCGAGGTCGAGGAGGCCGACCTGCTCCTGCAGATGGCCATCGAGGAGCAGGACGACGCGACCGGGGCCGAGGTGCAGGCGCAGCTGCCGCCGTTGCGCGAACGGATCCGCGAGGTGGACGTGGAACGTCTGCTGGGGCGCGAGGGCGACATCTCGTCCGCCATCGTCGAGATCCATCCCGGCGCGGGTGGCCTCGATGCCCAGGACTGGGCGGAGAAGTTGCTGCGGATGGTGACCATGTTCGGCGAGAAGAATGGCTTCAAGGTCCGCACGATGGACCTGTTGCCCGCCGACGAGGGTGGCATCAAGAGCGCGACCCTGTCCGTGGACGGGCCCTACGCTTACGGTCAGCTCAAGTGCGAGTCGGGGGTCCACCGGCTGGTGCGAATCTCCCCCTTCGATGCCTCGGCGCGCCGCCATACGGCGTTCGCCGCCATCGACGTCTACCCGGACCTGGACGACGACATCGAGATCGACATCAACGAGGGCGACCTGCGCATCGACACCTACCGGGCGTCGGGAGCCGGCGGCCAGCACGTCAACGTCACCGACTCGGCGGTGCGGATCACCCACATGCCCACCAACATCGTGGTGCAGTGCCAGAACGAGCGGAGCCAGCACAAGAACAAGTCCCAGGCGCTCAAGGTGCTCAGGGCGCGGCTCTACGAACGGGAGATCCAGGAACGCGAGGAGAAGTTCGCCGCCCAGCAGGCCCAGAAGAAGAAGGTCGAGTGGGGATCGCAGATCCGCTCCTACGTCCTCCATCCCTACCGGCTGGTCAAGGACCACCGCACGGGGGTCAACGAGGGTAACGTGGACCGGGTTCTGGGCGGCGATCTGACCCCCTTCATCGAGGCCTATCTGTCCGTGCTCGCCGGCGAGGCCGAGGCGGCCGCCGCCGACGAGGAACTGGAGTGAGGGGCTAGCCGCCCGAACGGAATGGAGAGCCGGCCCGCGGGTTGATGGGCCGGACGCCAGGGACCATGGCCAATACCCTCAAGCTCATCGCCCTCGTGGCGGCATCCCCACTCTGGGTGCCGATTTACCTCCTGGTGGGGTTGTGCGGCCTGTGCACCGACGGGCTGCTGTTCATGGTCGAGGGCTACCTGGGTCGGAGCATCCGCGTCCGCTGGCCGCTACGGATCGCCCTGGCCCTGCCGTCGCTGGTGCTGTTCCCGGCCGCGACGACCCTGGAGACGTCGGGCCTGTTCCTGGTGTCCGCGGGGCGCTGGCCGGCCGTCCTGATCCTGGACGGCCTGATCGTGGCCACCTTCGTCCTGTCCGTCGCCAGGCTGACCATCCTCCCGTTCCCGGTTGTGAACCAGGCGCTGATCGCCGGCGGCATGATGGTGCTGTGGCTGACTGCGGGCAACATGGCCGCCCGCGAGGCCTTCGTCCACAAGGGGCTGACCCTGCTGGCGACCGCGTTCCTGGGCGGCGTGGCGCTGATGGTCCAGATGCGGATGGACGAGTTCCTCGTGATCGGCGGGCCCGAGGCGCTGATCCCGCTGGTCACCGTCGCGACCGCCCTGGGCCTCGCGGTGATGTTCGTGGTGTTCAGACGCCACTTCACCGAGTTCCTCTACGACCCCTGGGAGGCCCGCGGAACACTGGCCGCCACCCGGTCCCTGCTGCGCGGCTTCGTGGCCGTGGTCCTGTTCCCGGCGTGGTTCCCCGTGCTGGTCTGCACCTGGCTCCTCGAGCGGATCTACGGGGAGATGTTGCTGCCCGACTTCGGCCACCGGTTGACGGAGGGCGACCTGGGATCGCTGGTCCGCGGGAGCCGTTTTTCGTCCTTCATCGGCCTGCGCTACATGAAGGGCAAGCGCGACCAGCGGTTCGTGTCGGTGATCACCGTCCTCTCGATCCTCGCGGTGACCATGGGCGTCTGGACCCTGACGGTGGTCCTCAGCGTGATGAGCGGTTTCGAGCTGGACCTGCGGGACAAGATCCTGGGGACCAACGCCCACGCCGTGGTGCTCAACTACACGGGCACTTTCCCGAACTACGGCCAGACCCTGGAGACGGTCGAGTCCATCGATGGCGTGGTGGCTGCGACCCCCTTCGTCTACACCGAGCTGATGGTCAAGCACGACGACCACGTGACCGGCGCGATCTTCAAGGGGGTCGAGACCGCCACGGTCGGCCAGGTCACCGACCTGGTCGGATCGTTGAAGTACGGACCCGACGGACTGTTGCCCGACGATCGGGCGGCCAAGCAGGCGCTGCTCGATGCCATCGACGAGCCGCTGCCGCTGCGGGACGACCGGGTGATCCAGGATCCGGAACGCGCCCTGCCCGGGATCCTGCTGGGCGAGGAGATGGCCACCATCCTCAGCGCCAGGGTGGGGGACGTGGTGCTGGTCACCTCGCCCTTCGGCGAGCCAGGCCCGTTCGGCACCATGGTCACGACCATGCAGAAGTTCCGGGTGAAGTCGATCTTCTACTCCGGGATGTACGAGTACGACACCAAGTTCCTCTACGTCTCGATCCCAGCCGCCCAGTCCTTCCTCAAGTTCGACGACGAGGTGACGGGCATCGAGGTGGTCGTCGAGGACCTGTACGCCGCCGACAAGGTGGCCGAGGCCATCGAACTCGAGCTGCGCTACCCGTTCTGGACCCGGGATTGGATGGCGATGAACCGCAACCTCTTCGCCGCGCTGAAGCTCGAGAAGAAGGTGATGGCGGTGATCCTGTCGTTCATCTACGTGGGCGCAGCGCTGAACATCATCGTGGTGCTGATCATGGTGGTGATGGAGAAGCGGCGGGAGATCGCCATCCTGCGAGCGATGGGGGCGTCGAGGACGCAGATCATGAAGGCGTTCATGATCGAGGGGCTGATCATCGGATTTGTCGGCACCACCCTGGGTACGGTCCTGGGGTACGTCACCTGCTGGTCGCTGGACAGGTATCGATTCATCCCGCTGGACACGGACGTCTACTACCTCGACACGTTGCCGGTGGCGATGAGCCCCTGGACCTTCGTGCTCGTGGCCCTGTTCGCGGTCACCGTCAGCTTCCTGGCCACCCTGTACCCGGCCTGGCACGCCGCCAAGGTCGATCCCGTGGAGGGGCTCCGGTATGAGTGACGCCGACGCCGCCTTCGAGGTCGTGGCCGAGGGACTGTGGCGCTCCTTCTCCAAGGGTGGCCGGACCATCGACGTGCTGCGGGGCATCGACCTGCGGTTGGATCCCGGCGAGCAGGTGTCGGTGATGGGGCGCTCGGGTGCGGGCAAGAGCACCCTGCTGCACCTGCTCGGCGCCCTCGACCGCCCCAGCGCCGGTTCCCTCCGGCTGGGGGGGCGGGAGCTGTCGAGCCTGGGCGATCGGGAGCTGTCGGCCCTGCGCTGCCGCCACGTGGGCATGGTGTTCCAGTTCCACCATCTGCTGCCGGAGTTCACCGCCGTCGAGAACGTGATCATGCCCGCGGTGGTGGCCGGGGAGACCTTCGAGGACGCGCGGGAGCGGGCGCTGCGGGTGCTGGGCGAGATGGAGCTGGACCACCGGATCGACCACCGTCCCGGCGAGCTGTCCGGCGGCGAGCAGCAGCGGGTGGCCATCGCCCGCGCCCTCGTCCATCGACCCCAGCTGGTGCTGGCCGACGAGCCCACGGGCAACCTGGACCAACGCACGGGCGCTGCGGTCCATGAGCTGCTGCTGGACGCCATCGCAAGCCGTGGAGCGATCCTCGTGCTGGTCACCCACGACCCGGATCTGGCCTCCTCGGTGGAGCGGAAGCTGGAGCTGCGCGAAGGTGTCCTCGAGGAACTCACGTGAGCGCGCGCGTTGACACCGATGGGGGGGGGCCACGATACTGCGCCGATCGCGCCGGAGGACCGCGGAAAGCGACCATGGGACGACTCTTCACCCTCGCCGCCGTCATCGCCCTCGCCAGCCTGGCAGTGGTGGCCAATCCCGCGCCCGCGCGAGCAGCGCTGGGCGGGGCGATCAGCGAGATCCGGATCGATGGCAACATCAAGGTGGAGGCCGCCGCGATCCGGGAGATCGTGGCCCTCGAGGTGGGCGATCTGTTCCGCCCCGCGGCCGCCCGCCAGGCCATCCGTGACATCTACCGGCTAGGCCACTTCCGGGACATCTGGATCGAGGGTGAGCAGGACGGCGCGGCCGTCATCCTGATCATCCACGTGGACGAAAAACCCTCGATCCGCGAGGTGGTGTTCCAGGGCAACGAGAAGGTCCAGATCGACGACATCACCGAGGTGGTGACGATCCAGCCGTTCACCATCCTCGACGAGTCCAAGGTGGTGTCCAACGCCCACCGCATCGAGGACGTCTACCTGGACAAGGGTTATTACCTGGTCGAGGTGGTCCACTCGATCCAGCCGCTCCAGGGCAACGAGGTCAACGTCGTCTTCGACATCCGCGAGAACCGCAAGGTCCTGATCAAGCAGATCGAGCTGGTCGGGAATGCGGCGTTCCCCGACTCGCGGCTCAAGCAGTTCATGCAGACCAAGGAGGCCGGCATCCTGCCCGGCGCGGGCAAGGCCGGCACCTACAAGGGCGACGTACTGCAGGCGGACGTGGAGCAGCTGACCGCCTTCTACGTCGAGTTCGGCTACCTCAACGTCCGGGTCGGCACCCCCGAGGTCACCCTCAGCCCCAACAAGCGCTGGGTCTTCATCACCATCCCGGTGGATGAGGGGGACCAGTACAGCATCGGCGAGGTGACCATCGACGGGGACATCATCTTCCCCGAGCCCGAGCTCTACGAGCTGGTCAAGATCAAGGCCGGCGAGCCCTGGCGGCGCAGCCGGATCATGGACGACCAGCAGGCGCTAACCGACAAGTACGCGGACCAGGGGTACGCCTTCGCCAACGTGGTACCGCTGCCAGCGACGGATCCGGAGCGGAAGGTCGCCGACATCCGCTACATGATCCAGAAGGGCAACCTGGTCACCCTCGACAAGATCCGGATCGTGGGCAACGAGACCACCTGGGACAAGGTGATCCGCCGCGAGATCGACATCGACGAGGGCGAACTGTGGCGGGGCAGCACCATCAAACGCTCGCGCTATCGGCTCGAGCGGCTGGGGTACTTCGAAGAGGTCAAGATCACCACACCGCGGGGTGACGAGCCCGACACGCTGGACATGGTGGTCGACGTCACCGAGCAGCCCACCGGGACCTTCAGCATCGGCGCGGGCATCTCCACCATCGAACGGTTCGTGTTCACCGCCAACATCAGCCGCGCCAACTTCCTGGGCCTGGGTTACTACGTCAGCTTCGCGGCCAACCTCAGCCTGGGTAGCAACCTGCGCGAGCGAGGATTCTTCTACGGACAGAATTCGCGCCAGATGATCCAGCTGGACTTCTACGATCCCTACTTCCTCGACACCCGCTTCAACTTCCGTTTCGCCGGGTTCTCGCGGGTGATGGATTACGGCCTCAGGGAGTTCAACCGGGGCATCACCGTGGCGGTGGGCCACTACATCGGCAAGCAGGACGACGCCCGCTTCGCGCTGGAGTACACCCTCGAGGACCTGGGCCTGACCTCGTTGCGGGAGTACCAGCAGAACTTCCTCGGCGGCCAGTTCTACCGCTCTGGCAAGACCAGCTCCCTGCAAGCCAGCATCATCCTGGACAAGCGCAACAACCGGATCACGCCGACCAAGGGCTTCTACACCAGCGCTGCGGTCGAGTTCGCGGGCGGATTCCGCACCGACGCGGACAAGGTGGTCAGCATCCTCGGCGGCGACTTCCGGTTCCTGCGGCTGCAGGGGAACTTCCGCACCTACATCCCGCTGGGGACTCCGCTGGTGGTGCTGCGCTGGAACGTCTCGCTGGGCTACGTGAAGTCGCTGGACGGGAGCGTGGTGCCCTACACCATCCGCTACCGGGCCGGGGGCATCAATTCCCTGCGAGGCTACCTGCCCTACTCGGTCGGGCCCTACTTCAAGTGGATGGCCAACGACGATCCCGTCCATGCCGCCGAGGGAATCGTGCTGGGCGGCAACGCCAGCATCATCAACAACCTGGAGCTGGAGTTCCCGCTGGTTCCGCCTGCGGGGGTCAAGGGCGTGGTCTTCTTCGACGCCGGCGACGCCTTTGGGGGGCTGTACGGCACCGATCCCTTCAGCTTCGAGAACCTCCGTCTGAGCGCGGGCTTCGGCATCCGCTGGCACTCGCCGATGGGGCCGTTGCGATTCGAGTGGGGATTCCCGATCAATCGCCGTCCCCACGAACGAGACCAAGTCTTTGAGTTCACCATCGGCTCGTTCTTCTAGCCTTGCGCTGCTGGCGCTGCTGCTGGTCACCCTCGCCGGACCGAGGGCGGCGAGGGGGGCAGACGAGCTGGCGCGCGCGCTTCGGGGCGCCGACGTGGTCATCGTCGCCCCCGGTGCCGTCCACATACGCAGTGAAGACAAACGCGCCTCGATGAAGCACAACCCGTTGGCGGGCTACGACACCCACGGCTACTTCGACCTGTTCGGCGAGAGGGCAGCCGCACTGTTCAGCGGGCGGCCGACCCGCTGGACCGTCACCCTGGCCGAGAGGGACGAGGACTTCTGGCGGGGTGTGGCCACCGAGGACCCGGACGGGAATTTACCGGCCAAGCTGGCGGTCCTCCCCGCCGTACCCGCGGACACCGACTATCTGGCGGTGTTCCGTTATGCCGAGTTCGCCTACGACGTGCGCGAGCAGGCCAAGTGGTCGCGGGATGGCCGCGTCTACATGGTGCACCTCATCGAACTGGACCTGGACCTGCAGCTCGTGATCTACGATGCCCACACCGGCGAACCGCTGTTGACACGCGACGCGTTGTTCACCGTCGAGGTGCCGGAGGTCCAGGCCAAGCCGGTCCGGGCGAAGTCGTTCTACCGGGCCACCAACGGCGCGCTGCGAAGGATGCGAAAGGCCGTGATCGCCGACGATTGAGGGCAACGGCGGGAATCAAAATTTGATTTCGAACGTCCATTGGGTTAATGCGACCCAACCTGACGCGGAGATGGAACCCATGAGAAAGAACCTGCTGCTTATCACGATCATCACGCTGGCCGCCTCGGCGACCCCGGCGCTCGCCCAGCAACTGCGTATCGGCGTGGTGGACATGGAGACCGCCATGTACGAGGTCGAGGAAGGGCGCCGGGCCCGCACGACACTGGAGGCCAAGCGGGACGAGTACCTGAACGAGCGGGAGCACCGCCAGAGTGAAATGACCCAGCGCCAGGAGCAGCTGGAGGCCCAGGCGGGCATGCTGCTCCCGGACGCGCTGGCTGCCCAGGAGCAGGAGCTGTACAACCTGGCGATGGAAGGCCAGATGTACGTCTACGAAAAAGAGCAGGAGATCATGGCGCTGAACCAGCAGCTGTTCGGCGACATCCTCGAGAAGATGGAGCGGGTCTGCAAAGGCGTCGCCCAGGAGGATGGCTGGGACCTGATCGTCGACGCGGCGGTGGTCTACTCCTTCACCCCGGAGATGGACCTGACCCAGAAGGTGGTCACCCGCTACAACGCCACGAAGTAGCGCGTGCGCGACCTGGGCAGCCTCGCCGACCTGGTCGGCGCCATCGTCACCGGTGACCGCGGACTGCCGATCCGGGGCCTCGCGCCCCTGGAGGCCGCCGGTCCAGACCAGATCTCCTTCCTCGCCAACCCACGCTACCGGCCCCAGCTGGCATCCAGCCGCGCGGGGGCAGTGCTGGCTCCGGCCGGCACAACGGTCCCGTCGGGGACCGCGCTGCTGACCCACGACGATCCCTACGGCGCGTTCGCCGTCCTGATGGGCCTGTTCTATCCCGAACCCGTGCCGAGTCCGGGCGTTCACACCGCGGCCTGGGTCGACCCGGGCGCGGAGGTGGACGGTACCGCGACGGTCGGTCCTGGCGCGGCGGTCCTGGCGGGTGCGGTCCTGGGCGCGGGGGTCGTGGTCGACGCCAACGCTGTCATCGGCGAGGAGGTCGTCGTCGGACCGGACAGCCGGATCGGGGCCGCGGCGGTGGTGATCGCGGGCACCCGGGTCGGCGCCCGCTGCCGGATCGGCCCCGGTTCCGTGATCGGCTCCCCCGGGTTCGGCTACGCACCAACGGCCGATGGGTGGCAGAGCATCCCCCAGGTGGGCGTGGTCGTGCTGGAGGACGAGGTCGACGTCGGCGCGGGCTGCACCGTCGACAGGGCGACCCTGGGCGAGACCCGGGTGGGCCGCGGCAGCAAGCTCGACAACCAGGTCCAGCTGGGACACAACGTGGTCATCGGCGCTGGCTCGGTGATCGTCGCGCAGTCGGGGATCGCCGGCTCGACCCGGGTCGGGGAGGGCGTCCAGCTCGGCGGCCAGGTGGGCCTGGTGGGACACCTGACCATCGGCGACGGCGCCCGCGTGGGCGCCGGTTCGGGCGTGCGCGGCGACGTCCCGGCAGGCGCCACGGTCTCCGGTGCCCCGGCCTTCGATCACGGTGGCTGGCGCCGATCGGTCACCGCCTTCCCCCGCCTCCCCGATCTCCTCAAACGCGTCCGCACCCTCGAACGCGAACTCGCAGAACTCAAGCAGAACATGAAGAATGGCGGGGAAGAAGGAAGTAATCGCTGATGAACGCGGACTTCTGCCCATCATCCGAGTTCTGCTGAACAGTCCGGACAGCTATAGTGTCCCGAACCCGCTTTGGGGGACTCGATGATCGACGTGGAACGCATCCAGCAGGCGCTGCCCCATCGCTACCCCTTCCTGATGGTCGACAGGATCCTGGAGCTCGAACCCGGGGAACGAGCCGTCGGGATCAAGAACGTGTCGGCCAACGAGCCCTACTTCGCCGGTCACTTCCCTGGCCATCCGGTCATGCCCGGTGTGCTGGTGGTCGAGGCGCTGGCGCAGACCGCTGCGATGCTGGGTTACGAATCCCGCGAAGAGTACCGCGACGGCGGTGGGGTGCTGTTGATGGGACTGGACAAGGTACGCTTTCGGCGGCCCGTCGTGCCCGGCGATCAGCTACGGCTGGAGGTCACGCTCGTCCAGTCCCGGGGAGACGTCTGGCGGGTCAAGGGGCTGGCGACGGTGGACGGCGAGAAGGCCGCCGAGGCGGTGCTTCTGGCCACGTTCACCCGCAAGGAGAACACGCCGTGAGGGACACGCCGCAGTTCCCGGGGATCCATCCCACAGCCACCGTCGATCGCAAGGCGGAGCTGGGTGAGGTCGTGACCATCGGCCCCGGAGCGTTCGTCGGTCCGGATGTCGTGCTGGGCGACGGCTGCACCGTGGGCGCCAACGCGGTGCTCGAGGGCCCGTCGGTATTTGGGCCTGGCAACAGCATCGGTGCCATGTGTCACCTGGGGGGCGATCCCCAGGATCTCAAGTACCTGGGCGGGGACACCCGATTGCTGGTGGGAGAGGGCAACGATTTCCGTTCCTTCTGCACCGTGAACCGGGGCACCGAGCACGGGGGCCGCGTCACCCGGATCGGCGACGGCTGCCTGCTGATGCACTACACCCATGTGGCCCACGACTGCACGCTCGACGATGGCGCCGTGCTGGCCAACTCCGCGCAGCTCGGCGGCCACGTGCACGTGGCGTCCGAGGCGATCGTGGCCGCGCTGGTGGGGGTCCACCAGTTCGTCCACGTGGGCCGCCTGGCGATGATCGCCGCCGGCTCGATGGCCGACAAGGATGTGCCCCCGTTCACCATCGTCCAGGGCGACCGGGCCCGGCTGGTGGGCCTCAACGTGGTCGGTCTGCGTCGCGCCGGGGTGTCCGTGACATCCCGCACCGCCCTCAAGGACGCCTACCGGGAGCTGTTCCGTCGCGGCGGGGTCATGCTCGAGCGGGTCACCACCCTCGAGCAGAACAGCGACGACCCGTTGGTGGCCGAACTGGCCACGTTCGTGCGAGGCTCCACCCGCGGCATCTGCGTCGGAAAGTGAGCGGCCCGTGGCCGGATCCCCGTTGAGGGTGTTGATCGCCGGGGCCGGCCGCTGGGGTCGGGTCCATGCCCGCTGCCTGGCAGCTCGACCCGACGCCGAGCTCGCCGCCGTCCTCGACATCGATCCCGGGCGAGCCGCGGCGCTGGCCGCCGACCTCGGCGGAACGGCCCAGATCGCGACGGGGATCGAAGACCTCCCGGACGACCTGGACGCAGCCATCGTCGCGGTGACCACCACCGCCCACGCCCCCGTCGCCGGGCCGTTGTTGCGTCGTGGCCTCCCGGTACTGGTCGAGAAGCCGCTGGCATCCACGCTCCACGACGCCGACGAGCTGCTGTCGGTGGGGCGACGCTCCGTCAACCGGCTGCACGTCGCGATGGTCGAGCGCCACAACCCCGCCTTCGAGGCCGCCCGCGAGACCCTGGGGCGGCCGCTGTTCATCCAGGCCGAACGGCTGGCCCCGTTCTCGGCCCGGAGCCTGGACATCGATGTCAGCCTGGACCTGATGATCCACGACCTGGACCTGGTGCTGGGGCTGGTGGATGGTGCGGTGACGGACCTGCGCGCGGTGGGCGCCCCGGTGATGACCGACCGACCGGACATGGCTCACGTCCGGCTGGAATTCGGCGGTGGCGCGGTGGCCGTGTTGGCGGCGAGCCGGGTCTCGCCCAAGGCCGTCCGCAGCTTGCGCACGTTCGGGCCGGACGGATATCACTCCATCGACCTGCTGGCCCGCTCCGGCCACCGGGTGGTCCGGGAACAGGACACGCCGCTGGCCATGCTCCCGCTCGCGGTCGGAGAGCGCGATGCGGTCGGGAGGCAGCAGACGGCGTTCCTGGATCGGGTCCGGGCCGACGAGCCCGACCCCGACCTGACCCGGGCAGTGGAGGCCCTCAGGCTGGCCTTCCGCATCTCCGCCGACATCGAACGCGGCCTCGATCGCTGGCGCTAGGCCCACCCCCCACACGGACCGTGGGGCGGCGGCAAGGGACTGAGGGGAACCGCAGATGGTCGCAGAAGGTCCCGGATGAACACGGTCGAACCCCGGATCCTGATCTGCGCGGGTGAGGAGAGCGGGGATCTGCTCGCCGCGGAGCTGTTGCGGGAGCTGGGGCCGGTGGACGCCGTGGGCATCGGGGGCGACGCCCTGGCCGCCGCGGGCGTGGAGCTGAGGGTCCACGCCCGCGAGCTGGCGGTGGTCGGACTGGCCGAGGTCGTCCAGGGCCTACCTCGCTACCTGTCGGCGCTGCGCGAGGTGCGGCGACTCCTGGACCGCGGCGACATCGACCTGGTGCTGCTCGTGGACTTTCCGGACTTCAACCTCCGGGTCGCGTCCCACGCCACCGCGGCCGGCATCCCGGTCGTGTACTACGTGTCGCCCCAGGTGTGGGCCTGGCGCCGCGGCCGGCTGCGGAGCATGGCCCGGCGCGTCGACCGGATGCTGACCCTGCTGCCCTTCGAACCCCCGCTCTACTCGGCCGAAGGGGTGAAGGTGACCCACGTCGGCCACCCGCTGGTCGATCGTGTGGCGCCCCATCGGCGGCCGGCGGAGCCGCCTGGACCCGTCGTGGCGTTGCTGCCTGGGAGCCGGACCGGGGAGGTCCGCTCCCACTGGGTGCCCTTCCTGGAGACGGCCCGCCGGGTCCTCGAAGCGGCGCCCGACACCCGTTTTGTGACCGTGCGCGCGTCGACCATCGACCCGGCGCTGCTGCCGGTACCCGACGATCTGCCCCTCGAGGTGGTCGACGGACCTGCGGCTCCGGTCCTGGCCAGGGCCCGCTGCGCCCTGGTGGCGTCGGGCACGGCGACCCTCGAAGCGGCGCTCTGTGGCACACCCCACGCCGTGGCCTACCGGGTGAATCCGCTGACCTACGCCCTCGGCCGGTTGCTGGTGCGGGGCGTGGACCATATCGCCCTCTCCAATCTGGTCGCCGCCGATCGCGGCAATCCCCCCGTGGCACCGGAGTTCTTGCAGCGCCTGGATGCCCGGGCGATGGCGGCCCCGCTGCTGACCTGGCTCGGCCACGACGAGGCCTGGGGCGAGACCCGGGCCCGCCTCGACCGTCTTGGCGAGGCGATGGGACCGCCGGGGGCGGCATCGCGGGCGGCTGCGGCGGTTCGGGAGACGCTGGGAGCATCCCCGCCACCGATCCGACCGCCGGGGCCCCGCGAGCTGTGGTTGCTGCTTGGCCTCGCGGTGTTGCTGGTGGCCGTTCGTGGAGCGCTCGGTCTGATCCGACCGCCGCACCCGGACGAGGCTTACTTCTGGCGCTGGTCGCTGGATCTCGCCTGGGGTTACTTCGACCAGCCGCCGATGGTGGCATGGCTGATCGCCGCGAGCCGGAGCGTGCTGGGAGACTCCGTCGCGGCCATCCGGTTGCCTGCCGCGGTCTGCTCGGCCGCCGCGCTGGCCCTCGTTTACCTGACGGCCCGTGAGCACCTGCCGCCCCGCCGCGCGGCGCTGGCCGCCGGGCTGCTGCTGGCCACGCCGCTGGCGGCCCTCGGTGGCCTGGTGACCACGCCGGACGCGCCGCTGTCGCTGGCCTGGGCGGCGTTTCTGTACGCGGCGACCCGGGCGCTGGCGCCCCGGGGCGGGCTGCCGCCTCCCGCGGATCGCTGGATCGCGCCGTGGCTCTGGCTCGGCGCCGCGGTCGGCCTGGGCCTGCTGTCCAAGCTGACCATGGCGGCGGCGCCGGTCTGCCTGGGGGTGTTCCTCGCCCTGCGCGGTCGCCACCCACCGTGGAAGGGCGCGCTCGCGGGGGTCGTCCTGGCCGCCGTCCTGATCGCTCCGTGGCTGGCATGGAACGCGGCCAACGGTTGGGCACCCTTCGTCTGGGAGCTGGCCCACGGCATCGAGCCCCAGGCGGGCCACCCCGTGGTTCGACTGGCCGAGTTCGTCGCTGGCCAGCTGGGCGTGGTCGGACCGGTGTGGCTGGGCGCCGCTGTCTGGCTCTGGTGGCGGACGCTGCGGGGACGCGCGGAGGGGCCCGCGCTGCTGTGGACGGCCCTTTCGGCGCCGATCTTCGTGGGTTTTGCGGCCGCTAGCCTGTCGGCACCCGCGGCCGCCAACTGGCCGGCGATGGCCTACCCGGCGGCGGCCTGCGGACTCGCCCTGGCGGCTCCCCGGCGCCTGCTGGTGTGGGCCGGTGGCACGTCGGCGGCGTTATCGGTCGTGGCCCTCGTGCACCTCGTCCAGCCCTTCGACGCTCTCCCCCCGGCCGTCGATCCCCTGCGGGACACCGCCGGCTATCGGGAGCTGGCGCTCACCGCCGACGCCGCGGCGGACGCGATGGGTGACGACACGCTGATCCTCGCCAGCCGCTATCAAGACGCCGCCGCGCTGGCGTTCTGGATGGACGATCCCACCCGGGTCGCGGACGTCCCGGGGCGGGGACGCCCGAACCAGTGGGACCTGTGGCCCCCTGCGGACCCCGGGAGGGCGGTGGTGTTCGTCTCCCTCAACGAGGCTCCCGACGCCGGCTGTGAACCCGTGGGTACACACCAGGTGCGGTACCGGGGTGTCGTGGTGCGGCGCTACGTGTTCTACCCCTGTCGCCCACCCGCCGATACCGCCCCCTGGAATCGACCGAGGACCCTGTTCTGAGAGGCTGGCTTCGGCGGCCCGCCAGTGCTAGAGATCAGGGGTGCCACGGAGCAGGGGAGAGATCCGATGGGGGCGAGTTTCAGCAGCGCCAGTCCGATCGGAGCAGCGGCCGGCGAGGTGGTCCGGCGGATGGTGGATCCCGGCGAGCAGGACGCCATCGCCAGGCGCTTCGGCGCCACGGACGTCCGCTGTTCCCGCGAGGAGCGGGGGGGCGACCGGCTGTTGATCGAGCTGTACACCGAGGAGCCGTCGCGGAAGGGCCGGGGGACCGAGCGCTGCACCATCGAGATGGAATGGGATATCAGCTCGCGGACGTGCCGCTGGATCCGCCGCGATCACAACCACGGCGACCGGGTTCGCGTGGCCGGGACCCTGCGGGTCGAGATGGACGGCGAGGGTCGCTCGGTGATCCGCGAGCAAGGCGAGGTCGAGATCGGCTACCCGATCCTCGGCCGACGCCTCGCCCGCAAGGTGGCCGGCGCGCTGGAGCGCCGCGCCCCGGAGAAGGCCGCCTACTGGGAGCGTCGCTGCCGCGATTGACCACTGCTCTGTACAGCTCTTGACCACAATCGTGGGCGTCCGTCCACACGCGCGCCGGAACAGCGGGGCCCGTTTGTCGCTTTGACGGGGGATCGGGCTGGCGGATCCCCACGCGACGACGCTGGCACGGCTCTTGCTTGTTTCTCACTGCGGAGCGATTGACTGGAGGGAGGCCAGCCATGTTCGATACCGCCGCCAGCCTGGAGCTCTTTTCCCCCGCGCTGGCGCCGCCCGCCGAAGCGGTCGCTGCGGTCGGGAACGACTGGCCGCACGCGGCGGGTCAGCCCGTGCCATCGGCCGAGATTACTGCCTTGCTGAGGGCGCTCGCCGCACGGGAGCCGGACCAGTGGTTGCGCTGCCACGACACCCTCGCCCACCACTTCGTGGGCCCGGCCCGGCGGCTGGCGTTGCGGCTGCCGCGCCGACTCTGCCTGTACTACGCCGAGCGCGCCCACCCGGGCATCTACGGGTACATCCTCGCCCGCACCAACCACCTGGACGCCGTGGCCTGCCGCTGCATGCGCGAGGAGGTCAGTCAGCTCGTGGTGCTCGGCGCTGGCTACGACACGAGGGCGCAACGGCTGGCGGGATCGCTCCACCGTCTACGGGTGTTCGAGGTCGATCTCCAGGCCACGCAGGTCCGTAAGCGGACCCTGCTCGACGCCGCCGGGATCGCCGCCGGCCGGTCCGTGCGGTACGTCCCCCTGGATCTCGAGAGGCAGTCCCTCGAGGCGGGCCTGCTCGCCGCCGGGTACGAGCTGGGCCGCCGCACCATGTTCCTGGCCGAGGGGTTGCTCTACTATCTCACCCCGCGCGCCGTGGACCGCCTGCTCGCCTGCGTGGCCCGCAATGCCCGGCCCGGCTCGTCGATCGCCTTCGACTACGCGGTTCAGTCCTTCGCCGACGGCGACCTGTCCAGCCACGGCGCCCGCAAGGCGGCGCATTGGTTCTCCAGCGTCGGCGAGCCCTGCCTCTCCGCCATCGCCGATGAAGGCATCGCCCGTTTCCTGTCGATCCGGGGCTTCAGCCTGGTCACGGAGCTGGGTCCCCAGCAGCTCGAGCGCGCCTATCTGGCCCTTGAAGACGGCAGCATCGCGTACCGGTCGCTGGGCATGCTCCGCGTCGCCCACGCCCGCGTCGCGGGCTGACCAAGGTCGGGAGCGCTTCACCCGCAGGCGGCGGCTGGGTATGTTGGTGTCGTGTCTTTCCCCGGAACAGCCGCCGTACGTCGCCGGATCCTCGGCTACCTGCGCCCGCACCTGCCCTGGCTGGCCTTCTCGCTGCTGCTGATGCTGGGGGTCGCCGCAGCCCGCGGCGCGAGCGTACTGCTGGTCAAGTACGTGCTCGACGACGTGTTGATCGCTCGCGACGCGCGGGCGTTGGCCCTGCTGCCCATCGGCCTGGTGCTGGTCTTTGTAGTCCACGGCGGCTGCAACTTCGTTCGCGGCGCGATCACCAAGCGGGTGGGGCTGCGGGTGATGCGGCGGATGCGCTCGGAGCTGGTCGGCCACCTCAATTCCCTGTCTCTGGACTACTTCCACCACCGCAAGGTCGGCGATCTGATGACCCGGGTCACCAACGACACCAACGGCGCTCACTGGGCCGTGGCGGCGGCCGTCACCGCCGTCCAGCGTCCGTTGACCCTGGCCGCGCTGTTGATCGCCGCGCTGATCCAGGAGTGGCTGCTGACCCTGGTCGCGATGGCGCTGTTGCCCCTGATCTATCTGCCGATCCGCGCTGTCGGCCGCCGGGTCCGCCACTACACTCGCGGGCAGCTGGACGCCCTCGGGAGTCTCTCCGCGACGGTGCACGAGAACCTGTCCGGGATGCGCATCGTCCAGGCGTTCGGCGGCCAGGAGCGGGAGCAGGCGCGCTTCGAGGAGGTCAACGAGCGCCAGTACGGGATGCTGCTGCGCAAGATGTTGTTCGAGATCGGCGGCGGACCGATCGTGGAGCTGGTGGCGGCGGGCGCGGTGGCGCTGGTGCTCTACCTGGGTGGGCTGCGGGTGCTGGGCGGCGGCTCGACCCCCGGCTCCCTAGTCGCCTTCCTGATCTCTTTGATGCTGATGAACGAACCGCTCAAGGGGCTGAGTCAGCTCAACTCCCTGTACCAGCAGGCGCTGGCCGCCTGCGAGCGGGTGTTCGCTGTGCTGGATGCACGGCCGACCGTCAGGGACGCGCCGGACGCCATCGCCCTGCACTCGGACACCTGCGGCGTCCACTTCGACCGGGTGTCGTACGCCTACGACCCCGCCCATGCCGTGTTGCGGGAGGTCGATCTGCGCATCGAGCCCGGCGAGGTCGTCGCGGTTGTGGGCGAGAGCGGGGCGGGCAAGACCACCCTCACCGGGCTGTTGCTGAGGTTCTTCGACCCCCAGGACGGCGCCGTCTGGGTCGACGGTCACGATATCCGCGACCTGACGCTGACCTCCCTGCGGTGCCACGTGGCCGTGGTGACCCAGGACACCTTCCTGTTCGACGACACGGTGGCCGAGAACATCCGCTACGCCGAATCGGACGCGACACAGGATGAGGTGATCCGCGCCGCCCGGGCGGCCAACGCCGACGACTTCATCTCGAAACTCCCCCAGGGCTACGACACGCTGATCGGCGAGCGGGGGGTGAGGCTCTCCGGCGGCCAGTGCCAGCGGATCACCATCGCCCGGGCGCTGCTGCGGGACGCCCCGATCCTGATCCTCGATGAGGCGACGTCGAACCTGGACGCCGCCGCCGAGGCCGAGGTCCAGGCCGCCCTCGAACGGCTGATGCAGGATCGCACCACCCTGGTGGTCGCTCACCGGCTCTCGACGGTGCGTCGTGCCGACCGGATCGCGGTCCTGCAGGGCGGGCGCATCGTGGCCCAGGGGACCCACGATCAGCTCATCCGGCGGGGCGGCGAGTACGGACGCTTGCTGGCGACCCAGGTCGGGGCGGGCTGACGTGGCGCGACGGATCGATCCCTGGCACCTGCGGCTGGCCGGCGTGCTCATCGCCTGGGGCGTCCGCCTGCTGTCGGCCACCGTGCGACTGACCCGGATCCGGCGGGAACCCGTGCAACGGCTGATGGACGCTGGCGAGCAGGTGATCTACGCGTTCTGGCACGGCCGGCAGTTCGTGATGCTCGGCGCCCACGAGGGCGAAGGGGTCGTGATCATGGTCAGCCTCTCCCGCGACGGCACCCTGCAAAAAGCGGTGATCGAGCACCACGGTTACACTCCGGCCCGCGGTAGCAGCAGCCGCCGCGGACGCGAGGCCCTCGGCGAGATGGAGCAGCGTATGGTCGGCGAGGGGCTCCACGCCGCCCTGGCGGTGGACGGGCCCCGCGGACCGCGGGAAGAGGCCAAGCCGGGCGCCGTCGCCCTGGCCGGCCGGACGGGGGCGTGGCTGGTCCCGCTGAGTGCCGCCGTCAAGCGGGGCTGGCGACTGAACACCTGGGACGGTACCTGGATCCCGCTGCCCTTCTCCCGAGCCTGGCTGGTCTACGGAGAGCCCCTCCGCGTCGGCGCCGACCCCGGCGAGCGGGGCGAAGCGCGGGCCACGCTCCAGCGGCGGCTGGACACCATCACCGCGGAGGCGGAATCGCTCTCGGGGAGGGTGCGTTGAGCTGGGTCCCGCGGCCGCTGCGCGTGCTGGGTTTCCGCCTGGGAGCCGGGCGCGAGGGCGAGCATGCCGAGCCGGCCGACCTGTGGATCCACGGCGCCTCCATCGGCGAGATCGCCGCCGCCGGGAGCTTGCTGCGCAGGCTTCCGGAGGGGGGACCGCGGGTGCACCTGACCAGCGGAACCCCCGAGGGGTTGGCCCGGGCGGAGAGCCTGGGGCTCGGGCACGGCCGTGGTCCAGGCCCCCTGGATCGGCGCTCGACCCGTCGCTTGTTGCGCCGCCTGCGTCCCCGGGCTCTGTGGCTGGTGGAGTCGGAGCTGTGGCCCGGGCTGCTGGCGGCCGCCGCCGACGAGGGGGTTGCCGTCGGTGTGGTCGGCGCGCGGCTCTCCGAGAGGAGCTTCCGCCGCTACGACTCGGGGCTGGGCCGCCGCTGGTTCGCGGCCCTGGGGGAGCGGATCGCCCGAATCGCAGCGGCCGACCTCGACTCAGCTGACCGGTTGGTCCGCCTCGGAATCCCGGAGGAGCGGGTCCGTCGCTGCGGCCGGATCAAGGTGCCTGAGCCACCGGACGCCACCTCGCCGGTCGTCGCCCTGATGGACGGGCTGGTGTCCGGCCAGCGACGCTGGACCGTGGGCGGCTGTACCCACCCGGGCGAGGAGGAGCTACTGCTGCGCGCCGACGTGTGGCCGCTGCTGCTCGCACCTCGCCACCTGGAGCGCCTCGGGGACGTGGATGCGGCGGTGCGGGACCGCGGTCTCCGTCCCGTCCGCCGAAGCCAGCAGCCCTCGACGCTGGCGAGGGACGAGGTGCTGGTGCTGGACACCACCGGCGAGCTGGCCGCGGCCTATTCGCGCGCCGCCTGGACCCTGGTCGGGGGCAGCGTGCACGGGCAGCGGGCCCACGACCTGCTGGAACCGCTGGCCGCCGGCTCGCGGCTGCTGGCGGGGACGCGGCTCGAGCACCAGGAGGAAGACGCCTACGTGCTGCGCGCCGCCGGGGCCCTGGTCCCCTTCGACGGCGCGGTCCCGCCGCGGATCGACGAACCCCTGGAGCCCGCACGGCTGCTGTCCGCCCTCGACGGCCGGGGGTCGACCCTGGCCTGGATGCGCGACGGAGGTCTGCTCCCTTCCACGAACGAGTGACGGGCGCCGTGGTACCCTGGTCCGTCCCGCCGAAGGGGGCGGCAGCCGGAAACGCAGAGCCAGGAGTCGCAGCAACATGCCTGACAATCGTACGTTCGCGGGCAGCCAGGCCACCGTGACGGTGGGGCTGGTGGATGGACAGAGCAAGACCGGTTCGATCGGGGCGTTCGAGCCCGCCTTCGACGAGATCGTGATGAAGGTCTCGTCGCGCAACATGGACGGCAGCATCGATCGCATCGGGGTCCACGTGCCCCGGGAGCGCGTTTCCTACGTGGCGTTCTACCGGGACACCCACGCCGTGGTCCCGCCGGAGGCCAACACCCTGGGCGAGACCCGGATCTACGCTCCGGGAGGCAACACGTTCTCCGTCCGGGTCCGCCTGGATGCCCTCGGCGATCCGGTCGGTTTCTACGGATATCCGGTCTCGCGAGCGAGTCTGTACTCCGAGGTGTTCTTCTTCGCGGACGGCATCAACGCCGTCGAGGACGCAACCCCGCTGGGTGAGTTGCTGGTCCAGGAGGGGCTGGTGGACAACGATGCCCTCCGGGAGGGCTGCCTGGCCCAGGCCGCGGGCCGGGAGTCGCCCATCGGCCAGATCCTGGTCGAGCAGGAGGTGATCGAGCCGGAACAGGTGGAGCAGGCAGCCGCGGACCAGGGGGGGCGCCTGCGCTCGGGCAAGCCGCAGCGCCTGGGGGAGATCCTGGTCGAGGCGGGCCTGGCCACTGCTGCCCAGATCGAGCAGGCGCTGAGCGAGCAACGGCAACGCCGCGGCAAGCGCCTCGGTGAGGTGCTGGTGGAGCTGGGCATCGTCGCCGAGGAGGTCATCGCCCGAACGCTGGCGCGCAAGTTCCATGTGCCCTACGTGGATCTGGACAGCTACGACGTGGATCCGGAGGCTGCGGGCGCGATCCCGGTGGGCATCATCGAGCGTTTTGGCGTGCTTCCCGTGCGCGTCGACGACCGGACCCTGACCATCGCGATGTCGGATCCCACCGCCATCGAGGCGCTGGACATGCTGCGCTTCTCGCTGGATCGCAAGCTGTCCGAGGTGGTGGTCCGCCCGAGCCAGCTGAATCGCTATATCGAGCCCAACGGCAAGGAGCGAGCCATGGGCGTGCGCTTCCGGGTCGACGGCGAGTGTTCGGTCTACCGCAAGCTGCCCCCCGGCTTCCGGGCCAACCTGGTCGCCCGGCTCAAGATCATGGCCGGCCTGGACATCACCGAGCGGCGCCGGCCCCAGGACGGCAAGATTCGCCTGCGCCTGCGCGACTGCAAGCTCGAGCTGCGGGTGGCCACCCTGCCGACGGTGGACGGCAACGAGGACGTGGTCATGCGGCTGCTGGCCGCTGGCGACGCCATGCCGCTGGCCGACCTGGGCCTGTCTCCGCGCAACTTCGAGGAGACGCGCCGGCTGGTGGCCCACCCCCACGGGCTGATCCTGGTCGTGGGGCCCACGGGCTCGGGCAAGACCACCACGCTCCACTCGTTGCTCGGCGTGATCAACAACGAGGAGCGCAAGATCTGGACGGCCGAGGATCCCGTCGAGATCACCCAGGCGGGGCTGCGCCAGGTGCAGGTCAACCCCCGCATCGGCGTGGACTTCGCCCGGGCGATGCGGGCCTTCCTGCGGGCCGATCCGGACGTGATCATGGTCGGCGAGATGCGGGACATGGAGACGGCGTCCATCGGCGTCGAGGCGTCCCTCACCGGGCACCTGGTGCTGTCGACCCTGCACACCAACAGCGCCCCGGAGACGGTCACCCGGCTGGCGGACATGGGGCTCGACTGCTTCATCCTGTCCGACGCGCTGCTGGGGGTGCTGGCCCAGCGGCTCGCACGCAGGCTCTGCTCGGAGTGCAAGGAAGCCTACGAGGCGTCGGCGGCCGAGCGGGATCAGATCCTGGCGGCCTACGGGCCCCGCGCCAGCGAGGACGGCATCGACGCCGATCCGCTGACCCTCTGGCAGGCCCCGGGCTGCGACCACTGGGGAGACTCCGGGTACCGCGGTCGGGTCGGGGTACACGAGCTGCTGGTCACCGACGCCGCGCTGCAGCGGGCGATCCAGACCGGAAAGCCCGTGGACGAGCTGCGCGCCCTGGCGGAGGCCGGCGGCATGCGCACGCTGATGCAAGACGGCGTGCTCAAGTGCCTGCACGGTCAGACCGACCTGCGCCAGATCCAGGCCGTCTGTACCCGCTGAGGAGGCTGGACCGGGGACATGCACACCACCACCGGTCCCCTCGACGCCCTCTACCAGCGGCTCGCGTCCCTCCATGGCGCGCTCTATCGCTCGGGTCTACTGCGACGACAGACCCTCGACCGATTCACGGTCAGCGTCGGCGGGCTGCGCTTCGGCGGCGCCGGCAAGACACCCCTGGTGCGGCTGCTGGCCCGGCCCACGGACGCGATCTTGATCCGCGGATATGGCGGCCAGGTTCTCGGTGCGCCGAGCGTGGCGCGGGGGGAGGGGACCGAAGGCGCACCCTGGGCACGGCCCGTGGCAGTCGACGGGCGGATTCGCCCCGCCCGCGACTGGAGCGCCCAGCTCGGGGACGAGCCCGCGCTGCTGGCGGCCGCGCTGCCCGGGATCCCGGTGGGCGTCTGCCCGGATCGGGCCGCCGCGGCCAGCGCGATCGTCGGTGACGCCGATCCCCACCGCTTCCTGCTCGACGACGGATTCTCCCACCACAAGCTGCGTCGTGACGCCGATCTGGTCGTGATCCCGGTGACCGCCCGCGGGGAAGGGGTCGGACCCGTCCCGGGCCGGCAGCGGGAAGAGGACGCTGCCCTGGCGCGCGCCGATGGCCTGGTCCTGCTCCACGACGGGGCGGCCGAGCTCGACTCCGGGGCGGCCGACGGAGCTGGCTCCGCGCTGGCCTTCGACGGACCGCTGGGGATCGTTCGCCGCTCGGTGAGCGGACTGTGGCGCTGGCCGGATGGGGAGGCCGCCGGACCGGCGGACCTGGCGGAGTGCACCCTGTTCCCGGTCTGCGCCATCGGCCGGCCGGACTCCTTCCGTCAGCTCGTCGAGGGATTCCCCGGCGCCCGGGTGCTGGCGGGACGCGCCTACCGCGACCATCACCGCTTCGCTGCCCATGAGCTGGCCCGGGACGAGGCCACCGCCCGGGACCTCGGGGCCGACGCGGTGGTCAGCACGGTCAAGGACGCCATGCGGCTTCCGGCGGACTGGACACCCTCGCTCCCGTGGTGGATCGTGGAGGCGGCTCTGGTCTGGGACCGGGGCCGCGAGTCCATCGAGGAGGTCGTGAGCCCCCCGTGATCACCTGGCTGCTCGACAGGGTCGCCCAGCTGCCGACCCCCATCCTGCGCGGTGCGGCAGCGCTGCTGGGCGACCTGTGGTTCTTCGGACTGCGGGTTCGGCGCGGTGTGGCGCTGGACAACGTGACCGGCTCCGCGTTGGACCCGGGCCCGCCGGCCCGGCGATCCCTGGTGCGGCGCTCCTGCCGGAACCTGGTCCTCAACGTGCTGGAGCTGCCCCGCTGGGTGGTCGCCGACCGGGAGCGGTTCGATACCGCGGTCGAGGTGGCAGGCGGCCAGCACCTGCGGGCGGCCCACGCCGAGGGCCGGGGTGTGGTGGTGGTCACCGCGCACCTGGGCAACTGGGAGCTGCTGGGAGCGGCGGCTCGCCGGCTGGGGCTCCCCACCTCGCTTGTAGTCCGGCCGCTGGCGGGCTCACGGGCCCAGCGCTGGGTGGCCGAGCAGCGCCGCCGCAGCGGCGTGCGTGTGATCGAGGAGGGGTGCGGTCAGCTAGGCGCCATGTCCCGCGCCCTCGGCCGGGGCGACATCGTCGGGTTGACCGTGGATCAACGCCCTCACCGGGGGGGAGTGCCCGCCACCTTCCTCGGCCGCTCGACCCACATCTCGCGCACGGCCGCGTCCCTGGCCCTGCGGACCAACGCACCCCTGGTGGTGGTGACGATCCACCGTCGTGGCTCCGGACACCGGGTGGAGATCCAGCCGCCGCTGCGGTTCCATCGGGACGGGCGCCCGGTCCGCGAGCAGGCCGCGGCCCTGGCGCGGGCCTATGGCGAATGTATCGAGCGGGCCATCGCCGAACACCCTGATCAGTGGCTATGGCACCACCGGCGCTTCGTTGCATCCGCCGGGGCTGCATGAGGATCCTCCAGGTCAACACCGAGACCGGCTTCCGTGGCGGCGAGCGGCAGCTTCTGCTGCTGTGCCACGGGCTGCGCGAGCGGGGTATCGACGTGCGGGTTGCAGTCCGCAAGGGCGCCGAGCTGGAGGCGCGCTGTCTGGACCAGGGTATTGCGGTGTTGCCCCTGCGCCAGGCATCGCCCTGGGATCCGCGGGCGGTGAGTCGCCTGCGCATGGCCCTGTCTGCGGGTGAGGCCGACCTGATCCACGCCCACGCCTCCCACGCGCACACGGCTGCCGCGTCCGCACTGCGCTCGCTGGGGGCGGGACACCGGGGAGCGCCGCCGCTGCTGGTCTCCCGCCGGGTGGATTTCCCCATCGGCAAACCACCGCTGAATCGTTTCAAGTACGGCCGGGTGGTGAGCCGATTCCTGGCGATCAGCGATGCGGTCGCGGGTGTCCTGGCGGCCGGAGGTGTCGCCCCCGGGCGGATCACCGTGGTCCGCAGCGCCGTACCTCCCCTGCCTCCGCCGACCCGGTCCCGGGCCGTGCTGCGGGGGGCGCTCGGGGTGGGGGACGGCGAGCTGCTGGCCCTGACCACCGCGGCGCTGGTGGACCACAAGGACCACCCCAACGCCGTGCGGGCGATGGCCTTGGTGCGATCGGGGGTCCGTCTGATCGTCGCCGGCGAGGGCCGGGAGCGGGCCGCCATTGAGCAATACATCCGGGACGAGGACGTGGAGGCGCGGGTGACCCTGCTGGGACAGCGGGACGACGTGCCCGATCTGCTGAGGGCCGCGGACCTGTACGTGGCCGCCTCCAAGCTCGAGGGGCTGAACACGGCCCTGATGGACGCTGCCGGGGCCGGACTTCCGGCGGTCGGGACCGTCGCCGGAGGGATCCCGGAGGTGATCGCCGACGGGGAGACGGGCCTGCTGGTGCCCCGCAGCGATCCCGCGGCGCTGGCCGCCGCCATCGACCGGCTGGCCAAGGACGGGCCGTTGCGTCACACCCTGGGCGCCGCCGCCGCTTCGCGCGCGCGAGAGGCGTTTTCCGTCGATCGGCTGGTGGACCGGACCCTGAGCGTCTATCGCGAAGTGCTACCCGGCTGACGGCCGACTATGATGGGCACGGCCCCGGCGCTACCATGCGCCGGGCGAGGCGAACCATGCGCGTCCACGCGGACTGCCGCCACTTCGATGGCTTCAAGCCCTGTCGCTTCCGGCGGCCCTGCGAGGGCTGCCCGGAGTTCGATCGTCCGGCGCACCGCGTGCTGATCGTCAACCTCGACGCCCTGGGCGACGTGGTCCGGACCACGGCCCTGCTCGCCCCCCTGCACCGGGCGCTGCCCGGGGCCCACGTCACCTGGCTGACCCTCCCCAGGGCCCGGCCGCTGCTGGAGCAGGTCGAGGGCGTGGACAGGATCCTGTCCCTGGCCGACTGGACGCCAGCTCTGCTGCAGGTTCTGCAATTCGATCGGGTCCTCGGCGTGGACAAGTCGCTCCACGGCGGGGCACTGACCATGGCCGCTCGCGCGACCGAGCGCCGCGGTTTCGGCCTCGACGCCCACGGCTCGGTGATCCCGCTGAACCCCGAGGCCGGCGAACTCTACGGGTTGGGGTTGGACGACGACCTGAAGTTCCGCGTCAACAGCAAGCCCGAGACCCGTTTGTTGTGCGAGGCGATGGGCTGGAAGTGGGAGCGCGATCCGTACCGGCTGGGACTGTCGGACGCCGAAGGTGCGATCGCACAGCGGTGGCGCGCGGAGCATGGGCTGGCGCCCGGAGATGCGCTGATCGGCTTCAATACCGGATCTTCGGAGCTATTTTCCTACAAGCGTATGACGGTCGAGGACAGCGCGGGACTGGTGGATCGGGTCGCGCAGCGCTGTCCAGACGCGGGCCTGGCGCTGCTGGGTGGGCCCGAGGATGGCGAGCGTAACCGCAGGATCGCCGACCTCTGCACCGCGCGCACGCCGGCGCAGACGCCCTGCGACAAGGGCCTGCGCCACGGCCTGGCGATGGTGGCCGCCTGCGACGTCGTCACCTCCGGCGACTCGCTGGGGATGCACATGGCCATCGGGCTCGGCAAGCCGACGGTGGCCTGGTTCGGGCCCAGCTGCCATCCGGAGATCGACCTGTACGGCCGCGGCGCCTGGGTGCTCGCCGACGTGGACTGCCGGCCTTGCATGCGCCCGCGCTGCGATCGGCCGGTCAAGTGTTTCACCCGCGTACCGCTGTCCTCGATGGCGGATCAGGTGGCGATCCAGGTCGAGGCGGTGCGGCGCGGCGAGGACCCGGGGCCCGCGGTGCTCGTCGGCGATTGGCCGGACCCCCGTCGAATAGAATAGGCTGGAGGGCGTCGAATGGAACGTGCGCTGCGGGGAGGGCCTGTACGCGCGGATCTGGAGGTGGCGGATGCGCTCGTTCCCCGGGGTTCTGCTGGTGCTGTTTGGCGCCTTGACGGTGGCCGCACCAGCGCTGGCCGGACAGGGCGATACCGGGACGGTCGTCGTGATCAACGAGTCCGACTTCACCCTCAACATCCAGGTGGATGACACCAGCCGCTTCACCCTGCGCCCCGGAGCGCGCCAGGCGGTCGAGGGGTTGACCCCAGGGGTTCACTCGTTCAAGGCGATCACCGGGGAGGGCCAGGTCAAGTTCAGCAAGGACCTCCGCGTCACCGCCGGCCAGAAGCTGTCGTGGTACCTCAAGTGGTCCCGGGCCCAGGGAGTCCTGGTGATCGAGAACGCCAACGGTGTTCCACTGGCGGTCTTCGTCGATGGGGTCGAGACCCTGGGGGTGGCCCCCGCGGACGAGCGGGTCTACGGCAACCTGCCGCCGGGGCCGCACGACGTGCAGCTGGCGTACCTGCACCGGGAAGAGTTCCACGATCTGCTGTCGACCCAGGTGACGATCGCCGATGGGGAGACGCCGGTGGTGACCGCGCCACCGATGGACTTCGGCGTCATCGCCGTTCGCAACGACAGCGCGGTGAGGCTGCGGGTGGTCATCGACGGCGCGGAAGCTGGCTGGCTCGAAGCCGGCGAGCGAGGACAGTTCGAGCCGTTTGGTGTGGGCGCGCACCGCATTCGCGTGGTCGACGAGCGGGGGCAGCTGGTGCGTCACCGGGTGGTCCAGGTGGACGTGCACGAGACCGCGTTGCTGATCGTCCCCAGCCGCCACTCGTCCAGCCGCGACCGCTCCTACGCCGGCCGCGACCGCTCGGTCCCGGCTCCCTCCCCGAGCCTCGGCGGTTTCTCCGCGTTGAACTAGCTGGAACCAGGCGCTGGGAACGAGGACGGGAGCTCGGGTCAGGTAGCTGGGGGGCGGCGCAGGCCTCGGTAGGCGCGCCAACCGAGCACTGCCACCAGGGCCAGGGCCAGGAGTGGGGCGACGCGCAGGCTGGCGTCGTTCTCGATCAGGCCCAACTCCATCCGTCGCAGCGAGAAGGGGTAGAGCAGGGTGTATCCGCCGTTGAGGTGGCGCTGCAAGGTGTCGAGGAACAGGTGGAGCCAGCCGGCGATCCACAGATTGAGGAACGCCGTCGTCCGGGTCGGGCGGGGCAACAGCAGCGCGACCAACACGCAGAGGACCAGGTAGGGCAGCGGCATGTGACACAGGCCCGTCGCCTCCAGCACGGGCAGGGAGACCGGCACGCCGGTCAGCCAGGACAGCAGGGCTAGCCCGAGACCTGGCAACCGGGACGCCAGATCGGGCAGGCAGCTGCCGACAGCGAACCAGACCAGCGCCGAGCGCGGGGCACGCGATCGGAGCAGGACGCCGATGCCGGCATGGGTCAGCAGGTCAGGCACGGGCCCTCCGCAGGGCGACCAGCTCCCAGGCGACCAGGCCCAGCGCCAGCGCCATCCCGCTCAGCCCGATGATCTTCTTGATCCACAGCAGGTCGTGGATGCTCCACTCGTCAGCCCGGATCCGCTGGTCGGCCTGAAAGGTCCCGCGCAGGGAGATCGCATCGCCCAGCTTCAGCTCGTCCGGACGGGGGTACGCCACCGCGAGGGTCCACGGCGACCACAGCTCGACCTGGTCGCCGTCGATGGACACGACCTTGAAGTTGCCCAGCATCACCGGATGGCCGACGTGGGCCTCCGGATCGGCCAGCATCTCGCTGATGTCGACGATCTCCCGGTCCAGGCTCCACGACAGGTGCCAACCCCCGGCCAGCAGCAGGGCGGTGAGTGCGGCGATCTTGAGTCCCCGCAGGCGGTCCGAGAACAGGGCTCGTGCCAGGCGATCGCCCGCGCTCGGTTCAGTGGTAGACGGGGCCATCGGAGCCGTTGGAACCATCGGAGTCGCCGGAGTCGTCGTGGTCCCGGCCCCCCTCGATGACCGTGAACCGGGCCAGCTTCCGCTTGAGCCGTTGCTCACGGGCCTTGAGGAGCAACCAGCGGAAGTCGAAGAGGTTGAGCCAGCCCCGGAAGAACAGGAACCCGACCAGGATGCCGCCGCACCAGTAGCCGGCGCCGAAGTAGGACTTGGAGAGCAGGGCGAGCACCGCGGTCAGCGCCGTGATGATCGACACCCAGACCGCACGTACCGGCAGCATCATCATCAGCAGGATGCGGGCGTCCCGGTTCACCAGTCCGAAGAGCACGATCAGCGCCATCAACGCCGGCATCGGCCCGACAAATCCCTCGTACGCCGACAGCTGCGGGTACAAGGGGTTGGCGTCCAGCCCCTCGAAACCACTGAGCAGCTGGCCGACCACCGCTCCGCCCAGCGAGGTGAGCACCCAGATGGTCACGAAGCGGCGGGTACCGAAGTATCGCTCCACCTGGGCCGAGAAGAAGTAGAGCATCAGCAGGGTGGTCGGCAGCCCGGCCAGGGCGCGGCCGAAGCCGAAGAACAGGAGCAGCAGGATCGCGGCGATGGCCAGGGCGTACATCACGCCCTTGTTGCGCAGGTTGAGCCGCCCGCCGATCAGATCGACGACCGCCGCGATCAGCATCACCACCACCAGACCGACCACGGTGCTGGCCACGTCGGTCTGGGGATGGAGGATGTGGTGGGTCACCAGCCGCCAGGGCTGGTGCAGGACGTTGTCGGAGGCGTCGAGGGGCCACAACGCGCGTAGCTCCAGGACGCCTTGCAGGGGGACGTCGAGCCAGGCGTCCACGAACAGGGAGACGGCGTAGGCGACGAAGTAGACCCCGACCAGGATCCAGCCGGTCCGGGTCAGCCGACTGCCGAATCCGCCACCGCCTGCGAAGGCGTTCTGAGACCGATAGTCCATCGTTGCCAACCTAGGTCGATATCGACCGTGATTTCAAGCCTTTACATGCGGTTTCGCGGCGTGCTAGACCACCGCAGAATGGGTAGGGATGTTACCACGCGGATCTTCGTGGGCGCGGCGTGCCGAACGCTGGTCGTCGCGCTGTGCGTGGCGGCGCCGGCCGCGGTCGCCCTGGCACACCCCTTCGGCGAACGGTACTATGCCCACCGCGTCGTGCTGCGTGCCCACGAGGCGTCCCTGGTCCTGCAGTACTCGGGGGAGATTCCGGCCGGTACGGTCATGCAGCGTTTCGCGGCCGAGGTCGCGGGTGTTCCCGAGGTGGGGGAGGCCCAGGACCGGGCGTTCACCGAGCAGATCCTGGCCGAGATGGCGTCCGAGTTGAGCGTGTACTTGGATGGCGAGGCGGCCCAGGTGAGTTGGGGGCCGAGGGAGGGGCAACCCAGCGGCGTGGGGACCGGGGAGTTCTTCGCCTACCACCTGCATGCCGAGCTACCCATGGCCTGGACCGAGACGCCGGTGGAGATCCTGGTCACCAACAACTACGCCCTGGACTGGCCCGCGTACTACTCGGGCTGGATCTTCGCCGATCCCGGCGTGACCATCATCGAATCGAGCCTGCGCGGGATGGGCGAGACAGCCAGCCAGGACGACGTGTTCCAGCAGGCCGATGCCTGGTCCCGCAATCCGGTCTATCGGGACGTGGCAGCCCAGATCGCGGCAAGCCCCCCGCAGGTCGAGGAGAGCGCGGTGGAGGCGCCGCCGCAGCGCTCCCGGCGCTGGTTGTTACCCACGGTGCTGGTGGCCGCCGTGATCGCCGTCGGGCTGACTGCGATGGCCGCTCGCCGCCGCCGCTGATCCCCTCGGAACATCCGTTCAGTCTTTTTCCTTGTGCTCGGAACATCCGTTCAGTAAGCTTGGCTCAAGCTGCAGGAGGTAGCCGATGCCGAAGCTGACCGTGCACGACGGAGGAAAGTGGGGCGAGGACCTATCCGCCCGCCAGCGAGCAATCCTGGACATGATTCGCGAGTGGATCGATGGACGGGGGGTGCCACCCACCTATCGGGAGATCGGGCAGGCCATGGGCATCCGCTCGACCAACGGCGTCAGCGACCACGTCAAGGCGCTGATGCGCAAGGGCTACCTGACCCGGCTCGGCGACGGGGACCGCAGCCTCGCCC
This sequence comes from uncultured Rickettsiales bacterium, assembly GCA_964436045.1. GTDB lineage: Bacteria > Myxococcota_A > UBA796 > UBA9615 > CAYRNR01 > CAYTBN01. Next base: position 98,282 of record CAYTBN010000001.1, on the reverse strand, counting down.
GTTCGCTGATCCTCACCGAGAAGGCACTGGCCGTGCCGGTCGAGGGCGGCGAGGGAGAGGCGCCCGAGGGCATGACCGACGTGCCCCTGTTCGGGAGGGTCGCAGCGGGCGAGCCGATCCTGGCCGAAGAGAACCGCATGGGCACGGTCCGGGTCGACGCTGCGCTGTTGCCCCGGGGTGGCAAGACCTTCGCGCTGCGCGTGTCCGGCGAATCGATGATCGACGACGGCATCTTCGACGGGGATTACATCTTCGTGCGGAAGCAGCTCGAGGTGCTCGACGGGGACATCTCGGTGGTCATGGTGGACGGCGAGGCCACGGTCAAGCGGCTGTTCCGCGAGGCCGGCGGAGTGCGGCTCCAGCCCGCCAACCCCTCCATGGAGCCGATCTACCTACCCGCGTCCGAGTTCACCGCCGTGGACGTCCTCGGTATCGTGGTGGGCGTCTACCGCAAGCTGCACTAGGCCTTTGGCGCGCCGCCGGCCGCGTCGTCGGCCGCATCGAGGATCCGCTTCAACCGCCGGAAGAAGTTGTCCGTCGCGCCGAGCCTGGCCGCGTTGAAGTATCCGCCCACCAGGGTCCGGTGAAGGTAGATCACGTCACCGGGCGGACGCATGTTGAAGCACGCCGGGTGCCTCAGGGCCGTGCTCTTGCCCATCTCGACCAGGTGCTCCGAGCCGAAGGTGTACACCCGATCCCGAGAGACGGGGCGGGCGTACACCTCGGAGATCTCCCACAACGCCTCCCGGGTGCGTGGACCCGCATCGGGCCGGATGTAGCCCACCGCCGCGTAGGCGTCGATGACCGCTTCCCGGTCGTGGCCGAGTTGGGCGCGAAACGCCCGGCGGTAGTCGGCGATGAACGGCTCCTCGAAGCGTTTGATGCAGCCGTGATCCAGGACCGCCACACGACCGTCGGGCTGGAACAGGAAGTTGCCCAGCTGGGGATCTGCGTGCAGGACGCGGTGGACGATCAGGCCCTCGAGGATCAGGTCGACAAGGGCACACCCGGCCCGGTTGCGGGTCGCGTCGTCGGGCCCGGCCGCCAGGAACTCGTCCAGGTGGACGCCGCTGACCCGCTGCATGGTCAACACCCGGTCGGTGGACCGCTCCGGAACGTAGCGTGGGACCTCCAGGTCGGGATGGACGCCGAGCAGGGCACGCATCTCCTCGAGATTGACGGCCTCCTGAACGTAGTCCAGCTCCAGGCGCAGCATGTCCTCGAGCTCGCGGAAGTAGGGCTCCATGTCGAAGGCGCGGCCGAAGACGCCGGATGCCGACAACATCGTCTTGAGGTTGGACAGGTCCGAGTGGATGGTCTTGTCGATGTCCGGGTACTGGACCTTGACCACCACCTCCGAGCCGTCGGTGAGTCGCGCCCCGTGCACCTGACCCAGGGAGGCCGCGGCCATCGGCTGTTCATCGAACTCGGCGAAGAGCTCGCCGAGGGTACCCTCGAGCTCCTCCTCGACCCGCTCGCGGATCCTGGGGAACGGCAGGAAGGGCGCCTCGGCCTGGAGCACCTTGAGGATCTCGGCGGCCTCCGGCGGGAGCAGTTCGGCGTCCCCCAAAGAGATCATCTGACCGACCTTCATCACCGCACCCTTGAGGTTGCCCATGGTGTCGGCCATTCGCGACGCGTTGCGAAGATGGGTCCGCAGCAGATCTTTGCTACGAGTCTCCTCATCCTGGAACACGCCGCGCAGGCGCTGGCCCAGGTAGCTGCTGGACACCGAGCTACTCAACCGGCCCATGCGAAAGAAGCGCTGTACCCGTCCGGTGGGGATGTCGCGGCCGTTGTCGTCTGGAGGGGGGCGCTTGGCCATCGGGCGACAGCGTAGGGCGCTGCCAAGCGGATGACAAGTTCGGGCCGACAACGATTCCATCACTGGACGTTTGGCCGGGCGTCCCTAGACTGGGATGCGAGGAGTAGGGGTGGTCCGTCGGGGTTCCCGCCACACGCAGGGCCCGCAGTTAGGAAGCGCAATGAACCCGCGCGCCATCGCCGCCGCCGCGCTGCTGACCTTCACCGTCAGTCCCGCGTTCGCCGCCGCCGACAGGCTGGATCGGCGCCTGGCGGAAGAGATGGATCGGGGGTTGATCGACGACCGGGACGCCGCTGTCTACCGCCTCCTGGCCTTCACCCGACCCGAGCTGCTGCCCCTGCCCCTGCGCGGGCTGGCGCTGGACGATCTGGCGGAGATCGACCAGGGCGAGCGAGCCGGCTGTGGCACCACACGGATCCTGGACGTCCTTCGTCGCCACGGGGATCTGGACGCCGACCACCACGAGCTCGTCCAGGCCGCCCTGGGCTGGCCGCTGGCGGATCCGGTCTACCACGCGAGCGGAGCGGGTGGGGATTCGCTACCGTCGCCACTGGAGGCCGCCGAGAGCTGCAACGCCTCGGCTGCCAACGAACAGGAGAGCGACAACTTCGTGGTCAAGTGGGGGCCGAACTACAACGGCGCTGGCGTCGACGACCTGCTCGCGGTCATGGAGGACTCCCGGACGGTGTTCGTCGAGCAGCTGGGGTATCAGCAGCCCCACGGCGTGGGCACGGGCTGGAAGCTGCCGGTTTTCATCGGCAACAGCGGCGGAGGCATGCCGACCATCGGCTGGAGTGGCGGCTACACCACCTTGTGCACCGACCACCAGGGCACCTACATCGTGCTCTCGCCCGACATCCAGAGCTGGGAGTTCACCGCCGACGTGGCGCCCCACGAGCTGTTCCACGCCGTCCAGTTCGGCTATGGCGGCGCGATGATGATCGAGGGGTACTGGTGGGAGGCCACCGCGGTGTGGTCCGAGGACCAGGCCTACCCGGACGTCAACGGCTACATCTGGTTCCTCACCGAGTACACCAGCGGCCCTCACCAGGCGTTGAACATGGAGAACGGCGTCCACGAGTACGCGATGTTCATCTTCCCGATGGCCATCGAGGAGTTCGTCGATGACGGCATCGACGCGTTGCGGACTCTCTGGGAAGATCCGGGCAGCGGTCAGATCCCCGACGCCCTCGGCGGGATCCTCGAGGAGTCCCACGGCACGACCTTCGACGATGCGTTCGCCGTGTTCACGGCGTGGACGTCGGTGATGGAGGACTACGAGGACGGCGCACTGTTCAGCAAGCCGAGCCGGATCGCGACGACCAGCGACTACCCGGCGGGGGGCGACGACGAGGCGGATTACCCGCCCCAGACCTATGGGAGCAACTTCGTCGAGCTCGAGGCTCCGGACACCGAGCCGCCGGACACCAAGCTGCGCTTCGAGTTCGACGGCGCTGGCGAGTCCAGCTGGGTGCTGGGGGCGCTGCGCCACCGGGTGGGCGACGGGACGAACAAGGCGGTCGTCGGCAACGTGGGCGGAGACGGCACCGCGGTGATGGAGTTCATCGACTTCGGCACCCTGTACGACGGCGTGGTGATCGGGATCACCTGGACCGGCGGCGGCACCGCTCCGCCCTACTCGTGGAGCGCGGACATCGTCGAGCAGACCGAGCCCCAGGGGGATGACGACGACGGTGACGACGACTCCGCCGATCCACTGCCCACCGGCTGCCTGACCTCGCCGTCGCCCTACCACTTCTCGGTGGACGACGCCCACGCAGCCAACGCCTGTCGCCTGAGCGGCGCCGTGCACCGACCGCCGCTGGCCGGTGTGCTGCTCCCGTTCGGATTGATGACCCTGCTGGTGGTGCGGCGGGCCCGGAGAGGTCAGGCGATGCGTTCGTCGAGCCAGCTGTCCAACCGGCGCCAGGCGGGCAGCCATCGCGTCTCGTAGCGCCGCCGGACCGCCAGCCGCAGCTGCGCCGTCAGCACGAGGGCCAGCACCATGGCAACCCACGTCAAGTAGGCCAGCGTCTCGGCGGGGTTGGACCCGGCTCGGTCGGTTCGCGCGCCCGCGAACACGTCCGCCTCGGCGGTCTCGCTGGGGACCGGCATGCTGCCGTCCAGCTGGCCGGGCGGCGGCACCTCGACGTGCTCGACGTACTGGCTATCCACCGGCTCGTTGAACAACCCGGCTTCGTCCTCGGCTCCCGCGGCCACGGCCACCTGGGGCACGGCCGTGGGCCTCCGGGGCGGCTCGGCCACGGTACGACGTGTCAGATGGCTGCCCAGCCCGAACAGGGGGATCGCCAGTGTCAGCAGGCACAGCAGGGCCAGAGGACCGGCGACGTGGCGGCGGCGGGCGATGACCCGTTCGATGCGGTCGCGGAGGTGGATCGCCGCGGCGCGGGCCGCGCCCACCAGCCAGACGGACCAGGGGGCGGGATCAGCCATCGTCCTCCGTCTGTTCTTCGGGCAGCTCGTCGGCCAGGAAGCGGCCCAGCTTGCGCCAGGTGGGCATGAAGTCAGCCAGGAAGCGGCGCAACACGACCCGCAGGTAGCCCAGTCCGAGGAGCCCCAGCAGGAGCAGCACCCACAGCAGGTAGACGAAGCGGTTGCCCACGCTGTCGCTGCTCTCACTCGTCTTGCGTGTGAGACCCCCGGCCGTCTCCGCGGTCGCGTCCGCCTGTTGCGCCTTCTCGCTCAGCAGCAGCAGGCCGGGATCGCCATCGGCCACGAACAGGATGATCCGCACCTGCTTGGCCACGGGCAGGAACAATGTCCGGCTGCCGACGGTATCGCCTGTCTGACGGTCGAACACGGTCACGGTGGTCTTGGGCGACCCCATCAAGGTGATCCCGGCGGTCCAGAGGTGGTCGTCGGCGCCGATGTCGTGTTCCAGTCCGTCGTCCAGCAACTGGAAGGGCTCGATCTTATCATCGGAGAGACGGATCCACGGTTCGCGGAGCCGCTGCTCCTCGTCGTCCCGGACCTCGAACACCAGTTCGATGAGGTGGTCCTCCGGACCGGCGGCAGCGACGGACGGGGTCGCCAGGATCAGCATCCACGCCAGCGCGGCGAGGGCCACTTGCGGACGGGGGTAGTTGCTCGGGATCGGATTACTCACTCGTCTCCACCTCGGGGATCCGGAACGCCGCCAGCCGTCCGTCGTCCCGGTAGGGCGGCCCCAGCTGCGACCTCAGCCAGCTCTCGACCTCGTCGCTGCGCCAGACCGATCCGCGCGGCAGCTCGGTATCGAGCTCACTAGGCAGATCATCGCGGGAAAAGCGCGCGCGGTCGAGCACGATCGCGCCGTAGCCCGCCCGGGCGAGGCCCGCCAACCCCTCCCGGGACTCCTCCTCCCCGGGCAGGGACGCTGCGTATCCCTGGGCGAGGCGAGCCGCGACCACGTTCTCCTCGTACAGCGCCAGCGACTCCACATCGGCGCGGAAGTGCATCCCGCCGTCCGACCAGGGGCGTCCATGGGCGGTCTGCGCCAGCAGGGCATAGCTCAGATCATCCAGCTCGTCTCCGGTGAAGGGCACCACCAGGACCGCGGAGTCATCCTCGGCGCCGAGCTCGGACCAGAAGGGCGCCGTGGGTACGTCGGTGGTGGCCAGCGGCCAGCCAGAGGGCGACATTCCGAGCCCCTCGAGCACCAACAGGGCACAGAGCAGCGGCGCCGTCCACCAGCGCGCGGGAAGGGCGGAGGCGCCCAGGCCGGCCGCCAGGGACAGCGCCAGTACGATCACTGCCGTGTAGCGGTAGGTGTGCAGCGCCGTGATGCTGAAGCCCGGCAGGACCGCCTTGAGCGCCAGCGATGGCAGTGGGATCGGCACGCTGCCGAAGGTCACCACCTCCTCGATCAGGACCAGGTAGGGCCCCAGCGCGATCACCACGCCTGTGATCAGCAGGCCGAGCCACAGCGCGGACTCGGCGCCCCGCCGCCGGGTGAAGCCAACGATGGCCAGCGCCAGGCCGACGAAGCCCAGGGTGACCGACCCGAGGGTCCAGTACAGGTAGACCGCGCCGTCGTTCCGCAGCTGCAGGTGGGGGAGCTCCACCGGGCGGGGATCGACAAACCCGACCAGGGGCGCGCTGCTGTCCGGCAACGGCAACTCGCGGGGATCCCACCCGACCCGGCGGGCGTGGGTCGCGCCCGCACCGTGGGCGGCGTGCATGGCGAGCGCAGGTGCGAGGATCACGCCCGCCAGCGCCGCTGCCAGGGCGCCGCCCACGACGAGCCGCCAGGTGAACACCGGTTCGGCGCGCCGGAAGACCCGGTGGGCCAGGGCGACCGCGGCGATCAGGATCAGGAAGAACGGAGTGTAGGCGCTCGCCAGGCCACCGATCCCAGCCGCCAGTCCCGTCAGGATGGCTGCCGTCCACCAGCGCCCCGCGGGTTCGGGCCCGCCTGCCAGAGGTGCCGCGTGATCGAGCAAGCGCAGCCAACCGATGGCGAACACGGGGAGGGCAGCGGAGAACACCAGCTCGCTGGTGCCATTGAGCAACTCGTGCTGGAAGAAGGGGGCGACCGCGAAGAGCGTACCCGCCACCGCGGCGGGTCCGGGGGCCAGCCGCCGGTCCCGGGCCAGCCAGTACACCGCCAGTCCGTTGAGCAGGATTCCGACGAGCAGCCACAGGTTGTATGCCGCCCACGGCGAGACCAGGTTCCTGGCGACCCAGGGTGCTGCCAGCACCGGGCTGACCAGGTCGGATCCGTACAGCCGCATCACGTCCCCCCCCGCGGGGTGGAACAGCAGATCGGTGGTCAGCCGTCCGTTGGGGAGCAGATCGTGGGCCGCGACCCACATCACCCAGGCGTGACAACCGCCCGAGCAGCGTGGGTGGCCCAGCAGCATCTCGCTGGGTCCGGTGACGGTCGGCCAGGTCACGGCGGCGGCCAGCGCGAAGAACCAGACGACGGCCACCAGGCGGGTCCAGCGGGCGGGGAGCGGACCGAGCATCAGAGGTCCCCCGCCAGCGACCAGACCAGGGTGTCCGCGTCCAGGCTATGGGGCTCACCCAGGGTGGCCACCAGCAGCGAACGGATCTGGCCCGCCGCGTCGCCGGGCCCCAACAGGTCGGCGTGGAGCACCACCGTGTCGATGCCCATCGCCAGGAGGCGGCGATCCGCGCCTGCCACGTCCGTCGAGTCCAGCCCCTCGCTGCGCAGCCTCGCCACGGTCAGTGCGTACGTGGTCGTGCCCCCCAGGCCATCCTCGCGCTCGGCCCACGCGGAGCGGAAGGCAGCGTTGCCGCTCTCCAGATCCGGCTCGGCGGTGCCTGCGACCTCCACGTTGGCCTCCACCAGCTGGTCCCGTCCGTCCAGGGATGCGACCGCCGCAACCAGAGGCTCGGCCGCGAGCGAGGGGGAGATTCCCGTCATCAGCAACGAGTAGGGGATCGGGCGTCCATGGGTGGGTTGCCAGCACAGGTAGCGCCCGCGGGCGTCCGAGCCGGCCATTCGCGGGGGCAGATCGAGCACGGCGCCGTCGCCGGGCAGCCGGGACAGCAAGGACGGCGGGGTAATGTCCACCGCCGAGTGCGCGTCGACGCGGGAGAACAGCACCAGGTCACACAGGTGAAGACCCACCGCCAGCACCACCACGGCGACCACCGCCCGGCGGTCGCGGGCCAGCTGACCCACACCGCGGGCCGCCAGCACGGCGAGGCCGATAGCCACCAGCAGGGTCCAGCGGTGGGGGATGCGCATCAAGCCGAAGAGGGGGAGATGGTCGGAGAGCAACCGGTAGGGCAAGGGCACGGTATCGCCCTCCACGCTCACCAGCCTGCCACCCAGGAACAACACGGGCCCCAGCGCCAGTACCAGGGCACAGGCGACGACCGCCAGCCACCAACGCGAGCCTCGCCATCCCCGGACGACACCGCACAGCGCGACGGCCACCACGATGGTGCCCAGGTACTGGGCGCGAACGTGGCCGGCGCCCGTACTGGTTGCCGGGAAGAACCCCAGCAGGCTCTTGGGGTCGGCGACCATGCCCGCCAGGGCCTCGGTGTGAGATGCCAGATAGGTCGCCATGGCCGGGCCCTGGAACAGGTTGCCGGCGTCTCCCAGCAGCGACGCATAGATCGCGGCGGGCACCGCGACCACAGCGGCGAAAAGCGCTGGCACGGCGATACAGGCCGGGCAACGGGCCCGCACCGCGAGCCACCCCACCAGGTAGAACGCCAGGAACGCGCCATGGTACCAGCTGGCCACGGCCCCCAACCCGGCGAACAGACCGGCCAGGATCCCGTCGCGCCAGCTCCGTGTCTCGGTCACGCGTTCCATGTACAGCAGGCCCAGGATCAGGGGCCAGACCGCCACGGTCTCGGTCTCGCCCGTATTGACCTGCCCCAGCAGATAGGGGGACGCCCCGATGAGCAGACCGCCGAACCAGCCGGAGAGGGTAGACCCGGTCACCCGACGGCAGAGCGCCCAACCGGCCAGCGCGGCCAGCCACAGCTGGACGAGCAGCATCCAGTTGTACGCGGACACCGAGCCCAGCAGCGGCGCCAGCAAGGAGAACAACAGCGCACCGGCTGGGTCCGGGTGCAGGATCGAGCCCCCCTCCGGCCAGGCGATGGCGGTGGTCTGCAGGGGGGACCCGTCACCGAAGAGACTGCCCAGGAAGCCGCGATGGAGCCAGACGTGGTCGAAGAGATCGTGGGTATGCAACCCGATCACGGCGCTGCGGGACAGCAACCGGAGCGGTCCCACAGCGAGGATCAGGGGAGCGAGGAGCGCAGCAGCGCCTGCCGGCAGAAAAAAGCGTGGATCGGCGACGAGCGTCGACCACGATTTCCCCTGGAGTCTCCGTAACATGGGCCGATTGTAGACCGGCGTAGCGGGGGAGGGGAGGGGAGGGCGAAGTTAGGGTCGGGCGAGATCGATCGCCAGGTACTCGCCGGCGGGGATCCGGAAGCGGTGTTCCAGCGGTGTGACCTCCCCTTCCAGCTCGACGCCGTCGGCCGCGGACACCGCGAGGGAGACCGTACCGATCATCGCCGCGCTGGCGGCATCGGTGTTGCCGATCACCAGCGTCCAGTCCCGGTCCAGGGGCAGATCGACGCTCCAGTCACCCGAGCTCACATCCATCGCCGCCAGCTGGGCGCCGAAGTCGTTGCCATCGTCGAATTCGTCCCACTCGTCCTCGTCCAGCAGCATCACGTCGACCCGGCCGCCTTCCCCTGCCAGCGAGAAGGAACCGCTGTACGCGCCGTCCGCCGCCAGCCGGTGTCCCTCGACCTCGACACCGATGTCCAGGGTCACGTCCGCGGCGACTCCGTCGACCAGATCCGTCTCGCCGACCGCCGGGGCGAAGGGCATCTGGCCCGGCAGCGTGGAGGTGAGAACGTAGGTCTCGAATGGCGCGCTGAGCTCGACGCCCTGGTACAGCGAATCGCCGCCCGGATCATCGCCGATGGGGGATTGCACCGAATAGCCGTACGGATTGAACTCTCCCACGGTGGCGTACGCGCGGCCGTCGAGATCCGTGACCACCTCGGCGGCCCATGCCCACTGGTTGTCGTAGCCATACACCGCCCAGGTGCCGTAGATGGTGACGATCGCGCCATCCACCGGCAGCCCGTTCTCGTCGGCCACGTCGAACTCCAGGTACGACGGCAGCGTCACGTAGTTCTCGGTCAGCTGCTCGTCGATGTAGGTGTCCCCACGGGCCTCGGTCATCGCGTAGAGGCGGTTGCTCGACAGCGAGGGGTCCGACCGGTCGGGGTGGACGCCCGAGTTCATGTCGTTGCAGTCACCGTCGGCCAGTGTAAATCCGTCACCGTCGCGGTCGGAGCCATAGAGGCCCTCGTCGGCAATGCCGTCACAGTTGTCGTCGATGCCGTTGCAGATCTCGACGGCGTCCGGATGGACGTCGGCATCGGCGTCGTTGCAGTCGCCGAAGATGGGCTCGATCCCGTCGCCATCCATGTCCTCGAGGCTGAAGCCATCGTCCGCCTTGCCGTCGCAGTCGTCGTCCAGCAGGTTGTCGACCTCGGCGGCGTCCGGGTTGATGGCCGCGTCGCCGTCGTTGCAGTCACCCGCCGCCACACTCCAGCCGTCGCCATCCACGTCTCCGTACACGTCCCACGCCAGGTTGTCGGCGACCCCATCGCAGTCGTCGTCGCAGGCGTTGCCCAGCTCCACACCTCCGGGGAGGATCGTCGCGTCGTTGTCGTCGCAGTCGCCGGCCAGGATGGTCACCCCATCGCCGTCGGCGTCGCTCTCGTCCAGGCCGTAGTCCGCGACACCGTCGCAGTCGTCGTCGCGGCCGTTGATCAGCTCCTCAGCCCCTGGGAAGACGGTCGCGTCCATCTCCCGGCAGTCCCCCTGGTTGATCGAAAACCCGTCGCCGTCGGCGTCGATATCCCCGTCGTTGATGCCGGGATCGGCGACACCGTCGCAGTCATCGTCGTAGCCGTTGGCCACTTCGGCGGCCAGTGGGTTGACCTCGGCGTCGGAGTCGTTGCAGTCACCGTCGGCCACCGAAAAACCATCGCCGTCGTTGTCGTCGGTGTCATACGCGTCGTCGGCCCAGCCATCGCAGTCGTTGTCCAGCCCGTCGCGGTCGACACCGCCCTTGTAGTAGTTGAAGTAGTCCACGTGAGTGCCGATGGGCTCCCAGGCGATCCAGCGGTCGTCCCAGAACTCGCTCCAGGTGTGATCGTTGGAACGCGCGCCCACGTTCTTGCACGGGATCAGAACCGTCCGGGCGGCCGCCGAGGTGAGATCCGCGTGTTCCCCGCAGTTCCCGGCTCCGACCGTGTAGATGCGGTTGGGCTGGATCGGTCGCTCGTCCCCGGCGCCGAAATCGATGGCGTCCCAGACGAACTGGACCAGCTCGCCGATGGCGCCGTTGTCGGTGCGCGTCTCGGCCTTGGTCTCCCAGAGTGTGTCGATACCGACGAGCGCCTCGGACAGCAGCGGACAGAACCGCTCGTCCGGGCATTCGTCGCGCGCCTTGTCCCACAGGAACTCCCGCCAGATCATCCCGTTGTCGGGCGACGTGGCCACTCCATTGGACCAGCCGTCGATGTACAGCGGGAGCTCATCTTCCAGGCGCGGGTGCACCAGGTACCAGTAGTAGATCTCCCGGTCGATGGTCTTGGTCTCCACGTTCCCCTGTCCATCTCCGACGCGATAGGCCGTGGTCGTATGGAAGTCGTCGTCCACGCCCGGCTCACCCACGTCGACGATCTCGACGAAGTCGAGGAAGGGGTCGTAGGCGTAGACCAGCTCGGCGTTCTGCACCAGCAACTCGGGATAGAAGCTGTGGTAGCGCAGTACCTCGGGGCTGGTGTGGGCGATGGCGAACGCGATCTCATCGATCAGGTAGAGATCGTCCACGTCCACCAGCACCTGGGCGATGTCGTCCTGGTACTCGTCGTCGAGCTGCAAGAAACTCAACACCAGATCGTCACGGAGCCAGTTCGGCGCCATGTCGACCGCCTCGACCGCCAGCTCGGTCAGTTCCTCCGTCGGGTCCTCCGCAATCTCCAGTACCGGAGCTTCGATGGGCTCGGACGACGTGGCGTCGTCGTCGTCCGCCGGAGTGCCGGGACAGCCAAGGAGCGCCAGGATGGGCGCCAGGATGGACCACGCGCGGTAGAGGGGAGTTCGCATGCGTACCTCTTACGGTCTGTGTTTTTCCAGGTCTCTACCTTAGCGGCAACCCGCTGGCGGGTTGAAGCGGAATCCGCAGTTCGGGTCTGCGAGAAGTGGCTGCGAGAAGTGGCTGCGAGAAGTGGCTGGCACCTTTCGCGGCACCTTTCTCGATTGCGTCATAAATGCGGCATCTTGCGTCGTAATGCATCGCGCAATGCGCGGCAACGTCCAGCCCTACCCCCATCGAAGACCCGCTGCAAAGGCCTCCTTAACGCCTAATGTAGCTAATGGTAGCGATATACGACGCAGCGGTATATGCGTAGTAAGCCCTGCGAAGTGGCTGGCACTTCTCGTAGCATCGGCGCCCGGTTGCGACTATAATGCGCAGAAAGAAAGGGTCAATACGATGCACGAGGCTTCGCGGCACGCAATCGCCTACCTGAATCCGGGGATGGATGGCGGATTTCGCATCCTCGTGCTCGAGATCGTCGACTGCGCTACCTCTGAAGACCTCGCCGAGGCGCTCCGGGAATTCTCGGCATCGCACCCGGACGCGTCCCTCCGCACCTGGTCACCCGGGGCGAGTCCCGCGGAGCTAGGCGTCGCGGTTGCGTCGGCGATGGCCCCGAGGTCGCCGACGACGACGACGCCCGTACCGCAACCGAAGACAAAAGAGCCCGTATTGCCTTACCTGAGGCAGATCGCCGGCGAGGACGGCGAGCGTTGGTGGACCACACGGGAACTCGTGGAGCGCTGCGTGGAGCTGGGATGGTCGTCCAGCAGCAACCGGGCCACGGGATCGATAGTCCGCCGGTTGCCCACGTTGGCTCGCGAAGAGGGGTACGAGGTGCGCCAGCGCGGCCGCGGGCGGGCCACCCGCTGGCAACTCGGCAGAGAATCCTAGCGACGGATTACTTGAGCTTGCGTCTCAGAGGTGATGGTAATCCTTATCTATTTTGATTACAGCTAGTTAGGCGCCAGAAAAAAGTCGCATAAGAGCTTGATTACGTCACATCTTTTGTCGTATCTTCCTTGTGTACGACGCAGTTGCTGGTGGGATGTGGAAGCGGATGTACACAGGGGCACCACGGGACTCCCCACGTCCCGTGGAACCAACAACAAGGCCGGCCCCCCGGGCCGGCCTTCGTCGTTCTGCGCTGTGGTCGAGGAAGAACCAGAGAGGCCGGGCAGCTGTCGCTACCCGGCCCGTCCGTATCTGGTGGAGGATAGGGGAATCGAACCCCTGACCTCGGCATTGCGAACGCCGCGCTCTCCCAACTGAGCTAATCCCCCGAGGACCTGGTTTTCGAGCTCCTCGGACCGCCGAAGAGCGATGTATATACCCGTGGGCTGGGGAGGTGTCAACGGGTGGTGGCCCCGGTTTTGGGGAGGGAAATCTGGGAGGCAGAGAAGAGGGGGCAAGGGCAACCACGACTCGCATCCCAACCCTAACCCATCACACAAAAAACCACCTCCCATCCCTCCAAGATCCCACAACAATCAAATATTATGTCAACTCACGCCACGCGTGAGTTGACATAATATACCTTATCGGACGCTGAATATCGGGGTGGACGAGCCTACCAACCGAGATGCCTGGAATCCCTCAACGCCGGCTCCCCCGAATGGGTCTCGTACATCCCCGGCGGAGCGCGAAGGCTGTGGATCAGGCCGTCGTTGGTCACGTAGAGCACCTGTCGCTCGACGATGGTCGGCGGACGAACGGCTCCCAGGTAACTCTGGCGCGGTTCGTGGCGCCACAAGACGTCGCCCGAGAAGGCGTCGATGGCGTACAGGTCGCCCTTGTTGTGGGCCACCAGCAGGATGCGTCCCTGGCCCACCGGCGTGTTCAACAGGTCCTTGGAGCCCTTGGGTGCCCAGGACCAGTCCTCGAGGCCGGTGGCGGCGTCAAGACAGCGCAGGGTTCCGGTCTCGTCGGAGAAGTACAGGCGGCCGTACATCGAGGTGATCTTGCCGTTGACGCCGCTCTCGAACCGCCAGACCACCGTCTGCCGGTTCACATCCACGGCCACGACCGGTCCCGAGTACGCGCCGGTGACCAGGAGACCGCCCTCGGTGAACACCGCCGTGGCGTCCACGTCGACAAAACGGCCCTCACCGATGTCCATGTCCCACTGGCGAGTGCCGGTGGTCGCGTCCAGGCAGACCAGCCGCCCATCGCTGAGGCCCGCGTAGATCAGACCGTCACGCAGCAACGCGCGGGTCGAGCCGAGGACGCTGAGCTCCGAACGTGTCAGCCGCTCTTCGGGCCGGTAGCTCCAGAGCCAGCTGCCCGTGTCCAGGTCCAGGGCGAGCAACACATCGGTGGTCGTGGCCACGTAGACGCGTGCCTCGTCGACCACCGGGGTCTCGTAGATCGGTCCCCCGGCGTGGAACCGCCACAGCACCTCGCCATCGTTGGTGAGTCGGTAGACGTAGCCACCCGTGTCCGCCACGAGCAACCCTTCGTCCAGTTTCAGCGGCCGGCACTGGACCGGATTGACGGTCGGTGTGGTCTGCCGAACAACACCTGAACGCCTGTCCAGGGACAGGAGGCCGCTCGCGCGGCTGGAACCCACCAGGACGCGATCGCCGTCCACCAGTGGCTGTCCGGCCTCGAACCGGGAGATCGCCCAGATGCCCTCGTCGGGCAGCTCCTGCGACCACTCCGCGACGAGCGGTACCCGCAGGGCTCCCCGGTAGCGGGCGTCGACCGCCGTCAGCGGATCTTCGACGGCAGGGGTCTCGGGGAACTCACGCGGACCCCCTACCCCACGCAGATACGCGCAAGACAGGGTGAGCAGCGGGATCAGGCACGGTGCCAGCGCTGCGATCCGGCTCGTTTTCGCCCGGCGGGGGTTCAAGAGGCGTTGTCCTCGGCGTCCGTCTCCGGGGTGGTGACGGCCTCGCCGCCGAGCTTGCGGATCTTGCCCTGGACCTCGGTGATCAGCGGCGAGTCGGGCAGCTTCTCCTCGAACTCGCGGCACGCGGCCAGTGCGCCGTCGTCGTCTCCATCGAGTTCGTGGGCTCGGATCAGATCCAGGTAGGCGTGCTCGATGACCGGACCCGCGCCCGCGTCCATCAGCTCGCGCAGGACCAGCTGCTCGTCGGCGTATCGTTCCAGCGACTCCAGGGCGGTCGCCTGCCCGTTCAGCGCCAGGGTTCTGACCAGGTCCGATTCGCTGTCCGCCGCTTCGTCGTACCGCGCGGCGGCGCCCTCGAAGTCCTGGAGCGCCAGCAGCGCGTGGGCCGATTCCAGACGGGCCAGGTCCCCGCCGATGCCGGTCCCGAACTCCCCGGAGACCGCCTCGAAACTGGCGATGGCCTCGCGCAGCTCCGCCTCGTGCTTCTCGGGATCGCCCCCGTCGATCTCGCCCGTCAGGTCGAACGAGAAACCGCTGGCGTCCGGCAGCTTCAGCTCGGCGTCATACAGCATGCCAGCTGCCTCGTCCTCCTGGTTCTCGCGGACCCACTGGTAGACCGCGACGATGGAGAGGATCAGCGCCGTTCCACCGATGACGATCGCGATTGGCTTCCACTGGGCCGCCACCGCGTGCACGCCGCGGTCGACGACGCCGATGATCTCCTCGGCCGGTGCCGGCTGGGCGACGTCGGTCGTGCGCTTCTTGGCCTTGTTCTTCTTCTTCGCGTAAACCATGGCAACTCCCGCGAAATCGCCGAGTTTATAACCAGCGCAGCCGGCCCCGTCAACGCTTGCGCAGGTGGATCAGTACGGGCGTACCTTCCAGGGGGAACGTCGACCGCAACCGGTTGATCAGGTAGCGCTGATAGGCCTCGGGAACCGCTTCGGGCGTGTTGGAGAACAGGACGATCCGGGGCGGCCGGATGCCTGCCTGGGTCGCGTAGTACAGGCGGACCGGGTGGTGGTGGTGGAGAGGCGGTGTCAATTCATCCAGACAGCCCTGTAGCCAGCGGTTGAGTGCCCCGGTCTCGACCCGAAGTCGGTGGGCTTCTGCCACCCGCTCGAGGGTCGGCATCAACCGGTCCATCCCCTGGCCGGTGAGGGCGGAGACGGGCAGCACGGGCGCGAAGGACAGGTGCGGCATCCGGCGTGCCACGTCGTCCCGGAACGAACGCAGCTTGGGGTGGCTGAGGTCCCACTTGTTGGCCAGCAGGACCAGCGCCCGTCCCCGATCCCGGGCCAGCTCGCCCAGGCGCGCGTCCTGATCGCTGACCCCTTCGTCGGCGTCGACCATCAACAGCACGACGTGGGCCGCCTCCACCATCCGCAACGCCCGCTGGACCGTCATCCGCTCCACGCGCTCGCGGACCCGCGCCCGCCTCCGGATGCCGGCCGTGTCGATCAGGATCAGCGGCCGTCCGTCGATCTCCACGAAGGTATCGGTGGAGTCCCGGGTGGTGCCGGCCACATCCGAGACCAGGCAGCGCTCGTAGCCCAACAGGCGGTTGATCAGGGTCGACTTGCCCACGTTCGGCCGCCCGAGCACGGCCACACGCAGGACAAATCCGTCATCGGTCTCGGCCCCGGTCCCGGTCTCGGCCTCGGACTCGGACTCGGCCACAATCGCCACGCCGCCGGTCCCCTCCCCTCCCCCATCACGCCACCCCAACGGCCCGGTGACCGCCTCCGCGGGCATGCCGTCGGCGAGCTTGTTCGGGTTCGCCTTCTTGCGCCGCCGCCGCTTCCGTCGCCCCTCGTCGTCCCAGGGCTGGACCGGGTCCTCCCCGGCGGTGCGCTCCGGGAGCCGCTCCACGACGGCCTCGATGAGGTCGGCGACACCCAGGCCGTGGGCGGCCGAGATCGGGATCGCGTCCTCGATTCCCAGCTCGTAGAACTCGTAGCTCCGCTCGACATGGCGCGGATGGTCGATCTTGTTGATGGCGTAGACAGCGGGTTTGTGGGACCGCCTCACCCGCTCCACCAGCTCCGTGTCCGCCGGATTGGGTCCCTCCTGGCCATCGAGGATCACCACGATCACGTCGGCCTCTTCCACCGCCGCCGCCGCCGCCTCGCGGACGATCTGTGCCAGCGCCTTGCGCTCGTCGGGGGCGACCGCGTCGTCCTCGAACCCGCCGGTATCCACGAGCACGTAGGCCCGATCCCCGTAATGGGCCACGGCGTAGTTCCGGTCCCGGGTCACGCCGGGGATGTCCTCCACCAGCGCCTTGGTCCGCCCCAGGATCCGGTTGAACAGGCTGGACTTGCCCACATTGGGGCGGCCAACGATGGCGACGACCGGCTTCACCGTCCGCCCTCCTCGTCGCGACCCGCAAAGTGACCGAGTCGCTCGACGGCGCCCGGTTTCTGCGACCAGTCCCGGGCCTGACTCACCTTGAGGTCGAGGAACACCTTGGTGCCCAGCAGGCGCTCGATGTCCCGCCTCGCCGAGGAGCCGATCTCCTTGATCTTGGCTCCCCCCTTGCCGATGACGATCCGTTGCTGCCCTTCGCGCTCCACGACGATGCGGGCGAAGATGCGCACGATTCGCTCCCGCTCGGCCTCGTCGAAACGCTCGATCTCGACGGCGGTGGCGTAGGGCACCTCCTGGCCCGTGAGCCGGAAGACCTTCTCCCGGATGATCTCGGCGCACAGGAACCGCTCGCTGGCGTCGGTCAGCATCTCGGCGGGGAAGATGGCGTCTCCTTCGGGCAGCCGGGCGCGGATCTCGTCGGTCAGACGGTCCAGGTTCTCACCCGTACGAGCGCAGATCGGCACGATGACATCGAAACGACGACAGCCGGCGTAGGCGTCGATGACGGGGAGCAGTTCCTCGCGCCTGCGCAGAAGGTCGATCTTGTTCAACGCCAGCACCGCGGGCAGCTTCGTCCCCTCCAGGACCTCGAGCAGCATCCGGTTGCGAGCGGGATCCGCCTCCCGGCCCGGGTCGACGAGTACCACCGCGAGGTCCACATCGACGAGGGCGTCCTCGGCTTCACGCAACATCCGGCGCTGGAGCGGCTGCTGTGCGCCCCCCCGCCACAGGCCAGGGGTGTCCACGAAGGCCACCTGCCAGTCGGGCTCGGTGACCACGCCCATGATCCGGTTCCGGGTCGTCTGGGGTCGGGGGCTGACGATGCTCAGCTTCATCCCCAGCAGTCGGTTCAGCAACGTGGACTTGCCCACATTGGCCCGGCCGATGAGAGCAGCGATGCCGCTGCGGTGGATCTCGGTCACGATCTCCTCCCGGCCACCAGCGTGCCCCGCGGCAGCGAACGATCGGGCGACAGCCGCACGATCTCGAATCGGAAGCGCCGCCGCAACTCGATGAGCGTCTTGTTCCCCGCGCCCCGGAGGTAGGACTCGTCGGCGGGATGGAAGAGCAGCTCGAGCGAGCGCTGGAAAGCCTGCTGCCTGGCGCAATTCAGGGCCATCTCGCGAAATCTCCTCGACTCGACCCGGTGGCGTAGCGAGGGGTGATAGGGGCCGTCGAGCACCCGCGGTCCGCGCAGCAGGTCGAATTCCGGCTGCAATCCGATCCGGGCGACCGGTACGTTCGCGGCGCGAAACTCGTTCAGCATCGCTCCACAGGTGTCCTCGGCCTGAGCCAGCGACATGGGCACCCACCCCAGCTCCCGCCACCAGTGTTCGAGCCGCGTGCCCTCGAGCACCAATGCCGGCAGGATGCGCACGTAGGAGGGGCGCAGGTCGGCCAGTGCCCGGGCCCCCGCCACCGAACGTGCGTGGCTGTCTCCGGGTAGTCCGGGCATCAGCTGGATGCCGATCTCCAGGTCCAGCCAGTGGGCCTTTTGCACGGCCCGCTCCGCACGCTCGGGCAGATCAGCGCCGCCCCACCCCTCGCATACCGCCGGGTGCATGGACAGCAGCGGGACCTCCAACGAACGCACGCCACGCACACGCCATTCGCCCAGCGGCACCCGGAACAGACCCGTCAGGTCGCAGACCACGCGCATCCCCGCGATCCGCGAGGAGCGGAACTCCCGCTCGCCAGCGTCCAGCAAGGAGGAGCGTGAGCGATGGGACAGGGACGCCATCGAGCCGCCATAGAACGACAGCAGCGTGCGTTCCGTAGCTCCGTCGTCCCGGCGTGTCCGGGGTGCGTAGCGTTCCATCGCCGCACGCACGTCGGCCGGACCGGCCATCATGGCTTCGAAGTTGGCCGCGTCCATCACCGGTGGACAGAGGGGACACCACGATCCGCACAGGCCGTGGGGGATCACGAGCGGCACGATCTCCGGCGGCCGGCCGGTCGCAGGAGTCCGGGACGCCGGGGTAGCGGCGGGCGAGAGGGTCACCGCAGATCCTCGGATCGCTGCCCGGCGATGTGGGCGGCCTGTGCGGCCCTGCGCTCGGCGACCTTCTTGCTGGGCCCGGAGCCCACCGCTGCAATCTGCCCGCCCACGGTCACGCCGACGGTGAACGTGCGGGAGTGGGGTGGACCGATCTCCCGCAGCACCCGATAGCGGGGCGGCGATTCGCCACGGGCCGCCAGCCATTCCTGGAACGACGTCTTGGGATCACTCTCCACCCGGATCCGCTCCCGAAGCGCTCGGATCGGCTCCCCGAGCAGTCCCTCGAGGACCCGCTCGCAGGCCCCGATCCCGCCATCCAGCAGCAGAGCACCGATGAGGGCCTCTAAGACGTCACAGAGCAGCGAGTCCTTGTCCCGGCCGCCGCTCCTGTCCTCCCCCCGACCCAGCCGCAGCAGGGTCCCCAGCTGGAGCCGTCGCGCGTGGGCGGCCAGCGCTCCCTCGTTGACCAGCGCCGCCCTGCCCTGACTGAGGTCGCCTTCGGACCAGTCGGGAAGGCGCCGCACCAGCTGCTCGGAGACGTAAAAATCCAGCACCGCGTCGCCCAGGAACTCCAGCCGCTCGTTGTCCGCCACCCGCTGCCCGCGCTGCTCGTTGGCATAACTTCGGTGGGTCAGCGCGGTCTCCAGCAGACCCGGATCGGCGAAGGCGTAGCCGATCGTCTCCTCGAGCGGGGTCGGGATTTGCGGTGGATTCATCGGGTGCATCCTAACATCCAGCATCGCGCCCGACGTCCTCTGCGCTGCCTTGATGTCCCTCGATCCGCCCGATCGTCAGCGCCCCTTCGGTCCCGGTGATGAGGATCGGCACCGCCTGTCCAAGCCACCGCTGGCCGCCGTCGACCGCCACCGGCACGAACTCCGATCCCGTGCCTAGCGTTCGGCTCCCCTCCCCTTCGCGCTCGAGCACCGCCATGGTCCGTCGCCCCACCAGGCCGGCGGCGAAGCGAGGCGCCAGGCGCTCCTCGGACAGCGCGCGCAGCCTCGCCACCCGCCGCCGGCGTTCGGGCCCGCCGACGGGGTAGGGCAGGCTGGCCGCGGGTGTGTCACGCCGGGCGCTGAAGCCGAACACATGGAGGTAGGTCAGCGGCAGCTGCTCGAGGGTGGCGACCAGGGCCTCGAAGGTGGTCCGATCCTCGCCGGGGAAGCCGGCGATCACGTCGGCGCCCAGCCCGAATCCCGGCAACAGCTCGCCGATCCGTTCCACCAGGGCGGGCACCCCCCCCGCCGGCGAACGCCGTGCCATCCGGGCGAGCACGGCGGGATCGGTGTGCTGCAGCGTCAGGTGCAAGTGGCGAGCGATGCGTTCCTCGCGGGCCAGCAGGTCGACGAGGGCGGGGGTGACCTCGGTCAGATCCAGGGAGCTCAGACGGATCCGCACGCCGGGGGCGCCGGCCAGGAGGGCGCCGATCAAGTCCTCGATCCGCTGCCGAGGTCGAAGATCACGTCCCCAGCGGCCGATGTGAGTTCCGGCGATGACGATCTCGGGGTGCCCTGCCCCGTACAGCACGCGGACATCCTCGATGACCTCCGGGGCGGACAGGCTCCTCGAGGGCCCCCGGACTGCGGGGACGATGCAATAGCTGCAGCGCGCGTCGCAGCCCTCCTGGACCTTGACGGGCACCCGCGTCCTACCTGGATGGCGATCGACCCGGTGCGTGTCGATGGCGCCAGACAGTCCGCCGGTTCGCACGTCGGCGACCGCCGGCCGGCCTGAGCCTGCCTCCGCCACGTGGCGCCCGATCTCGCTGCGGTGACCCGGGCCGAGGACCGCCACGACTCCGGGCAAGGCGGCCAGGGTCACGGAGTCCGCCTCCGCGTAACAGCCCGTGATCACGATGGCCGCCCCGGGGGCCCGCCGGTGGGCGCGGTGGACCTGCTGCCTGCACTGGCGGTCGGCGCGGGCGGTCACGGTGCAGGTGTTGATCACATACACGTCCGCGAGCGCCGACCACGGGACGATCCGCACCTCGCCGACGCTGTCTTCCAGCGTGTGGCGGATGGCCTCGGTCTCGACCTGGTTCGTCCGGCAACCCAGGGTGGTCAGCGCGATCCGGAGCATCGGGGCGCAAGGTAGGCGCGGCTTCGGGGTCCGTCAAGGAGAGTTCGGACAGCCGTCGGGGAGGCCTACCACCTCCAGGAACGGACGGATCCACTCGACCTTGCGGGCGCCGATACCCCGGACCCGGGTCAAGTCGTCCACCGAGCAGAACTGACCCTGCTCACGTTCCGTCACGATCCTGTCGGCCAGGGTGCTGGACAGACCGGGGACGGCCTCCAGCTCCGTGGCAGACGCGTGGTTGGGGTCCAGCCGCAGACCGATGGCGAAGCGTTCCTCCGAGGTCAGCTCCTCGACCTCGAAGCGGCCGTCGGTCAGAGACACCCGCGTACCGGTCAGCGCCACTCGGGTACACTCGTCCGGTGAGATATCGCCGTGCCCGCCCGCAACGGACCACAGGTCGCAGAGGCTCATCCCCGCCTTCACCTCCACCCTCCCTGGCCGGATCCCCTCCCCCTCGACAATGGCCGCGGCGCCCCCCTTGCCCGTGGGGTGCTCGGGCGCCCTCGATGCCAGCCGCTCGAGACCGTGGATCAGGAGTCCCACCAGTGCCAGCGCCGCCGCGGCCGCGGCCAGCGCCACCAGCGACCGTCGCGGCGTGCTCCGATGCCGCTGGCGCGCTCGCCTTCGTGCCTGCGAGGGCCCCGGGGTAATGTCAGCCATCGTGCCCACCCCCGGACGCCAGCCGTCGCAACCAGTCCGGCTGTTCGTCGGCCGGCACCCACGAGAGCCGGACATCCCGGCCGCCGTGATCCGCGTAGTCCAGGCGGATCGCCAGCCCACCCATCGGTAGTTCGGTGGCAAAACGATCGGCCCACTCGACCGCCACCAGGCTCTGGGCGTCGAACCAGTCGTCGAGCCCGAGCTCCGTCAGCTCGTCCGGATCACCGAGGCGGTAGAGATCCACGTGGACCAGGTCCAGCCGTCCTCCCTCGTGGATCCGCACCAGGGCGAACGAGGGGCTGCGAACCTGGGTCGAGGGGGGCACCGCGAGGCCTTCGGCCACGCCCTGGACCAGGGTGGTCTTTCCCGCTCCGAGTGGACCATCCAGACGCAGCAGCAACCCGGGTGGAGCCAGCTCCCCCAGCCTCCGTCCCAGCGCCCGGGTGGCGTCGTGGTCGGCGAGTTCCAGCGTCAACGCCAAAGCAGCGCTCCGGGCAGACTGCCGTCCCGCGCCCCGGCGAGAGCCCGCGGGAGGGCTCCGATGATGTGGGAGGCGCGCAGTCCGGGCTCGCCCCTGTCCACCGCTGCCAGATCCCCGGCCAACCCGTGGAGGTAGGCCGCCGCCCCGGTGGCGGCCGCGGGATCACTTCCGACGATCCCCGGTTGCGCCAGCAGTGAGGCCAGCAGGCCGGTGAGCACGTCTCCAGTCCCCGCCGATCCCATCCCGGGGTTGCCGGTGGGATTGACGAGCAGCTGTCCCCCCGGTATTGCGATCAGCGTGCAGGCCCCCTTGAGCAGCACCGTGACGCCCAGCCGGTCCGCCGCCTGCCGCACGGCAGTGGGACGATCAGCCTGGATGTCGGCGGTCGGGACGCCGAGCAGGCCCGACAGTTCGCCTGGATGCGGCGTGAGCACCCGGGGGGCCCCGGCCCCTTCGAGGGACCCGAGCCCCTCCAGCGCCCGCAGGCCGTCGGCATCCACCACCGCTGGGAGCGGGGCGTTGCGGACGGCGTGGCGCACGAACTCGACGGTCCCCGCCGTCCGGCCGATCCCCGGACCGATGGCCACACCGGTCTTGCCCGCCAGCAACTGCGGAAGACCGTCCCGGGCGTCCGCCGCGAACCCACCGTCGGCGGCGGGCAGGGAGCGGACGATCACCTCGGGGACCAGATCGCGCAGCAATGGCTGGACCCCCTCGGGAACCACCAGCGTGATCAATCCGGCGCCCGCGGCCAGGGCGGCATTGGCGGCCAGCACCGCCGCGCCGGGCATCGCCGCGCTACCGGCCAGCAACACGATGTGACCGTAGGTCCCCTTGTGGGCCGTCGCGGCCCTCGGTGTCGTCAACGGCGCCAGGCAGCTGTGATCGAGCAGTTGGGCCCGGGGTGCAGAGGCCGCCACCAGTGAATCCGGTACGCCGATGTCGACCACCTCGAGCGCCCCTCGCAGGTCCGCTCCGGGGTAGAGGAAGTGCCCCAATCGAGGCCGGCAGAACGTGACCGAGAGATCAGCCCGCACCCCCACACCGAGCACACGGCCGTCCGTCGCCTCGACCCCGCTGGGGATGTCCACCGCCATCACCGGTCGACCGGCGGCGCCGATGGCCGCCACCGCCGCGGCGAACCGGCCGGTCAGCTTCCGCTCCAGGCCGGTGCCGAACAGGGCGTCCACCAGTACCCCGGCGCGCGCCAGCTCCGGGGCCGCCTCCTCCACCTGGGTGGTCGTGGTCAACGACCGCAGCGGCACGTCGAAGGCCGCCAGCAGATCCAGGTTGGTCCGCGCGTCCCCGCGCACCCGGCCGGGGTCGCACAGCAGCCAGACCTGCACCGCGACGCCGCGGTTGGCCAGTTTGCGGGCGATGACGTGCCCGTCGCCGCCGTTGTTGCCGGGACCGGCCAGCACGATCACACCCTCGGCCAGCTCGGCCGGCCAGCGCTCGAGGATCGCCCGGGTGCAGCCGTCGGCTGCGTTCTCCATCAACACCACGCCCGGCACACCGACGGACTCGATGGTCTGGCGGTCCAGCTCCGCCATCTCGACCGCGGTCAGCAGCTCGATCACGGGATTGCCTCCAGCACCACGACCGCGGCGGCCACGTCGCCGTCGTGGCTCAGCGACAGGTGCATCTGGGTGACGCCACGCTCGGCGGCGGCGGCCCCGGTGGCGCCATGCAGGCAAAGGACCGGGCGGCCCCGCGGATCGTGCTCGACCTCGATCTCTCGCCAGCGGGTGCTCCGGGTCATGCCGAGGCCCATCGCCTTGCCAAAGGCCTCCTTGGCTGCAAAACGGGCGCCCAGCCGCTCGGCCCGCCGCCGGGGACTGCGGTCTGCGTAGCTGGCCTCGGCCTCGGTGAAGATTCGCCGGACGAAGGGGTCGCCGAGGCGGTCCAGAGTGCGACGGAAGCGGACAACGTCCACCACGTCCATGCCGACGCCGAGCACGGGCATCGCCCCTCCTCCGTTAGCCCACTAGCCGCTTCATCTCACGCACCGCGTCGGCCAGGCCGCTGAACACGGCACGGGCAACGATGGCGTGGCCGATGTTGAACTCCTCCACCTCGGGTTCGGCGGCCAGCGGCTGCACGTTGTGGTAGTGCAGCCCGTGCCCCGCCGCCACGTGCAGGCCCTCCGCCCGCGCCGCGGCGATGGCGACCCGCAACCGATCGAGCTCGGCGGCGGCCACCGCCTCGTCGCGGGTCTCCGCGTAGGCGGCGGTGTTGAACTCCAGGTGGGTCAGCCCCAGCCGGCTCGACCGTTCCACCTGGGCCGGCTCGGGGTCGATGAACACGCTGACCGCGATCCCGCGCTCCCGCAGTGCCCCGGTCGCCCGCTCCACCTCGGCGGCGTGGCGGATCACGTCCAGCCCGCCCTCGGTGGTGATCTCGTCGGGGCGTTCGGGCACCAGGGTGGCCTGCTGTGGAGCGACTCCGCCGACCACCTCGATCATCTCGTCGGTGGCTGCCAGCTCCACGTTCAGTCGGGTCTGGACCGTGTCCACCAGCAGCCGCAGGTCCCGGTCGACGATGTGCCGCCGATCGCCCCGCAGGTGCACCGTGATCTGGTCCGCCCCGGCCATCTCGGCGATCCCCGCGGCGATGACCGGCTCCGGGTAGACGGCTCCCCGCGCCTGACGCAGGGTGGCCACGTGATCGATGTTGACGCCCAGTAGTGCCATCGTCAGCTCTCCTCGCCCAGCGCAGCCTCGGCGGCCCGCGCGAGCCGGTCACAGGTCCGTTCCACCAGACCCTGATCCTCGCCCTCGACCAGGATCCTCAGCACCGGCTCGGTCCCCGAGTAGCGCAGCAGTTGCCGACCCCGACCCGCCAGCGCCCGATCGGCAGCCGCCATCGCGTCCACCAGCGCCGGAACCTCGGCCAGGGGGAGCTTCTCAGCCACCCGGATCGCCCGCTTGACCGCCGGATACCGCGGAACCTCGTCCACCAGTTCGGCCAGCGGACGCCCCACCAGCGCCCTCAGTTCGAGGGCTGCCAGCGCCGTCGCCAGGCCGTCCCCGGCCGGACCCCGGTCGAGCTGGATCACGTGGCCGCTCTCCTCACCCCCGAGTTCGGTGCCCACCTCCCGCATCATCGCCAGCACGTTGCGGTCCCCCACGGGCGCGCGGTGCATGCGAACGCCGTGGCCGGCCAGGTACTGAACCACCCCCTCGTTGCTCATCACGGTTCCGACCAGCGCGTCAGCCCCACGCTGCAGCGCCAGCAGGGCCAACAGCGCGTCGCCATCCACCGACCGGCCACGCTCGTCGATCATCAAGCAGCGATCGGCGTCGCCGTCCAGCGTCACGCCCAGGTCCGCATCGCCGGACCGGACCCGCGTCGCCAGCGCCTCGGGGTGGGTGGCACCACAGCCCTCGTTGATGTTCCGTCCGTCCGGCTCGCAGGCGACCACCTGGACCGTTGCGCCGCTGGCGGACAGGGCTGGGCCGGCAAACGCTGACGCCGCTCCGTTGGCGGCATCCACCAGCACCCTCAGCCCTTCACCGAAGCGGCCTCGGGGTTGCAGACGTGCCAGGTAGGCTGCGCGGGCGGCCGGGGCGTCCTCGAGCCAATGGCCCATCCCGAGTCCGGGCTCGTCCACGTCCATGCCGTCGACGGCGTCCTCGAGGGCTTCCTCGGTGGCGTCGTCGACCTTGTCCCCCGCCGGACCGAAGACCTTGATCCCGTTGTCGCGGAACGGGTTGTGGCTGGCGGTGATCATCACCCCCGCGGCCGCACCGCGGCGCAACGCCTCGGTGGGCACCGCCGGGGTCGGCAATACCCCCAGATCGATCACGTCTGCGCCGTCCACCAGCAAACCGGCGGCGATGGCGTCGCGCAGGGCCGGGGACGAACGCCGGGTATCGCGCCCCACGACCACGGGGCCGCGGAAGCGGCGGGCGATGGCGCGGCCCAGCCGCAGGACGAGTCCGGGTGTGAGTGGAGGTTGTCCGGCGACGCCGCGGATGCCGTCGGTGCCGAAGTATCGTCGCTGACTCATGGTTCGGCCTGGGTCACCGTGAATGTCGCGGGGCGCACTTCGAGCAGCTCCACGCCGGCCGGCAAGCCATCTGCGGAGACGACCAGCCCCTGGCGGTTGAGGGAGTCGTAGGTCACCTTGGCCTGGCCTTCCCGGAACTGCAGACCGCTGGCGTCCACCTGGATCATCACCGGCGCCGCCCCGACCCGGTGCAGCTCCCGCAGCGGCCCGTGGAGTACCACGGTGGCCGTCGTCGGCTCCACGCCCGCGCCGACGAGCTCCTCGGGCAGGGCCACGGGCAGCTCGAAGGATCGCTGGTCGATGATCTGCTTGAGGCGCACGTAGGCGGACACCTCGACGTCGGTCTCCGGCCGCACCTGCATCGAACCCATGTCCAGGGGCAGCAGCTCGACGAATTCCTTGTCGCGGCCCGTCAGGTCGAGGACCCGGGTGGGGATCTCCTCCAGCGGCTCCAGATCACTGGCCGCCCCCGACAGGGTGACCACGTCGGGCTCCTTGACGATCTCCACGACCTCGAATCCGAAGGCGACCTCGCCCTGGGTCGGGATGGTGACCGGGAGCGCGCGAGTCAGCCGTTCGTCGAACCGGAAGGTCAGGGACGACGGGCTGATGGTGGTCACCTCGATCCCGGCGGGCATGTCCTCGACGGGCATCCCGGTCAGGTAGAGGGTGGTCTCACCAGCGGCCAGATCGGCGAGGTCGATCCGGTACGTCAGATCCCGGCGGGCCAGTTCGCGCAGATAGCTCCGCGGACCGATGGCCTTGATCAGCACCTGGTTGACCGGCTCGCTGTCCAGCACCAGGTCGTCCGGCCAGGTGTAGTCCACCGCGACGGTGGCGTACTCCTCGTCGGTGGGCCGCCCCTGGACCAGCAACCAGGCGACGACCGCCATCGCCCCGGCGATCACCTTCAGGCTCAGGTTCTGGCGGAACGCGTCGCGCGCCGTACGCCGTACGGTCCGTCTCCAGGCGTTGGCTGCCTTCACCGGCGGCGGGCCGACCGGCGCGCTCACTGGCCGTCTCCCAGGCTGGTGATGTCCTCGACCGATTCGCCCGAACCGTCCGTGAAGCTGGGCAGGGAGGTGGCGGCGATCTCGATGGACAGGTGGGTCGGCGGCTCGTCCAGATCCGCCTCCTCGTCAGCGCTCCGGGTGGCCGCGTTGACCGCCAGCCGCAGGGCGTCGGGATCGGCCACCGTGGTGATCCGCGCGTTGGTCACCAGCGACACGCTCTGGCTCTCCTCGCTGACCAGGAAGACCAGCGAGTCGGTCTCTTCGGTCAGCCCGACCGCCGCCCGGTGACGCGTACCCATGTACTGATCCAGATCCGGATTCTGAGACAGGGGCAGGAAGGCGCCGGCCATGTCGACACGGCCTTTGCGGATGATCACCGCGCCGTCGTGGATCGGCGCCGCCTTGTTGAAGATCGAGACCAGCAGCGCCGACGACACCCGGGCGTCGACCGGGGTCCCCTCCCCCACGATGCCGGTCAGGTCCGCCTCTCGCTCGACCACCACCAGGGCGCCCTCGCCCCGCTCGGCGAGCTTGAAGCAGGCCCGGGCGATCTCCTCGAAGGTCTGGACCTCCTCCTGCTTCTGGCCGGACCCCAGGAAGGGGACGCCCATCCGCGCGAGCCCGCGACGGATGTCGGACTGGAAGATGATCACCAGCGCCAGGACCAGGTACCCGAACAACTCCTTGAGGATCCAGTTGATGGTCAGCAGCCGGAGCCACTCGCTGATGAAGTAGAGGAACGAGATCAGCACCAGGCCGAACAGCACCTGGAAGGCGCGGGTACCCCTCAGGATCAGCAGAGCGCGATAGAAGATGTAGTACAGGATCAGGATGTCGAGCAGGTGCCGCAGCACGTCGACCATGTCGACCCAGCGCAGCGTTTCCAGCAGTTCCGCCATCCCTATTCCGCGCCCTCTCGGCCGCCATCGGCGGCGGCGATCCCCGCGAAAACATCCACGGCCCGGCGGGTTGCTGCCACGTCGTGGACCCGCACCACATGGGCACCACCGGCCGCCGCAGCCAGCGCGGCAGCCAGCGACCCCTCGAGCCGCTCGCCTGGGGGCTGGCCGAAGCACGCCCCCAGGAACGACTTACGCGACGCCCCGATCAGGACCGGAAGCCCGGTCTGGACGAAATCGGGAACCGCGCGCAGCAACGACAGGTTGTGCCGGGGGGCCTTGCCGAATCCGATGCCGGGATCGATGAGCAACCGACCGCTCTCGATACCAGCTGATCGGGCGACCTCGGCCCGTTCCAGCAGGTAGTCTAGCACCTCGCGGACCACGTCGTCGTAGCCCGTGTCCCGCTGCATGGTCCGAGGTGTGCCCCTCATGTGCATCAACACCACGGGGCAGGCCCGTTCGGCGGCCAGCGGCGCCATCTCCGGATCCCCCTCCAGGGCCGTGATGTCGTTGATCCAGTCGGCTCCGGCTTCCAGGGCCGCCCGGGCCACGGCGGCCTTGGTGGTGTCCACCGACAGGGGGAGGTCCAGCTCTGCAATCGCCTCGATGACCGGGACGACCCGGGCGATCTCCTCGGCGGCCGAAACCGGCTCGGCCCCGGGCCGGCTGGACTCGCCGCCCACGTCGATCACGTCGGCCCCCTCCCCCGCCATCGCAGCCGCCCTCGCCACTGCGTCCCGCCGCGCGGCGTATCGACCGCCGTCGGAGAACGAGTCGGGGGTGACGTTGAGGATCCCCATCACCAGCGGCGCTGGTCCGCTGCGGACCACGCCGCCACGCCAGGGAAGGACCGCGGCGCGGGTGGGAGAGGGGAACATGGACGGCCTCCCGCGGGCGGCCGAGAGCCGCCGCGCGCGAAGACTCTACATCAGACCGTGGCGTCTGGCTCGGTTCCGGACGCGGTGGCGGGGGTGGACTCGGTCTCGGACTCGGTCTCGGACTCGGTCTCGGACTCGGTCTCGGACTCGGACTCGGACTCGGTCTCGGACTCGGTCTCGGTCTCGGTCTCGTCCTCGGCCGCGGCCATCCCCAACCCCTTCACGAACCGCTCGACGTCATCGCCCGACAGGGACTCGCGCAGCAACAGCTCGTTGGCCATGTCGTGCAGGACGTCGATGTTCTCCCGCAGCAGCTGCTTGGCCCGCTCGTAGCCCGTGTCGACGATCCGCTTGACCTCGGAGTCGATCTCGACCGCTGTGTGCTCCGAGTAATCCTGCTGGCGGTTGATGTCGCGCCCCAGGAAGATCTGCTCCTCGCGCTTGCCGAACGACAGGGGGCCGAGCTTCTCGCTCATCCCCCACTCGCAAACCATCTTGCGCGCCACCGCGGTCGCCCGTTCGATGTCGTTGCCCGCGCCGGTGGTGACCCGCTCCATGGCCAGCTCCTCGGCCGCCCGTCCACCCATCAGGATCGTGATGTTGGACAGCAGGTACTCGCGGTCGTAGGTGTGGCGCTCGTCCACGGGCAGCTGCTGGGTCAGTCCCAGCGCCTGTCCGCGCGGGATGATGGTCACCTTGTGCACTGGGTCGGAGTTGGGCAGCAGCTGTGCGACGATGGCGTGGCCCGCCTCGTGATAGGCGATGTCCCGCTTCTCCCGGTCGCCCAGCATCAGCGAGCGGCGCTCGCTGCCCATCATCACCTTGTCCTTGGCCAGCTCGAAGTCGATCTGCTCGACATCGTCCTTACCCTCGCGGGCCGCCATCAACGCAGCCTCGTTGGCCAGGTTGCGCAGATCCGCGCCGGAGAAGCCGGGGGTCCCGCGGGCGATCTCCTCGAGATTCACGCCCTCGGCCACCACCATCTTGCGGGTGTGGACCTCCAGGATGCCCGCCCTGCCCTTGACGTCCGGCAGCGGGACGACCACGCGCCGGTCGAAGCGGCCGGGGCGCATCAGGGCCGGATCGAGCACGTCCGGGCGGTTGGTCGCCGCCATCAGGATCACGCCGTCGTTGGACTCGAAGCCGTCCATCTCGACCAGCAGCTGGTTCAGGGTCTGCTCACGCTCGTCGTGGCCGCCGCCGAGGCCCGCGCCCCGGTGGCGTCCGACGGCGTCGATCTCGTCGATGAAGATGATGCAGGGGGCGTTCTTCTTGCCCTGTTCGAACAGATCACGCACGCGACTGGCGCCGACACCGACGAACATCTCGACGAAGTCGGACCCGGAGATGGAGAAGAAGGGCACGCCCGCCTCGCCCGCGATGGCCCGCGCCAGCAGGGTCTTGCCGGTCCCGGGCCCCCCCATCAACAGCACGCCCTTGGGAATCTGTCCGCCGAGGCGCGAGAACTTCCGCGGCTCCCGGAGGAAGTCGATGATCTCCTCCAACTCGTCCTTGGCCTCCTCGATTCCCGCCACGTCCTCGAAGGTGACCTTCTTCTGGGACTCGCTCAGCAGCCGGGCCTTGGACTTGCCGAACTGCATGGCGCGGCCGCCGCCGATGTTCATCTGCCGGAAGAAGAAGAAGAACACGAACAGCACCAGCATCAACGGCAGCCAGTAGATCAGGAACAGCTGCCAGCGGGGTTCCCGCTCCTCCTTCTCGTCGTAGTGGAGATTGGCATCCATGAGGATGCGCTGGGCGATGTCGGTCTCCAGGTTGCCGGTGCTGGTGAACTCCTTGACCGTCGTCCCGTCGGGCTTGTACTCGCCGCTGAGCTTCTCCCCCTCGGAGGTCAGCGAGACGACGTTGCCCGCCTCGATGTGCTGGAGCAACTCGGAGGTCCCCAGCTCGTCGGCCTTGGGTTCGTTGCGTGCCTGGATGAAGGTGAACGCCAGCAGCGCCACGATGGCCAGGAACAGCCAGAATGCGATGGTCTTGTGGGCCTGTTTCAAGGGTACTCACCCATGCTCAGATCGAGGATCTGGACCGTTCCCTCGCCCACGCGCGCCACGTCGGCCGCGCGAGCTCCGGGAACCCAGATCACGGTCCCGTCAACACTCACGACCGGCCAGCTCCGCCTCAGCTCGCGGGCAATGCCCGCATCCGCCAGCACGTCGCTCACCTTGCGGGAACCCGGCGCCCCGAAGGGCTTCATCCGGGTCCCGGCCGCCAACTTGTGCACGCGTGGGGAGCTTGTCAACTGCTCCCGGTCGAACCAGGCACGAGTGATCCCGGCGCCGGGGCCTCGCCCCACCTGTTCCAGCGCCCCGTGGAGCCGGGCGTGAAGCGTCAATCCGACCGCAGGCCAGGGGGTGGTCCCGCGCTCGTTGAGCCCCACATCCCCGGGATCCTCCCCCTGCGGTAACGCGATCCTCCGCGCGACCAGACGCCGGCCTCGGCGCTCCAGCCGGGCCTCGCCGGGCAGATCGATCCCCGCGTCCCGGTCGGGACCCTCGAGGAGCCTGCGGGCGGCCTCCAGGTGGGCGGCGCCCAGTCGAACGTCCGGTGCCACGCTTCGCGCCAGGTCGCCCAGGGCCCGGAGCTGGAGCGCCGGGTGCGCCTTGCACAGGGTCCCGACCGCCAGTCCGTCCCCATCACGCGCCCCGTCGGCGAGGTCGCGGGCCAGCGACTCCAGCAGCTCCTCGTCCGTCGCCGCCCGCTCCGCCAGCCGGGCCAGCTGCGCAGCCGCGCTCGGACCGACGACCTCGACGGCCGCGGGCAGCAAGCGATGGCGCAAGGCGTTGCGCAGGTAGCGCGGGTCCCGGTTGCTCGGGTCCTCGGTCCAGCGCAGGCCACGCCCGGCGGCGTGATCCGCCAGCTCCGTGCGAGCCACCCCCAGCAGCGGCCGGATCCGCCGGCCGGAGCGGGGGCGCATGGCCGCCAGTCCGCGGGTCCCCGCCCCCACCAGCGCCCTCATCAACACGGTCTCCGCCTGGTCGTCCCGATGGTGGGCGAGGGCGATGGCGGAGGCACCGATTCGATCCGCCTCCCCTTCCAGCGCCGCGTACCTGGCTGCCCGCGCCGCCGACTCCGGCCCCACGCGCCTGATCTCGGCGTCCGTGACCTCCACGGGAAGTCGACGCCAGGAGAGATCCAGCACCTGACAGTCCGCGCCCACGGTCTCGGCCTCGGTCCTCGAGCCCTCCCGAAGCCCGTGATCGACGGTCGCGACGTGCAGATCCAGCGACAGACGGTGCTGCAGGGACACGAGCAGGTCCAGCAGGACGGTGGAGTCCATACCGCCGCTGCAGGCCACCAGCACCCGGTCGGCAGGCGACACGCCACAGGGGCCGAGCAGGGACCGCCCCACCCGGTCCACCAGCGGCAGCGGTTCGCTCATCGAGGGTCCACCGCGGCCGCCAGCTGGGCGATCGCCGCGGGCGAGTCGGGTTGGATCGAGCTGGCCAGCGCCGCCCGCACCCGGCGTTCTGCGCCGCAGCTCAGACAGCGGTGGCGAATCACCACCCGGTCACCCCCCACGCGCTCGACGGCCACTGGCGCCATCAGGCCGCCGCAGGTCTGCACCCGATCCCCGGGTACGTCGTCCACGTGCAAGGAGTACAGGCAGAACGGGCAATGGTTGCGCTGCACCCCCCGGTCGGCGGCCTCGACCGCCGCACCGCACCGGGCGCAATCGAAGCCCTCGTTGCGGGCCACCGGGTTGCTGCGGCGACGGGCCTCGTCCTCGCGGCCGAGAGCGCGCCGCAACACCCGCGCCACCGACGCCCCGTCCGAGCCCCCCCGCAGCGCCAGCTCGTCCCGGGCCGGATCTCCGGGGCGATCCTCGAGGGCGGCCGCAACCCCGCGGAACGCCGTCCGCCCGCGGGCCGCCAGGGCCAGCAGCCGATCGGCACATCCTCCGGCATCCGATTGCTCATCCATGATCTCAAGGGAGCGCCTGTAAATATCCGGATTAACGCCCTTCATGGACCTGGGGCGACGCGAAATCGGCTTGCCGTCCGGCATCTCACGAGTCTGCCAACCCCTCTCCGGTCGGTCAACGCGGACCCGCGCGCCGACACATTCGCCTATGATCGGGCCCTTCGACGGGACGGTGAGGTGAGTAGCGAAGGCAGGGACGAACGCGGCTTCGTGGCGTCGGCGGACGGGGTCGAGCTGTTCTATCGGTCACACGGCCATGGCTCGCCGCCGATGTTGTGCTGCAACGGTCTGGGGGTCTCCACCTTCTTCTGGCACTACCTGGTCGACCACTTCCGCGGTCGCTCGCGGGTGGTGCTGTGGGATTATCCGGGCCACGGACGGAGCCAGCTTCCGGGCGACGACGGATCCCTGTCCGTGGAGCGGCTGGCCCGGGACATGTGGGCCGTGTCCGACCGCCTCGGGCTGGAGAAACCCATCCTGCTGGGCCACAGCCTGGGCGTGCAGGTGATCCTGGAGGCCTACCGGCAGCGGCCCACGGAGGTTGGCGGCCTGGTGCCGATCCTGGGCACCTATCGGCGCCCGTTGGACTCGTTCTACGACTTCCGCTACAGCCGGACGGCCTTCGACGCCGTCATCCGGCTGGCCGGCTCCCGCCTGGGCCCCTCGCTGGAACGCTGGCTGTGGCAACCCCTGCTGGCGCTGCCCGTGGCGTGGAACGTGGCGGGCGCATCGAACATGGTCAACAGCGCCCGCGTCGACCGGACCGAGTTGCGTCGCTACCTGCACCACCTCGTGGACATCGGCTTGCCGCTGTTCTTCCGCCTGGCGCGCGACATCGCCGACCACGACGCCACCGCGGTCCTGCCGGAGATCGACGTCCCGACCCTGATCGTGGCGGGCGAGTACGACACCTTCACCCCCATCGCCGCCTCGTACCACATGCGCGACACCATCGCCGGAGCCGAGCTGTTGTTCCTTGAGGGGGCCACCCACGCGGGCATCGTTGAGCAGCCCGAGATCATCTATCCGCGCATCGAGCGCTGGGTCGACGAGAAATTCGCCGGCCTACTGACTTCCGGGGAGGAACCGTGAGACATCCATCAAGCTGGTATGCCGTGGTGTTGCTCGTCCTCTGCTGGGCCGGTGCCGACACGGGATCGGCCGCGTCGGTGGCCTGATCGGTGCTGGTGTTCGGCCCCGGGTCGACCAACGCCGATGGCGTGGTGGCCGCCGGATACGTGCGCGAGCGGCTCCCGTCGCGGGAGCGCCCCGACGAGCGGGTGGGGGTGACCGGGATCCCCTTCCCCGCCGATCGGGCCTACTGGATGACCGGAACGGGCCGGGTGAGCTGGTGTGCGGGCTCGCCTCCGGGCAGCGCGGCGGTGACCGTCGGCCGTGCTCGGGAGGCCCTGGATCTGCTCGAGTCCGACCGCGTGCTCGAGATCGTCGATGGCTACCTCGCCGCCGCCCCCTGTATCGAGGAGCCACTGGATGCCAGCTCGCTGGCCGAGCTCTACCTGCTGCGGGGGCTGGCCCACCACGTGGAGGGCCGCGCGGGTTCGGCCCGGGATGACTTCGCCGCCGCTTCCGGGATCCACCCCGACCTGCGCTGGGATGTGGGCTATCCGCCCGATCCCCAGCAGGTCTACCTGGTGGCGCGGGAAGAGGCGCTGGCCGCCGAGCCCGCGCACTTCGGCCACGCGACCTCGTTGGTGGGGGGCATCGAGGTGTCCGTGGATGGTCGCGTCGTCGACGGGCTCCAGATCCACGCCCTGACCCCGGGTCCGCACCTGGTGCAGCTGACCGAGCACGGCGGCGCGGTGACGTCAGCGATGTTGAGAATGCAACCCGGCGAGACCGCGGTGCTGGTCGATCGCCACGGCGCCACCGCGATGGCGATGACCGGTCCGGCGTCGGCCATGAGCCGCGCGGCTGCCACCACGATCCTCGGCTCCCTGGCCACCCAGTGGGACGCGGGCAACGTCGTGGTGGTCGACACCACCCACCGCAAGGAGCTGGGTGAGCCCCGGATCTACCGATTCCACGTCGTGGACGGGGTGTTCGAACCCCTCTCGTCGATCCGCACCCTGCGCAAACACATGCCCCGCCACGCGGACCGGGTCCGGCTGGGAGTCAGCGGCGCGATCCTCACCGATGGCGGCGCCGTGCTCGACCCCACCACCGACCTGGCGGCCACGGAGTCCCACTGGGGGCTCGATCCCGCGGGATCCCTGGAGCTGCGGATCGGCGGCGGCTTCACACCCCGCGCGGCGCTGCACATCCAGCTGCACAGCCAGGGGGACGGCAAGCTGCTCGCCACCCCCGATCTGACCGGCGGCCTGGGATACCGCTGGCGCCCCCGTTTCGTGCAGACCTACGTGGGCCTGGCGCTGCACTTCCGCACCCGGGCCAAGGCCCTGGGCGAGATCACGGGCCGCTTCCCCGTCGGGACCAACGCCGATACCGGCGAGGCCCGGGCGTTGTCCGTGGATTCCGGGCTGGGCTTCGACGCCATCGTCGACATCGTCACCCCGCGCCTGCCATCGCTGTACTTCCGGCTGCGGGCCTCGGCCGCCTACTACGCCAGCGGCTCGCGGACCTTCACCCTGGGCGCCGGACTGGGCCTGAGGCTGTAACTCGTCTCCCTTTCGAAAGCGGGATGGGAACTCCGCTCTCAGCGGTCGAGGGGAACGACTGTCTCGGCGGTGACCTGGGCGCGCGCCCAGCCGAGCAGGTCGGCCTGATCGGTGGTGCACTCCACACACTCGGCGATCTGTGCCTCGGCCCGGGCCCACGCCTGCTCCGCCGCGCCGGGATCACCACCGCGGGCATGGGCCAGGCCGGCGAAGACGGCGCCGTGTCCCAGCAGCGGATAGGCCTCGTCGAAGGCCAGGGCCACGGCGAGCAGCGCCTCCCGCCGGTCGACCACGGCCAGCGCCTCCATCAGCAGCACCTGGGGACCCACCTCGTCCGGGAACCGGGCGATGAGAGCGTCGAGCTCTTCCACAGCCCCGGCGGCGTCTCCGCGCCTCAGCCGGACCTCGGCCCGGGCCTGGAGCAGGAACGGATCGTCGGGGTGGCGCGCCAATCCCTGGTCGACGGTTGTGGCGGCGCGGTCGAACTCGTCCGCGGCCACCCACAGCTCCGCCGAGCCGATGTACTCGAAGGGGTTGACCGGCTCCACCGCCAGCGCGGCGGCGAAGGTCTCGGCCGCCTCGGCGGTGCGCCCTGCCCGGTCCAGGGCCTGGGCGTGGGGGAAGAGCAAGTTCTTGTGGCCCCGCTCCACGGGGAACCGGCGTCGGGCGCGCTCGAGGAACTCCAGCGCCTGCTCCGGGTGTCCTGACTCCACCAGCATCCGGGCCACCTCGGTCGCCGGCTCGTCGTCGGTGAACGACAGGGACTGCTCCGCCAGCTCGAGGCAGTCGTCCAGCGCGCCCGGCTGGCCGGCGGCCAGTGCCTCGCGAACCTGGGCCAGCCGGGTGGCCATGGCGTCGCGGTCCGCACCCACCGGGATCGAGCTGACCGGCGTGGCGTCACCTTCGCTGGCCCGGCGCCCGCCATCCCCGCAGCCCACCAGCGCGACGGTGGCCAGGACCTGCAGCGAGACCCAGCGCTGGCCCCGTGGTCGGCTCACGGGTTCGCCAGCGCCTGGGCTCGGCGACGGAACGCATCCAGGCTCCGGGGCAGGCTGGTGCCCGCTAGCCGGGTCATGCTCCCGCGGGGCACGGGGATCTCGTAGTGGAAGACCTTGATCAGGTCGAGTTCGAACCCGACCGTGGTCACGCCGTCTGCACGCCGCAGGACCTTGGCGGCGGTCATGTGGTCGAGGAACTCGGGGTAGCGCTCGTAGTCGGTGATCACCCCGTACACGGTGTCGATGGGGGCCTGGATCTCGATGGAGCGGGTCACGCCAGTCATGGGTTCTTCCCTGGAACACCCGAGCGGATCCTGTCTATCCCCGGGGCCTGGACCTGTCAATCGCTCCCGGTGGCCGGCGGGGGACGGCGCCCCGGCGGCGGGCCCGGTGGCCGCAGCTTGGACCGTACCTTGGCCAGCAGCTCCCGGAGTTCCTTTACGCCGAGGGCGGTGCAGACGCCCAGGTAGACCCCCGAACCCAGGGTCAGGCCACCCACCAGCTTGGCCAGCTGCAGCAGCTTGCCGGGCCGGTCCCAGCTGTCGGGGAGCAGGTACAGAGCACCCGCCGCGGCCGCCGCCGACAGCATCGTGGCTGCCGCGATCTTCACCAGCGACGCCGTGGTGCCAGCCGCCATCCGGCCGATGCGCCTTCGCAGCAGCCACCAGATGACGATCGCCTCGGCGCTGACGGCCACCGAGGTCGCCACCACGAGCCCCCGCACCTCCAGATCGGTGAGGGTCAACAGGAGGATCACCAACCCCAGCTTGAGGCCGATGGTCAGCAGGGCCACCAGCATCGGCCGCAGGCTGTCGCCGAGGGCAAAGAAGATCGGGATCGCCACGCGCGGATAACAGAACCCGGCGACGCCCAGCGCGTAGAGCTGGAGCAGGACCGCGGTCTCGTGGGCGTCGTCGAAGTTGAACTCGCCGCCGACGAATAGCGCCTGGGTCACCGGTTCGGCCAGGGCGAGCAGCAGGCCGCCCACGGGGGTGGCGACCAGGAACAACATCGCCACCGAACGGGACACCGTGGTCCGCAGGGCCTCGGGGTCGCGGGCGGCCACGTCCAGACTGGCCTTGGCCAAGGTCGCGGTGGCCAGCGCCATGCCCGCCATCGAGATGGGGAACAGCACCAGCCGGAAGCTGTACTCGACGTAGGAGACGACCCCCGGCGCGAACCGCGAGGCGACCTGCATGTCGATGATGTTCGTCAGCTGGATCGCGGCCAACCCCAGCAGCCCGGGGAGCATCAGCAGGACGATCCGGACCAGGCCGGGATGGCGCAGGTTCAGCCGCGGCCGCAGGCGGAAACCATGTCGCCGGATCGCCGGATACAGGACGAAGAACTGGGCCAGACCGCCGATGGTGTACGATGCTGCCACCGCCATGACCGCGTCGACGCCCAGCCAGTTCTCCAGGGGCTGGCCAGCGACGCAGCCGGCGATGGCGGCCACGTTGAGCACCGCGGGCGCCAGCGCGGGCAGGAAGAAGCGGCCGTTGACGTTCAGCATCCCGGCCAGCACGGTGGCCAGCGAAACCAGCAGGATGAAGGGGCCGGCCAGGGCCGTCAGCCTGACCGCCAGCGCCAGGGTCTCGGGGCGATCGGCGAACCCTCCGGCGAACAGCAGCACCCACCACTTGCCGGCGAAGACGAACGACGCCACCACCGCACCGAGCACCAGCATCAGGAAGCCCAGCATGACGTTGGCGAGGGTGTAGGCCTCCTTCGTTCCCCGGCGCTGGAGGTACTCGGTGAAGGCGGGAACGAAGGCCGCCGCCATCGAGCCTTCGGCGAACAGGTCCCTCAGCACGGAGGGGACCCGCAGGGCGATGGCCAAGGCGTCGCGGGCCATTCCGGCGCCGAAGAAGTAGGCCAGCGCGATCTCCCGCACCAACCCCAGAGCGCGCACGCCCAACCCGGCGACGGCGATCACCAGGGCGTTCCGTCCTACTCGATCGACTCCGGTGGGGGGCATGGCCCGCGATGGTGCCCGCATCCGGTCGGCAGGGCAAGCGCGCCGAAGTTCAGGGGAACTCGGCGACGACGGTGATCCGTCCCAGCCGTCCGGCGAGCCGTCGCAGCAGCGGCGACAGGGCAGGCCGATGCTCGGGTCCGGCGCCGGCCAGGACCGCGGAACCCCACAGATCCCCTGCTGTCCAGCGCCGTTCGAGGCACGCGACGATGCGCCAACCGGCGCCCTCGATCCGCTGCTGCAGCCCCTCGGCCGGTAACGCGCCCGCCACCCCGCTGCCGAATCCGGAGAGCGCCGCCCGCAAGTGGGGGTCCAATCCCGGGTCCACCGCCACGTCGAGAACCGCCAGGCGGGCGCCTGAACAGACCACGCGGGCGGCCTCGGCCAGCGCACGGGCAGGATCGGCGAACACGCTCAGCGAGCAGTTCATCAGCACCCGGTCGAAGCGCTCGTCGGACCACGGGAGCGCCTCCGCAGTTCCGCGGCGGAGGTCCACCAACCCCGGACCGAGGTCCGCCAGATGGGACCGCGCGCGGGCGACCGCGCCCTGGGAGCTGTCGACCCCCGCCACCCCTCCCCCATCCCCGGCGGCCCTGGCCGCCAACGCCAGGTCGAGCCCGCAGCCGAAGCCCACGTCGAGCACCTGCATTCCCGGGCGCACGTCGAGGAGCTGCGGCGCGTCGCCGAACCCCTGCGAACCGGCGATGCAGGGGGCGGGGAGCCCCTCGAGCAGGTCGGCGTCGTAGTCGTCGTGAAGACCCCGGGGTGATCCGACCCGATCCGCGGGCGAAAAGCGGTATGGCGTCAGGCGCGGGCGGGGGGTGGCATCGGCGGGCTCGGACATGGCTCGAACCAGGGTAACGCAGGGGTCTATTCGATTGACAG
Source organism: uncultured Rickettsiales bacterium (assembly GCA_964436045.1). GTDB lineage: Bacteria > Myxococcota_A > UBA796 > UBA9615 > CAYRNR01 > CAYTBN01. Next base: position 59,147 of record CAYTBN010000001.1, on the reverse strand, counting down.
GGCGACGGCTCACCGCTAGTTTCGGCCATGCGGGCGGCCGTTCCGACGGGCCGCCCGCGCCAGCGGCGAGGGGTTGTATCGATGGGCAGAATCAGCAAGCTGCTGGAGCGGCTGGACCGGCGGATTGCCACCGAAGAGCTCAAGGAGATCATCGCCCGCCTGCCCAACGAGTTGAACGAGTTCGGCTACGACGAGTGGGGCTTCTCCCCCGACACGGCGGTCTACGCGCTGGCTGCGTCCCGCTGGATGTACGAGAACTACTTCCGCGTCGAGACTCACGGGACCGGCTGGCTCCCCGAGAAGCGGGCCGTGATGGTGGCCAACCACTCGGGTCAGCTGCCCCTCGACGGAATGATGATCAGCACCGCGGCGATCCTCGAGGGCAACCCGCCCCGCCTCCCCCGCGCGATGGTCGAACGCTGGATGCCGACCCTGCCGTGGATCTCGACCTTCTTCTTCCGCTGCGGACAGGTCGTGGGCAACCGGGACGACTGCCAGACCCTGCTCGAGCACGACGAGGCGATCCTGGTCTTCCCCGAGGGGGTACGCGGTAGCGGCAAGACGATCTGGCAGCGCTACGAGCTCCAGACCTTCCCCAGCGGATTCCTGCGGCTGGCGCTGCGCACGGGCTCACCGATCATCCCCATCGGCCTCGTGGGCGGCGAGGAATCGATCATCTCGGTCTACGACTGGAAGGCCGCGGCGCGCCTGTTCGGCGTTCCCTACGTGCCGGTCCCGGCGCTGCTGCCGGTCCTGGGACCGCTGGCCATGCTGCCGATGCCCACCAAGTTCATCCTCCACTTCGGCGAGCCCCTGCTCCTCGAGGGAGATCCCGATGCCCCCGACGCCGAGTTGCGGCCCCTGGTCGAGCAGGTCGAGGACGCGGTTCGAGCGCAGATCCAGCTGGGTCTGGACCGGCGGCGGGGCGTGTTCGACGTGCCTGCCATCGACTCGCTGATCCCGGGGAGCACGCCATGAGCCCCCGCAAGGCGGCCAAACCCCGCACCCCCCGCAAGGCGGCCAAACCCCGCGCCCGCCGCAAGGCAGCCAAACCCCGCGCCCCCCGCAAGATCCTGATCACCGGCATCGCCGGCAGCATCGGGCGGGCCCTGTGGCGCCGGCTTGTGGAGCGCAAGGGGATCGAGCTGATCGGCGTCGACGTCCGCAACTGGCTGCTGGACCGTCCGCCCAACTTCCAGTTCATCCAGGTGGACATCAACCGCAACCGGGCGGAAGACATCTTCCGCACCGTTAAGCCCCACACCCTGGTCCACCTGGCCTTCCAGTCCGACCAGGCGGTCAAGAAGGGTCGGCGGCACAACACCAACGTGATCGGCACCCAGCGCTTGCTGGGCTACTGCCGCAAGTACGGCGTCAAGAAGGTGATCGTCGTCTCCCAGCACCAGGTGTACGGAGCGTCGCCGGGCAATCCGTCGCTGATCACCGAGGACATGCCGCTGAAGGCGGCGGCGACCCGGGGTGAGTTGGGCGACCTCATCGAGTTCGACCACATCTGCCACAGCTGGATGTACGAACACGGTCGCACGCCGCTGGTGCTCCTGCGGCCGGTGTTCGCCCTGGGGCCGAACGTGCGCAGCGGCTTCCTGTACCACTACCTGAACTTGCCGCGCGCGCCGGTAGCGATGGGCTTCAATCCGATGCTGCAGATCCTGCACGAGGACGACGTGGCGGAGGCCATCAGCTGCGCGCTCAAGGCGCGCGCCCGCGGGATCTACAACGTGACCGGTTCCTCCTCGATCCCGCTGCTGCGGCTGCTCAAGGAGTTGCATATCCCGTCCTACCCCGTGCCGCACCCTCTGCTGTACACGGGTGACGAGGTCTTGTTCCGGTTGCGCCTGTCCCGGGTGCCGCCTGGATCGGTGCAGTTCCTGCAGTACAACTGTGTGGTCAACGGGAAACGGATCCGGCGCCAGCTCGGATACGAACCCGTACGATCCCTGGGCGAAACCCTGCGCCACTTCTCGCGCACTCACTCCGCCGTGATCGCCTGAATCAGACCCGGATTCCTGTCTGATTCGTGCCCCCTATTTGTCCGGCTGCCCCCGTTTATCCACATAGTGCCAATATAGGCGCTAAACTACCACGTTTTGGGTCGCTCACAAGTTATCCACAGGTGAGGGCGCCTGACTTGACAAGTTTTACCACCCGGTTTACCGTTTTTACCATGACGCGTTCATCCACAGCTCTGTTCACAGGCGCCCGCCCCGGGGCTGTGGCTTTCTACCATCACGACTTTCTCCCAATGAGCTGACGCTGACCGGCGGCGCCGACATCGGCGCGGGGCCGCCATGTGGAAGGAGCGGAGAGATGGGTAAGTTGACGAGGCGCGTGAAGTTCATCGCCAGGGAACGGCGGCTGTCGATCCCCGCAGAGTTCCTGCACCGGAACGGCGTCCAGCGGGGCGACCTGCTGATGGTCTCCCTGCAGGGGCCAGATCTGTACGTGTTTCACCCGGACGCCTGGGAGCGCATGGTCGCGCTCTCGGAGAACGTCGATCGCTGGTTCCCCGGCGATCAACACCCCTTCTTCCGGATGCTAGAGTTCGGTGCCCCGGTTCGGCTGGGCAGCCAGGACCGGATCGTCCTGCCGCGGACGTTCCCCTTCCATCCGAAGGAGACGGTCCGCCTGCACTGGGATCTGCAGGATGGCTTCCTGCGGATGACCCCCGAGGGGGCGCCCACCTCCGCCGCTGCGGGGGCCAGCCGGGCCACGCAGACGTCGATGGTCGACTACTTCGGCGCCGCCGACGGGCAACCCTTCGATCGCAAGGACACCATGCGCCGCCTCACGGAGCGTGTGGGGCTCGCTGCCATCGATCATGCCGACCGGCGGTTCTCGACCCAGTCGCCCATCCCGGGCGAGGCGTTGCTCCGCTCGGTGCGGGTCGAGGGCATCCGCAGACCGATGATCCTGAGCGAGCGTGAGGACGGAAAGCTGCAGATCGTCCACGGCTTCCGCCGGTTGTCCGCCGCCCGGCAGCTCAAGCTGTCCGGGGTGCCCGCCATCGTCTTCCGGGGCCTGGACGAGGAGGACGCCAACCGCCTGAAGTTGATGGAGACCGAGGAGCCGGCGCCCATGGACGGCTCGCCGCTGCGGCGGCTTCAGTCCACGGTCAAGCTCTACCAGGGGCAGGTGGACCTGGCCGAGATCGAGAAGATCACCGGGCGCCGGAAGCGCACCCTGCAGCGCTACCTCCGGGTGGCCGAGAACCACGTGCTGCGCGAGGCCATCGAGCGCGGTCGCTTGTCGATCTTCAAGGCCGAGGAGATCCTCAAGGCCGGCATCGACCCGGATCTCGCGATCCGGCGCAAGATGACGGTCAAGGAGATCCGCGCCACAGCCCGACGCGCGGCTCAGAATCGCCGCCGTCCCCGCCGCCGCACGTCCCGCGCCATCAACTAGCTAGCCCCCCGCCCCTCGATTCCTCCAAAGCCTCTAATTGCCTGTAATCACTGCCGTAGCCTGTGTACAGGGTATGTACACGGTCGTCCGGCGGGGTCCTGTACATGGTTCGTTCACCCTGTCCAGGGTTCAGCTTTTGTCCAGGGTTTGGGGCGGCGGCTCAGAACCAGGGGCGGAGAAGAGCCTCGATACGATCGAAGGCGCGCTCGAGCTCGTCCATGGCCGCGGCGTAGGAAAATCGGATGCAGCTGTCTTCGCCAAAGGCGGCCCCGGGCACGGATGCCACCTTCCCTTCCACCAGCAGGTACTCGGAGACGTCCACCGACGTGGTCAGCTCACGACCGCTGGGGGTGGTCCGGCCGAGCAACCGAGCGACGGACGGAAAGAGATAGAAGGCGCCCTGGGGCGGACGACCGACGTCGAGACCGGGGATCTCGGCCGCGCGCTGCACGAGCCACTCCCGTCGCTCGCCGTAGGTGCGGCGCATGGTCTCCACTGGGTCCTGGGAGCCGGTCAGCGCGCCGAGGGCGGCCCGCTGGCTGACCGAGCACGGATTCGAGGTGCACTGGCCCTGGACCTTGGCGCAGGCGGCGGCCACGACAGGCGGCGCCACGAGGAAGCCGATGCGCCAACCGGTCATCGCGTAGGCCTTGGAGACCCCATGGACCAGGCACGTCTGCGCGGCCACCTCATCGCCGAGGGACAGGGGATTGACGGCCACGGCCCCGTCGTAGACCAGGGGATCGTAGATCGAGTCGGCGATGATGGTCAGGTCGTGCTCGACCGCCAGGGCTGCGATCCCCTCGACGTCCTCGCGGGGCAGGACGGTCCCGGTGGGGTTCGAGGGGTTGTTCAGCACGATCGCCACGGTCCGCTCGTTGATGGCCGCCCGCAGGTCGTCCATCGGGATCCGGAAGCCGTCTTCGGGGCGGGTTCGCACCACGACGGGAGTCGCCCCGACCAGTCGCGCCTGATCCGGGTAGCTGACCCAGTAGGGCGAGAAGATCACGATCTCGTCGCCCTCCTGCCACAGGCTGACGGCCAGATCGTAGAGGCACTGCTTGGCGCCGCTGGATACCACCACCTGCTCGGGCGTGACGGATACCCCGTACCGCTCCGAGACCCATCCGGCCACCTCCTCGACCAGCTCGGGGAAGCCCTTGACCGGCGTGTAGCGGGTGAAATCCTCGTCGATGGCCTGGTGCCCCGCAGCCTTGGCCGCGGGCACGGTCGGGAAGTCGGGCTCGCCCAGGGTGAGCGAGATGATATCGACGCCCTCGCGCTTCATCTTTGCGGCACGAGCGGCGACCGCCAGCGTCGCCGACGGCTTGATGGCGCTCATCCGGTCCGCGAGCTTCATGCCTTCCCTCGCTTCTTGTCCAGCAGACGCTCGACGGTCTCCGGCACCATGTGGCTGACCGTCCCGTCGAGCATCGCGATCTCCTTGACCATCCGGCTGCTGACGTAGAAGTAGCGCTCGTCGGTCATCATGAACAGGGTATCCACCTCGGCTGCCAGATTGCGGTTCTGCACCGCCATCTGGAACTCGTAGTCGAAGTCGGAGACGGCGCGCAGGCCTCGAACGATGAAGTGCGCGCCCTGGGCCCTCACGAAATCGATCAGCAGGCCCTCGAAGGACACGATGGTCAGCCCTTCGCAATCGCCGAGGCACTCGCCGAGCATCTCCACCCGCTCCTCGGCGGTGAACATCGGCGACTTGCCCGGATTGCGCACCACGGCGACGATCAGCTGATCGACGGCCAGCTTGGCGCGACGGATGATGTTCAGGTGTCCCAGGGTCACGGGATCGAAGGACCCGGGATAGACGGCGACCCGCTCGGTCATCGCTGGTTTCCCTTCTGCGGGGGCTATGGCGACGGCTTGTTGGTCCGCCGGGCAAAGAAACTCACGTGGGTCTGACCGTACCGGCGTTCGTCGATGCGGCGCAAGTCGTCCCTTTGAGCCGGTCCCCGTTCGCGGGGAGAATGCTCCACGACGATCACCCCTTCGTCCGCCAGCAGCGGTCCACCGGAGAGTCCATCGATCAGGCCATCGACCTCGCCGCGGTCGTAGGGCGGATCGGCGAAGATCAGGTCGAAGACCAGGCCTTCGCTCGCCAGTCGGCGGAGGACATCGGCCACCTCACCCCGGACGACCCGGACGGCGTCCGCCAGGCCCGCCTTCTCCATGTTGGCGTCCAGGGCGCGCAGCGCCTCGCGGTCTCGCTCGACCGCCACCAGCGAGTTGGCGCCGCGCAGCAACGCCTCGAGGCCCAGCGTGCCTGCGCCAGCGTAGAGATCCAGGACCGCATCGCCGTCGCAGCGTTGTCCGAGGATGTCGAAGATCGCCTCGCGCACGCGGGACGAGGTCGGGCGCACGGCCGTTCCACGGGGGACGGTCCAGCGACGCACCCCGCCGCGGCGGCCGCGATTCCTGGAAGTCAACGTTCGGGAGGCACCGAAGGGCCGCGAGCGTGGGCGCCCGGTGCTACAGGAAGTCGCACTCGCCGAGACAGACGTCCTGCTGGCAGTCCAGATCAAAATCGGTGGTGCCATCGTTGGTGATGTCGGAGCGACAGCTGGCCGTGGTCGTGCCGTCGTTCAGGCAGCCCTCGTCGGTCAGACAGATGCAACAGCGCTGCACGTTGTCCTCCGAGATCTCGGTGGGGCAACCCCCGAGCATCCCCAGCACGCCAAGCAACACGATCATCGACGCGAGGAGCACCACAACTCGATTCGCCATTATCCCTCTCCACTCTGCCGCCCGGCGCGAGGCCCGCGGGGCTTTTTTCCATCAGCGTTTCCTGGAGACATACCCTCCAGCGGTGCCAAGCATACAGCGAGCCGCCCAGGGGGACAACCCGATGAGCTATGCCCCCCCGCGGCGGCGCAAGAACCAGTCCAGGCCGAGGGGCAGAACGCCCACCAGGAGCCACCACCAGCGATCCCAGGCGGGCGTTGCGATCCGCCGGGTGACTTCCCGCTCCAGCAGCCCATCCAGGGCCAGATCCGCCAGCGCCCCGCTGGGGTCGAGGGCTCGGCCTCCGGTGTGGTCGGCCAGGGCGGCCATCAACTCCGGCCGCCCCACGGGATCGGCCAGCTCCGGATGATCGGATCGGACGGTGAACCGTGCCACTGCCCGGTCGTCCGGCATCTCCGCCGAGCCGAGGACCAGCCGGTAGGTGCCGGGGCCCTGGGGCGGGACCTCCCCGACCCAGGCGCCGTCCGCGTCGGTGATGCCCTCCAGCGAGCTCGCCGGCCCCTCCCCGTCCAGCCGCTCCACCGACAGTGACAGGGGCACACCTTCGCGGCCCGCGTAGTCCTCCGTGAACGCCCGGCAGGCCACCCGGATCGTCTCGCCGGGCGATACGTTCTCGGCGTGGGGCCGCACCTCGAGCAGGCCGCTCTCCTCGTCCCGCACCAGCCAGCGCACGGCGTTGCGCCAGAAGCGGGTGTGGGCGTGTCCCTCCCCTTCCATCGCCCAGCGCCAGGTCCCGTCGCTGGCCAGGAGCATCAGCCGTCCCGTGTCGAGCTGGCGGACCGACAGCGCGGGCGCTCCCCCCTCCCCCGCGGTCGCCAGGACCACGGCGCTCTCCCGGGCCGGGCCGACGTCGTTGTAGCTGCCCAGAGGCCCCAGGGCCTCCCAGGCTCCACGATTCGCCTCGAGCCCACCGGCGAGGCGGGTCACCGGGTGGCGAGCCCCAGCGTCGGTGAGTTGCAGCCGGGATCCGTCGGCGGCGGTGGCCCCGGCCGCACCCAGTTCCACCGGCAGCACATCGGCCAGGGCCCCGGATTCCGCCCTCCCCAGACTCCGATCGCCACCCACCAGCAGCAGGGCGCCACCGTCGCGGACGAACTCGATCAGGTTGTTCACGTAGGCCCCGCGGGCGCCGAAGAGGCCCGGCAACGATTCGAAGGAGAAGTTCTGCAGCACCACGAGATCGAACCCTGCCAGATCCTCTCCGAACAGCTCCCGGTGTGGGAACTCGATCAGGCTGATCGGGCTGTTGCGGTAGGGACCCCACAGGGGCGCCTCGCGCAGGATGTAGAAGCTGATCAGGTCGATGTTGGGGTCGGTCTTGAGGAACCGGCGCAGGTAACGGACGTCCCAGGATGGATGGCTGGCGAGCTGCAGCACCCGGGTACGATCCCGGATCACCCTCAGGGTCACGGCGTCGGAGTTGTTCCCCGGCAGCGGATCTCCGGCGGGGGTCGGCGCGGCCACGTCCAGGGTCAGGTAGCCCGTCTGCTCGGGAGTGACCTCGAACTCGGCCTGTCCGCGGCCATCCGGCCCCAGGTCCACGGTCCGAACCCCGACCTGGGCGCCGTCGCGGGTCAGGGTGACCGTGACCTCGCCTAGCTCTCCGGGCTCCGCCTCGACCGCCACAGGCACCAACACGGGGCGACGGACGAAGGCGAAGGGCGCCATCGACCCGACCCGGATCGTCAGATCACCGCCGACCTCGCCGCCGAAGGTCACCGTCGAGACCGGGACCGCCAGATCGAGGGTCGCCGCGCCGACCCCGGCGCCGCCCGCACCCGCGAAGGCCTGGCCAAGGGCTGCCCGGTCGATGCCGTCGCCCAGCAGGACCACCGCGGCGGGGTGCTCGGCGGCGATGCGCTCGTCCAGGACCGACAGGTAGTCGGTCTGTGACCCCCCTGGCGACGGCAGCTCGGCCAGCTCGGCCTGCGTCAGCGGCCGCGGATCGTCGCCGGCCCACCAGAACTGGAGGTCCGCACGGTCGGCCAGTTCCTCGAGCTCGGGCCGGCTCCGCTCCAGGTAGGCCGCCATCCGAGTCGCCCGGGTCGTGTCCCCCTCCCGGATCCCCATGCTGGCGGAGCCGTCCAGCACGAGCACCACGCTGCGGCGAACCGTCGTGCGTTCGACGGTGGCCCGGGAGAGGCCTGCCAGCGCCAGCGCCAGCGGCACCAGCGCGGCCAGTCGCAACGCCGCCGACAGCAGCCGCCGCTGGATCGGCCCCCGGGCGAGGGAGACGCTGAGGGCGACCGAACCCAGTCCGGCCAGCGCCAGCAGCAGCGCCGCCGCGGTCGAGAGGGTCGGCAGCCAGGCCCAGACCACCTCGCTGGTGTCGGCCGGGGTCACGGGATCCGGCCCTCCTCGCGCATCCGCTGCAGGAGTGCCTCCACGTGGACGGCGTCCCGCTTGTAATTGGCGGTCAGCGCGTACATCAACACGTTGATCCCCAGCTCGATGGCCCGCAGTCGCTGCCGCTCACCCCCGGGCACCACCTCGCGGGCGAAACCGCCGCCGGGGGCGCGGGTCCACGCTCCGGACACATCGTTGCGCGACACGACGACCGGCGTGATGTCACCGACCGTCACCCCCTCGAGGAAGGGCCACAGGGCAAATCGTCCGGCGGCGCCATCCAGCAAGAAGAAGCTGCGGAAGACCGCGTGGTCGAAGCCCAGGGCGCGCAGCGGCTGATCGGGGAATAGACGGGACAGCAACGCGGTCACCGAGTCGGCGAAGGCGCTCTGCTCCAGGCCTGAGGTGTCGTCGATGAGCAGGAAGGCGCCAGCGTAGAGGTGCCGACGGAGGCGATCGACCGCGTCGTCAGCCGGCGGCGAGAAACCCTCGGCGCCCGCGAGAGCCAGCATGGGCTCCCTGAGGATCGCCGGGTCGGCCAGCGTCCGGATCCGGGGTTTGGGATCGACGGGCACGGTGGTCAGCTGGCCGAGCTCGGTGAGCAGGTCGGCGAAGGCCTGCTCCCGTGGCGTGGCGCCCCAGCCCGGATCGACGAGGCAGACCCCCACCGCCGAGGCCTCCCAGCTCGCCGTCGCGCGGCCGGCGGTGCCCGCGGCGGCGGTGGACGCCAGCAGCCATCGCAGTGCCGTTCGGCGGCTGATCATCGGCGCGCCCCCCGCCAGGCCTCGATGGCCAGCAGCAATGCGATCAGCCAGCCCAGGTGGGGTACCAGAGAGGTCCGCCGGATCACCGTCGCGCGGACCTCGTCGTCCCCCTGGTCCCCCGGGAGCTGCCGGACGAAGGTCAGCCCGGGGAACAGCTCCGCGAGGGCGCTCCGGTCCAGGGGGGTCAGGGCGGACTCCGCCGGTTCGGTCAGGGCGCGGTACCGGGCCAGAACTTGTTCCTCCCCCTCCGCCGTCTCCGGCAGCCCCAGCCGGTAGTGGCCCGGCAGATCGGCTTCGGGCAGGACCCGTGTACCAGCGCCGGCTCCCACAGATCGCACGCGACCGGACGGGTCGGTGAGGATCAGCGGCTGGTCGCCGCCGCCGGGCAGCGGGTCTGCGTCCAGCTCGACGCGCGGGCGCTCGCCGACGGTGACGGTCAGCGTCGGGGTCCGTTCCAGCTCGCCAGCGAGGTAGCGCACCAGCTGATGGACCATCGGCAGGTAGATCCCGCGGACGGGGAGATCGGTCCAGTCGTCGTCCAGGGTGGATGTGAACACCAGCAGCCGGCCGCGGCCGATCCGCCGTTCGAGCAGCGCTGCCCTGCCATCCGAATACCGCAGGATCACCCGGGCTCCGGGCGCCAGGAAGGGCTCGACCTCGAGGATCCGGTCGAAGCGAACCCGCCCGAATGTGGACAACCCCCCTTCCCGGAACGGCGCCCACAGCGGATCGAGCAGGTCCGGGGCGGCCAGCGCCACCGCCGTCGATTCGAAGGTGGTCTGCTCGCGGGACTTGACCGCCCCCAGCGGGGCTGGCAGCAGCTCGCCGAGGGCCGCGTCGTAGGCCTCCCGATCCACCAGCGCCCCTGCTGACAGGAGCACGCCGCCGCCCGCGTCGATCAACCGGCGAATCCCGGTGGCCAGCTCCGCCGAGGCCGGCGCGTTGCAGGCCAGCAACACGGTTCCCGGGCCGGCGGGGAGGTCCGCGAGCTCGCCGACCTCGACTCGCACCGGTTCCAGTCCACCCCTCACCATCGCGGCCGGCTGCAGCGCCGTGGCCAGGTAGTACAGCTCGTCGTCCCTGGCCGAGGCACCACCCTCTCCGCCGAGCAGGTACACGATGCGGTGGTCGGAGGCGCTGAGGAAGAACGGATGGATGTCGTCCGCGGGCAGTTCGTCGCCGCCCAGCTGGGCCAGGGCCGGGACCAAACCCGCGGGGGGGGCGACCACGGAGAACCGCTTGGTGGCCTGTCCCTCGGCGGGGAGCTCGACGCTCCCGCGGATCACCTCCATGCCGTCCACGTGCAGGTCCAGCGGCGTCGGCGCATCACCGGACGGGACGCCAGCGATCTGGACTGCGACCGGAATGCCCGCGCTCACTTCGGTGGCCGCGGGCTGCTCGACGCCGGCCACCCACCGGTTGACCGGCGCGTCGGCGGACATGTCCAGGTAGCTCAAGGACACACCCGGCGGCCAGACCTCGGCCAGCGTAGGCCCCGGTGGCCGGGTGACCCGGCCGTCGCCCAGGACGACCACCTGCCCTTCGGGGACGCCGTCGCGCAGCAGCACGTCCAGGGCCAGCGCAAGGGAGCCGTCCAGGTCCGTGGACCCGTACCCCGGTGCCGCCTCCCCGAGCGCCTCCACCAGTCTGGACGGATCATCGAGCAGACCACGCCCCTCCAGGCGCGCGTTGTGGTCCATCCAGACGACGCCGGAGCGGGTCCCCGGTTCCAGCGCCTCGAGCAGCTCGACTCCCCGGGCGACGATGCGGTCGAACACGGTCCCGTCCGCCAGCGTCACCCCGGTGGACAGGGAGCGGTCCACGACGAGCACCGTATCCAGCGACGTCTCCGAGCTGGCGTCGGTCCGCACTTCCCTGGTGAGCTGGGGACGGGCGAACAGCGCCACCACCGCCGCGACCAGCACGAGCCGCAGCAGCAACAGCAGCAGATCGTCGACCAGCCACCGTCGCCGCAAGGAGCGTTGCGCCGCTTGCACGAAGCGCACCGCGGGGAACGGGATCCTCGCCAGCGGACGCCGCCCGGCCAGGTGGGCCAGGACCGGCAGCGTGAGCAGCGCCAGCCCCGTCAACAGGGCGGGGTGCAGAAAGCTCAGCTCCACCGCCGCCCCCCCTGCCGTTGCCAGATCCCCGCCCCCAGCGCCGGGCCCACCGGCTGGCCGGTGCTCAGCTCCAGGTGGTCCCCGCCGGCATCCAGGACCCGGGAGCGGAGCCGGTCGACGTGGGTGGAGAACAGCTCCCGGTACAGTCGCCGCACCCGTTCCGGGTTGGCCTGGACCGGGGCACCTCCTTCCGGATCCAGGAAACCCGCGGATTCGCTGAACGGCAGGTCACGCTCGGCCGGATCGATCACGTGGACGAACAGCACACCGTGACCGGCGGCCCGGGCCTCGATCAGTTGCCGGATCCAGCCCTGATCCTCGTCGAGGGCGTCGCCGCAGACCGCCAGCAACCCCGGGCCGCGCAGCCGGGCGATGGCCCGGCCCACGGCCTCGTCCAGGTCCGCACGGGGCTCACGGGCCGGCAGGGCGTGGGCCACGTCCCTGCACCAGGCGTCCAGTTGGGGCTCGCCGCGGCGGGGCGGGAGGGTCTGGACGCCCGCCCCGGCCAGCGACAGGTTGACCCCGTCCCCCTGGCGCAGCAATCGGGCACCGAGCAGGGTCGCGGCGAAGGCGGCGGCCTCGGACTTGGTCGCGGGGCGGTCGTCCCCACCGTCCACGGTGCCGTACTCCATCGAACGGCTGACGTCGACGACGATCTCCGCCCGGAGCGCCCGCTGGGACTCGTGCTGACGGACCACGAGCCGATCGCTGCGGGCGAGCACACGCCAGTCGAGCTGGCGCAGGTCGTCTCCGGGGGCATAGGCCTTGTGGTCCGCGAACTCGGTGCCCGCGCCGCGCGACCTGCTGCGGTGGGCGCCGACCGCACCCACGCGGGCGTCCGCGGCGGCCAGGGTCAGCAGGGCGCGGGCGCGGGGACCGTGGGCCAGGGCGGCCAGGCGCGCGGCGATCCGGTGTGCGGCCGGTCCTTCGCCGTTCGTGGCGGTCGGGTCAGAGGGTGGCATCGCTCTGCGGTGTCGCCCTCAACAGGTGCTCCACCACGTCCCGGCGGCGGAGTCCCTGGGCCTGCGCGCGGTACGACAGCAGGATCCGATGCTCGAGCACCGGATGGGCCAGGGCGTCCACGTCGGCCGTGCTGGCCACGTCCCGGCCCCGCAACAGGCAACGCGCCTTGGCCCCCAGCAGCAGGAACTGGCTCGCCCGGGGGCCAGCACCCCAGGCCACGTGCTCGTCCACGAAGGGGTCGTCTCCGGGCCGGCTGGCCCGGGCCAGGGCCACCGCCCGGGCCACCACCGAAGGCGCCGCAGGCACCTTGCGCGTCAGCGTCTGCATGGCCGCCAGGGTCTCGGGGTCGAGGACGGGCTCGACGGCCACCTCGTCGGCGACGGTGGTCTCCGCCGCGATGCGACGCTCCTCGTCGGCGGACGGATAGTCGACCCGGATCCGGACCATGAAGCGGTCGACCTGGGCTTCGGGCAAGGGGTAGGTCCCCTCCTGCTCCAACGGATTCTGGGTGGCGAATACGTGGAACGGCCGGGGCACGGGGTGGGTCTGTCCGCCCACGGTCACGTGCCCCTCCTGCATCGCCTCGAGCAGGGCGGCCTGGGTCTTGGGGGTGGTGCGGTTGATCTCGTCGGCCAGGACGAGATTGGCGAACAGGGGTCCGGGGACGAAGCGCAGGGCCCGCTGCCCGCTGGTGCGGTCTTCTTCGAGGACCTCGCTGCCCGTGATGTCGCCGGGCATCAGGTCGGGGGTGAACTGGATCCGCGCGAAGGAGCAGGAGGTCACACCGGCCAGGCTGCGGACCAGCAGCGTCTTCGCGAGTCCGGGCACCCCCTCGAGCAGGGCGTGGCCGCGGGCCAGCAAGGTGATCAGCATCAGCTCGACCACCGGATCCTGCCCCACGATGGCGCGGGCCAGCTGCTGACGTATGTTTCCGCTGAGCTGCGGGACGTCGACGCCGGACGGGAGCTCGTCGGCGATTCGTTCCGGAAGGCGGGAGGTCATCGTTCTCCTCGCTCGGTCACCGGGCCATGCCGGGCTCGGTGCCATCGTAGAACATGTGGTCGGTCAGCGCGCTCAGGGCGGCCCCGGCGGCCTCGTGGGCCGCGGTACCCTCTTGCAGCAGGTCCAGCCGCCAGGCGTGGATCCGCGGATCGAAGGGGTTGATCAGTTCGGCCTCGGCCAGGGTCGACAGCGCGTCGTCGTCCCGGCCGAGCTGGATCTGGGCCCGGGCGCTGTTGACCAGCAACGGTTCGAAGTCGGGGTAGAGTTCGCGGGCGAACCGCATCTCGGCCAGCGCCTTGCCGGCGAGGCCCAGATCGAACAGCACCGCCGCCCGCTTGCATGCCAGCGAGGGCGAAACCTGCTCCAGGTGACGCCCGGCGCGGCCGTACTCCAGCAGCGCGGCGCGGGGCTGTTCCCGGGCAGCCAGCAGATCGCCCAGGCGCGCGTGAGCCGCCCCCCGGGGCTGCCCCGCCAGCACGTCGTCGTCCACAGGCGCGTCCGGGTCCCGGGCGGCGTCCAACCCCAACCCGACAACGCCCGCGGCGGCCAGATCATCGCTCGCAGGGTCGTCGATGGTCGCCCGCCAGCTGGCGACGTACTCCTCGAAGCTGTCGCCCCAGGCGGTGGCCAGAGCATGTTCGGCGTCGGCGCCGTGCCGACAGCTGTCCAGGGCCTGTCGCAGGGCCTCGATGCCCCGCGCGCGCACCAGGTGGTCCACCAGCGTGTGGACCTGGACGAAGGCCAGCTGCACGCGCTCGGGCGTCTGGAGACAGGCCAGGCAGTTGCCGATCTCCTCGAAGGTCACCAGTTCGTCCGCCTCCAGGGCGGTGGCCAGCAGCGCACGGCGGCTGGCGGGCAACGCGCTGTCGTCCAGTCCCCGCCAGCGCCGTTGTTCGAACGACGCGATCCCCTCGTGCAGCCAGACCGGTACCTGGATCCCGCCCCGTTGATCCACCACGAGGTGGGTGTACTCGTGGCAGAGCGTGTCGGCCCAGGGGTAGCCGAAGGCCGCGGCCATCGGCGAGGTCACCAGCAGGCGGTTCCAGCGGTACAGCCCGACCGTGTCGTTGGCGACCGCCTCGGGCGGCAACCCGGTCGCCGCGGCAAAGGCTGCGGAGGTGGGGTAGACCTCGACCAGGACCGGTTCGTCGGGGAACCAGCCCAGGTCCTGGCCCACGTGATCGTGGGCGGCCTCCAGCACGTCAAGGGCCAGCTCGGACCAGAGTTCGTCGACCCCGGGGGCGTGGCGCAGCAGGAAGTGGGGTGAGCGCACCTCACGGGCGTCGCCCATCCAGCGGTGGCCCGCCTCGATGGTCGACCGCAGCCCGCCATCGGGCACGCCCCGCGGGACCGCGTCGATGGCCTCCCTGGCGGCGGCATGGTCCCCGACGTACAGCTGGTATCGCGCCCTGAACAACATCGCGTCGCCGCCGTCGTCGCCCAGCCGGTCGAGGGCGTCCATCGCATCCGTGGCCAGCGCCAGATCTCTCCGGTCGAGGGCGTCGTGTCCCGCCAGGATCCACCCCCCGGGGTCCTCGGCCGCGGCGGCGCCACAGATCGAGAGGGACACGATGATCGCCAGCACGAACCTCACCGGACCAGCTCCTCGTAGTAGCGGTCGTTGAGGGGGCGGTAGTCGGGGGGGGCGTCCTCGGTGGCTGCCTCGAGCGCGGCCTCGCGGAGCTCCTCGGGCCCGGCGAACCGGCCGGGTGGAGGGATCTCGACCATGCCGCCCGTGGGGTCGAGCCCGTTGCCCTCTCCTACCCGCCGCCACTGCCGGCCAGCCATCGCGCTCATGGGAATCGCGCCGCTGCCCGCCGCAGCCTGCTGCACCATCTCCCGCATCTGCTGCAGGTCGCCCTCGAGCTGGTCGAGCCGGGCGCTGGCCTGCTCGCCGCTGTCCCGCGCCCGCGTCACCCGCCCGACCTCCATGTCGTCGCCCGCGCCGCGCATCAGTTGCTCCGCGTCGTCCAGCACCCTGCGGTGGGCCGCTCCGTCCCAGCTGAGGCCGTCCACCCCGCCGAGGGCTTCGCCGATCACCGCGGCCTCGTCGGCCGCCCGGCGCTGCTGCCGCGCCAGCGGACTGGCCTGCTGGCCCACGCCGCTACGGGCCTCCCGCCAGCTGCGCTCGGCCGCCAGCAGCCGCTCCACGAGCTGCATGTGCTCGGCCTCGACACCGGCCAGCTCGCCCGTCCAGTCCTCGAACCCCGCGTCGTCCATCCCGGTGGAGCCGGCCCCGTCGATCACCTCGGCCATCTCCAGCAGGTCCAGCAGCTCGTTGTCCGAACGGGCCATCCCCCGGATCGCCTGGTCCATGTCCCCCTTGCCGAGACCCTCACCCGCGTCCTCCAGGTAGCGGTCGGAGCGGCCGGTGCGCCCCCGCACCACGCCCCCCATTCGCGGGCTCATCCGGGCCTCTTCCAGCCCCGCCACCCGCTCCCGCAGCCCGACGATATCCTCGGCCAGCTCGCCCAGACCGGTGGGCGCCGTCGCGTCCGGGAAGGCGCTCTCCAGGGCCCCCAGCTCGCGGTTGATCTCTTGCTGGGTCCGCGCCAGATCCCGCACGCCTGCCAGGGCCTCGTCGAGTTGGGCCAGGGTCTGACCCGCGTCCATGCCCCCTTGCTGCTGGATCTGGGCCATGGCGCGCGCGCTCTCCTCCAGCAGCGCCTGCGCCTCGGCGGTCCTGCCCGCGGCCATCAGCGACTGCAGCCGGGACATCAGGCCCTCACCCGCGGCGGCGACCGTGCTGTTCATCATCTGGTCGATCCGCCCGGGGTCCATCGCGCCCATCTCGGCGGCGAGGGCGGCCATCTGCCGCTCCAGCTCCGCCATCGCCCGTGCGATCGCCTGCTCGTCGCCGCTCGCCAGGGCCTGGCGCAGCGCCTCCATTCCCTCGGCGGCCTGGCGGGCCACATCGGCGGCCAGCGCCTGGCGGGCGCGGGTACGCCGCTGATCGAGCAACAGCGCTGCGCGCTCGAGGTTGCCGATGTGGCTCTCCAGCGCGTCCCCGAGGTCCTCGGGGAGGCCGTCCTCGATGACCGCCCGTCGCAGAAGCTGAGCCAGCCGGTCCCAGGAGCGGGCCGTCTCGTCCATCGCCGACCCGACCGCCGCGTACGACAGTCCATCGCCCGCCGGATCGGCGGCCATCCGGTCGCGCACCGCCACCGCCGCGTCCATCGCCCGCGTCATCCGTTCCCGGGCCGCTTCGGAGACCGCCCCCGGATCGCCGCCCTCGTCCAGCCCCTCCTGCCACAGCAGGTGTTCACCGAGGGCCAGCAACAGGGCCTCGAGGAGCTCCTCCTGGGCCGCGATCGCCCGCAGGCGCAGCTCCCGGTCACCGAGGACGACAACCCGGAGGGTCAGCGAGCGCCCGGACTTGGGGCCGAGCACGTCGTCGTTGTCCCGCGCGTCGAACCGCAGGTCCAGCGGCCCGCTCGCCAGGGCCTCCTCCCCGGGCACGACCCAGTGGGTGTCCGTCCGGATCGAGCGGCCGGCGTCGTCGGGCAACGTCAGCTCGACGCGTCCGATCTCCACGCCATCCCGCAGCAGGATCCGCTCCAGGCCGGCGAAGCCGTGGTCGTCCTCGATGGCCAGGCGGAGCGGGAGCGAGTCCCCGGGTCGCAACTCCACCGGCTCATCCGGTCGCTCCAGGATCCGCACCGAGGGCGGGGAGTCATCCTGGAGCAGGATTGGCAGCCGGCCGCTGCTCAGGGGCGCCCCGCCAGCGCCGGTCTCGACCCGCACCTCGTAGCCGCGTTCGCGCCCCACGGTGAAGGACACCGCGATACCGTCCTCGCCCTCGATCTCGCCGGCCTGCCAGGGGCCATCCCCCACCCGGAAGCTCACCGACCTGGGGGGCGCGGCGACCCTCGCCCGCACCCACGCGGTGGTCCCGGGCAGGGCCGCGAAGGACCCGGATCCGCTGGGCAGCCGGGCCGGCGGCTCGCCGGTATAGGCCGGGGGCGTCAGCTCGACCTCCACGTCCCGCAGGTGGAGGTCCGCATCCGGGACCACCGGGGCCAGGGGCGCGACCTCCGCTGGCGGGCGTTCGAGGGCTGCCGCCAGGCGGCCGCGGGGGGCGGGCGCCAGCGAGGCGACCACCGCCAGCGCCGACAGCGGCAGGACCAGCACCAAGATGCGCTCGGCGGCCGTCCAGGGCAGCGCGCGCCGGGGATCCACCGCCGCCAGCGCCCCGGCCGTGCGGCGCAGGTGGGACGACAGCCGCTCGATGGCAAATGGATGCGTCAACCGGCCAGCCCGGTGCTCGGCCAGCAACTCGATGGCGAGCCGCACCGCGTCGCCGCCCAGCGCCCGGTCCAGGACACCCGCGAGCCGGCCGGGATCCCGGCTCCGCAGCAGGGCCTGGCCCAGGGTGTTCGCCGCGGCGAACAGGGCGACCGACACGCTGACAGCGCCGGCAATCCACGCCAGCGCCGGTCCCCGCAGGCCGCTGACCACCAGCAGCCAGAGCAGGCCCGCGCCCACCGCCAGGGCCAGCAGCATCCCACCGCCGAGGGCGGCCGTGGCCTGCAGGGTACGGCGGCGACGCACGGTGGCGAGCGCACGGCTGACGGTCGCCGCGGCATCCTGCCCGTCGGCTGGCAGGGCGATCCCGTCGCGGAGCGCGGGGACGTCGGTCAACAGGTCAACCTCCTCGTTGGGTTGGGACACCCGGACGCCGGGGGGGGTTCCACCCGCGTGTCAGAGGCGCCCGGAGACCGGCGGGCGCCGGGGGTCACTGTACCGACGCCAGCGGCAGCTCGACGGTGAACACGGCGCCGCCGTCGTCGGCCGGGTGGTAGCGGAGCCGTCCCCCGAAGGACTCGACGATCTGCATGGAGACCGGCAGCCCGAGACCCGTGCCTGCGCCGGGCTCCTTGGTGGTGAAGAACGGATCGAAGATCGAATCCATGTGCTCGGTGGGCACGCCGGGTCCGCTGTCCCGCAGGGCGATCTCGATCCAGTCCCCCGCCCTGCGAACCCGGATCCGCACCCGTCCCCGCCCGCCGACGGCGTCGCGGGCGTTGAGCAGCAGGTTGATCAGCACCTGGCGCAGGCGGGACGACTCGGCACGGACCGGCGGCAGCCGGCCCTCGAACGCGGTCTCGATGGCGACCCCGTCGAACTCCCGCTGCATGGACACCATCTCGCGGGCGCCGTCCACCACCGCCACCACGTCCACCTCCTCCAGCTCGGTCTCTGTGGGCCGGGCATAGTCCAGGAGATCGCGCACGATGGCGTGGGCGCGACCCAGCTCGCCCGAGATCCGGCGCAACAGATCCGCGCGGGTGGTGGGGTCCAGGTCGTCCCCCCGGAGCAGGTCCACGAAGCCGATCACCGCGGAGAGGGGGTTGCCGATCTCGTGGGCCACCCCGGCCGCCAGCCGTCCGACGCCAGCCATCCGCGCCTGGAGTGCCAGTTCGTCGCGGGTGCGCTCCAGCAGGTCGTTGATGTGCTGCAACTCGCCGACCTGCTCCTCGGTGCGCCCCTGGTAGCGTTCCAGTTCCTCGGCCATCTGGTTGAACGAGGCCGCCAGCTCCCCGATCTCGGTGGGCTCCTCCTCGGGCACGCGGATGCTGAACGTCCCCTCCGCGACCCGGGCGGTGCCGACCATCAGCACCCGGATCGGCCGCAGCACCCGGTTGCGGAAGATGGCGGTGGAGAACAGGGTGACCACGACGATGGCGCACACGCAGTACACCACGAACACCAGCAGGTTGCGGTCCAGCAGCCAGGTGACGCTGCCCCCCAGCGGATAGGCGATCCGGACGCCGCCGACCCGGCGGGTCCCGATCTCCACGGGCATCGCCGCGTACACCGTCCGTGCCCCCCACAGGCTGCCCCCCGGCCGTCCGCTGCCCGTGATCGTCCGGCCCTCCAGGACGGTCTCCCGCAGATCGGGGGGGGGCAGGGGATCCGGCCATGCTTCTCCGGCGGCGACCACGGTGTTCAGCGAGCGGTCGACCACCATCAAGGAATACGGCGCCAGCTCGCCTGCGGCCAGGTCGTCCACCAGCGGCTGTACCACTCGGGCGTGCTCCACGGTCAGGGGCAGATCGCGCTTGAGCAGGGTGCCCTCGATCTGCTCGGCCAGCAGGGTCGCGGTCTGCACCGCCTGCTGCTCCCGCCGCGACCAGCGGTTGTCCGAACCCAGGTTCCAGACCAGGAAGGCGTTGAGCAGCAGGGTCGCCAGCACCAGGAACGCCAGGTTGAGGACCACGCTGCGCCACAGCCCGACCCGGCGGGGGGGATCGGCGGGACTCGGGGCACCGGGGGCGTTCATCGGAGGGATAACCTCTGGAAATCACGAAGAGTATAGGGGGCGGGTGGTCCGGCGGGGAAGTGGACACTATACTTCGCGGGTTTGCTCGCACGAGGAGAGTCGATAAATGCGCACCATCAAGACCGTCCGCCCCCTGTTGACCGCCGCCGCCGGCCTGTTCCTTGCCCTGCTCACTTTCGGCTGCGACTCGGGCACCAGCGGCACGGCGAACACCACTCCGGCCATCGGGTCCGATCTGGGCACACCGCTGGCCCCGGCGCCCGGGGAGACCGACACCCTGATCCTGGCCCAGACCTACTTCCTCGACGAGGTGGATCAGGAGTCTGGCAAGACCAAGCCAGTGCCGGGTCCAGCCAAACTGACGCTGATCCGCGGCACGGGGGAGCAGTGGCAGGTAGACACCCTCGAGGATCCGGAGTCCAACGTATTCCACAAGGCGCTGCCGCTGGCTGGGGCAGAGGGCATCCTGACCATCGCCGCCAACGGCGCTCGGCTGAAAAGCTGGACGCGGGGCGCGAGCGGCTGGGAGGCGGTGACCCACTGGGCGCCCACCTTCGGCGGGGAGCAGGAGCGGCTGCGGGACGTGGAGCGGGGCGACGTGACCGGCGACGGTCGCGACGACCTGGTGATCGCCACCCACGACCTGGGGGTGGTGGCGGTGGTGGAGATCCCCGAGTCCGGCGACTGGAAGGTGTCGGAGGTGGACCGCACCGAGTCCCGGATCTTCGTCCACGAGACCGAGATCGGGGATGTGGACGGGGACGGCGTGGCCGAGTTCTTCGCCACCCCGTCGGCGCCCAACGTGCTGGACGGCACGCCCCAGCCGGGCCGGATCGTCGGCTACCGCTACAACGGCGGCAAGACGGAGCGGTTCGAGATCGCGAGCTTCCTCGGCGCCCACGTCAAGGAGATCCTGGTGGCCGACCTGGAGGGGCGGGGCCGGGCGGACCTGTACGCGTCCATCGAGCCGGAGCGCAAGAAGGTCGGCGACAAGGTGCAGGCCGTCGATCCGCTGATCATCCGCCGCTATCGCTGGGAGGAAGACGGCCAGATCAGCGAGACCGACATCGCCAACTTCCGCGACGACCAGTGCCGCTTCCTGGTGCCCGGCGACCTGACGGGCGACGGCAAGCTGGAGCTGGTGGCGTCGACCATGACCGCCGGCGTCTACATGCTGCGCCAAGGGGAGGCGGGCTGGACCAGCGAGCTGGTGGCCAAGGACTCCCGCTATGCCGAGTTCGAACACGCCGCGGCGATCATCGACCTGGACGGCGATGGCAAGAACGAGCTGTACGTGATGTCCGACGGCATTCCCGACGCGGAGGGCAAGCTCCGACGCTTCCTGTGGAACGGCACCGGCTTCGACACCCAGGAGATCGCCACCCTGCCCACCGATCACATGACGTTCAACATCACGGCGGCGGGGTTTTAGGGCGAGTCCGAGACCGATTCCCTACGCCAGCAACCGGAAACTCTTCGACCACCTCTCCCGCACCTGGGTCCGCAACTCTGCGAGCTCCGGCGCCGTGTCGAAGTCCGGGCGCCGCACCAGCGCAAAGGCCTCACGCTGGGCGTCGGCCAGGATCTGGCTGAACCGCGCGGTGGTCGGGATCTGGAAACCCGGTCGTCCGGCCTGCAGGGTGCCGAGCAGGTCGCCTGGGCCCCGGTTGTGCAGGTCGGCCTCGGCGATGGCAAAACCGTCGCGGGAGCGGGCCAGGATCTTCAGGCGGGGGCTGGCGCCACCGCGGCGGCAGAACAGATAGCAACGTCCGGCGGCCTCGCTGCGACCGATACGACCGCGCAGCTGGTGGAGCTGGGCCAGCCCGAAACGATCCGCGTCCTCGATCACCATCACCGATGCCTCGGGCACGTCGATCCCGACCTCGACCACGGTGGTGGTCGCCAGCACCTGGATCTCGCCGGTGCGGAAGGCCTCAACCACCTCGTCCTTCTCCATCGGGTCCATCCGCCCGTGGAGCAGCCCGACCCGCAGTCCGCGCAGGGGACCCTCGGCCAGCTCCCGGGACATCCCGACGGCGTCCCGCACCTCCTCGAGCTTGTCGCTGCTCTCCACCAGCGCGTGGACCACGAAGACACGTTCGCCGCGCCCCACCGCCGCTCGCACTTCGTCGTAGACCCGCGCCCGATCCCCCTCCCCCACCACCTCGGTGGTCACCTCGCCGCGGGGAGGCAGCTCGTCGATCACCGTCAGGTCCAGGTCGCCGTACAGCGCCATTGCCAGCGAGCGGGGGATGGGCGTCGCGGTCATCGCCAGCACGTGGGGGTAGAGCCCCTTGGAGGCCAAATCGGCTCGCTGCTGGACGCCGAACCGGTGCTGTTCGTCGACCACCGCCAGCCCCAGGTCGGCGAAGTTCACGCCCTGCTGGAACAGCGCCTGGGTGCCGATCACCACCCTTGCCGTGCCGCATGCGATGCGCTCCAGGGCGTCGCGCCGTGGCCTGGCTCGCAGGGATCCCCCCAGGAAGACCGGGTCGTAGCCCAGCGGCCCGAACACCTCGGCCGCCGAGCGCAGATGCTGGTCGGCCAGCACCTCGGTGGGGACCATCATCGCCACCTGGTGGCCCGACTCCAGGACCGGCAGCGCGGCCAGCATCGCCACGACCGTCTTGCCGCAGCCCACGTCACCCTGCACCATCCGGCAGGTCGGCCGCCCGCTGAACAGGTCCTCGAGGATCTCGTCCACCGCCCGCTGCTGGGCGCCGGTCAGGCGGAACGGCAATGCGGCGATGGCCCCATCGACCTGGGTTCGCGACCGCTCGACCGCGACGGCTGTCGCTGACTTGATCGATCGCCGCCGCAGTCCCAGCGCAAGCTGCATGCCGAACAGCTCGGAGAACAGCATCGCCCGGTGCGCATCGCTGGACCCGTCCAGCAGAGCGGAGAGATCGGCGTCCGGCGGGGGGCGATGGAGCAGCGCCAGGGCCTCCTGGCGTCCCGGCAGCCCCAGCTTCTCCCGCAGCTCGGCGGGTACGGGATCGGCGACCCGCGACAGGGATACGTCGAGGGCCTTGGCGACCCAGCCACCCACCTGGCGGGCGCTGACTCCCTCGGTGGCGCCATAGACCGGCTGGATCCGGGCGCCTTCGCCGCTGTCGTCCATCTCCGGGTGGTAGAAGGTCGGAACCGGCTTGTCCGGCTCGAGGCGACCGGCCATCCGGACGCTCATCCCGGGCCGGTAGAGCCGCATCATGAACACCGGAGCCCGGAACCACAGGGCGACCAGGGTCCCGCTGTCATCGGTGACCTTGAGCTCGAGGATCCTGCCGCGGCGGCCTCCCCGCATCCGCACCGACCGCACCGTTCCGACCACCACCGCCTCGTCGTCGGCAGGCAACTCGGCGATGGGGGTGACGATCCGGCGATCCCGGTAGGTGCGGGGCAGCAGGTGGAGCAGGTCCCCCACGCGGTGGACCCCCATCCGGGCCAGGCGCTGGCCGGCCTTGGGGCCGATGCCGCGCAGGGAGGTGACCGCCTCGGTGGTCTCGGGGGAAGGGTCTGTGGGTGCTGGCAAGGGCGGGGGTTCCGTGCGCGCCTGGGCGCCTCTACTTGAACTCCACCCCGATGATCTCGAGTTCGCGTTCCCCACCGGGGGTGCGAACGGTGGCGGTGTCGCCCCCTTCCTTGCCGACGATGGCGCGGGCGATGGGGGAGCGGACCGAGATCCGGCCGGCCTTCACGTCACCCTCGTCCTCGCCGACGATCTGGTAGACGAACTCGTCGCCGCTGTCCACGTCCTCCAGCGTGACCGTCGCGCCGAAGATCACCCGGTCTCCCGACAGCTTGCTGGGATCGATGATGTCGGCGGCCGACAGCTTGCCCTCCAGCTCGTGGATCCGGCCCTCGATGTGGGCCTGGCGATGTTTGGCCGCCTCGAACTCGGCGTTCTCGCTGATATCGCCGTGGGCGCGGGCGGTTTCGATGTCCTTGATGTTCTGGAGGCGCTGGGGCCCCTTGAGGTCTCTGAGCTCGGCGCGCAGCTTGTCGGCGCCCCCGGGGGTCATCGGAATTCTGACCGTCATGGAATCTCCCTGCGCCGCGGCGCGGCGGGCAAGATAACCATCTGGACCGCGGGGATCAAGCAGAATTCGGGGGGACGTGTCAGCCCCGGTGGACGGTCGTCCCACCGAGGATCGTGCGGACCACGCGGCCCGGCAGCGTCCAGCCCCCGAACGGCGTGTTTTTCGATCGGGAGCGGAAGGCAGCCGGGTCGACGGTGACCTTCGCCGCCGGATCGATCAGGGTCACATCCCCGTGACGGCCGACCTCGAGGGTCCCGGCGTCCAGGCCGAAGCAGGCCGCCGCACGACAGGTCAGCGCCGCGACCACCTGCTCGAGGGTGAGTTCCCCCTCGTCCACCAGCTTCAGCAACAGGCCGAGCGCCGTCTCCAGGCCGACCATCCCCGGCGCCGCGAGGTCGAACTCCACGTCCTTCTCCACCCGCGAGTGGGGGGCGTGGTCGGTGGCCACACAATCCAGGGTCCCGTCGGCCAGCCCCTGGACCAGCGCGGCCCGGTCCGCCTCGCCGCGGATGGGCGGGTTGACCTTCAGGTGGGTATCGAAGCTGCGCAGGGCCGTGTGGTCGAGGGCCAGGTGGTGGGGGGTCACCTCGGCGGTCACCCGAACACCCCGGGCCCTGGCCTCGCGGATCAACGCGACGGTGCCGGCGGACGAGACGTGGCCCACATGGAGGTGTCCCCCGGTGGCTTCGGCCAGCAGCAGGTCCCGGGCGGCGAGCACGTCCTCGGAGCTGGCCGGCCGTCCTCGCAGCCCCAGCTCGGTGCTGACCTCGCCTTCGTGCATCACGCCACCCTCGACCAGATCGCAGTCCTCCTCGTGGACCGAGAGCGGCACCCCCAGGTAGCGGGAGTACTCGAGGGCATGGCGCATCAGCCGGGCGTCGGCCACCGCGTCACCGTCGTCCGAGAACGCCACCACACCAGCGTCGAAGAGTTCGCCCATCTCGGCCAGCTCTTCGCCCCGGCGCCCCTTGGAGATGGCCCCCACCGGTCGCACGCGGCACAGCCCTGCCCGGGCCGCCTTGTCCAGGATGTCCCGGGTGACCGACGGATTGTCGTTGGCCGGCGCGGTGTTGGGCATGCAGCAGATGGTGGTGAATCCGCCGGCGGCGGCCGCCGCCGAGCCGCTCTCGATGGTCTCCTTGTACTCGTGTCCGGGCTCTCGCAGGTGGACGTGGAGATCGACGAATCCGGGCAGCACCAGCAGTCCGCTGGCGTCGATCCGTTCCAGGTCCCCCTCGACGGGCTTCGATGCCGCGGCGGCGGCGCCCACGGCCTCGACCCGGCCGTCGCCACCGATGATCAGGTCGCCCACCTCGTCCCGGCCGGACGCCGGGTCCAGGATCCTGCCACCTTCAACGATCGTCGTGCGCACGCCTACCTCCGTTGGGAGCCAGCAGGTACATGACCGCCATGCGGACGGCCACACCGTTGGTGACCTGATCCAGGATGATCGACCAGGGGCCGTCCGCCACCTCGTGGGACATCTCGACGCCCCGGTTGATGGGGCCCGGGTGCATCACCAGCACGTCGTCGCGGGCGTACTGCATCGTTCGCAGCGACAGCCCCCAGCGGTTGGCGTACTCCCGCTCCGAGGGAAGCAGCTGACCGCTTCGCCCGAGCCGCTCCATCTGGATGCGCAGCATCATCACCACGTCGACGCCGTCGATGGCCTCGCGCAGATCCTCGTGGACCGTGCAGCCGAGCCGCTCGATGCCGGGCGGGATCATGGTCGGCGGGCCGCAGACCCGGACCTGGGCGCCCAGCTTGCGCAGCCCGTGCAGATTGGACCGGATGACCCGTGAGTGGGCGATGTCGCCCACGATGGTCACCGTCCGCCCCTCCAGGGAGCCCAGGCGATCCCGGATGGTCATCATGTCGAGCAGCGCCTGGGTCGGGTGCTCGTGGGAGCCATCGCCCGCGTTGACCACCGAGCAGCGCAGCAGCCCCGCGAGCAGGTTGGCCGATCCGGGGTGACGGTGGCGGATGACCAGGATGTCGGGGTGCATCGCCTCGATGTTGCGGGCGGTGTCGATCAGGGTCTCGCCCTTGGAGGTGGCCGAGGAGCCCCCCCCGACGGCGAAGGTATCGGCGGAGAGTCGCTTGGCGGCCACGTCGAAGCTGGTCTTGGTGCGGGTCGATGGCTCCAAGAAAAGGTGGATCACCGACTTGCCGCGCAGGGTCGGCACCTTCTTGATCTCGCGCTCGCTGATCTCCTTGAAGCGGGCCGCGGTGTGCAGCAGGTGAAGGATCTCGGCGCGGGACAGGTCGGCGAGGCCCAGCAGGTCCTTGCGGCGAAAGCCGCCCTCCAGGTCGGGGATCGGGCTCCCGGGCACCATCATCGGGCCGCCCCCTCGCCGCCGAGCACCTGCACCAGGTCGCCCGGGTTGGGTCCCTCCCCGTTGACGGCCACCACGACCCGGTCCGTCAACTCGGTCTCGAACCGCCGGCCCACGTACTGAGCGGCGATCGGCAACTCCCGGTGCCCCCGGTCCACGAGCACCGCCAACCAGATGGCCTTCGGCCGACCGAAGTCCCACAGCTGGTCCAGGGCGGCTCGTACTGTCCGCCCGGTGAACAGGACATCGTCCACCAGCACGATCTGCGCGCCGTTGACGTCGAAGGGCAGCCGCGTCGGACCCAGCTCCGGACGCTCGAGTCCGGTGTAGATGTCGTCGCGATACAGGGTGATGTCCATCTCGCCGACGGGCGGTCGGACGCCCTCCTGGCGGTTGAGCGCAGCGGCCAGCCGCTCGCACAACGGAACGCCGCCAGTGTGGATGCCGACGAGCGCTGCGTCCCCGACGCCCCGCAGATCCTCGGCGATCTCGCTGGCCATCCGCCGGATGGCCCGGCTGACCGCCAGGTGATCCATCACCACGCCTCCACTCATCCTCACACCCCGCGCCGGTCACGCCTCCGCGCCGCCCACCAGGGCGCCGCGCGTACCGGGCCGGTTATAGACGATGCGCGAGCCCAAAAAAAGGGAGTCTTGGGGCGATCGTGGTGAGAGATGCGGGCTAGCGTCGACCGATGCTGTAGTAGGTGAAGCCGTGGTCGCGGGGAATGGTCGGATCGTAGATGTTGCGCCCGTCGAAGATGGTCGGATCGGCGGCCATCCGCCGCTTGACCTCCGCGAAGTCGGGCCGCAGGAACTCGTTCCACTCGGTGCAGATCGCCAGCGCCTCGGCGTCGTCGAGGACCGTGTACATGTCCTCGTGGTAATCGATGCGCGAGCCGAACACCTTCTGCATGTTCCCCAGCGCCTCGGGATCGTAGACCGCGACCTCGGCGCCGCGTTCCAGCAACCGGCCGACCACGATGATCGACGGCGCCTCGCGCATGTCGTCGGTCTGGGCCTTGAACGCGGTGCCCCAGACGGCGATCCGGCGGCCGACGAAGCTCTTGCCGTAGTGCTGGCCCATCAGGCTCGCCAGCAGGGTCTTCTGCTCGGCGTTGACCGACTCGACCGCCTCGAGGATGCGCATCGGGTAGGTGCACTGGCGGCCCATGTCGATCATCGCCCGCACGTCCTTGGGGAAACACGAGCCGCCGTAGCCGATACCGGGGTGGAGGAACTGGGTGCCGATCCGTTGATCGAGTCCGATACCCCGGCGCACATGGTCCACGTTGGCGTGGATCCGGTCACAGAGGTTGGCCACTTCGTTGATGAACGAGATCTTCGTCGCCAGAAACGAGTTGGCCGCGTATTTCACCATCTCCGCCGACGAGTTGCCCATGAACACGATCGGGCGGCCATCCTCCACCAGCGGACGATAGAGGTGATCCATCCGCTGGCGGGCCCACTCCTGATCGGTGCCGACCACGTGGCGGTCCGCGTGCATGAAGTCGCTGATCGCCTGGCCCTCGCGCAGGAACTCGGGGTTGGAGACCACCGCGAACTCGTGGTCGGTGACCTCGGCGACGATCTCCGTGACCCGCCGCGCGGTGCCCACCGGCACCGTCGACTTGATCACGATCGCGGTCCTGCGGGACAGGGTCGTGCCGATGTTCTGGGCCACGGCGTGGACCGCGCTCAGATCCGCGGCGCCTCCGGCGCCAGGCGGAGTGCCGACGGCGATGAACACCACCGCTGCCTCGGCCATACCCTCGGACAGCTCGGTGGTGAAGCTCAACCGGCCGGTGTCCGCATTTCGCCGGCACATCTCCTCGAGGCCGGGCTCGTAGATCGGGATCCCGCCGCCGCGGAGCACGGCGATCTTTTCCTCGTCGATGTCGACGCAGACCACGTGATGACCGATGTCGGCCAGGCAGGTCCCAACGACGACGCCGACGTATCCGGTGCCGATGACACAGACGTTCATGTGCTACCTCGATCGCAGGGTCGCGGATTGTAGTGAATCCTCGATCGGATGACCACCGTCCCGCCGCAGTCTCCTCGTCAGCCTCTGCTCGAGAGGGGCGAACGCCCGCTCCGCCAGAACCATGATGACCCGGAACAGACGATTTCCCAACTATTGCGGTGGTTTCGACCCCCCGTGCCTTGACAGCCACAAATCGCTCCGGTAGATAGCCTCGGACCTTCGGCCCACCAGGCCGCACGAGGAGAGATAGACGTGCCGCATCACAAGTCCGCTTCCAAGCGCCTGCGCCAGGGCGAAGTTCGCCGGCAGCGTAATGTCCACTTCCGCTCCACGATGCGTTCGGCGATCAAGCAGGTCCGCGAGGCCCTCGACAAGGGTGACGTGGACAACGCCCAGAAGTTGCTCGCCGAGGCGACCCAGATCATCGACGCGACCCAGAGCAAGGGTGTGATCCACGCGCGGAACGCCTCGCGCAAGATCAGCCGCCTGACCCGCGCCGTCAACGCCAGGATAAATTAGTAGCGCGGCCTCCCCGGCGGGGCTCCCGTACCGCGGCCCTGCACGCCCTCGCACAGATCCATCGCCAGCCGATCGAGCATCAGGTGCGCCGGAACGCGGCTGCGCCGCAGGCCATCGTCGGTGCAGGCGATCTGCAACATCGCCCGCCGCAGCTGTTCGGTCGTTCTCACCGGCAGCTGCCGCTTGACCTTCCAGATCGTGGGCTTGCGCATGCCCGCGGCCAGGCAGGCCCGCTCGGGCTCGGTCCCCTCGTCCACCGCCTCCCGGGCCAGCAGCAGCTTGCGGAAATGGTCGGTGACGAACCACAGGGTCTTGGCCTCGGCGGTCTTGCTCTCGTGGAGTTTCCGAAGGGCCAGCAGCGAGGCGTCGAGCCGGCCCAGCCCCAGGGCGTCGGTCAGATCGAACACCGTGGACAGCAGCAGGTCGGCCACCGCCTCCTCGGCGTCGCTCAGCGCGATGGCGGGGCGCTCACCCACGTAGTGCGCGAGCTTCTGCAGCTCGTTGTGGAGCTTGCCCAGGTCGTTGCCCACCAGGTCGATGAGCAGGCGGACGGCAGGGGATTCGATGCTCTTGCCGAGGGCCCGGGCCTCACCGCCCACCCATTCCCGCAGGTTGCGGTCCCACAGGGGCCGGCACTCCAGCGCCAGGCCGTGGCGGGTGATGGCCTTGTACAGCTTGCGCCGCCGGTCGACGCCAGCCGCGGTGAGCACGAGTACGGCGCTGGGGATCTTGGCCTCGATCAGCTCCACCAGCGCCTTGTGCAGCGGTTCTTGTTGTTTCTTGCGCTCCCCCTCGTCGATCCCCTCGACGACCACCAGCCGACGGCCGCCGAGCATGGGCATCGTGCGGGTCGCCTCGACCACGTCATCGGGCTTGGCGCGGGCGCCGAACATCAGGGTCTTGTTGAACGCGCCGCCGACTCCGCCGGCCAGCACGGCTTCCTCGAGCCGGCGCCGGTACAGCTGGACCAGGTATCCCTCCTTGCCGAACACCAGGTACGCCGGCCGGAACTCCCCGCGGGTGATGTCCCGCTGCAGGTCCGCGACCGGGTCCTGTCGTCCCCGCGTGGCCATCTCAGCTACCCCCCATCATCAGCTCGATCCCCTCTTCGACCGCCCGGGTGCCCGCCGACACCAGCGCCCGGTACCGCAGGTCTTCGGCGGCCAGCACGTCCTCACCGGCGATCACCGGTCCCATGTCGTATTCGGCCTCCCGGCGCAGGGCCATGGATTGCCACAACACGGCGTTGTCGGAGGTCCGCACCAGCTGCAGGTCCAGGATCAGCGCCACCCGGAATGCCTGGTGACGTTCTCCCCCTCCGGCGACGGCCTGGGTGGGACGCAGGCTGGCACCCCGGATCGTGCCGCGCAGGGTCGCGTCGGCCTGCATGTCGGTGATCGAGATCGCCCGGTAGCGGTCCAGCCGGTCGACGAGGGCGGCGGTCAGCTCGACCTCGAGCCCCACCTGCTCGGTGTCGTTGACCAGCAACGGCACGGCGATACGCTGGGCCTGTCCGGGAGCCGTGGCGTCCCGCAGCAAGGGCCGGTAGCCACAGGCGGTCGACGCCAGCGCCAGCGCCAGCGCCAGCACGCCGCCCAGCAGGGGCCCGCGGCCCATCCGCCCGGTCATCTGGCGACCAGGCTCACCAGCCGCCCGGGAATGACGATCGTCTTGATCAGCTTCTTGCCCTCCAGATGCCGCTGGACGTTGGGCACCGCCAGCGCGGCCTCGACGATGGCGGCCTCGTCCGCGTCCACGGGCACCTGGATCGTACCCCGGGGTTTGCCCATCACCTGCACCCCCATCGAGACCGTCTCCTCCACCAGCACCGAGTCGTCCCAGCGCGGCCAGGGCTGGTCGATCAACAGCCCCTCGCCGCCACAACGCTGCCACAGCTCGTCGGCCATGTGGGGCACGAACGGCGACAACATCTGGACCAGCGCCATGATGCATTCGTCCAGTACTCGCTGGTCGGCGCCCGGGCCCTCCAGCTCCGCTACCCGTTCCGACTCGAACTTGTACAGGCCGTTGACCAGTTCCATCAACGCCGCGATGGCGGTGTTGAACTGGAATCTGTCCTCGACGTCGGTGGTGACCTTCTGGATCGTCCGGTGCAGCTGCGTTCGCATCGCTCGCCCGGGGCCATCGGCAGGCAGCGGACCTTCGTCAGCCAGCCGCCGGAACGCATCGAGGTGGCGGTGCACCAGCCGCCAGACCCGTCCGAGGAATCGGAAGCTGCCGTCCACCCCCTGTACGCTCCACTCCAGGTCCTTGCGGGGCGGCGACGCGAACAGACAGAACAGCCGGATCGTGTCCGCTCCGTAGCGCTCGATCAGCGAGTCCGGGTCCACCACGTTCCGCAGCGACTTGGACATCTTGACCGAGGGTCCGACGACGGCCGCGCGGCCGGTCTCCTGGTGAAGGCCGTCGACCACCTCCTCGGGGTACACGTATCCCAGGCCCTCGACCTTGAGGGTCTCCTTGCAGACCATGCCCTGGGTCAGCAGGTTCTTGTAGGGCTCGTCGATCCCCAGCAGTCCCAGGTCGCGCAGCACCTTGTTGTAGAAGCGCGCGTACAGCAGGTGCATCACCGCGTGCTCGATCCCGCCGATGTACTGATCCACCGGCAGCCAGCGGTCGACGGCGGCCCGGTCGAATGGCGCGGTATCGCAGTCAGGCGAGGTGTAGCGGGCGTGGTACCAGCTCGACTCGACGAAGGTGTCGAAGGTGTCCGTCTCGCGCCGGGCCGCCTCGCCGCAGCGGGGGCAGGTGGTGTCGACGAACTCGGCGCAACAGGCCAGGGGCGATCCACCCTTGCCATCGATGGTGACGTCCTCGGGCAGGCGGACCGGCAACTGGTCCTCCGGGACGGGAACGACGCCGCAGGATGGACAGTAGATGACCGGGATCGGTGCGCCCCAGTAGCGCTGGCGGCTGATGCCCCAGTCGCGAATGCGGTAGTTGACCGATGCCTCGCCCTGGCCCTCTTCGGCCAGGTACTCGGTGACCTGGCGGATCCCGTCGGTCGAGAACACGCCGTCGAAGGGGCCCGAGTTCACCATCGTGCCGGGCTCGACGTAGGCGGCCTCCATCGTGTCGCCGTCCAGGGTCTCCTCCGGCGACTCGATCACGACCTTGACCGGCAGGTCGTACTTGCGGGCGAACTCGAAGTCCCGCTGATCGTGGGCCGGGACCGCCATCACCATCCCGGTGCCGTACTGGTACAGCACGAAGTTGGCCACGTAGATCGGCATCTTCCAGCCGGTGACTGGATTGATGCAGTACGACCCGGTGAACATCCCCTCCTTCTCCCGGTCCTCGGCGGTGCGGGAGATGGTGTCCTCGGCGGCCACGCGCTTGCAGAAGGCGCGGACCTCGGCGGCCTGGGGCTGGCCAGCGGTGAACTCCTCGACCCGGGGATGCTCGGCGGCCACGGACATGAACGTCGCGCCGTAGAGGGTGTCGGGGCGGGTGGTGAACACGTCGATGGGATCACCCTCACCCGCCAGCGGGAAGCGGATCTTCGCCCCATGGGACTTGCCGATCCAGTCCACCTGCTGGATCTTGACGGCGTCGGGCCAGCCCGGCATCTCCTGCAGATCGGCCAGCAGCTCGTCGGCGTACTCGGTGATCCGCAGGAACCACTGGGTCATCTCCCGCGGCTCGACCTGGGACTCGCAGCGGTAGCACTCGCCGTCCACCACCTGCTCGTTGGCCAGCACGGTGCCGCAGGACTCGCACCAGTTCAGCAGCGCCGCCTTGCGGTAGGCCAGCCCGCGCTCGAGCATCCGGACGAACACCAGCTGCTCCCAGCGGTAGTACTCCGGATCGCAGGTGGCGAACTCCCGCTCCCAGTCGTAGCTGAAGCCCAGCCGCTGGAACTGGGTGCGCATGCGGCCGATGTTCGATCGCGTCCACTCCCCGGGCTGCGCGCCGTGCTCGATGGCCGCGTTCTCGGCCGGCAGGCCGAAGGCGTCCCACCCCATCGGGTGCAGCACGTCGTAGCCCTGGGCGCGCTTGTAGCGTGCGATCACGTCACCGATGGAGTAGTTGCGCACGTGGCCCATGTGCAGCCGCCCCGAGGGGTACGGGAACATCTCGAGTACGTAGTAGGGCTCACGCTCGTCACGGGCCGCGAAGGCGCGCTCCGCCTTCCAGCGCTCCTGCCACTTGGCCTCCACGTCACCGGGCCGGTAGGTCTCGTCCATGATCGTCTCGACTCCGTCTGTTCAGAGGACGCGGATTCTAGCAGCACTCGGGCGCGCACGCTCGCGTGAAATCGCCTCCTCCGCCGTCGCCCAGCCCGCGGTCGTCTTGACGATCTCTTGACTACAAACATACTTGTGCGTGTGTCTTCTGCGGGCTAGAACATACCTGTTGGTATGTGGCGCCCGCCGAGAGGACTGGCAGATGAACGCGGACCTGAGCTTTGCCTTTCCAAATAGGCGAGATAACGCAAGTTCCGACATGGGTATAGGCCGAGACCTTCCCCGGGTCGTTCAGGTCGGCCAGGTGTGGGGAGACACCCTGCTGGATGTCCGCCACCTGGGTCCAGACGAGCCCAGACTGAGGCTGGGTGGTGAACCCCGGTCCGGGCGCCCGCTGGGTACCGCGGCCGGGATGGCGCCCTTGCTGCTCGGCGCTGGCGTGGGGCTGGCCACGGGCCAGGCCACGCTGCTGGCGGCCGGCGCTGCGGTCTCGGCCCTCGGGCTCTCGGGCGGGATGCTGCGGGATGAGATCCGCATGGGCCGCGGCGAGGACTGCATGGCCGTCCCCGCCGAGCTGCTGCCATCGACCACCTTCACGCTGATCGAGCGCCAGGGCAGGGCGGTCTACCTCCGGATCGCCGAGGGATTCTGCGGAAGCCTGACACCGGGCGAGGGCGAGCCCGCCGTCGACCTGCGCGACTGGATCGAGAGCGGCCACGGCGAGGAGGTGGCGGACGGGTTCCGGGTGGAGCTGCCGGCCGGGGCGAAGGCCATCGTCCAGGTGGGGGAGTTGCAGTTCTTCGTGCGGCAGGTCCACCAGGCGGCGAGGGTGGTGCCCGGACTGGCCGACAGCTTCGACGGAGCGTTCCTGGGCCTTCTCCTGCTGGTGGCCTTCGCCGGACTGGTGCTCGGCGTGCTGGCGCGCTCTGCCCCCTACGACCCGTCACACGAGCTGGTGAGCGTGGACAAACGTTTCGCGGAGATCGCCTACATGCCGGAGCCGCCGCCGCCGCCCAGGAAGGAGCTGGCCGGGGATCAGGATGCCGGTGAGGGCGAGCGAGCCAAGGACGAAGAGGGCAAGGTCGGGACCCGGGACTCCACGGTCAAGAAGGCCAAGGGCGCCAAGGTGGCGGTGCGTCAGGCGGCGATGGACAAGCGGATCGCGGAGAACGCCGGGCTGCTGGTCGACCTGAGCCGGATGGAGTCGGACGCGCCGATGTTCGGCAGCGGCGGTATCGGCGTCGGGGCGTCGGCCTTCGTCGGCGGAGAGATCGGCTCCCAGTACGGCAACCAGTACGGAAGCGGGGGTCTGGGATTCCGCGGGAGCATGGACGGCGGCGGCGGAACCGGCGAGTACCTGGGGGGCCTGGGCAACCGGTATCGCGAGCGCGGAGGATCCGGTGACGGCAGTCAGGGCGGCTGGTACGGCCGGAAGAAGAGCGGCGCCCCGCCGGGGGGCAGCGGCGCCGACATCCTGATCGGAGCGCTGGAGAAGTCCCAGATCGATCGGGTGGTCAAGGCCCACCTGGCCCAGGTCCGTTGGTGCTACCAGCGGGAGCTGCGAGCCAACCCCAAGCTCGAGGGCAAGGTGGTGGTCAAGTTCGTCATCGACGCCAGCGGCGGGGTCTCGCGGGCCACTGTCCACGCGTCCAGCCTGGGTAATCCCATCGTCGAGAACTGCATCTGCGAACGCTTCATGGCCTTCCAGTTCCCCAAGCCCAAGGGCGGCGGGATGGTCATCGTGACCTACCCCTTCTATTTCCACAGCACCTGAGCAAGAGGGGCCCTACCCCAGCGGGACCAGGGTCCCGTCGCGCATGACCATCGGGGCGCCGGGTTCGATGTCCTCGGGGATGCGGGAGAGCACCTGGCCCGGCTCGCGGATCATGAAGGTGCCGCTGGGGATCTCGCGCCCGGCCTGGATCCAGATGCCGGTTCCCATCACCACGTCGTGGCCCAGACAGGCGCCGAGGAAGTTGGTACCCGGGTCGACGGGCACGCCGTCCTGGAGCACCCGGACCGGGCCGCCGAAATTCATGTCGATGATGTAGCCGCCGCCGGTGGTGCAGACCCGGTGGCCCAGGACGCAGGCCTGGGTCAACCGGTGGCTGGCGAAGACTGCGTCGTACATCACCGACATGAACACCACCGACTTGCGCCCGATCCAGGCCTTGTGACCGATGACCGACAGCTCGAGGATCACACCTTCCTCGATGATCGCGCCGTCCCCCACCACCGAACCCTGGATGATGGCGCCGGCCCCGACCTTGACCCCTTCGCCCAGCCAGCTGCCTTCGATGATCGCGCTGGGGTGGATCTCGCAGTTGCGGCCGATCCGGCTCAACCGCTGCCGCCGGAATCGCCCCAGCAGCTTGTCGAGCACGACCCGCAGCACGATGTAGACCGGCCGACGCTCCCACAGGTCCTTGAGGGTGGCGACGAAGGCCGCCAGGTTGACCCGCAACACCAGCGCCCAGTGGATCACGTGCATCGCTTGCCGGCTCGTGATCGAGACCCGGGTCGGGGTCGCCTGGTTGACGAACTGGGGTGGCAGCCTGGGGTCCTCGATGGACTCGCGGGGATCGATCGCCACGATCGGCAGCGCGCGCAGTGCGGCCGCCGATTCCACGGGTTCGGTCAGGTACCACAGGTCGTAGGCCGCGCCTCCGTCCTCGGTCCTGTCGAGTTGCTGCAGCGGTGCGGTGCCATCGACGAACACCGAGGTGGTGATGGCGCAGCGGGCCGAGGCGCCGGTGGCGCGGGCGGCGGCCAGGAACTCCTCGAGCAGGGTGCGGGTGAAAAAGGTGTGATCGGCCACCAGCACGCAGGGGTAGGCCGGGATCCGGGCCGGGTCGTCCAGCTCCGTGGGCGCGTCGACGCCGCAGTGCCCGCAGGCCTCGGCCTGGCGTTCCCGCAGCGAGCGATTGAGCACCCGCACCTCACCCGGGGGATCGTCGAAGGGCGCCACCCGGCGGCCGGTGGCAAGCACATGGCTCGGTAGCGGGTCAGCCATCCAGCTCCACCTCCAGGTCCCCGCGGCGTATCACCCGGGGCCGGGATCCGGTGCAGTCGACCACCGTCGATCCCAGGCGACCGGGGCAAGGTCCGCCGTCCAGGGCCAGCTCCGGTCCGCGGCTGCCATGCCAGCTGGCGTCAGCCAGGGTCCGCGGGGGTGGCTCCCCCGTGCGGTTCGCCGACGTCGAGGTCAGCGGTCGCCCCAGATCCCGGACCAGTGCCCGGGCCACCGGATGGGGGCTCAGCCGGATCCCGACGGTCCCCTCCCCCGCCCGGTCGCTCAGCACCAGGGTCAGCGGCCCCGGCCAGTAGCGTTCGGCCAGTGCCCGCGCCGCGGGGGCCCAGCGGGCGACGGTCTCCGCCTGGGCCACGTCCTCGACGAGCACCAGCATCGGCCGGGCCCCGGCCCAGCCCTTCAACCGTCCGATCAGCTCGCAAGCCGCCGGGTTGGCCGCGTCACAGCCGAATCCGTAGACGGTTTCGGTGGGATACAGCAGTACGCCGCCGCGCCGCAGTACCGCCGCGGCGCGCCGGAGTTCATCCGCGCCCGGAGTGGTCACGCTCCACCGCGGCCGCGTCGGCCAGCACCTGACGCGCCATCCCTTGCCGGTGGGCCTCGAGGCGGTCCGCCAGTGCCGGATCGCCGAGGGCGAGGATCCGCGCGGCCAGGAACGCGGCGTTGCGGGCGCCGGCCTTGCCCAGCGCCACCGTCGCCACCGGAATGCCGCCCGGCATCTGGACCGTGGACAGCAGGGCGTCGAGGCCCCCCGCCGGACCGCCGGGCATGGGCACGCCGATCACCGGCAACATGCTGTGGGAGGCCACGACCCCGGCCAGGTGAGCCGCCAGCCCGGCCGCGCAGATGACCACCTGCGCGCCCCGCTCCTCGGCATCCCGGACCGTATCCCGGGTCTCGTCCGGAGTCCTGTGGGCGGACCGGACGGTCATCTGGAACGGAATCTCCAGCTTCCGCAAGGCGGCAGCCGTCTCCTCCATCACGCCCAGGTCGGAACGCGATCCCAGCAACACCAGGACCCGCGGTGTGTCACTCATCGAACTTCCCTTCTCGGTCTCACTCGCCGCCCAGCCGGGCCAGAGCCCGGTGGCCGATATCGGTTCGGTACTGCACACCCGGCCAGCGGATCTCGCCCACCGCGGTGTAGGCGGCGTCACGCGCCGCCGGGAAGTCGTGGTCCACGGCCGTGACCCCGAGCACCCGACCGCCGGCCGTAGTGATGGGCCCGTCCGGCGACTGGCGGGCGGTCCCCGCGTGGAAGACCACCAGCTCCTCCTGGCCCTCGAACGCCCCGAGGCCCTCGATGGGGTGACCCTTCTCGTAGCTGCCCGGGTAGCCCCCTGCGGCCATCACCACGCAGCAGGAGCTGCCCTCTTTCCAGCGCAGGCTACCCGACGACAGGGAGCCGTCGGCGGTCGCCAGCAGCGCAGGTACGATGTCCTCGTCCAGCAAGGCCATCAACGGCTGGGTCTCCGGATCGCCGAAGCGCACGTTGAACTCCAGCACCTGCGGGCCTTCGTCGGTCACCATCAGTCCGGCGTAGAGCAGCCCCGCGAAGGGTCGGTCCTCCTCGGCCATGCCCCTCACCGTGGGATGGATGACCGTCTCGAGGATCACCTGCTCCAGCTCGGCGTCGACCCGCGGCGCCGGGCAATACGCGCCCATGCCGCCGGTATTGGGACCCTTGTCGCCGTCCAGCAGCGCCTTGTGGTCCTGGCTCGAGACCAGCGGCACGATCGACTGCCCGGACACCAGGGCCAGGTAGCTGACCTCCTCGCCCCGTAGCAGGGTCTCGACCACCACCCGGTTGCCCGCCTCGCCGAAGGCGCCGTCGACCATCATCTGACGGGCGGCACGGGCCGCCTCCTCGCGATCGTGGCAGAGGATCACGCCCTTGCCGGCCGCCAGTCCATCGGCCTTGACGACCACCGGTTCGTCCGTCGACGCCAGGAACCCGAGCAGCGGCTCGATGTGATCAAAGACCTGGAAGCGCGCCGTGGGCACCCCGTGGCGAGCCATGAACAGCTTGGCGAAGGCCTTGGAGCCCTCGAGCTGGGCCGCCGCGGCCGACGGTCCGAACACCGGGAACCCCTCGGACCGCAACCGGTCGCCGAGGCCGTCCACCAGCGGGGCCTCGGGGCCGACCACGACCAGCCCGACACCTTCGTCCGTGGCCAGTTTCGCCACGGCCTGCTGGTCGGCGAGGTCGAGGGGGACGCAGCGGGCACAGCCCGCGATCCCCGCGTTGCCCGGCGCACAGATCACCTCTTCGACCTGCGGCGATCGCGTGATCTTCCAGGACAGCGCGTGCTCCCTGCCGCCACTACCCAGGACCAGAACCTTCATCTCGGAATTCCGTTCGATTGGAGGGTGAGTCGGAACCGATTCAGAGGCGATATTCGAACATGCCGAGGAGGGGCGCGAGCAGGTCAGGGTCCTTCTCGACGGCGATCTTGAACGCATCCCGCGCCTCGTCGAGCCGTTCCGTGCGGGCGAAGGTCTGGCCCAGCTGACTGTGCCCCCAGGCCAGGTCGCGTTCGTACTGCAGGACGTGGGTGTAGCAGCGCTCGGCCAGGGCCAGGTCGTCCCGCTCGAGGGCGACGTCCCCCTCGATCAGACGGAAGGCCGGCACGTCCCGGTGTTCGCTGGTCAGCCTGTCGAGGTGCTCGGCGGCCTTGTCCAGCTTGCCCTGGTCGCGGTCGAGCAGCGCCATGTACAGCGCGGGCATCCACTCGCGCGGATCGTCGTCCGCGGAGCGTTTCAGATAGCGAGCGGCCCGGTCGGTGTCGCCAGCGTGGTAGCAGACTGCGCCCGCCAGCCCGAACAGCTCCGGGTCGAAGTTGACGTCCACCAGCCCGCTGCCGATGTCCCGGCAGACCCCGGACATCGAGGGGATCGGCGCCCACATCGGGCGGACCCTGTGTTCCCGGCGGTAGCCCAGGGGGTCGGCGTCGCGGATCACGCGCAGCGAGCCCTTGACGCGATCGAACTGACCCAGCTTGGCGAAGACGCCCGCCCGGAAGATCGCACCCGGCACGTTGGAGTCGTCGAGCTCGATCACCCGCTGGAAGCTCTCGAGGGCCTCCGGGAATTGTCCGGCCGTGTAGTAGGCCACGCCGCGGAAGAACTCCAGCTCCGCCAGCTCCTCCTCGGGTAGGTTGCTCGCCAGAGCCACGGCCTGGTTGAACGCCCGTCCCGCGGGGTCGATGGCGCCGCGAGCGTGCTCGCACATGCCCTTCTCGAAATGGGCCACCACCGACGAGTCGTCGGCCTTCAGCGCTTCGTCGGCGGCCGCGCAAGCGCTGCTCGGATCACCGGCCAGCCGCTGGGCAGACGCCCGCCCGGTGGCCAGCTCGAGGCGATCGGCGCGGGTCCAACCCGAGGTGCCGTCCTCCCCGGTCAGCCGCCGATACAGGGACGCCGCCCGTCTGGCGTCCCCGGTGACCTGGGTGTGGATCCGCCCCAGCCGGAGGATCGCCTCGCGGTGCTCGGGGGTCATCCGCAGCACCTGCTCGAAGGCGTCCACGGATCGCGGATAGTCGCCGATGGCCTCGTAGATCTTGGCCACGTGCAGGTGGGCGGCGACGAACGCCGGATCGGCCTCGATCTTGGCCATGTAGGCATCGAGTGCCAACCGGTGCTGACCGTCGGCGTCGTAACAGCGGCCCAGGTAGTAGTGGGCCGGGTCGTAGTCGGGCGCCAGCTCCAGAGCCTTTTCGAAGTGCGCCGCGACTCCGGGTTTCACCTTGCCCAGCTTGCCGTGGTTGCACAGGCCCAGCAGCACATGGGCCTCGGGGTCGCCGGGATCCACCTCGATGGCGTAGTTCACGTGAGTGATCGCCTTGTCCAGGTTGTCGG
Source organism: uncultured Rickettsiales bacterium (assembly GCA_964436045.1). GTDB lineage: Bacteria > Myxococcota_A > UBA796 > UBA9615 > CAYRNR01 > CAYTBN01. Next base: position 19,508 of record CAYTBN010000001.1, on the reverse strand, counting down.
TGTGGTACAGGAACCAGGCCTTGGCCTTGTGGGCCTCGAGCTCGTACTCCCGGGACTCCAGCGCCAGGTCGATGAAGTAGAACGAGTCGTTGAGCAGGGACGAGTAGGCGTCGTCCTCGTGGGCCAGCAGGGTGTACACTTGGCCCAGCCCGGCCAGCGACGCGGAGGGGGACGGATCCAGCGCGACCGCCTTCTCCATCTCCTCGACGGCCTCCAGCAGGTCGGCTACGTTGCCCCGGGACATCGCCGTCCGGGCCCGGTAGTAGTGCTCGATGGCCGAGCCCTCCAGCTCCGGGTACTTGGCGCGGATCTCCCCCACCACCTCGGACGACCGGCCCGGGTCGCCCGCAGCGTCGGCCCCACCTTCCTCGGCCCCCTGGATGGCGTCCGAGGCGCGACCGATCACCGATTCGGGAATCGCGAGGGTCCCCCGCGAGACGAGGTAGTACACGACGATGCCGACGACGCACAGGAAGGTCACCGCCACCAACAGCTTGCCCAGCGAACGCACGGCCTCCCGCGCGGCGCTGACCTTCTTGAACTGGACCTCCTGGCGCACCGGCTTCGAGGTCTTTTTGACGTCGGGGAAGAAGGTGGAGAACTGGTCGTGCTTGGAGAACATCTTCCAGGCGCCACCGATCTTCGACACCTCCTCGTCCGGGTGGATCTTGCCCGCCCGGATCCACTCGACGATCGTCTCCTCGGGGAACGGCCCGTAGACCTGGCCGTTGGACTTGCGGACCATCAGCTCCACAGCCGAGCCCGGAGCGGCCGCCCCGATCGGATCCGGGGCCGCCGGCGCCTCCTGACCGTCGTCACCCGCCGCGCTGGCGGTTCCGGCCTTGCACTCGGAGCAGACCGGGATCAGCTCCTGCGGGTTGGCCTGCATCGGTTTGCCGCAGTTGAAGCAGAACACCTGGTCGGCGTTGCCACCGGTACCGGCGTCCGACGCCTCCTGGGACTGGCCCGCCATGGAACCGGCCGGAGTGGTCGCCGACGTCTCGGCGACGTCGTTGCCGTGACCACAGCGCGGGCAGCGAGCGGTCCCGCCGCTGGCGAACGGTGGTGGGTCGTAGGCGAACTCGAGTTCGCAGTTGACGCAACGGATGTTCATGCTCGCGCTCCCTGGCGTGGGTCAGTGCTTGAAGTGTCTCACGCCGGTAAAGATCATCGCGACTCCGCGCTCGTCGGCCGCGGCGATCACCTCCGCGTCCCGGACCGAGCCGCCTGGCTGGATCACCGCGGTCACGCCGGCGTCCACGGCCGCGTCCAGCCCGTCGCGGAAGGGGAAGAAGGCGTCGCTGGCCATCGCGCTGCCGCTGACGGGAAGCTGGGCCTTGTCCACGGCCAGCCGGACCGCGTCCACCCGGCTCATCTGCCCCGCGCCCACCCCCACCGCCTGGTCCCGGCTCGCCAGGACGATGGCGTTGCTGCGCACGTGTTTGGCCAGCCGCCAGCCGAAGGCCATCGCGGCTCGCTCGTCGTCGGTCGGTGCGCGTCGCGTGACCACCTCGCCATCCACCTCGGCGGCGCTGTCCCAGTCGGTGATCAGGTATCCGCCGCGGATCCGCTTCAGATCGGAGCCACCCGTGGGCTCCCGGTCCATCTCCCCCACCTCCAGCAGCCGCAGGGCCTTCTTGCGCTGGAGGCGCGCGAGCGCGTCCGGCTCGAAGCCCGGCGCCAGCACCACCTCGAAGAAGGTGGCGGCGATGGCCTCCGCGGTGGGCAGATCCAGGGTTCGGTTGAGGGCCACGATGCCGCCGAAGGCCGACAGCGGATCGGTCTCCCGGGCCCCGGCAAAGGCCGCGGTCAGATCGCTGTGGTGGCGGGCGGCGCCGCAGGGATTCCCGTGCTTGACGACCACCGCGGCCGGATCGTCGAACTCGCGGACGACGGCCAGCGCGGAGTCCGCGTCGGCCAGGTTGTTGTAGCTCATCGGCTTGCCACCCAGCTGGTGGGCGTGGGCGACGCCGGGGCCGCGGTGGCCCGGCTCGGTGTACAGCGCGGCGCGCTGGTGGGGGTTCTCGCCGTAGCGAAGCTCCTGGGCGTGGCGCATCGACAGCACGAGGCGCTCGGGGAAGGTCTCAGCGCGCCCCAGATAGCCAGCGATGGCCGCGTCGTAGGCGGCGGTGTGGCGGAACGCCTTGGCCGCCATCCGGGCGCGGAAGTCGGTACCGGAGGCCCCGTCGCCTGCATCCAGCTCGGCCCGGAGCGTGTCGTAGTCCTCGGGATCGACCACCACGGTGACCCGGGGGTGGTTCTTGGCCGCCGACCGGATCAGGGTCGGCCCACCGATGTCGATGTTCTCCAGCGCCAGCTCCAGCCCGCAGTCCGGATCGGCGATGGTCTTCTCGAAGGGGTAGAGGTTGACCACCACCAGATCGATGGCCGGGATGCCGTGCTCGCGCAGCTGCTCGACGTGGGTGTCGAGCTCGGTGCGGGCCAGCACACCGCCCGCGATCCGCGGGTGCAGGGTCTTCACGCGGCCGTCGAGGATCTCGGGGAAACCGGTGACCTCCCCGACCGGCGTGACCGGGATTCCAGCGGCCGCCAGCCGGGCGGCGGTGCCGCCGGAGCTGAGGATCTGGATGTCGCGGTCGGCCAGGGCGCGGGCCAGCTCCTCCAGGCCGCTTTTGTCGTGGACGCTGAGGATCGCTCGACGGATGTGTGTCATGTGATCGGCCCTCGCCCGCCCGGGCAGGCGGTTGGCGATTCTAGCACGCCCACGCGCCCGTGCGCGGCTGCGCTCATCCGCCGCCCGCCGCACCGTCCAGGGGCCCCCAGTCCAGGGGCCGTAGCTGATCGCCCCCCTGCTCGAGACCGGTGAGCCAGATCTTCTTGCCGTGGAGCCCGCGGAACTCCTCCCCCGACACCCCGGAAAGCTCCCACACTCGCCCGGTGCGCCAGTCGGACAGCCGCGCGCCGAACTGGTCGTAGGTGACCCAGCCCACGTAGGCCGAGAAGCCGTTGCCCACGTCCAGGATCTGGTAGAGCAGGACCCGTACCCGCCATTCGTTGCCCGTGCCCCACACCTTGGCCAACGCCATGGGCAGCGCGGCCAGCTCCCGGCCCGCGGCGCCGACCAGGGACACCCGGACGTCCCCCTCCACCAGCTCGATCCGGCCCTTCTTGTCCACCTCGACGATGCCCGACCGCACCTGGGCGGTGCCGGTGGCGCAGGACGCCAGGATCAGGCCGAGCAGGCAGGTGATGACCAGGGGGGGCGGGCGCACGGGCTCAGCCACCGACCACGGTCCGTCGGAACAGGTACAGGATCGTCAGCGCCAGCAGGCACCAGCCGACGCCCCAGACCATCGCCGGGATATGGGTCAGATCGGCAAGCATCGAGGCATCCGAGACTCCGCCGCGGCCCGTGAGGACGTCCAGCTGGATGTCGATCACCGCGTACAGGCAGCTGAACAGCCCGACGACCCGCAACAGCGCGGCCCCGGCGACGGCCGAGATGCGGGCGCCGAGGGCGAACAGCAGGATTCCGACGGCCATCCCGTAGAAGAAGCCGAACCCCAGCACGGGGCGCATCCAGACCACGGTCGCCAGCCCGAGACCGAGGCCCATCACCCGCAGGAAGATCGGCACCATTCGGGTCCGGTTGGCGATTGCGAGCAGCGCCAGCCCCCAGATCAGGGATCCCAGGTAGCCGGCGTTGAGCACGAGCAGCCGCCAGCCGCCCGTCCCGACCATCAAACCGCCCTGTTCGGGGGAAAGGCTGATGGCGCTGGGGTGTCCACCGGTCAGGACCAGGGCCAGCAGGTGGCTGAGTTCGTGGAGCAGGACGACGAAGATCTTCAACGGCCATAGCAGCGGTGAGTTCCAGAACAGCATCATCACCGCCACCGGTACGATCACCGACAGCCACCGTCCGACCGTGCGCATCACGTCACGCCCCGCGCTCAAACCACCTCCCGGGCCCATGTTTTGAAGTACGAAGGCCGATGCGGGATTATTGCTCAAACCTTCGCTCAGGTCGCACGCGGATCCGAACGTAGCCGGAGATGACCACGCAGATGCACGCCGCCCCCCCCTTCCGCAAGTTCCTGCTCTCGACCCCGATCCTGCTGTTGCTCGGCTGCCCACCGGCCCAGGCAGACGATGACGCCACCGCCGAGGCCGTCGAGCCCGCGCCCGCGCCCTTCGCCCTGGACTGGCCGCAGGAGGCGCCCCCCGACGCCACGATCGCCGTCGAGCCCTCGCTGCTGTGCCCCGACGGTGTCGACGCCGAGGTGGTCATGGCCCGCGACGACTATCGACTCGGTGACGCCGCCTCGGCCGGGGTCGCCCTCGAGGCCTATCTGGCGGCCGGCGGCGAGGACCCGGACGGCTCGATCGGACTGTTGCTGGCGGCGATCCGGCGGGAGGGCGGCGACCACGCCGGCGCCGTCCCGCTGCTGGAGGCCGGCGCGCTGGCCACCGGCCCGCTGGCGGGCGAGGCCGCGATGATGCTCGGCGACTCGCTGGAGATACTCGAACGCCCCGTGGACGCGGCCGTCGCCTACCGCCGCGTGCCGGTCCACAGCCGCGAGTTCGACAGCGCGCGGGTGCGGCTGGCGAAATTGGTGCTCGAGAGCGGCGATCCCGAGGGCGCACTCACCGCCCTGCTGCCCCTGCTGTCGGATCCGGCCGAGGTCGGTTCCCGGTGGCGGCCTGCGGGGCTGGTCCTGCTGGGGCAATGTTACGAGGCCCGTGGACAGGAGGGGGACCTGGCCCGCGCCTACGACGCCTACCTCCAGTGCTGGAGCACGGCCCCCCTGGACGGCACCTCGACCGGGGCCAAGGCGGCGATGGACCGCCTCGCAGATCAGGTGCCCGTGGAGCACCACCCGACGGTGATCGACCGTTTCGCCCGGGCCGCGGCCTACCACCGCGCGGGCCACTGGAACAGCACCATCAAGGCGCTGGAGGCCATCGCCGACGAGTTGCCCGCGGACGATGCACGGATCGCCTGCGAGTCCGCGTATTACTGGGGACGTTCCCTGCACAAGCGGCGGGCCTGGTCCGAGGCCGCGCGGCGCCTGTCCGATGCCCTCGACCTGTGCGCCGACGTGGACGAGGAGCTGGCGGTCAAGGCCACCTACATCCGCGCCCAGGGGCTGGCGCGGCAGGGCAGCACGGGTCAGGCGATCGACGTCTACCTCGAGTTGCCTGCCCGCTTCCCCGAACACAGCTATGCCGATGACGGCTACTTCCAGGCCGCGCTGCTGGCGATGGACGCCGGAGAGATCGGACGCGGGCGAGACCTGTACTCGCGGCAGCTGTCGGAACTGCCCGACGGGGACATGTTCGCCGAGTCCTCGTGGCGGCTGGCCTTCGCCGACTACCGGGCAGGCGCCACCGCCGACGCCCTCGGCCGCGTGCAGCAGCTCGCCGCGAACCCCCCGGAGGACCTGCGGCGCCGCGACTACCTGCGGAGCCTCTACTGGGAGGCCAAGATGCTGGGCTGGCCAGACGGCGAAGGCGCGGTGGTCGACCGCCCGGACGATACCCCGGGGCCGGTCCCCGACCTGGTCGCGGCCGCCGAGCTGTTCGCCGTCCTGGCCGAAGAGCACCCCCTCTCCTATTACGGCGCCCTGGCTCACAGCCGGCTCGCCGCCATCGATCCCGCCGGGGCCGCGGCCATCGACGCGGCGCTGGTGGAGCGACGCGGCCTGGCGGCGGTGTTGCCCGACCTCCCCGCCAGCTGGGATGTCGATCGCCGATTCTGGGCCCAGCCGGAGCGGGAGGCCGCCGTCGCGCTGGCCTGCGCCGGGCTGCGGGATCCGGCGGTCGCCGAGCTGTCCCGCGCCGCACAGCGTGCGGACGACTGGGACTGGGACACCGAACAGCTCATCGCCGTGATCGCGGCCCGCGCCGGGGATCCGAACCGGAGCCACAACCGGATGCGGATGCGCTTCCGCCAGGACCACCCCGAGCAGCTGGCGCCCGCGTCGGTGTCGGCGCTCCGGCTGGGATACCCCCTGGCCTTCGGGGACGAAGTTGCCGGAGCGGTGGCCGACAAGCCCACCGTGCCGTGGTTGCTGATGCAGGGGCTGGTGCGCGAGGAGAGCGCCTTCATCACCCGCGTGGTCAGCTATGCCGGCGCCATCGGGCTCTCCCAGCTCATGTGGCCCACGGCCAAGGGTACGGCCAAGAAGATGGGGATCCAGGGGCTGCGCAAGACCGACCTGGACGACCCCGCCACCAACCTGGCCATCGGTTCCACATACCTCATGTGGCAGCGGGCGCGGTTCGACGGCAACGTCGCCTGCTCGCTGGCGGCATACAACGCCGGTCCCGGGGCCGTGGATCGCTGGCTGAAGGCCCGGGGGGGCTATCCGCTGGACGAGTGGGTCGAGGAGATCCCGTACAAGCAGACCCGCAACTACGTGAAGTCCGTGCTGGAGTCCTACCAGCACTACGAGCAGCTCTACGGCGAGGGGCCGGCCTTCGTCCAGCTCCCGCTGAACGTCCCGGATCCGGGGGAGTGAGGATCAGCCAGGTGCGGGGAGCGGTACCGGTTCGGGGCGGTAGGTCCCGTCGCGGAAGCAGCGGCGGGTGATGCTCAACGTTCCCCCGGTCTCCCATCCGAGCACCAGGTAACCGGGTTCCTCCGAGCCCCCCGGCGCCAGTCCGGACGAGCCGCCGTTGAGCACCGGCACCCTCCGCCCGTCGTCCGCCGTCAGGGCTCCGGCCCACCAGTGGTGGACATGGCCATGGAGGACGGCATCCACGGGGTGGCGTCGCACCACCTCGATCAGCGTCTCGACCCCCAGCAGGCCGTGGGTTCGGTGTACGTACGGCGCGCCCTCGCGGTCCAGCAGTGGATAGTGCAGACCCAGCAGCCGGTGGCCGGCAGCCGGAGCGGCCAGCAACGCCTCGAGCCGTTCCCGCTGGGGCCGGTCGAGGGCGCCGCGGCTGACCAGCGACGGTCTCGCCGTGTCCAGCATCACCAGCTCGAGATCGTCCAGGGTGAACAGGGCCGGCGCTGGTCCCGGGTCCGCTGGCGGTCGCCACGCACGACTGGCCGGATCCCAGCGGCCGCCTGTCATCCAGGGGCCGAAGTGCCGTTCCATCCGCCGTGAGCGCGCCGATCCCCGGGTGTAGCGGTCGTGGTTGCCGGCCACCATCGCCACCGGCAGGGTGGTCAGCAGGGGCGCCAGCGCCGTCCGGGCGGCCGCGAACTCAGCCTCGGTGGCCAGGGCGGTCAGATCGCCGGTGATGACCACCAGGTCCGGTTCCAGCGCCAGCACGTCGTCGACCACCGCGTCTCGCGACTCCCCGCCGAACTGGGCGGACCGTCCGCGGAAAAACAGGTTGGCGCGCCCCAGGGCACGCTTGCCCAGCAGCTGGCGCGCGCCGGCAGGCGCGTGGAAATGGAGGTCGGTCAGATGGACGACGCGCACCCGGATCAGGAGTCCTTGGTGGTCTTTCGCCTTACGGTCTTCTTGCCCTTGGTTTTGGCCGCCTTGGCCTTGGGCGCGGCGCGCTTCTTGCGCTTGGGCGCCTTGGGCACGTCGGGTCCGCTGATGTCCTGGATGGAGGACGGCTTGAGCGAGCGCCGCTGGCCGGACAGGAACTCCACCGACACCAGGGTCTTGGTGGCGGCCACCACGTGACCGCTGCCGTATTCGGGATGGCTCACCATCGTGCCCTCGGCCATGGCCCCCTTGGGCTTCTTCGGCTTGGCGGGCGCCTTGGCGCGGCGGGCGGCCTGGGTCTTCTTCCGCGTCGGCTTCTTGCGCTTGGCCGACTTGGGCTCCGGCGGCGGCTCGTAGGCAACCGTCCGGACCCCGCCGGTGTACCGCAGCCGGAGGGCTTCGGTGGGACCGTCGTGCGCACCGGTGGCAAAGTCCACCAGAACGCCGGCCTCCAGCTCGAGGCCCTTGGCCTGCTTGGCGGAAAAAAAGAACTGGGCACCGTCACCGGAACGGACGACTCCGCGTCCTAGGGATGCACGGTACCAGACGATCTGACCTTGAAAACGGGTCGGCATCGACCTCTCCTGCGGTAACCACCCCTCATCAAGGTGCCGCGTCAGCGAAGGCGCATGCTACAGCAGCTCCTTGAGCTTGCGCCAGAGGGTACTCTTCGAAATACCGAGAGCTTTGCTCACTTTGGTGCGATTGCCGCCGAATGCCTCCATGGCCGTCAGGATGTGGCGGCGCTCCCTCTCGCGCAGGGGCAGGATCGACGACGGCGACACCGGCGGTCGGGTGACGGCGAGCAGATCCGTGGCCTCCGGGTAGTCCGGAGGTTCGGGAGGCGGCGAGATATGGGGGCCAATCGGTGGCAGTTGGTCCGGCGTGATGACCGGACCGCGAACGAGGGCGACCGCGCGTTCGATGGCGTTCTCCAGCTCGCGGACGTTGCCCGGCCAGGTGTGGCGCTGGAGCACGTCGACGGCCTCGGGCGCGATGTCTCGCACATCGACGCCGAGCTTGGCCGCGTTGCGCCGCAGGAAGTGCCGGGCCAGCAGGTCAACGTCGCCGCTGCGCGCCCGTAGCGGCGGCAGCTCGATGCTGATGATGTTCAGCCGGTAGAAGAGGTCCTCGCGAAAACGCCGCTCTCGGATCGCCTGGTGCAGGTTCTGGTTGGTGGCCGCCACCAGCCGCACGTCGACGTTGCTCGGCCGGTTGTCCCCCACCCGCAAGACCTCGCCGCTTTGCAAGAAGCGCAGCAGCTTGACCTGGGTCATCAACGCCGTCTCCCCGATCTCGTCGAGGAAGAGGGTGCCCGAGTTGGCCTGCGAGAACAGCCCGTCGGTGGACCGGACCGCGCCGGTGAACGACCCGCGGGCGTGGCCGAACAACACGCTCTCCTGCAGGTTCTCCGGGATCGCGCCGCAGTTGACTGCCACGAACGGGAACGCCTTGCGCGTGCTGAGCTGGTGGATGGTCTTGGCGATCAGGTCCTTGCCCGTGCCGCTCTCGCCGGTCAACAGGATCGTCGAGTCGAGGGGGGCCACCTGGGCCACCAGCTTCATCACGCCGATCATCGCGGTGGAGCGCCCGATGACCTCCACCTCCCGGTCGCCGCGTTTCTCCTCGACGGCGGGCAGATCCAGCGCAGTGATGCGGCTGGCGCGGCGCTCGAGGGCCCGCCGGGCCAGATCCAGCACCTCCTGCTCGCGGAACGGTTTGGTCAGGTAGTCGTAGGCGCCTCGCTGGATCGCAGTGACACCGTCCTCGACGGAGCCGTAGGCGGTCATCAGGATGACCTCGGTGTCCGGATTGCGCTCCTTGATGAACTCCAGCAGGTCCAGGCCGTCGATGTCGTGTCCCAGTCGCAGGTCGGTCAGGACCAGGTCGTAGGTCCCTTCCCGCAGGCGATCCACGGCCTCGGGTCCGCTGGTGGCGCCGTCGACCTCGTAGCCCCGGTCGCGAAACATGGCCATCAACTGCGCGTGCAGCTCAGCCTGATCTTCGATGACCAGCAGTGACGCCACGGATCCTCCCGGGGGGACGAGTTTACCCTAATTGGTTCTTTTTGAAATGCTGTTGTTTCGATCTGCACGATCCGCGGTCGCGCCAGAAGCCCGTGGCGCTTGACCCCGGCTAGCCGTTGAAATAAACCCCGGGCTGTCCGGAACGTCCTGAGGGCGGAAGTCGAGTCAATTGCAGTTCGAGTCCCTCCAGTTCCTGGCGTTCTTCCTGGGGACGCTGACCATCCACAGACTGCTGGGCTTCAACCGGTCCGCGCAGAAGTGGTTCCTCTTGCTTGCCAGCTACCTGTTCTACGGGGCGTTCAGCTGGGCGTTCTGCGGACTACTGGCCGCGTCGACGGTGGGCAACTGGGCGGTGGGCTGGCTGCTGGTTCACTCGACGGCGGCGAGGCAGCGGCTCTGGCTCAAGGTGGCCGTCGTCGGCAACCTGGCATTGCTGGGCTACTTCAAGTACGCGGGGTTCTTCCTCGACTCCCTGGCCGAGCTGGCGTTCCGGCTCGGGCTGGACGCCCACCTGCCGATCCTGCGGCTGCTGTTGCCGGTCGGCATCTCGTTCTACACGTTCCAGGCCATCGCCTACCACGTGGACAACTACCGGGGAAAGGGACACGCCGCCCGGACTCTGCTCGACTTCGCGCTGTTCATGGCCCTGTTCCCGCAACTTCTCAGCGGCCCGATCTGCAAGGGCCGGGAGTTGCTGCCCCAGATCGAGGCGCCAGCGCCCCCGCGGGTCCAGGATGCCTCGCTTGCCATCTCACTGATCCTGTCGGGGCTGTTCAAGAAGATGGTGCTGGCCACCCTCCTGTTCAACTACGGTGTCGCCGACGCCTTCCACGCGCCCGAGAACTACTCGTCCGTCGCCCTGTGGGTCGTGATGTTCGGGTACTCGATCCAGATCTACTGCGATTTCTCCGGGTACACGGACATGATGCGCGGCTTCGGCCTGCTGCTGGGCTTCCGCATCCCGGACAACTTCGCCGGTCCCTATGCGGCGGACAGCATCGGTGAGTTCTGGCGCCGCTGGCACCTGACCTTCTCCCGCTGGCTGCGCGAGTACATCTATTTCCCCCTGGGTGGATCACGGAATACTCCGCTGCGCACCTACTTCAACCTGTTCGTGACCATGTTCCTGTGCGGCCTGTGGCACGGCGCCAGCTGGGGGTACATCGTCTGGGGATCCCTGCATGGTCTGGCGCTGATCCACTACAAGGTCTCGCTGGATCGGAAGCGCGCCCGGGGCATCGACACCAAGACGATCACCCCCACGCTACCCGGCTTCCTGGTGGGCTGGGTGTACACCTTCACGTTCGTTTCGTTCTCCCGGGTGTTCTTCGTGTCGGCGGACCTGTCGACCGCGGGTCTGTTCCTCCGGCGGATGGTCGATCCGCGGGTGGCGGGACTGGGTTTCGAGGCGATCCTGTTGCTGGTGATCGCCATCGCCCTGGTGATGAACTTCCGGGGCTCGTGGATCCGGGATACCTTCGTGGGGCTCAGCGACCGGCTGCCAGTGCCGCTGAGGCTCGTGGCCTGGGCCGGTGTGGTGCTGGCGATCATGGCGCTGCGGCCCTCCGGCGTGGCCCCCAACGCATACTTCGGGTTCTGACGGCGGAGCGGACATGGCCAGGGTCGACGACAAGATGGGGATGACGGACACCGGGAGCGCGACGCTCTCCCCGTGGACCGCCATCGGTGTCGGCTGGCTGCTGTGCGCGCTGCTGGCGGTGCTGGCGGGCAAGACGCTGCACGCCGACGCCCAGGCGGCGCTGCCGGCGGGCCAGCAGTCCTCCTGGGCCGTGGTGGCCACGGGCTGGCTCGACCGCGCGTTTTCGGCCAGCGGTGCCGGCGTCCTGGTGGCGCGAACCGCCGAGTTGCGCGAACGGACCTACGGCGCACACCTTCAAATCGGAACCCGCACGGCGCCCATCGTGGCCGCGGCGGACGACGGTCTCGCGGCCGTGATCCCCGCGGGGGACGACGACTCGGCCGCAGGCGACGACGACTCCGCGGAGGGCACGGTCGATGTCGCCGAGCCCGTCGAGCCCGTTGCTCCGGGGAAGCCGGCGCCCTCGCGGATCCTGATCGCGGGCGCGTCGTCGATCCAGTTCGAGCTGGGCCACGCGCTCGAGAGCGCCCTGGAGCAGTTCGAGGGGGTGACGATCCACCGCTACGGCCAGCACTCCACCGGGCTGTCGCGACCCGACTATTTCGACTGGGTCGCCCACGGAGCCAAGCTACGCGACGAGTTCGAACCCGACCTGGTCATCGCCCAGTTCGGCGGCAACGACTGCCAGGGCATGACCGACCTGAACGGGCGCGCCATCGGGGCGTACGGTAGCGATGCCTGGGACGCCGCCTATTACGATCGGGTTCGGGCCTTCGTCGAGCTGTTCCGCCATAACGGCATCCCGCTGGTGATGATGGGGATGCCGATCATGAAGGAGAGCGGCTTCCGCAAGCGCATCGCCCACCTCAACGAGGTGGTGCGGGTGGCCGTGGAGCACGCCGCCCAGGAGGACGGCGCCCTGGTGCAGTTCCTGTCCGTGCACGATCTGACGGCCGCTGCGGACGGCAGCTACATGGAGATCGCCGAGGTGAGGGGCCGCCGCCGGATCATCCGCGCCACCGACGGAGCCCACCTGACCCGGGACGGCGCGGATCTGGTGGTCGGGCAGATCGTCGAGATCCTCTCCCATTCCTTCACCTTCGAGCTGCCCGACCAGGTGGCGACCGCCGCCGCCCCGGCCGACGGGGCCGGAGGGGGGTGATGGCACCCGATCCCGCACCGGGACACCTCCGGGTCGCCGCACTCCGCCTCCTCGCCCTGACCGCCATCCCACTGCTGACCGCCGTCGCGGCGGCTCCCCCCGCCGGAACGACGCCGACGGCGTCGGGCAAGGACTGGCCCTGTCCGACCGCGGTGGCGCAGGAGGATCGATCGCTGGTGATCGACGTGGCCGCGCTCCTCGGCGACGAGCGTTATCGCCCGGATCCGGCGCGGGGACGCCGCGTCTTCATCGACGGTCTGCCCCCCGGGGCTCGCTGGGCCGAGGCCCGCGGCGAGGTCTCGTTCCGGCCGACCTTCATCCAGGGCGGGCGGCGCTGGCGATCCCACGTCACCGCCGTCTCGGATGGAAACGAGCGGGGAACGGATCTCTGTATCGAGGTGGAGGACACCATCGCCCCGCCGCCCCCGCGGGTCGTGGCCACCGAGGCCCGGGGCGACCACGACGTGCTGGTGCTGTCCCAGGTCACCGACGACTACCTCGACAGCCCCGGCAACGCCGGCCGCACCTTCGAGGCGGTGGTGGCGGTCCCCTATCGGATCGAGGGGTGGAGCGTACCGGTGCGGGTGGACCTGCACGGCTTCGCCAGCCCGCGCCCGCCGGGGGGGGCGCCCGGCTATTTTGCCCTCTACCCCCACGATCCGGACAACACCTACTGGTGGGGTTACTCCAGTGCCTTGCCCGAAGGCCAACCCGATGCCTGTGACACGCCGGATTACACGCTGAGGCGGGTCCTCCACCTGCTGGAGTGGCTGCTGGCGCGCTACCCGGCGGCGGACGAGGATCGGGTCTACGTCACCGGCAACTCGATGGGCGGCGCTGGCGCGGCGACGATGGGGCTGCGGTACGCCCGGCACTTCGCCTTCGCCCTCGAGCGGCGGGGTCAGCTGGTGCCGCGCAACCACCGCCCCGCCCGCCGGTCGCAGCTGGAGTCCCTGTGGGGGCGGGCGGAAAGCGTGGAGGGAGAGGACTGCCTCACGCCCTGGGACGACGGGGATCTGACGGAGCTGCTGCACGGCTCCAACGAAGCCCGCCAGCAGCTGCTCTTCCTGTACCACGGAAAGGACGACGCCACCGTGCACTTCGGCGCCCTGGTCGACCCGAGTCCCCTGACCGGGCTGTCCTTCGTCGAGACCCTGCGACAGCTTCGCGTGGGTCACCGGGTCGTGTGGGACGAATCCAGCCACGCCCGACCGGATCCGCTGCTGGGGCGGTCGTGGTGGTCCAAGGGCTGGCACCCGGGGCGGGATCCGGTCACCTACGTCCGCCGCGACCTGGCGTTCCCGGCCTTCACCGCTGGCAGCCTGGATGGCGAGATCGGCGACCACCTGGGTAATGGCGCCCGTCCGCGGGACCCCTCCTCCGGGTTCGCCGGCCGGCGCAAGGTGGCGGGCGACACCGGCTGGGACGGGGATGTCGCGGGGGCGTGGAACCGCTATCCCCGCTGGCTGTCCGACGAGATCGTGGACCGCCACGATCGGTTCGAGATCCCCCTCCGGATCGCGACGGGCGAAGGCGACCCGCCTCCAGCGCCGGGTTACCCGCCCACTGGCGAGCGGCTGGAGGCGGAGCTGCCGGCCACGATCGACGTCACTCCGCGCCGGCTCCAGGCCTTCCAGCTGGTTCCCGGCGAGGCGGTCCGCTGGGCCTTCGGCGACCGATCCGGCGTGGTGATCACAGACGACGACGGCACCGTGACCGTCCAGGGACTGGCGCTGGACGCCGAGTGGCGGGTTCTGGTGCTGGAGCGCGACCTCAGATCGCCTTGAACGAGAAGGTTTAGCCGGCGCTGGCGGTCCCGCCGGCCGGGACAGGGAACCGCATCCGGGTGATGGCGCCTCTCTCCATCAACGCGAACAGCTGTTCGATCTGCTCCGGAACGCTGGACACCGGCCGGCTGCCTCCCGGGGCGGGAGGGTACCACGGGGGAGAGGAGTGGACGGTCTGATAGGATGCGGGTGATGGGAGGGGCGCCTCACATGCGACGGTTGATGATGGCCATCGCGGGACTGACGCTCCTCGGGGGGTGTCCGGAACTCGAAACCGCTGATCCGGGTGGGAGCGAACCTGCGGCGCTGACCGTCGAGCCGAACCTGATCGACTTTGGCGGGCTCGTGCCCGGTCAGCTGCAGACGCGGGAGATCCGGATCACCAACTCCGGCGGCCAACCAGCCCGGTTCTCGGGCACCGCCCTGACCGGGACCGGGTCGTTCTCGGTGGCCGACGCAGCGCTGGACGAGGAGTTGCTGCCAGGCCTCACGGCGACCGTCGAGGTGAGCTATGCACCTCCCGGCTACGAGGTCGCCGAGGCGACGCTGGCGCTGATCACCGACGTCCCGTTCGTGCCCCAGGTCGAGCTCGCCGGGATGGGGCTGGCGCCGGCCATCGAGCTGGACCCGACCTCCTTCGAATTCGACGTCTGCGAGGTCGGCTGCGACGTGGAGCAGGAGGTCCAGATCCGCAGCGTGGGCACCGAGGTGCTGGAGATCGAGGATCTCGTGTTCGAGGTCACCAGCGATGAGCTGCTGGTCTCGTACGAGTTCGCGACCACCTCGATCCCGCCCGGCGAGTACGAGTCGGTGACCCTCTACTACCAGCCCTGCGACGAGATCCCCGAGTCGGCCTACTTGACCGTCGCCAGCAACGACCCGCTCCAGCCGGAGGCCAGCGCCACCTTCACCGGCCAGGCCCAGTACGCCCCGGCCGTCACCGACACCTTCCAGCAGCCCGCCAGCAGCCTGGCCGACATCCTGTGGGTGCTGGACAACTCGGGGAACATGGGTGGCTACGGCGCCCTGTTCGCCAGCTACGCCCCGGCCACGCTGGACCTGCTCGATGAGGCCCAGGTGGACTTCCAGATCGCCGTGGTGATCACCGACATGGCCGAGTTCCAGGGCGCCGTGCCGGTGATGACGTCGACGACCCCCGCCCTGCTGGCTGCCTTTCACGACGCCATCGGCGTGGGGACCGGCGGCGCCTCACCGGAGCAGCCGCTGGCGATGGCCACCGACGCCCTGACCGGCCCGCTGGCCCAGCCCGGCGGCCCCAACGACGGTTTCCTGCGCGAACAGGCCGGTTTGCAGGTGATCGTCTACACCAACGAGGACGACCAGTCCCCGCTGGCCGCCGGCCACTACGTACAGCAGCTCCAGGCGCTGATGACCCTTTCCGAAGACCTGAAGATCTCCGGGATCATCGATCAGGGCACACCCCAGCCCGAACTGGAGACAGCCATCGCCGCCACCGACGGCATGCTGCTGGACATCCACGAGGACTGGTGGACCCAGCTCCCGGACCTGGTGGACGGGATGCCGAACCTCCCGAACACCTTCGACCTGAGCGAGATCCCGATCCCGGACACCATCGAGGTCACCATCGATGGCGCGCCGGTCTTCTCAGACTGGGAGTACTACGAGGTGCTCGACCTGGTCGTCTTCGAGCCCGCCGACACACCCCCCGCCGGCAGCGAGGTCGTGTTCACCTACCACCCGTGGTGCAGCTGCTGATGGGCCGCAGGTCGGGGGCGGTCGGGCCAGCGGCGGCGGGGTTCGCGGCGCTCCTGGCGGTGGCGATCGGGGTGACGCCGCTGGCGGGCTGTCCCGGCGAACCCGACGACGACCGCGCGACCGACGACGATACGGTCGGGGACGACGATACGACGGGGGATGACGACAGCGGCGACGACGACAGTACGGGCGACGATGACACCACCGGGGACGACGACAGCGCGGGCGACGACGACACGACGCCGGCGAACGACCTGGACGACGACGGCTGGTCCACCGACGACGGCGACTGCGACGACACGGATGACCTCGTCTTTCCGGGCGCACCCGAGTTCTGTGACGGGCTGGACAACGACTGCGACGGCCAGGTCGATGGCGACTGCTTGACCTGCGACCAGTGGGTGCCCGCGGATCAGCCGACGATCCAGGGCGCGCTCGACGGCGCATCGGACGGCCAGACGATCTGCGTGGAGCGGGGCGTCTGGATCGGGGATCTGACCTTCGCGGGCAGGGCGGTCCGGCTGCTGGGTCCGTTCGGCCCGACGAAGACCGTGATCTCGGGCCACGGCAGCGCGCCGGTGGTCCTGTTCAACACCCAGGAGGGCGCGGACTCGGTCCTGGAGGGATTCACCATCCGCGACGGCGGCGGTTACGCGGGCGCGGGGATCCTGATGATGGAAACGGGGCCGACTCTGCGGAGCCTGATCATCCGCGACAACGTGGCCGACCAGGGCGACGGGGGCGGACTCGCTGGAACGGCGGCGACGCCCTCGCTGACCAACGTGTCCATCCTGGACAACTCGTCGAGCCACGGCGGTGGTGCGTACCTGCAGCACGACAGTGTGGCGACGATGACCAACGTGTGGATTGCCAGCAACACGGCTGGTGTGGATGGCGGCGGCCTGCAGGTGACCGCCGATTCGGTCCTGGTCCTGGAGAACGGCATCCTCGCCGGCAACACGGCCCAGTTGCGCGGCGGCGGTCTGGCCCTGGACTCCGGGGCAGAGGCCCACTTCACCAACGTGGCTGTGGTGGGGAACACGGCGGTTTTCCAGGGCGGCGGGCTGTGGGTCCACTCCGATGCTGTCGCACAGCTCACCAATACCGAGATCTCCGCCAACCATTGCGGAGGCGAGGGCGGTGGGCTGAAGGTCGATGCCTGGCCGGGCGTGGTCTTCCGCTACACCAACCTCCACGACAACCTGCCGCAGGATCTGGTGGGCCAGAGTGATCCCGTGGGCCAGAACGGCAACGTCGCCGTCAACCCCGAGTTCTTGAAGTCCGCGCCCTCCGACCCCATCGACTGGGATCTGCACGTCCAGCCCTGGTCTCCACTCGTCGACGCGGGCGATCCGGCGCGGGCCGACCCGGACGGTTCGACCTCTGATATCGGTACATTCGGTGGACCGGAGGCTACCTCCTGGGACCTGGACGGCGACGGATTCCCCGTCTGGTGGCTCCCCGGCGCCTACGACGCCGCGACCTCCCCGGGGATGGACTGCGACGACGGGGATCCGCAGGTGTTCCCCCTGTCCGGGTGCTGAGCGTACTTCGGCGTCTCGTAGGCCTCGCCGCCGAAGCCCCGAACAGGGATAGCGCCCGGAGCCCGTGGAGTCGCGGATGGGCCGCCCCGCGGTGACCAGGTCGAACCGGATCGCGGCCCCCTCCGCGGGTAGCGGATAGATCACCACCTCGTCCAGGATCACCTCCGCGGGCCAGCGGAGCCGCAGCTCCGGGTCCTGGTGGGAGACCCAGCCGTAGCGCTGGTCCGGCTCGGCCAGCCGCCGATCGATCAGGGTGGCATCGCTGCGCACCGTGGCCACGATGTCGCCCGATGGCAGCTCACGGGCCTGGTGGACCCCCCAGTCCTCGTCCCCGTCCACCCCGCTCACCACGTTGAAGTGGCGGGCGGCGCCCGTTCCGTCGGGATTCATCGCCCACACCCCGCAGCTGGGCCGGCACCTTTGCCAGATCGTCGAAGGAATCCTCGACCGGATTTTCGGCGGGGAAGGTCAGCTGCTCCGCCGTGCCCCCGCCAGCTGGCACCCGGAACAGGCACCACGGCGTGTGCTCATCCTTGACCGCCGAGAATGTGATCCACTCCCCGTCCGGGGACACCGAGGGCCGGGCCACGTCGAACAGCTCCGGCTTCTCCACCAGACGCCGGCCCGTCCCGTCCACATCGAGCAGGAGCAGCGATCCGCCCGGGCGAAGCTCCCGCCCCTCGGCCTCGATGGGCAACTCGCGGGTGGTATGCCCCCGCGACACGAACGCCACCGGCACGTCGATGGCCCAGGCCGAGGGCGAGAGCGAATGGCGTGGCTCGCATGGATCTCCACCTTCCGACAAAGGAGAACGCACGCGAGGGCGTTTCTGTTGCCCGTGGGGTACATTTCACCGGCTGGACGGGAGATCCGATGCCTCGGTACCATCAACGGCGACCTGTCCAGAACCTCGCAGACCCGCAGGAGCTGCGGGCGATCATCCGCCGCAACCAGCACCTGACCCTCGCCATGAGCGACGGTGACGAGCCCTACCTCTGCACGGTCAACTACGCCTATGACGAGGCGGCGCGTGCGTTCTTCTTCCATTGCGCGCCCAAGGGCAAGAAGGTCGCGATCTTGCGCTCGAATCCGGTGGTCTGGGGGCAGATCCTCGAGGATCTGGGCTACCGCGCCGGCCACTGCCTGCACGGCTACCGGACGGTCCAGTTTCGTGGGACGGTGGCTTTTGTCGACGATCTCGCCGAGCGCCGCCGCGCCTTGCATCTGATGATCGATCAGCTCGAGTCCGAGCCCGGAGAGGCCAAGGCTCGCTTCGTCACCCGCCGTTCGGTGCGGAGCGTGGCGATCGGACGGGTGGACGTTGAGCACTTCTCGGCCAAGGTGGGCAAGGAGCCCTGAGCGGCCCCCCGCGCCCATGTGGTTGCAGGGCAACCCGATCTTGCCCGTTGATTCCCTGAGCCGGTTCGAGCAGGATCCGTCGTCTTCGGAGAGTGCGAGATGACCCTGGAATCCAGCCGCGACATCCGCCAACGACTGCTGCAGGTGGCGGGCGAGCGTGGCGAGCTGTTCGAGCGGGTGCTCGAGCGATACGCCCGCGCGCTGTGGTTCGCCCGGCTGGCCAGCGCGGACGGGGGTGAGGAGCTGGTGGCCAGGATCGCAGCCAGCCCTGTCCTCCTGTGGACTGGGCCTCCACCCAGGCCGAACACGCACGCCTGGCGACTGGTCGATCTCAAGCTGGCCTCCCCGTCCAGGCGGACAGCCGGTCCGCCCAAACGTAGGATACCGCAGGTCGGGGGGATCACGGAGTACGGGAGCGCCCCTCGCCTGCTGCCAGAACGACCGCCTCCTTCTGGCGCTTGCCCAGCCGCTTGAACGCCACCTCCCGCTTCGACGCCGTGGACCTCTCCCCCACCTCCTCGCGCAGGACCACGGTCGCGGGCCGACGGGACCACACGTACTTCGATCCGCGCCCGCTGTTGTGCTGGTCGAGGCGCCGCGCGAGGTCCGTGGTGATCCCGCAGTAGAGGCTGCCGTCGGCGCACCGCAGCACGTACCAGATCCAGCTCTCGCTCGGCGTCACGCCCATCTCCTCGAACCAGTTCATGAGATCGGAGACGGGAAGGAAAGGGAAAAGCGAAGAACGCGGGCGGACCTGAGGCCGAGGCTTGCGTGTAGCGGAGCTACGAACGCCGACATTCAGTAGAAACCTGTTCGAGTTCTCGCACAACGCCGTTCCCCACGCACGCCACCATCCGCTCCCCGGAGTCCGTCCGCGAAC